>NZ_JAUTYQ010000010.1:0-675 GCF_041945985.1 Exiguobacterium sp. PHA03
ACATATGGAGGATTAGCTCAGCTGGGAGAGCACCTGCCTTACAAGCAGGGGGTCGGCGGTTCGATCCCGTCATCCTCCACCATTTTTATTACACTTGCCGGTGTAGCTCAGCTGGTAGAGCAACTGACTTGTAATCAGTAGGTCGCGGGTTCGACTCCTGTTGCCGGCACCATCTTTATCTTCAATGATCACCAGAATTCAATTATGAATGAAGGTTCTACCTTTTATATCCCTGCCGGGGTGGCGGAACTGGTAGACGCACAGGACTTAAAATCCTGCGGGGGTTTCCCCGTGCCGGTTCGATTCCGGCCCTCGGTACCATTTTCATTTTGATGTTTGCTGTTTGATCCTTATATTCCGCACCCTTAGCTCAGCTGGATAGAGTACTTGACTACGAATCAAGGGGTCGGGAGTTCGAATCTCTCAGGGTGCATTTTCGGGAAGTAGCTCAGCTTGGTAGAGCACTTGGTTTGGGACCAAGGGGTCGCAGGTTCGAATCCTGTCTTCCCGACCATCTTCAATTTCATCCCTTTAATGGGGCCTTAGCTCAGCTGGGAGAGCGCCTGCCTTGCACGCAGGAGGTCAGCGGTTCGATCCCGCTAGGCTCCACCATTTTTATGACGAACTTTGAAAACTGAACGATGAGGCAAAAATCGTATTCTACGGAATACAAAA
>NZ_JAUTYQ010000002.1:0-285739 GCF_041945985.1 Exiguobacterium sp. PHA03
AATTCATTTATTCCGCAATAGCTCAGTGGTAGAGCAACCGGCTGTTAACCGGTAGGTCGTAGGTTCAAATCCTACTTGCGGAGCCAATGGCCCGTTGGTCAAGCGGTTAAGACACCGCCCTTTCACGGCGGTAACACGGGTTCGAATCCCGTACGGGTCACCATTATACTTTTTGTGCCGGTGTAGCTCAGCTGGTAGAGCAACTGACTTGTAATCAGTAGGTCGCGGGTTCGACTCCTGTTGCCGGCACTGTTTTTTCTCAATCGTATAAGTTTCCTAGACAAACTGGGGGGGTAGCGAAGTGGCTAAACGCGGCGGACTGTAAATCCGCTCCCTCGGGTTCGGCGGTTCGAATCCGCCCCCCCCCACCATGTCGAGCCATTAGCTCAGTTGGTAGAGCATCTGACTTTTAATCAGAGGGTCGCAGGTTCGAATCCTGCATGGCTCATTTCTTGCGGAAGTAGTTCAGTGGTAGAATACGACCTTGCCAAGGTCGGGGTCGCGGGTTCGAATCCCGTCTTCCGCTTTTTCTTTCGGGGCCTTAGCTCAGCTGGGAGAGCGCCTGCCTTGCACGCAGGAGGTCAGCGGTTCGATCCCGCTAGGCTCCACCAATTTTATTTAAAGATCTTAAGCGAGTTTCGTTCGTCTTAAGTTTTTTTTATATGAAATGCCAAGCATAACCAGAGTACGTACGCAAGAACACCGTGATTCCCTTCACGGTGTTTTTTTGTATATTCATGCGTTTTTTTGTTGAGTTGAACCACCTATTTGTTACCGCTTACAATACATGTAGAAGTGACTATGACATAGGGGGAATATCGAATGAATATCGCGTATATCAGCGTACCGTACCGTTATGGACAAGGAAAGCCGGGCACTGAACACGGACCTGCTGCTGTCGAAAAAGCCGGTTTGTTAGCGACACTTGAAGCACGGGGACAAGAAGCAGTACGCTACGGGGAAGCGGCTGTTTTATCCGAGGATGCGGTCCGAGAAGAAGATCCGAAGCTAAAGCGTCTTGAAGGCGTCGTCCACACGACGAATGACTTGCATCTGATTGTTCGCGATGCGTTATCAGAGCAACGCTTTCCGTTGTTAGTTGGTGGTGATCACAGCATGGCGATCGGAACGATTGCGGGGTTACGTCAGACTGTACCACGTCTTGGCGTCATCTGGTTCGATGCACACGGTGACTTGAATACACCGGAAACATCACCGTCTGGCAACATCCACGGTATGCCGCTCGCTGTAGCCCTTGGGGAAGGACATCAGCGTTTAACGGAAGTAGGAGGAACAGATGTTAAGCTGCAACCGGAACATCTCGTCTTCATCGGATTACGTGACGTTGATCCAGGCGAACAAGAACTGATTGATCGTCTTGGTATTCGTGTCTACGATATGGAAGCGATCCGAACTCGGGGGATGGACGCGATCATGGAAGAAGCGATTGCCTATTTGAAGGAAACAACGGATGCATTCTATCTTAGTTTCGATATGGACGGTCTTGATCCATCGCTTGTCGTCGGTACAGGAACACGTGTTGCTGATGGCATTTTCTTAGACGATGCGAAGACGGTGCTCAAGCATTGCGCAACGGCAGAAGACTTCATTGCAGCTGAATTTGTTGAAGTGAATCCTTTGCTTGAAGAAGGAAACGGAACCGCGGAACTTGCGAATGAACTGATCGGAGATTTACTTTTGGCAATGGAAACACATCGCTTAGTAAAATAATGGATAGAACTTGAACTCTTTTCATCGGGGTTCAAGTTTTTTTGTTACAATTTAAAAGGAGATGAAACATTTATCGGTCGACTTCGTATAAGAGATTGACCGCATAGAGCGGGGGGTATTCAAAGTGGAAGAAACGACACTACGCTTAATTGAGCGAGTGAAACAGGGAGACCGTGATGCTTTTGCGGCACTTGTTGATCTATATAAGGAAGGTGCCTTTCTTGTGGCTTTCCGGGTCTTGCGCGATCGAATGGAAGCGGAGGATGCGACACAAGAAGCCTTCATCCGTGTATTTACGAAGATCGATTCGTATAATGCACAATGGAAGTTCCGGACTTGGTTATACCGAATCGTTACGAACGTATCGATTGACCGATTACGGAAAAAGAAACCTGACTATTCTCTTGATGCTGAGATGTCAGGTACTGAAGGACTGACATTGTATTCACAACTCGAAAGCAAGGACACCTTGCCGGAGGACCAAGTGGTCGATAACGAGCAACGAAGTGAAGTCGGGGATGCGATTGCAGCTTTACCAGAAAAATACCGCGTCCCACTCGTCCTGAAATATATAGAGGATCTTTCACTAAAGGAAATCAGTGAAATGATCGAATTACCTGTCGCTACTGTCAAAACTAGAATTCATCGTGGACGGGAAGCGCTGAAGAAGCATTTTGCCAAACGATGAGAAGGAGGAACTCACCATGTCACGAGAGCATGTACATGAACGGATTCAGGATTATTTAGATCAAAACCAACCACCTGAGGAATTCGAGCGATTGGAAGCAGAGTTACGGGAAGCGGACGCGATGGACGAGTTCGAAGAGTATCGACTCCTTGATGCTCGACTGCGTCAACTTCCAGCGCCCAAATTATCGGCAGATTTTACATCCCGCGTGCTGGCACAATTGCCCGACCAGGTGGATACGCCGAGCGCTGCTTTACTGCACCAACCGCAACCGTCCCGTTTTGGAGGGAAGATGAAGCAATACCCATTGCTCGCGGCGGCGGCTGTTTTCTTACTTTTGTCGATCGGTAGCCTTGGTGGTTATATGGCACAGGAAGAACATGACTTATCTTATACAAATGCACCAGGCATCGTCGCTCAAAATGGTGAGGTCGTCGTGCCAAAAGGCGTCACGGTCGATCAAGATCTCTATGTCGAAGGCGGGAACGTCCGAATCGAAGGGAAAGTTAATGGCGACGTCATGACCGTTGATGGGAAAGCTTACACGGCGAGTGCCGGTAGCGTGACCGGAGAAATCAAGGAAATTGATCAATTATTCGAACGCGTTTGGTACGGAATCAAACGTCTATTTCAATAATCAGATGGGACGAGTCGAACTCGTCCCTTTGTGCTATAATGGAAACTGTTTAAATCAGATGAGTTAGGGGGCACGGTTGGTGAATTACTTCAGCTGGCAACCACTTCAATTTCAATTGTTGAAACTGGGAGAAAACGTACATTGGTACGATTATATTAATGATGTGATTGATATCGCGGTTGTGACGTTCGTTATTTACCGTCTCATGATCATCGTCAAAGGAACAAAAGCGGTCCAGCTCATTAAAGGGATTTCGGTCATTTTGATCAGTTGGTTCCTGAGTGGCTTTTTTGGACTCAAAACACTTCAATTCTTACTCAATCAAATTATCACCTATGGGTTACTGGGGATCATCATCATCTTCCAACCCGAACTCCGGCGTGGACTGGAACACTTAGGACGAACGAGTAAATTCTTCTCACGTAGTGCGATCAGTGATGAAGATGAACAAGTTCGAATCGTCGATGCGCTCGTATCGTCTGCCCAGTACATGTCAAAACGCCGTATTGGAGCACTCGTGACGATTGAACGTGAGACAGGACTGAGTGAATACGTAGAGACGGGCATTCCGCTTGGTTCACAAATCACGAGTCAGTTGCTGATCAACTTATTCATTCCGAATACACCATTACATGATGGCGCCGTCATCGTCCAGCAAGGCAAGTTAGCAGCTGCCGCTTGTTACTTACCGTTGTCAGAAAGTGCACATATCTCAAAAGAGCTTGGAACACGTCACCGCGCTGCAATCGGTGTCAGTGAAGTAACGGATAGTGTTACGCTCGTCGTCTCGGAAGAAACGGGTGGTGTCTCACTCGCCATCAATGGACGTCTGTACCGGGAACTCGATGAAGAATCCTTACGGACGAAGTTGCTTGAGACGATCGTTAAGGTCGAACAGACGAATACTTCCTTCTTGAACTGGATGGGGGCGAAAAAATAATGTTCGAAAAATGGTTCAATGAACGATGGTTTTTACGCATTGTTGCGGTCGTCTTAGCCGTCATGTTGTATTTGATGGTGGCAGGTTCGAATACGACAGGAAAGAGTGACGCCGCTAGTCTGTTGCCGATCGCAGGTCAAGGTTCGACGAAATTTGACGTGCCGGTCACGGTCCAGTATGATGAATCGCAGTGGGTCGCCTATAATATTCCAAATACGATGGAGGTAACCGTTAAAGGTCCATCGAGTAGCTTGACGATGCTTCGGCTTGTTCAGGATTTTGGGTTATCGATTGATTTAAAAGGACTTGACCCTGGCTATCATCGTGTCCGTGTCACAGCAACTGGCTTCGGAAAAGATGTCGAGGTGACGCCAAAGCAGGAGACGATTGAAGTCTTCCTAGATAAGAAGATTACAAAGGAAGTACCGGTACAAGTCGCCTTACTCAATAAAAACAAAATCGCTGAAGGATATGTCGCTGGGGAAGCGCAACCGAATCAACAAACCGTTGAAGTTACGGGAGGCGCAGAGAAGTTACAGGCGATTTCAGCGATCCAAGTACCGATCGATGTAACTGGTCGGGCAGAGACGTTTAAAGAGACGTTCAATGCCAAAGCGACCGATGCGAACGGGAATACGATCAATGCATCTTACCAACCGGAACAACTAGAAATCACAGTACCGATCTATAAGGAAAGTAAGACGGTACCGATCAATGTGCAGACAAAAGATGACGTCAAAAAAGGATATACCGTCGTCAAGATCGTTCCCGTTACGACGGAAGCTCGTCTATATGGAACAAAAGAAGAGTTAGAGCGTATCGGTTCCGTTGATACGGAAGCGGTCTCGCTCAAAGGATTGACGAAGACGACAGAAAAAACCGTCAAACTTGTTGAACCGGAAAATGCGACAGCGATGGATCCGACACAGGTCACCGTCAATATCGTTGTCGAAAAGGAAAATGCGAAGTCGACGACGGAAACCGTCGAGGATCGGGCAGAGAAAACGATTCCCGGTGTGACGGTCACGTTAAATGGGTTTGATGAATCGAAGTATACGATTGATTACAACCAAACGATTGATGTCGTTGTCCGTGGGAAAGAATCTGATTTAGCATCGATCGATGCGACGGATATCAAAGCGGTCATCGATGTGACGGGACTAAAAGAAGGAACGCACGGATTGCCGATTTCGTATCAGACGTCAAAAGCCTTTGATGTCCTGCGTCCGGATAATATGGATGTCACGCTAAAAGCTGTTCCGCGGACATCCGTTCCGACCAATTAAAACAAATTAGTGAAATGAGGAAATAACACATGGGTAAGTATTTTGGAACTGACGGCGTACGCGGCGTCGCAAACGTAGAATTGACACCGGAACTAGCATATCGCCTCGGTCGAACAGGTGGTTACGTGTTGACGAAACACGAAAGCACACGACCAAAAGTCTTGATTGGACGCGATACACGTGTTTCTGGTCAAATGCTTGAGAACGCACTCATCGCTGGTCTTTTATCAATCGGTGCAGAAGTCATGCGTCTTGGTGTCATCTCGACACCGGGTGTCGCGTATCTGACAAAAACGATGGATGCCACAGCGGGAGTCATGATTTCTGCATCGCACAATCCAGTTGAAGATAACGGAATCAAGTTCTTCGGTTCAGATGGCTTCAAGCTCGATGACGCAACTGAGCTTGAAATCGAAGCATTGCTCGATGAAGCAGAAGATACATTACCACGTCCAGCTGGAAAAGAACTCGGTTTCGTTCACGATTACTACGAAGGTGCACAAAAATATCTTCATATGCTTCGCCAGACATCGGATGAAGATTTCTCAGGCATCCATGTCGCGATCGACGGCGCACACGGTGCGACGTCAAGCCTCGCGCCACGTCTATTCGGTGACTTGGAAGCAGAAGTATCGACGATCGGTACAACTCCGAACGGACTCAACATCAATGATGGTGTCGGTTCGACACACCCAGAACATCTCGCTGCCTTCGTTAAGGAAAAAGGCGCAGATGTTGGTTTATCGTTTGATGGAGACGGCGACCGCTTGATTGCAGTCGATGAGAACGGTGATATCGTCGATGGCGATAAAATCATGTTCATTTGCGGAAAATACTTGAATGAACTTGGTCGTCTGAAAGACAACACGATCGTTGCGACGGTCATGAGTAACCTCGGCTTCCATAAAACTGTTGAAGAAAACGGGATGACGGCACTTCAGACAGCAGTCGGTGACCGTTATGTCGTCGAAGAAATGCGTAAGAACGACTACACACTCGGTGGTGAACAGTCGGGGCATATCATCTTCATGGATTACTCAACGACAGGGGACGGCATGTTGTCAGGCGTCCAGTTGTTGCAAATCATGAAAGCGACAGGGAAAAAGTTATCGGAACTCGCAGCTGAGATGCCGATCTTCCCACAACGTCTCGTTAACATCCGTGTCTCAGACAAAAATGGTGCAATGAGCGGTCCTGCCGTGCAAGCGATCATTGCAGAAGTCGAAGCAGAGATGGCAGGCAACGGACGTATTCTCGTTCGTGCGTCAGGAACAGAACCACTCGTTCGTGTCATGGCAGAAGCCCCGACACAAGAAGCGTGTGATGCATACGTCGAGCGGATCGCGAACGTCGTTCGTGAGAACTACGCGTTACAAGAAAACTAAGCAGCCCGAAGCAGAGCGATTGCTCTGCTTCTTTTTTACAATTATTTTAGAAAAACAAATTGATATTTTTACAAAAAATAGGGATTATGCGTATTGAATAGAAAAATATCGGGAATAGTTACAAATACGTTACCTTTCTTGCTTTTTCAGATTAAAGTTCGTATGATGGTGAAGTCGGACAGAAACGGGGTCGGACAGAAACAAGAAGCGCCAGGGCTTTCTCCGTAGGACGAAAGCTGACGAGGTGGAGGTTTATCGAATGATTCGGCGGATGCCTCCCGGTACCAGATCCATACCGTAAATCGTTCTGAAATCGTCCAAGTGATTGGGCGGACAAACAGACCGATCGGGATCCTCTCAACAAGAGCCGTTTCCTCTTCAGGGAAATACTTGTAAATGGAGAGATGTAACATGTGCGGAATCGTAGGTATGATTGGACAGGTCAACACGAAAGAAATTTTATTAAAAGGTCTCGAGAAGCTCGAGTACCGCGGCTATGACTCGGCAGGTCTTGCGTTCGTCAACGACGGCGTCCAAGTCCACAAAGAAGTAGGCCGGATTGCTGCGCTACGCGAAGTCGTTCCTGCAGATGCAGACGGCACAGTCGGAATCGGACACACACGCTGGGCGACACACGGTGTCCCAAGCGTACCAAACGCGCACCCGCACCAAAGTGCGTCAACACGTTTCACACTCGTGCACAACGGTGTCATCGAGAACGATGAGCAGTTGAAAGCAGAATTGAATGTCGATCTCCTCAGCGACACGGATACAGAAGTCATCGTTCAGATGATCGAAAAGAACTTCAACGAGACAGGTGATGTCGCGGAAGCATTCCGTCAAACACTCCGCGTCTTGCACGGTTCGTATGCCCTCGCATTGATCGATGCTGAAAATCCAGACGTTTTGTACATTGCGAAAAACAAATCACCACTTCTCGTTGGTCTCGGTGACGGGACGTTCAACGTCGTCGCATCAGACGCAATGGCAATGTTACAAGTAACGGATCAATTCGTTGAGCTGCATGACGGTGAGATGATCATCTTGACGCGTGATAGCGTTACGATTCAAGATCTCGACGGTAACGTTCAAGAGCGTGAAGCATATACGGCTGAAATCGATGCATCAGATATCGAAAAAGGAACGTATGCGCACTACATGCTCAAAGAGATGGATGAGCAACCAGCTGTCATCCGCAACATCGTTCAACAATATCAAAATGAAGCAGGCGACATCACACTCGACCAATCGGTCCGTGATCTCGTACTCGGTCGTGACCGTGTCTACATCATCGGTTGCGGAACAAGCTATCATGCTGGTTTGATTGGGAAACAGTTGATTGAACAAATCGCAGGCATCCCGACAGAAGTGCACATCTCTTCTGAGTTCGGATACAACATGCCATTATTGACAGAGAAACCACTCTTCCTCTTCCTTTCACAATCAGGTGAAACAGCGGATAGCCGTGCGGTTCTCGTTGAAGCGAAGAAACTTGGTCACCCGGCACTGACGATCACGAACGTTCCAGGATCAACATTGTCACGTGAGGCGAACGCAACATTATTGCTCCACGCGGGTCCAGAAATCGCCGTTGCTTCAACAAAAGCGTATACAGCTCAAATCGCTGTCCTCGCTGTTCTTGCGTTTGACCTCGCTCAAGCGAAAGGGGTTGCTGTCAACTTCGATCTCATGAAGGAACTCGGTAAAATCTCAAGTGCGATGGAATCGGTCATGTCTCAAAAAGATCGTTTCCAAGAAATCGCGACAGAGTACTTGTCTGAATCACGTAACGCGTTCTTCATCGGTCGCGGACAAGATGCATACGTCGGGATGGAAGGTGCATTGAAACTCAAAGAGATCTCGTATATTCAAGCAGAAGGATATGCGGGTGGCGAGCTCAAGCACGGTCCGATCGCTTTGATCGAAGATAACACACCGGTCATCGCACTCGTGACACAACCACACGTTCACCTCAACAACCGTGGGAACGTCAAGGAAGTCGTCGCGCGTGGTGCAAACGCGTGTGTCATCGCAGCAGAAGGTCTTGAATTGCCGACGGATGCCTTCGTCATCCCAGCAGTCGAGCCACTCTTGTCACCGCTCTTGTCTGTCTTGCCACTTCAATTGATTTCATACTACGCGGCACTCGGTCGCGACTGTGACGTCGATAAGCCACGTAACTTGGCGAAGTCGGTAACGGTTGAATAAGAAAATAAATCGACTCCAAACGATTGGCGCGAAAGTGTCTGCCGTTTGGGGTTTTTTATATAGGAGGACAACAAGATGAATCGCTGGATCGCCGCATTTCCTAAACGATATGAACAGGACGTCCGAATCGTCCAAGCGTGTCTACCGTTTGCTTGGACGCGTTTATCACCCGGGGCGATCGAAGTAAATACAGAGCACGACCAGATACAGATTCCGACTCGCTTATATGTACCAGAGATCGACTCGGAGCGGATTAAACAACTGACGTCGACTCAACAAACGATGTTATTTTGCCTTTACACCCGTCACCATGATGGTCACATCCGTGAACGTTATCTCCGTCAGTTACTCAAAACAAATCAACAAGATGAATGGATACCCATCTATATTCTTGAACTTGCTAGTGAATACGTCCGTGAAATCGTCGACATCATCGTACCCGTGATCGAGCAATGGGATCCGGAAGTGAAGCGGCGATTTGTTGAGGATGATCCGGCATACATGAAGCGAATCGAAGACAGGATGATCAGTTACTGGAATGCTTATTATCGGTCAAGTGGCGAACGACGATCCGAAGCGGACTACCCAGGCTTTCGGATTATAGAATCTTTACGGGAGGATGCTTCGGTAGATGAAGTGTGAAGAGATAAAAAGGAGATGCGCGCATGATCACAAAATCAAAGGATCTGTACTTAGAAGGACCCGGACCTGCTGTTTTGCTGTTACATAGCTTTACCGGGAGTGCGAACGAGATGCGAGGGCTCGCTCGTTTTTTACATGCAGCCGGGTATACCTGTTACGCGCCAAATTATGCCGGGCACGGCGAATCGCCGGAGCGTTTGTTTGCGACGACGATCGAAGACGTCTGGCAGTCCGCGCAAGACGGATGCGCCTTTTTACATGAGCAAGGGCACAAAGACTTCTTTTTGATTAGGCAATCACTCGGTGGAGTGATGGCACTTCGACTGGCAGAACAGTCAGGATGTGCCGGACTCATCTTACTCTCGACGCCAGTTCTTGAGCGGACGATTGCGGGACTCGAACATAGAGTCCGCCGTTATACGGAACGGTATTTTCAATTTGACGATCGTTCGCAAGAGTGGATTGCAGACTTTGTCGACTGTCATTTTCCACGCCCGGAAAAAGACTTACGGGCACTGCAACAGTTCATTCTCGACACAGGAGTCGTCTTGCCGAAGATCACACAGCCCATCGCTCTATTCCTTGGCGCCTTAGATGATGCGGTCTATCATGCCAGTCTCGAGCGAATCGAAACGACGGTGCCGAGCCGAGATCAGAAAAAGGTTCTTCTTCCGAACAGTAAACATTTACTGACGCTCGATCGGGACAAACAGCGTTTGTTCGAAGAGATCCTCGTCTTCTTGAAGACCCATCCGGTAGATTCCTTGAAACCATCATCTGCTGTGCAGTAGGCTAGATAGGTAAGCGATACGTGAAAGGGGAAGGGATCATGCGAATTTTAGTAGTAGGAGCAAGCGGAACGATTGGACAGGCAGTCGTCGAACGGCTGAGTGAGCGGCATGACATCATTCGTGCCGGACGAAGCGGAGCGGATGTGCAAGTCGACATCACATCAGAGGAAAGCATTCGGGCGATGTATGAAACAGTCGGTTCTGTTGATGCTGTTATCAGTGCCACAGGTGGCGCTCATTTTGGTCCATTGACGGACTTAACACCGGAGCTTAATCAAATCGGAATCGACAGTAAACTAAAAGGTCAGGTTAATCTGGTCCTACTTGGTTTACAGTCAGTACGAGACGGAGGAAGCTTTACGCTGACGACTGGCATCATGATGGACGATCCGATTCGCCAAGGCGCATCTGCTGCGCTTGCGAACGGTGGAGTCAAAGCGTTCGTTCATGCAGCAGCGATCGAGATGCCACGAGGTATTCGGATCAACAGTGTCAGCCCGAACGTACTGATCGAGTCGCTTGAAAAGTACGGACCCTTCTTCCGTGGTTTTGAAGCCGTTCCGGCGTTACGTGTCGCGACGGCGTTTGAGAAAAGTGTCGAAGGGGCACAGACGGGGCAAAATTACGAAGTCTATTAACTAAAAAAAGCAGATAGCGAAAAATCGCTATCTGCTTTTTTAGAATCCGGATATGACATAACGTTCGATTCCAAATAGTAATAGAGTGATCCCGAGACAAATGAGTAAGTTGCGTACGAACCAGCGACCTGTCATCGTCCGGTTCATGATCAGTTTCTCCAGTGTCAGATTGACGAGAAGCACACATAAGAAGATGACGCCAAACCAAATCATCCAGACACATCCTTTCTTTCTTCTTAACGAATCCAATAGCTAAAAAGTTTCGTGTCTGTCAGGAGCAGGAAATCATTCAGATGAGCGGGAAGGAAACAAGCAGTCGATTTTACAAGGAGGAACATGACGATGAAACAAGCGGTCCTAGTGATTGATTTTCAACAGGAACTCGTCGACGGAAACACCGAAGAACGTCCGGTATACTTAAAAGAACAAGTCGCGCATGTCATCGAAGCAGTCGTACTTGAAGCAGACGAACGGAACATCCCGGTCGTCTTTATTCGGGATCTAGATGTCGCTGGCGGAACAGGACCCGGTTTTGCAGTCCATGATTCGATTCCCGTTCCAGCGTCCAGTGTCACGTTCGATAAAGCGGCGACGAATGCGTTCCATGGTACTCCCTTGCTTGATCATCTACGCCAAGCATCGATTGAACATCTGATTGTCTTAGGCTGTAAGACGGAGCACTGCATCGATACCGCGGTGCGCAGCGCGACGGTGCATGGCTTTGATGTCACACTCGTCGCAGATAGGCATACAACAAACGGCTCCGATGTACTGACGCCGGAGCAAATGATCGCCCACCACAATCAAATCTTGCACGGTCATTATAACGTTGAGCACTTTGCGATCGTTCGTCCGTCAACGGACGACGTCTTCACCCCAACCCACAATGACTACCGGACATGAAGAGGAGAATAAGATGATTGAATTACGAAAAATGACAGCGTCTGACTACGATCGATACGCAATGCTCGTTCAAGACGAACGTGTCATGCGTTACATCACGGAACAGGCATTAACAGATACGGAAACGAAACAACGCTTTGAGCGAATCCTTGAACAACAGCAGCACGACCGACTCGGATCGTATCTGATTTATACCGAAGAGACATGGATTGGAATCGGGCACATGACCCGGAGTCAAACGCAACCGTTCGAAGCAGAGCTCGGTTACATGCTACTACCCGATCAGTGGGGACGCGGATACGGCACAGCCATTGCAGAGCGTCTCTTACAGTTAGCGACAGAAGAAGAGCTACAGGTCGTCACGGCGACGATTGATCCAGCACATGAAGCGTCGCGCCGTATTTTGATCGGATTAGGTTTTGAATCGACCTATGTTGGACCGATTGACGGTCTACCAGGTGAAACGCTACAGAAAATAGTGGGAACGACGGAATGACGCGAGACGAATGGCTTGAACATTTTCAACTCGACGTCGCAGCATGCGCGACTGTCGACGAATCGTATAGTTCTGAAGTCGATCGTCTCGTCCTAACGGATGGTCAGGTCGTCTTCTTGAAGCGCCCGTATACGGCTGAAAAGTGGTACCGGGAACGTGGCTGGATTCATGCACTAGAAGAATTTGTACCCGTGCCGCACATCTTAGCTGAAGCAGCTCCCGGGCAGACGACCGGGGCGTTCGTACTTGCTGCCTTAGCGGGACAGGCACCGATCTCGATGAATAAAAAATTGGCGTACGAAATTGGTCGAACGCTCGCAATGCTGCATACGTGTACAGGAGAAGATTACGGCGAGTATACGGAAGATGGATTTTATGCCTATCCGGTTCAGGACTGGCGACGCTTCCGGAATGAAAAACTCGATGGATTCATGCCGTTCATCACGACCGAACTCGATCCCAGTTTTTTAGAGAACATCCAAACAGAGTTAGTCAGACGAGAACAGTCGTTACCGGAGCCTTCACGTCCCGTTGCCACACATTGTGACTTCCGCCTAGCAAATTTACTGACGGTAGGTGATCAAGTCACAGGGGTGATCGATTTCGAGACGACCCGCTACGGGGCCGTCGAGATGGACTTCACGAAGATCGTCCGTAATCTCAATACGTTCGGTTCCATTTACGTCACGGCATTTCAAGAAGGATACGCGACATTACACCCAGACGTGCCGATTGAGACGTATCTCGCATACTATCGTTTGTGGGAAGCACTCACGGCCGTCGGCTGGTGCATCAAACGTGGACAAGAAGAGCACCAGATGTTCTTTGAGGAGAACATCATGCTCATCGAGCAGGAATTACAGATGACGAGCATATCGGACGGATATTGATTCACCCATGTCTTGGAAGAAACCTCTATACTTAGAGAAATGAGGAATATGAGGGGGAAGCGAGATGACAGGGAAACGAATCGGAATCATCGGTGGTGGACTCGCCGGAATCTTTGCGGCACGTCAATTGCAGGCAGCAGGACATGCTGTTGAAATCATCGAAAAAAGCCAGAGCGTCGGGGGGCGAATGGCGACTCGTCGGATTGATGAAGGAACAGCGGATCATGGTGCCGTCTTCTTCACGGTTCGGACGGAAGAGTTAGGACGCGAAGTCGACGACTGGCTTGAGAAAGGGTGGGTTCGTAAATGGTTCGGAACGGATTTTCCACGCTATGTCGCGACGGACGGCATGAATCAACTCGTACAAGCGATTGGTCGAGGGATTCCCGTCCAGTTGAATGAACAGGTCACGCATATTACGGCAATGGAGGACGAACTCGTCACACAAGCGACGGATCATCAAGGTGCGTATGATGCGTTACTTGTGACGGCGCCTGTACCGCAAGCATATGAACTGTTGCAGGCTTCTGATCTGGCGCTCGGAGAGGACGATCATGAGCAGTTACGCCAAGTGACGTTCGAGCCGACATTCGTGGGTCTGTTTGAAATCAAAGAGCGACTGACGATCGGGGAAGTCGGCCTACAAGACGAACAACTCGTCGATGGGATGTTAAAACTCGTCAATAATGCCGAGAAACAGATTTCGAAGACGACACTCCTGAGCGTCTATATGACAGCTCGCTTCAGTGAAGACTGGTACGAGCGCCCAGAAGAAGAGACACTCGCGGAAGTCGAGCGTCTGTTACAACAGCAACTCGGACCAGTGACGATTATCTCCCGCCAGCTCAAGCGTTGGCGTTACGCTCAGGCACGCGCAGTTTACCGGACACCGCATTTGAAACTGTCGTCACATCCACTTTGGCTTGCTGGTGATGCGTTCCTTGAAGCCGATGATGCATCAGGGCGGACGCGCGTCGAGAGTGCTGTCATCTCCGGATTACGCGTCGCAGAGGCGATTGATACCCACTTACGTCAGACGGTGACAGCGACGGAATGAACGACAACATGCACTTCTTTTCTGAATCGAGAAGAAGCGCATGTTTTTTTGTTACTCACGATTATTCCCCCTGGAAGTGTTGCTCACTCCAAGCTGCCATTTGGTCAAGAATCGGTAAAAAACTATGTCCGGCATCCGTTAGAGAATATTCAACACGAGGGGGAACTTCGCCAAAGACGTGCCGTTGAATCAAACCATCTGCTTCGAGCTCACGTAGCTGACGTGTCAAAGTTCCCTTAGAGATACCTGTTAATTGTTGCAGTTCATGAAAACGATGTGTCCCGTGTGTCAGGTGCCACAGCAAGATGATCTTCCATTTGCCAGCGACCATCTGTTGGACCCGAGTGACTGGACAGGCAGTGCGTTGATTGGTCGTTGTATCGAATACAGCCACATTCATCCTCTCCCATTGGTTCGTTTTGAGGGACCTAGTTTCAGATAAGTGCCTACTTTTTTTAGTGTATCACCTAGCGTATCATGAAGAACAACATCAAACTTCAAAGGAGTGGTTTCATCATGAAATGGTTAATTACAGGAGCAACCGGAAAATTAGGCGCGCGGATCGTGCAACACCTCAGTGAACAAGTCGGCAACGAACATGTAGCAGTTAGTGTCCGCGACGTCGAAAAAGCAACAGAGCTTGCAGCACAAGGAATCGATGTCCGATACGGAGACTTTGATCAGCCCGAAACACTCGGACAAGCGTTTCAAGGAATCGATCGATTGTTGATCATTTCGACGGACGGTGAAGAGGCGACTCGGATCCGGCAACACCAAGCCGCTGTCACGGCAGCAAAAGAGGCAGGCGTCAAGCTGATCGGCTATACGAGCATCGCCAATGCGGCACACAGTACAAACGGACTTGCTCGAACGCATCGTGTCACAGAGGAAGCGATTCAAGCGACAGGTATCCCGTATGTCTTTTTCCGTAACAACTGGTATCTCGAAAATGAACTCGGAACGATTGACGCCGTCGCGCAAGGCGCAGACTGGTTAACGGCAGCAGGCGAAGGGAAAGTCGGATGGGCGTTACAAGATGAGTATGCGCTAGCAATTGCGACGGGACTGACGCTTGAGCATCCAAACCCCATCTATGAACTATCGGGTCCGTTGCATACACAAGCAGAACTCGCGACTGCAGTCGGAACAGTGCTTAACCGATCGGTCGCTTTAGATGAAGTGGATGAAGCGACATATGGTGAGCGGATGCAAGCAGCTGGCTTACCTGACTTCTTGATTCCAATGCTGACTGGTATCCAGGCAGATATCGCAGCCGGGACTCTGGCAGTAGAAAGTACTGATTTTGAAGCATTACTTGGTCGTCCCGTGACGACGCTGGAAGAGGGAGTCCGTCTCCTTTTGAAAAGATAAGTTCATCTGAACGTTTTCAGGATGAATGAGTAGGGTAAATCCCCTTTAGAAGCAATTAAAGGAGGAGCCCTACCATGAAACTGTCATCCTATCGTGTTAAGGAAGGCGAGCAAGTCTCGTTTTCGAATTACCCGACATCAGAAGAACATAAAATTTCGGAAGCAGAATTGCGAGAGAAACGGATTCCAAAAAGTGTTGAGACGTTACAAGAGTTACATTGGCGTTTGCATGCTGAAGAGAAAAATGGCGTCCTCGTCATCCTGCAAGCAATTGATGCAGCGGGGAAGGACGAGGCGATCAGCTATATCTTTTCTAACTTGAACGCACAAGGACTCCGAACGATTTCCGTCAAAAAACCGTCGGATACGGAGCAAAAACATGACTACCTATGGCGGATCCACGAAGGACTACCAGAAAAAGGGGAAGTCGGCATCTTAAATCGCTCCTATTATGAGGAAGTCATTGCCCCACGAATCCATGATTTGCTCGAGGAGGAAGAAAAGCCGGATGAGGGTGACGTGTGGCAGATGCGCTATCGTCAAATTAATGACTTTGAACGCTATCTCGTCGAGAATGGCTTCCGAGTCGTCAAGTTCTTGTTTCATGTCTCAAAAGAGGAGCAACGGCAACGGCTGTTGACTCGTCTGAAAGATCCAACGAAAAACTTCGAATTCTCGTTTAATGACATTGAGGAACGCAAGCACTGGGACGAATACCATGAGATTTTTGCTGAGCTCGTCTCAGCGACATCGACATCACATGCACCATGGTATATCTTACCGGCAGATGACGAATGGTATTCCCGTTATATCGTCACCGAAGTCATGAATGACGTCCTGAAGGAAATTGATCCGCAATATCCAAAGCTATCAGAAGAGGATCAGGAACAGCTGGATGAAGCGATTAAACGACTGGAAGAAGAAGCATAAACTATTTAAATACACCAAATGCGATTGTTCTCAGCAAGAGAACAATCGCTTTTTTAATACACTTAGAGTTGTATGAAATTCTATTTACTCATCATGATTTCTGAACTTCTGAACATCTCGGGACAAATGTCCTGTTCAAATCAGAAGGACTCTCGTTAAATGAGAGTATCATGGAAGAAGAGAGGAGTATGCATATGCGTGGTATCTTATTTGCGATTGCTGGTGGCTTTTTCTTAACGCTTCAAAGTGTCGCCAATGCCCGGATCAGTCAAACGATCGGGACGTGGCAAGCAGCGACGATCACTCAGATGACCGGGTTCATCGTTGCGATCCTCTTAGCGGTCGTCTTACGGGATCGTAGTTTTTCAGCGATGCGCCGTGTCAAACCGCTTTATCTAGCAGGAGGTGCCTTTGCGGCGATCATATTATTCAGCAACATGACGGCGGTCCACCGGATGGGTGTGACCTTGACGATTTCGCTCTTTTTATTAGCGCAATTAGCGCTGGCACTCTGGATTGACGGAAGAGGCTGGTTCGGCGTCATGAAACGCCGACTGCGGGGGCCGCAGATCATCGGCATCTTGATGATGGTTGCAGGCATCTTCATCTTAAAGAGCTAAGGAGGAGAAGAAGTGACGGACATTGTGAGCTATTTGGAACGGTATCAGTTAACGCATGTCTTTGATGTATCGCTACGCAAGGCGATGCACATCCAGACGTTCGCACCGGGTGAGGCTTTATGCCGACAAGGCGATGTTGCGCATGAACTGTACCTGCTCGTCGAAGGGAAATTGAAGATTACGCATATGTCGGCAACGGGGAAACGTCTCGTGTTGTCCTTCAAGCATCCGTTTGATCTCGTCGGCGATATTGAGTTCGTCCGAAAGATTGATTTGATGAACACGGTCGAGGCAGTGACACCAGTAACCGTCTTACGCATCGCCTATGCGGATTTGGAAGAGGCACGTGTACATCATTCTGCTTTTCTATTATTTTTACTCGAGACGATCACGAAAAAGTTTGAATTAAAATCGCATACGCTCAGCTTCAATCTGCTGTATCCGGTAGAAGTTCGGCTAGCCAGTTATTTGCTGTCGATGACACCTGATACGGATGCTTTTGCGAGTAAGGAACTGGTCGATGCGGCAGATTTGATCGGGACGAGCTACCGTCATGTCAACCGTGTCTTACGTCAGTTCGTCGACGATGGGTTGATTCGCAGAACGCAGCATACGATTGAGATCATTGATCGAGACGGATTGATGGAGCGCGTTGGAGAAAGCATTTACGAATGAAAGAGGTGCGACATGGTTACGGGAATCATCCTTGCTCTTTGTGGGGGCATGCTCGTTTGTATTCAAAATACGTTTAACGCAAAAGTCAAAGAACATGTCGGTGCTTGGGCGACGACGACGCTAGTCCTTGGACTCGGGTTCCTCGCTTCACTGACGATTGGTTTGATCGTCGAAGGGTCACAATTGTTTGCACTCGAACAGGCGCAAACTTGGTTTTGGTTCAGTGGGATCATCGGTGTCGGTGTCGTCCTCTGTGTGACGCAAGGAGTTCAACAACTCGGACCAAGTCGAGCGATTTCGATCGTCATGGTGTCGCAAATCTTATTTGCCTTGCTGTGGGACACGCTCGGCTGGTTTGGTTTACAGACCGTTCCGTTTACGTGGACGAAAGCACTTGGTGTCCTATTGATTGGTGGCGGCGTTCTGTTATTTCAACTGGGCGGGAAAACAACGACTGCACAACGCTTACGAAAAGGAGCTTGAATATGTTTTACACGACAGTATTATTCGATATTGACCATACACTACTTGATTTTGAATCGACGGAACGGATTGCCTTTCGCCATCTGCTCGAGCAACAAGATCTAACGTGGACGATTGAGCGAGAAGCGCGCTACAAGGAAATCAATCACGCGCTCTGGAGAGCACTCGAACGGGGTGAAGTGACACGTGAGGAAGTCATTCACTCGCGATTCGTGACGTTCTTTGCGGAAGAAGGACGAGAAGTCAACGGACGAGAAGTTGACGAAACGTATCGCGGATACCTCGCGCAAGGGACGGAATTGATTCCGGGTGCGACTGCCCTGTTAGAGCAACTAGAAGGGAACGTCGAGATGTACGTCGTCACGAACGGTATTTCGAAGACGCAACGCGCACGGCTCGAGGGGGCTGGATTAACGGACTTCTTTGAAGCGATTTTCGTTTCAGAAGAGACGGGTTTTCAAAAGCCGATGGCAGGATTTTTCGATCATGTGTTTGCGCGGATTCCACAATTCGACCCGGCGCGAACGATCATTATCGGAGATTCCTTGTCAGCTGATATTGCAGGTGGCAATCAAGCTGGTATCGCAACATGTTGGTTTAATCCAGAAGGAAAGCCGGCAACGGATATCAAGCCCACGTTTACGATTACCTCTTTAGCCGAACTACCTGCAGTGCTTGAAAACGCAGCAGTCCTTCAACAATGAATCAAATCAGTCGATAGGAAAGAGAAGGAAAGGGGGCGATCACCGTGCAACGATGTGATCAACAGACGCTGGAGGCAACTCCCGTCTAATTAAAAGGGGAAATGAACATGATTCAACTCGTACCGGTAACAGCAGAAAATTGGGAAGCTTGTTGTGAGCTGACGCTGACAGCAGAACAGCAGGACTTCATGGAAGCGAATGTCTATTCGATCGCGCAAGCGAAGTTCGAACCAAGCCTTGTCCTTCGGGCGATTATGATGGACGATACGGTTGTTGGTTTTGTGATGTACAACACGGAACTAGAAGAACTCGACGGTTACTGGATATACCGCATCATGGTTGATCAGGCGCAGCAAGGGAACGGTATCGGGCGATTAGCGATGCAAGCCCTGATTGAAGAGATGCGAATGTTACCTGCAGCGAAACGAATCGTCGTCGGCTATCGACCGGATAATCAGGCGGCGCACAGTCTGTATGCGAGTCTCGGCTTCATCGACCACGGGGACCGATTCGGTCGGGAAATGGCAGTACGATTAGAAGTATAAAACTTGATGAACCGTCGATTAAACAGGAGTCTCCTGACATGCTGTCGAACTAGAATCAGCATGTGAGCAACAAAGGAGTCTGATGAGATGAAAGTACGTCAAATGACAGCGGACGATTACGAAGAAGTCGTCCGGATTTACGAACAAGGGATAAAGACGGAGAACGCGACGTTTCGCACGGAAGCATTATCGTACGAAGAATGGACGGGACATCACCATGAACACAGTCGTCTCGTTGCGATCGAAGGCGAGCAACTGCTCGGATGGGTCGCATTAAGTCCATTTTCTTCGATTCCAGCATACGCTGGTGTCGCTGAAATCAGTCTTTATATCGCGGAAGAAGCACGCGGTAAAGGTGTCGGCACACGCTTGATGGAAGACGTCATTAAAGCAAGTGAAGCAGCCGGCATCTGGACCCTGCAATCGCAAGTCTTTCCGGAAAATCAAGCGAGTCTCCGCCTTCATGAACGTTTTAATTTTCGGGAAGTCGGTCGCCGGGAGCGAATTGGTCGGCTCGGAGGCAGATGGCGCGACACGGTATTGCTCGAGCGACGAAGCACATACCTTTAAAAGCAGGCAAGTGGACGCAATGTTCCCTTGCCTTCTTTGTGTTGAAAGCAAGGGATAACGGGAAAAGACAGACAGCAAAAGAAGGGGAGGGATCACGATGGATGATTTTTTTGGTGAAGGACTTGAGACCAATCAACAAAAGCGGAAACGCAAACTAGAGGAAATTTTTGATCAGTCGTTTGAATCGGAGCGCCGAGATTTTAATCAATCGTTGGAGCAGGACGTGACAGTTGCTTTGATCGGAGACGTCAATGCGGGAAAATCCTCGACCTTGAACGCAATTCTTGGTCGTGAAGTGGCAACGGTCGGAGCACGCCCAGGTGAAACGGTCCGCATCGATCAAGTAAGGCAACATCCGGAAGATAAAGTCATCTTCGTCGATACACCGGGACTAAATGATGCCAATACACAGAACTCGGAAGCGACATGGACGTATTATCAAAGTGCCGATGTCATCCTTTATTTTTTAAATGCGGCAGGTACTGTCTTGTCTGAGACAGAGACGAAGAATTTCCAGAAAATCTATCAACATAACCAAAATGTCTTGATCGTTGTCACGAAGATGGATGCGACGGATGATGTCGACACGATCGTTCGCCATATTGCAGAAAAACTACCAGGACCAAAAATCATTCCCGTATCAGCACGAGAAGGAACGAATATTGATCGGCTCCGCCGGGAGGTCCTCGATATCTTAAAAAAGTTCGACAAGGATAATGTGTTCGTTCGCCAGATGGATTCGACCGTTCGCGGGAAGATCGCCAACAATTGGATCGTGGGTGCCGGAACAGCTGCTGGTGCGATCGGTGCTGTCCCGTTTCCAGGAGCTGATATCATTCCGTTGACTTCAATTCAAATCGGTTTGATGCTCAAGTTATCAAATCTGTATGAACGACAGTTATCCAAGGAGAGTGCAAAAGAATTGCTTGTCGTGACGATCGTCGGAAACTCCGGAAAAACGGCTTTTCGGCAAATAGCGAAACTGGTTCCGGGATATGGTGCCGTCATTGCCGCAGGAGTCGCTTCGACCGCCACCCTTGCACTCGGATACGGAACGAAATATGTCTATGAGAATAAGCTCGAATTAACACCGGAACAACTAATGGGGTTCGTCAAACGATTCCGAAAGAAGGCGGAGGAGTCGTCAGAAGAGACAAACGAGTAATCTCCTTGCTATTCCATACAGCAATGAAGGGGGAGAACGTATGACACGCTTACTTGAAGAAATCAAACAGTATCAATCGGAATTTCGACAAAAGGCACCTGCTGAGAAACAACGCCTGATGGCGGAAGCGACAGCAGAACTAACTGCTTCTGGAGTCGCACAAGGTCTAGATGTCGGTGACACAATCCCACACTTTACGTTACCAGATGTATCCGGCAAACCTGTGGCGATCGAGACATTACTCGAGCAAGGTCCTGTCATCTTGACGTTCTACCGGGGTGGCTGGTGTCCGTACTGCAATCTCGAGCTTCGCGCTTACGAACGGGAGATCGAACGGATTCGCGCACTTGGTGCAACCGTTGTTGCAATCAGTCCGGAGACGCCTGATTTTGCTGAACAAACAGCGGATAAGAATGGCTTGAGTTTCCCTGTCTTAAGTGACGTTGATTTACATGTATCCCGTCAGTTCGACCTCGTGTTTGACTTACCGGATTATCTAATTGAGATTTACAAGGCATCAGGACTCGATGTTGCGAAGCATAACGGAAATGATGACTGGCAACTTCCTAAACCGGCAACGTTCATCATTGAGACAAGTGGTGTGATTCGTTTCGTAGAAGTGCCATCGGATTATACGAAACGCGTTGATCCAGAGCAGATCATTCCAAAACTTGATCAGAATTAAAAGCATGAAGATTAATTCAAACGGTCTAGCTTCTCTCTACTTGTTGGGAGAAGTCAGACCGTTTGAAGTTTCCCTTTATTTTGTATCAAGAAGTACTCGTCTCAGCCATTCTTGAAATTTGAGATCAGTCTGTTGCCAATCCATTGCCCGTGCAAAATGATGAGCGGAGATGCGAATGGCTTCGTACTCCTCTGGATCTCGGAAGCAAGCTCGCATTTCGGCAGCGAGTGCACCAGGTGTTTTGTTTTTAGCCATGTAGCCTGTCATACCGTACTGAACGGCGTCTCGGACACCAGGAGCATCGTATACGATGGATGGTGTTCCGACCGCCGCCGCTTCAATAATAGAAAAACCTACGCCTTCCCGTATGGAAGGGAAAAGGAGAGCGGTGGCACGACTCATCATGCGGCGCGTTTCTGTTTCAGTGACTGAATCGTAATATGTGATAGCATCCTTCACTTCTTTAGGAAGGGGAAGTGTAAGGTATTGCAAAAGATGAGAGCTGTTACGAATACCAATCAGCCAGAGGCGTGTCTCAGGAAACTCACGTTGGACCATGAGGAATGCCCCAATCGTATCTTGAAGTTCTTTTTCGTTCAGACGGTTGATATATAGAAAGGTTGGAACATGTTCTTTTAACTCCCATTCCTGTTCAGACCACGGGGAAAAGGAAAGTCCTGGCGGCAACATCGTGATATGACTGTTAGTAAAACCAGCACTTTGTAGTTCATCTACAACAGAGGGGCTGACAGTCAAGGCATGACTATCTTTATACCAGCTTAACCGTCGAGTCTCTGTCCATTCGCCAAGCTTTGAAAAAGGAAAAACAAGTGTCGTCGACCAACGCTCACGAATCAATTGATAAAGAAATAAAGTTCGTTTATGACGTGGAACATAAAGTGGTGTGAAGAAATGAAACCCATTCAAATGATCCAGAACTAAATCAATCGTTTTAGCATAAGACCAGTAATAATAAAGTGCATATGGAATAAGAGAAGCTGTCGTACCATAACGGAGGTAAGTGATACCATCTCGATACTCCGTCGGTGATCCGCCCTTGAATGAGACAGACAAATGGGTAACTCGGTAGGTAGTACTGACACGCCGCAACATTTCATGAATAAAAGTTTCAGCTTCTCCGGCTTGTGGATGTCGAGCATCACGCCAAGATAAAAAAAGTAGATGAGGTTTCATGTCGTACCTCCTTTGCGTAGAAAAAATTTGATCCGAAAGATCGGTTCTGCTACTAATCTTCTCTACAGTAGAAGGATATTCCTAGAAAATGCATCAAATCAATAGACTTCTGTTTCATCCATGATGTCCTGAAGCGTTACGTATAAAAGCTTTTGGGTAAAGAACAATAACGAAACGGGTAGGAGGAAAGCGCATGAAATGGAAGGGAAGAGAACGGAGTTCGAACGTCGAGGACCGGCGGGGAATGGGTGGGAAAGGAATCGCCGGTATCGGCGGTGGTGTCGGGATCATCCTGCTGATCGTCATCACTTTGATGGGCGGTAATCCAACTGAACTACTCGGAGACTTAACCGGTGGGGATCAGCAAAATACGACGTATGAGGAAACAGCGCAGGAAAAAGAAGCAGCGGACTTCGTCTCCGTCGTCTTGGCCGATACGGAACGAGTCTGGACGAAAGAATTTAAAGAAGATGGTAAGACCTATAAAAAACCGACACTCGTCTTATATACGGATCAAGTTAGTTCGGCTTGCGGACAAGCAGGGAAGTCCGTCGGTCCCTTTTACTGTCCCGGTGATCAGAAATTATACATTGATTTAAGCTTTTATGATGAACTGCAGACGAAATACGGAGCACCGGGCGATTTTGCGATGGCGTATGTCATTGCGCATGAAGTAGGGCATCATGTCCAGACGTTACTTGGAAAATCGGATGAGATCATGCCACTTCGAAAGCAAATGAGTGAGGAGAAGTTCAATAAATACCTCGTTCGATTCGAGCTACAGGCAGATTATTATGCCGGCGTATGGGCGCATCACGCGCAAGGAGAAAACTTGCTCGAAGAAGGCGATCTTGAAGAAGCGTTGACAGCAGCCAATGCTGTTGGGGACGATACGTTACAAGAGAAAGGACAAGGATATGTCGTACCGGAAAGTTTCACTCACGGCACATCGGCGCAACGAGAGCGTTGGTTCCAAAAAGGCTTTGATAACGGCACGATCGAAGGTGGAGACACATTCAAAGCGAAGAATCTATAAAACGAAGTAAAGACATACCTTTTGAAACATTTTCCAGTCGTTTCCGTAAAGAAGAGATAAGGATTCAAAGGGGAGTGTCGAAGTTGAAGCACATCAGTCTATTTTTGTTGCTGTATACGGCTGTCGTCGTATTGACGTACATCGTGTCACGATTTGCGCCAAACTTGTTGGTCTACATGGTCTATATTGCGATTGCGTCGTTACTCGTCATCACGGGCTATTTATTGAAACGGCTTGTACTGAAACGTTAAATACCAAAAAGGGGCTGACTCACATGTCGTCCTCTACAAAGATAAGGGTGGCAGAATGATGATCTGCCACCCTTATTTCGTAAAAAAAAGAATGACACGTCACACGTCACTCCTACAGGAAAAAGCGCATTATGCGCTGCCAGAGACAAATAAGACCCGCTTTCCTGCTTGAATGAAGCAGGAAAACTGGCTTGTGTCTCGCCTGAGGAAAGGACGTGAAAAGACGCGTCATTCTTTTTTGAGTCAGCCTCTTTCGCTATTTAAAAGCAATCTTATGAACGGAACATCGTCGGATCATCTGGAACGTTCTCCAGGTAAGTGATCCGTCCGTTTTCATTAAGACGTGCGATATCTTTTCCGTCTTGCGTGAAGACGCTACCGTCTGCCCGTTTTCCGCAAACTGCCCAGCGTGTTTCATACGTTCCTGGTGTTGTTTCTTCCCAGCCGGCGTACATGTGCTTAATATCCTGATTCGCCGTGAACACATGACGGACGAATTGTTTCCAGGCGTCGATGCCGTGCTTTGGTTGTCCGTTCAGAACGAACGTGATGTCTGTCGTAAACAAGGAAACGAGATCCTCGAACGCTTGTGCGTCCGTGCGTGACGCGTCGAATAAGTCGAAATAACGATTCAATACCATAGTAAAAACCTCTTTCTGTTCATTAAAGTGTCATCATCCGGTCTGTGATTAACGCATGCAACCGTTCTAAATGTTCCGGTGGACAGGAGGTATCGATTGCTTGACGGATCGAGCCGATTGATTCGCACTTCAACGTCGATTGCCAAGCATCTTCTGCCTCTGTCATCAGATTCGAGAGCAGACCGATCTCCTGTTCCTGAATCCCCATCAAATCTTCAAAGACACCACTTGACGCGTACAATGTCTGTTTGCCCTCAATGGCTTGATAGACATCGAAGATTTGAATTTCTTCTGCCGGACGTCGCAAGCGAAAGCCCCCTTTGACACCAGGTACGGAATACAACAGATCCGCCTGAACGAGTTTTCGTAAGAGCTTTTGGAAATAGGTCGGTGAAGCACCGAGTTGCTGACTAATGAACTCACCGGACAAAACGGCGCGCTCCGGCAGGAAGGTTAAGAGCAACATCGCATAAACGGATTGCTCGACTCCTGTTTTCATTTGCATAGAAAGACTCCTTTCGTTAAACGTGGATAATGTATATCCATAATAGTTCGATGATGAAAAATTGTCGAATGATATGCTCTCACAAAACCGTCACACCTTTTCGACAGCATCTGCATGGCATCCCCGTTCCGGATTCGGTATACTAAATGTACGATATGTGAAAATATTCACTAAAAGTCGTTCACACTTTGTGAAAGGACGTTTGTATATGAATCCATTAAAAGGAATCGTCCAGATTCCACGTAGTATTCTCATTCAATTCATCATTGCGGCTTTCTTAATGGGGGTCGCGGTCGTCGGTCAGTCATACGGCATCGTGTTGACGGTCGATCGCATTTTCCTAAAAGAACAACCGTTTGAAGCTGTCATTCCGTTACTACTCACCGTTCTCGGTATGTTGTTGCTCCGAGTCGCCGTGACGTATTGGAACGGTCGTCTTGGTACGACGTTATCGGCACACATGAAGCAGGCGCTTCGGGAAGCACTCGTTGCGAAATATACGAGTCGCTCAGTCGAGATGATGCTACAAGGGCAAGCGGGACAGAAGGTCAGTGTCTTGCTCGATGCAGTAGACGAGATGGACAGCTACTATAGTCAATATTTGCCGAAAGTCGTCCAGACGACGATCGTTCCCTTGATGGTCTTGATTGCGGCATTCAGCTATGACTGGATCACGGGTCTTGTCATGATGATCACGGCGCCGTTCATTCCGTTGTTTTACATCATCATCGGCATCATGACGCAAAAGCGGGCCGATGCTCAACTCGAGAAGATGACGGCATTCTCAGGAACGTTCCTCGATACGTTACAAGGACTGACGACGTTGAAGTTATTCGGTCGCGCGAAACGACAGCGTGACGTCATCGAAAAAAGCAGTCTCGATTTCCGAGATGCGACATTAACGGTCTTGAAGCTCGCCTTCTTGTCGTCATTGATGCTTGAGTTCATCTCGATGCTCAGCATGGGAATGATTGCACTTGAAGTTAGTCTGCGTTTGATTCTGTTTCAAAGCATCACCTTTATCCCAGCGTTCTTGATGCTCGTGTTGGCACCAGAATACTATCTTGCCTTAAAAGAGATGGGGGCTGCTTTCCACACGGGACGCGGTAGTGTGGCAGCAGCGAAACAGATCGCAGCCGAATTGACGGCAGACGATCGTCCTGTTGCATTCGGTCAATCGGAACTCACGATGAATCGTCCACCACAAATCGTCTTGGATGAAGTCGGCTTTACGTACCAAGAAGGACGTTTTGCCTTGCAAGATATCGGGCTTACGATTGAGCCGTATCAAAAGGTAGCGTTAATCGGTCGCAGTGGGGCCGGTAAATCGACCGTCTTGCAGTTGATTGCCGGACTCGCGGATCCACAAGAAGGACGGATTCTACTCGACGGAACCGAGCGCGGTCAGGTGGAGGAAACAAGCTGGTTTCGTCAGTTGAGCTACATTTCTCAACATCCGTATCTGTATGCCGGAACACTGGCAGAAAACATCGCGATTGGTGAGCTTCGTCAAGCGACGCCGGAAGAGACTTTCGAAGCGGCGCAGGCGGCAGGGCTCGAGGAGTTGATTGCGACGTTGCCTGAAGGGATCGACACGGTGATCGGAGAAGGTGGACGCGGTCTATCGGGTGGCGAAAAACAGCGTGTTGCGTTAGCACGAGCGTTCTTGAAACGCCCGAACGTCGTCGTCTTTGATGAACCGACGACTGGACTTGATGTCAAAACGGAGCGACTGCTCCAACAAGCGATTGAGCAACTCGGACAATCGGCAACGGTCATCACTGTCGCGCACCGTTTGCATACGATTGAACGATCGGATCAAATCGTCGTTCTCGACGGCGGACGAATCGTCGATCGTGGCACCCATGATGAATTGCTTGGTCGCGATTCGGAATATGCGCGGATGCGTAGCGTCCAGAGAGGGGAGGAAACACGATGAAGGAATTATTAGGAGTCTTTCGGTTGATGGTGCATCAAAAACGCGATATCGCCTGGTCGATCTTCTTCGGTGTCCTCGCCGGTGTGACAGCGGTCGGTTTATTCGCAGCAAGTGGTTACCTGATTTCAAAGGCAGCCTTGTTGCCACCGATCCAGACACTCGCCGTCTTGATCGCCCTGCAAAAAGTGTCGAGTCTGACGCGCGCCGTCAGTCGGTATGCGGAACGTTACTATTCGCACCGGGCGACGTTTACGATTCTTAGTGACATCCGAACGTCATTTTACCGTCGTCTCGAGCCGCTTGCGCCAGGGATTTTTGGTAAGTACCGCAGTGGTGACTTACTTGCGCGGATCGTCGGGGATGTCGAGAGTCTACAAAATACGTTCTTACGTGTCCTCTATCCACCGATCGTGTTACTGCTCGTTTTCTTCTGTACGATTTTTTTCGTCAGTTTCTTCTCATGGACGATTGCCGGGATTCTGTTGCTTGGTTTAATTCTGACCGGTTTCTTGATTCCGGGATGGTTCGCGTATCGTGAACAACGCTTCGCCCGTTCAGTCCGTGTTCGACGTGGTGACTTGTCGACAGAAGTGACAGAGTTATTCCAAGGCTATCGTGATTTGAAGATTTACCAACAGCTCGATCAAAAGGAACAGGACTTGAATGCCGTCGCGAAACGGTATGTCGAGGAAGAGAAACGTAATGGTTTACACGCTGTCTCGAACCTGGCCTTAAATACGATGGTGACGTTGATCATCTCTTGGCTTGTCCTCGGTGTGGGTGCCTATCTCGTCGCAAGCGGACAACTCGAGGGAGTTTTCCTCGCTTTACTCGTCATGACATCGCTGACCGTCTTTGAAAATGCGGCACCGATGGCGATCTTACCCGGCTTTTTTGAAGATAGCCGCCATGCTGCGAAACGACTCGATGAAGTCGTGACTGAGCAAGAGGAGCCGACGTACGCTCCGTTCGTCCTCGATCAGGCACCATCCTTTGAAACGAATGCGCTGACGTTTACGTTTCCTGATGCACCCCGTCCAGTCTTACGTGACGTCACTGTCTCGATTCCGGCTGGTAAGAAGACGGCGATCGTCGGAGCGAGTGGTTCCGGGAAATCAACGTTACTTCAATTGATGTTACGGATGTATCCGACGGACGGATTAACGATTGCTGGACAGGACAGTCAGACGGTTGATCCGGAAGGACTCTGGCAGCACGCGAATGTCGTCCTGCAACAAAATCACTACTTTTATGGAACACTTCGTGATAATCTACTTCTCGCAAACGAAGCAACGACGGACGAAGCGATGCGACAAGCACTCGATGATGTCGGATTAACGACATTCGAGTTGAGTGATCGTGTGTTTGAAAAAGGAGAGAACTTATCCGGAGGAGAAAAACAGCGGCTAGCGATTGCCCGCGTGCTCTTGCGAGAAGCATCGCTTTACTTGCTTGACGAACCGACGTCATCCGTTGATGCTTTGACGGAACAGATGATTCTCAAGCGACTGTTTGCGCGAGCAACGGATGCGACACTTGTCCTCGTCAGCCACCGCTTAGCAGGTCTTGAAGCGATGGATCAAATCATCGTCATGGATCAGGGTCACGTCATCGAAGTCGGAACGTATGCCGAATTGATGACACGACAAGGGGCGTTTTATGAGTTAAAACAAGTCGAGCAGTCGGTGTTTGCTCCGATTGGATAAAAAGTATGAAAGGCAATGAATCAAGTAAGGTTCATTGCCTTTTTTATTTAGCTTGGAAGAACTGAAAAGACATGACAGTCCACCTCTGAAATGGTAAAGTCTAGAAAAAACGTGGAGGGGTTTCATGGATATCAAACAATCATCCATCGTCGTCGATCAGACGACCGTTTCATATGATCATTTTCAAATGGGATCCAAACAGGTCTGCTTCTTGATTTCGGGAGCATCGTACGTATACGACCATCCATACTTTTACTACAGTCGAATGGCATTACTCGCGCGAGGCATCGATGTCATCTGCATTCACTATGTGACAGAAGATCTATTTTCAATGTCAGACGCTGAATCAAATGCCTGCATGACGCGCCGGGTTGACGCTGTCGTCTCGGAAGTGCTGGCAAAGCATCCATACGAAAACGTTCAGTTTATCGCAAAATCGTTAGGCACGATTCCGCTTGCTGCGTTACTTGCTAAGCCGAGTCTACAGACAGCACGCTTCGTTTTCTTAACACCCGTCCTAAATGAAGTGGTTGAACAAATCGCCACATCGACGCAAGTTGGACTGATCGTCATTGGCACGGCCGATAAGTTTTATGATGAGGCAGCACTTGAAACGTGTCGGACATCACAATTAATGATCGATGTTATCGAAGGAGCGAATCATTCACTCGATCAAGGATTTGAGGTCGATTCGTCACTTGCAGTTCTCAGACATGTCATTCGTCAGATCGAAGCCAGTCTATTCGAACCGCTACATCAGTAAAAAATCCGTCCAGCAGAGAGGCTGCTGGACGGATTTTTTTAGTATGGACGAAGTAAGGCGCGAACGGGACTACCATCGCCGTCGACGAGCGGGAGCGGGACGGCATTCAAGTGGTAATCACCAGGCGTGATCGCATCGAGGACGAGTCCTTCGAGGATATGGATTCCATGCTGTGCCAGTGCGTGATGGGCTGCCATTTCCTTGCTATCAATCGCATCGACGCTTGGTAAGTCAAGACCAATCAGCAAAATCCCGAGTTCTCCGAGACGTTCAGCAAGACTTGGTGTCAACACAGGAATCGTCTCTGGGAAAGTCGATTTGTCGATCCAACCATCCGTTTTGATGATCAAGCGCTGGACGTCATTTAGCTCAAAGCCATCTAAATCAGCGGCTGTGATTTCTGTACGCCCTGGTAAGTAAATGACACGCGCATGTCCGATATAGAGGTCTGGATCCAGGTCGATGATTTTTTGTCCAGCATCATCAAAATGAAACGGCGCGTCGACATGGGTACCGGTATGCAAACTCATCGTAACTTTGCCGACGTTAACGGAACCGGTGTCTGCCTTATTCCATGTCAATGTGGCTTCAAACGGTGTATCCCCCGGCCACGTCGTGACGTGACGATCAAGTGGTTGTGAAACATCAATCCATCGTGTCATCGTTTCATCCTCCTCATAATGTCGTGCGGACCGACCACAGTTCCGGGAAGAACCGGTGGTCGAGCACACGCCGTAGATAACTGACACCAGACGAACCGCCCGTTCCTGGTTTTTGTCCGATGATCCGTTCGACGGTACTCATATGGTTAAAGCGCCACATCTGTTGCTGGCTTCCGATATCCAGTAGTTTTTCACCGAGTTCATACAGATCCCAGTATTGCTCGACATCTCGATAGACGCTTGCCCAAGCGGCCTCGACACTTGCATTCGGCGTCCAGTCTTCCGTGACATCACGCTCAAGGACGGACGCGTCGATCGGTAGTCCATGACGCGCCATCGCGCGAATCGTTTCATCGTAGATGCTTGGTGTCTTCAAGTCTTCGAGCATCATCGGATAGAGTGTTTCATCATGTGCATAGACTTTTAGCATCTGCTCATTCTTGAAACCGAGCGCGAATTCGATTTGACGGTTTTGATACGACTGAAAACCGGACGAATGACCGAGCGCGTCACGGAATTCCAGATATTCGGCAGGGGTCAAGGTCGACAAGACATTCCACGACTGGATCAACTGGTGCTGAATCTTTGAAATCCGTGCGAGCATCTTAAACGATGATTCGAGATCATCGTTTGCAACGGCTTGCGTCGCTGCACGCATCTCATGCAGGATCAGCTTCATCCATAGCTCGCTCGTTTGATGAATGATGATGAACAGCATCTCGTCATGATGCCCCGATAAGCGATGTTGACTCGTAAGCAATGGATCCAGTTGCAAATAATCCCCATAGGACATATCTTTCTTAAAATCCGTTTGAATCGATGCTTCAATAGACGTAGGATCTGTCTTTGTCATTCCCATTCATCCCCTTTATCGAGTTAATTCAGTTTTCGTTTTTCAGCGGTCTTCAGTTGTTCTGGATGCGCCCGTTTCCAGAAGAAATAGGCGATAGATAAGAACACTAACCACGGTATACCAAACTTCAAGACGATTTGGAAATCTGTGAACCATGTCGTCAGGACGAGTGCGAATAACAACAATGCACCGAGGGCCGTCAGATACGGATAGCCCATCATCCGAACCGGTAACGTCCGTCCACCTTCACGTTCCCAGGCTTTACGGAAGTAGAGGTGGGAGATGAAAATCATGAACCATGTGAAGATCGCCCCGAACATCGAAATCCCCATCATGAACGGATAAGAGACGCTCGACTGACTGCTGATGATCGCAGCGAGAAAAATGCCGAGTGTTGATAAGGCGAGTGCGAAGAGCGGTACACCTTTTCGATTTAAACGACCAAATACTTTTGGCGCATATGTTGCCTTGGATAATGAATACATCATCCGTGTCGAAGCATACAGCTGACTGTTCATCGCGGAGAGCGCTGCCGTCAGGATGATGAAGTTCATGATACCGCCTGCATATGGAATCGATAGCATCTCCATTACTTTGACGAACGGACTTTGATCGACGCCGCCTGCTTGTTGCCACGGGACAATCATCAACATTAAAGCAATCGTGACGACATAAAACGTCGAGAGACGGAAAACCGTCGCTTTTAATGCTTTCGGTACGGCAACGTCCGGGTCCTTTGCTTCACCGGCAGTGACAGCAATCAATTCCGTTCCGAGGAAACTGAACAGGGAGATGAAGATCGCAATCCAGAGACCCGAGAAGCCGAATGGCATGAAGCCACCATCATTCGTGAAGTTTTGTGGACCAATCTCAGGGCTCGGACTACCGATGACCAAGTAAGCACCAAGCAGGATGAACAGTAAGATGGCACTAATCTTAATGACCGAGAACCAGTACTCAAAGGTTGCGAACGTATTGACTGTCGTAGCATTGATGTAAATCAACGCGGCAGCGAATACGAGAATCCAGACGACCCCAGGAACGTCCGGGAACCAGTATTTCATATAGATGGCGATCGCACTAACTTCAACGCCGATTGCGAGAACGTTTGCGATCCAGTACGAATAGCGGACGAGAAAACCCGCGTACGGACTAATGTATCGTTCAGCAATCGTACCGAACGAGCCAGATGTCGGATGGGCGACCGTCATTTCAGCCAGACAGCCCATTAAAAGTAGGACGATGAAGGCGCCGACTGCGTAACTGATCAAAACGCTCGGTCCAGCAAGACCGATTGCAAGCCCACTTCCGAGGAAGAGACCGGTACCGATCGCGCAGCCCATTGCAATCATCGTGAGTTGGCGTGTCTTGAGTTCACGCCGTAGTTCAGTAGGTTGTTCCATGGTGTACTCCTTAAGCAACGACTTCGCGTTCATTCGCGAAACGTTCGTATTCTTTATCTTCCATGATTCGTTTAAGTGTCGCGACGACGTCATAGACATCGGTAAACGTGTTGTAGAGCGCGACGGGTGCTAGACGGACGATGTTCGGTGCCCGGAAATCGGGGATGATCCGATTTTCCTTGAGTGCTTTACAGATCCGCGCCGCTTCCGGGTGCTCGAGGCTGAGATGCGCCCCACGGCGTTTATCGTCAATTGGATTTCCGATGACGAAACCGTACGGTATGAGTTCCTGCTCGACAAGGTCCATCATGTACTGCGTCAGGGCGAGTGACTTCGTTCGGACGGCTTCAATACCGACTTCGTCAAACATCTCTAACGCACCGATTTGTGGGGCGAGACTTAAGACGTGTGGTGTTCCAATCTGGAAGGCACCTGCGTGCTCGGCCGGTGTCATCGTGTGATCCATGTCAAACTGCTTGTCCTTGCGCGAACCGAACCAGCCCGTCAGCCCAGGCAACGTTCCGAAATGACGTTCGTGGACGAATAATCCACCGACTGTTCCAGGACCGCCGTTCAAGTGCTTGTAATTACACCAGTAAGCAAAGTCGACGCCCCAGTCATGGAAAGCGTGCGGAACGGCTCCGACGGAGTGACAGCCATCAAAACCAATCAAGATACCGCGGTCGTGTGCCGCTTTCGTTAAACGCTCCATATCAAGAATCTGTCCGCTTCGGTACAGCACGGCAGGCAAGACAATCAAAGCGATATCGTCTGTCATCGCGGCAATGATATCGTCCTCCTCTAAAAAGCGACTATCATGACTTGGTACTTGGACGAGATGTGTCTCCGGATCCAGTCCGCGTAAACGAAGCTGACTTTGTAAAGCATAGATGTCCGACGGGAACGTCAGCGCATCCGCTAAAATCTTATCTCGTCCTTCTGTTGGTTGGAAGAATGTCGCGACGAGTTGATGTAGATTGACGGTCGTCGAACCGGTGACCATGACTTCTTCCGCTTGTGCGCCGACAAGCGGAGCGTTGAGGGCAGCGAGACGTTCTGATAATTCGAACCAAGGATGACGTCCTTTCATCCAGCCGTCGATTCCGAGTTCTTTCCAGTCTGATAGCGACTCGAGCAACGTCTTCTCGGCACGCTTCGATAATAAACCGAGCGAGTTTCCGTCCATATAGATACTACCCGGTTGCAGATAAAACTCATCACGATAGGCGGCGAGTGCATCTTGCTCGTCCCGAGCAACGGCATCCGTCCGTTTTGCTTGTAATGTCATACGTCATCCTCCTCAAATGAATACTCAATCAATTTTGACAAAAGCGTAGCAAACAAATTGACATTGTGTCAATATTATCGAATAGAGAAAACAAAAGGAGTGAAGGACATGTCATCTTCTCAACCAGAAAAAATCGATAAACGACATCTGCGCACAGTGCGGACACGCGAAAAACTGTTGAGTGCGGCACGTGACGTCTTCTTAGAACAAGGGTTTCAAACGTCAACGATTTCACAAGTGATCAAACAAGCTGGCGTCGGCTACGGAACAGCCTACGTGCATTTTGAAGGGAAAGATGAGTTGCTCGTCGTCCTGATGGAAGATGTCATGAGTCGCTTCCATGCGATTGCGGAACGAACATTTGAACCGACGACGTCGCTAGAGGCAAAGGAACGTATCGTGACGCAAGCTACGGATTTCTTACGTCTCGCGGAAGAAGAACGAGCGATGCTACGGATCGTTGAGCAAGCAATCGGCGTCTCTTACATCGTCCGTGCGAAATGGAAAGCGATTCGAGAACGCTTCATCGATCGGATCAGTCAGGACATTCAATATGCGCAGGAGACAGGACTCGCGCGACAAGATGTCGATCCGAAGCTCGTCGCCCGTGGCTGGTTCTTCGCGAACGAGATGTATTTATTCGAAGTCGTCCGTGAAGAAGCAACAGCGACGATTGAAGAGATCGCACACGTCTTAGCGACGATTTATACGCAAGGACTCTACCGGATCGAGGATTGATGAACGGACAGGAAGGGAACGTTTCAAAGTAGAAGGGAGCGTGACCGGGATGCCATTTGATTACGATCTCGATTTCAAGACGACGGATTTTCGCAAGGAGCCGGAAAAATACCGGGTTGGACGCGGGGAGCAAGGGGTCTTGCTCGTCGAACCCTATAAAAGTGAGATTTTGCCACATTGGCGTTTTAAGACGCCGGACATCGCGAAGGAATCCTCTGAGAAAATTTATGAGATGTATTTAGCTTATAAAGAAGACGGGGACTTCGTCGGCATGGATATGGCGCGGAAGTTCATTCAGATGGGGCATACGCGTGCGCGACGTTACGCGAACTACAAGGGTGGGCGCAAATATAAAGATAAAGAGACCAAAGAATTACACACACGCGAAATCGACGAAGAAAAAGCAAAATCCGCGGCCATCTTCCAAGAAAAATGGGATTTGATTCGGGCGGACGAAGAATACCTTGAACTCAAACGTGCGCATCAAAAGCAGTACGGATAAGTCATTTCAAAATAAAGGGAATCCATTCAAACCATGCGATACTGAAAAGAAAACGGGAGGCATGAGGATGAACCGTTGGTGGATTCCGCTGTATCCGATCGGTCTATTTTTACTGGTCGATCACTTTTTCTATGATATTTCATTGATATGGCTTATCATGCTTGGTATTGTGAGCATCCTTTTAAGTATCCGTCCGAAGCGACCATCCTTTTCGTCATATCGTCCATTAATGATTGGGACGTTTTTGATCGGCTGTGGTCTGATGCCATGGTTGACGCTGGATTTTACAGGAGTCGTCTTCGTCTTCTTGTTAACAGAAATCGCTGCAAAACTGCTCGTGTCAGTAACGGAGGAACAATTCGTATGACGAACGAATAGGGATAAAGGAAATAGCCTCGATTACTCTGTCCAATAGGATAGAGCGATCGAGGCTATTTTTGATTCGTTTAAGAACTCTGTTCGACCTTGGCAATTAATCGTGCTTGACGTTTTTGCCAGATGAATGATCCGATGAACGTCACGACGAGGAAGATCAGACCAAGTGCGAATGGATAGAAAATGTTGACGTCATACAGTACACCGGCAAGCGTCGGTCCGAGCACGTTCCCGATGCTCATATAGGCATTGTTCATTCCCATAGCAAAGCCTTGCTCATTACCAGCGAGCTTTGAAATCATCGTATTCAAGACGGGGCGTAAAATCGATGTCGCAAGGAAGATGACGAGGGTAATCGCAAAGAATCCACCGTAACTTGATGTCAATAATGACAACAGGAAGCCGAGTGCTGCGATGAACAGGAACAGGTTCAGGACCTTTCCTTCGCCTAAATTACGGGATAACTTATCGACGATGAAGATTTGAGCAATGACGCTGATGATTCCAGTTGACGTCACCATGATCGCGATGTCCTTCGGTGAAGCACCGAATTGATCATCAACGAACAGACCGAGTACCGATTCGTATGCCATGAGACCAAAGCTCATGACGAGTGTAATGACGAGCGGTACGAAGTACGGTTTTTTAAACGATGTCCCCAGTTTCTTAAGCATCGACCCTTCATCTGGTGCCATCGCTGTTGCATCGTGTTGTTCGCTTTCTTGAAGTAACAGGACGCTGAATAAGACAGCTGCACCCGAGACGATCGCTGAGATGAGCAACGGCAATTTTAAGTCATACTCGGCAAGGAATCCACCGATTCCTGGACCGATGACGATCCCGAGTGACATCGCAGCTGAAACATAGCTGTTTCCTTTTGCACGTTGATCCATCGTCGTGATGTCCGCAACGTAAGCAAAAATCGCTGGAATCAGGAGTGCGGCACCGGCACCACCGATTGCGCGCGAGATGTAGAGAACCGTGACAGAGTTTGAGAAATAGAAGACAAACATCGAGAGCGTCAAGCCGATCAATCCATAGATGATCATCTTACGACGACCATATTGATCTGCCCATTTACCAGCAATCGGTGACATGACGAGCTGTGCTCCGGCAAAGATGGCAATCATTAATCCAGCCGCCGTTCCACCTTGTCCAATCGACGCTAAGTAAGCGGGTAGAATCGGAATGATGATCCCGAAGCTCCCGACCGCAATAAACATATTGATCATGAGAACCGTTAATTTTTTTCGTTGATCCGCGTGCAAGGGGACCCCTTCTTTCGACCCGCTTTTTGTAAGCGGTTATTTGTTTCACCTTCATTATCTTAGATTCAAGCTAAAGCGTCTGTCAACGTAGACGAGTCGATGATTTGAAAAAGACTCTATCCTTCAAGAAGGATAGAGCCAATTCAAACTTATTGCTCTTTTTTGAATAACCATTTGACGTTCGGTGACAGCAACGGTCGGAAAATCGTCACGATGGGTCGACTCGACAGCAACCAGACGAATCCGGTAGCGAGTAAGAAAGAAAGTCCAATCAATAACAGTGGTGACTCTGTAATGGCTGGTGGAACCGAATCTCGGAACAAACGAACGATGAACGAGTGGATCAAATAGATCGCGAGCGTCTGAATTCCGATCTGGTCGAACCGTTCACCGAACGACCGATGCGGTACGAGCAGGAGAACGGAGAAGATCATGATAGTGCTGATGGCGTAAAGAAACAGTTGGATTGCCACTCCCTTGAGAAGCGGGACTTCGAATTCACCATACGTATCGCGGTAAAAGAGCCAGACCGTGTCAAACCCATTTTTTGTCCAGAGAATCATGAAGACGGCAATCAAGAGTGAGATGATCAGTCCGGTCAACCGCCCGATCGGTGCTGTCATCTGTTTTCGCCAGCCGGTATCAGTTAACCAGCCACGCTCCTTGACGAGATACCCCATCAAGAAGAACGGATAAAAGCTGACGACTTTTTGTAATGATAGGAAGTTCGTGATCGAATCTGGATTGGCGTTGATCAATAAGGCGAATAAGACACTGACGATCAGCGGAAAACGCATCGCTAGAAAAGCCGGTGTGACGGTCTGCCAAATGATAATGCCGAGCAAATACCAAAGTGTCCAGTTCGGAACGAGTGGATGAAGTAATCCATCGAGCATTTCCCGTAAGGAGTCATCCTGCGTGTAAGATAAATAAATTTCGTGAATCGACTGCCAGAGAAAATAGAGAACGACGAACGCGATGATTCGTTGTGGTCGCGCTTGTTTGAAGAAATAGCCACTCATGAAGATGAAGGCTGGCATATGCAACAGGTAAATGACGTTATATGCCATCTTGACGACATCATTTCCTGGTAAGTCACGGAACGTCTCGATCAAGTGACCAAAGACAACCGTGAAAATGAGTAGCACTTTATAGTTTCCAAGCCAATGATCGTACATAGGAGCGGTCACTGGTTTGATAGCAGTGGTCATTTTTTTTCACCAAGCAGAATTTGATCGACGAACCGGGCACTCGATTTCCCGTCCTGATGCTCGAAGAAGTACTCCGCGAATGCTTTGACGTTGTGCATTTCGAAGTCTTGATTTTTAATTCGCTCAATCAACTCTTCTGATGTCTTGACGATCGGACCAGGTACGAATTCCTCGAAATCATAGTAAAAATCGCGTTTCGAGATATAGTCTTCAAGATCGTACGCGAAGAACAACATAGGTCGATTCAATAGAGAGAACTCGAAACACGTCGATGAGTAATCCGTGATTAAAATGTCTGAGACGAACAGCAATTCATTGATTTCACGATGATCCGTCAAATCAAGGAAGAAGTCGGCATAGACTTCAGGAATCTCCATCCGACGACGGATGAACGGGTGGAGTTTTAGGACAAAGACATACTCCTCATGAAGTGCTTCATACAACGCATCGAGATCCAGCTGATCAAAATCATAATAGGCACTCTTCGCACCATTTCCTCGGAATGTCGGAGCAAACATGATGACTTTCTTTTGTTTGAAGATTGGATATTCCTCATAAATACGTGCTTTCGCTTCCTCGATGAACGGTTGATCGAAGAACATATCCGTCCGAGGAATACCGGTCGCGATAACTTGGTCTTCCCGTAAACCAAAACCTTCTGCGTAATGACGGGCGACATTATGAGAGCTAACGATCGCTTTCGTGTAGTTCCGGTGACTGAGCGAGTTCGCACTTGGACCACCTGGTTTTCCGAGGCGACTGTAACCGAACGTCTTGAAGGCGCCAACGGCATGCCAGACTTGAACGAGGTCACTACCTTTACGAATATTCAACGGATAGATCATCGGATAGAAATCATCGACAAGAATCGTCTTTGCTGTCGCTAAGTGATACGGCAGCGCAAACTTATCACGCCAATCACGGCGAGACTGGAGATTCGGTTTGAAGAACGTCTTCACGTCGAGATTGAGATTGCGCCGCTCGACTTCATCCAAGATATAGGCGAAGTTACCACTAATATCGCTTCGTGAGTCGGAAGCGAGGATGACTTTATTCTCTTGGATCGGTTGGGTCCATTTCGTGACGTTATAAATCGCCTTGAACGTAAAACGGCGGAACTTGAACGCCCGCTTTTTCATGTTTTTCTTCCATTTCTTATACCGATCGATGACTTGAACTAAACGTTTCGATTCGCCTTTTTTCAGGGAATGGAAACCTAAAGAGTTGCTGTATTGTGAATACTGCACGACAAGTTCGTATTCAAGTAAGATCAACGCGTTACTATGTTTCGTATCAACGCGGTAAGCGATAGGAATGAGTGAACGTGTATCACCAAAAGGCGCTTCATGTAAGATCGTCTTTCCTTGCACGATGGCGAAAAAAGCATCAAAATAACCCATCGGCAACGGACGACCCGTTGTTGTAATGTGGTTCAAATTTAATTCGCCTGTAAAGGACTCTTCCGTCCAGTCTCCTTCAAATGGAAATCGGCAGATGAACGTCCGTTTATTTCGTTTGTTCCGAAAAACGATGGCACGTTCGAGTGGTACCGATACTTCAACAGGTTCAGACTGAATATAGTCGTCGACCGGTTCCTCGGAATCAGTTTGATGCAATATAGAATTTTCAAATAATGTTTGTTCGGCGTGCAAAAAATCAGTCAATCCGCTTAAACGTGCTTCGAAACGAAACGTCGTTCCGGCTAATTCCAAGTAGGTGACCTCGGCATGTAAAGTAGGCATAAGTGTCTCTTCTGTCAAAACCATCTCTCCTCGCTCGAATAATTACATTACATTTACACAATAACGATAAAATTTTAAAATGCAGTTGAACATAGTATAGTGAAACTAGAAATCACCACTCATTATATCGTGAGACATTAAAATTAATAGGGATTTCTTTATTTTTTTGTGTTTTTGTAAAATAACAGTTTAATACAGACTGGATCATTACAGATACCCTGAACGATAGGGAGAGAAAACCGACATACGATTATTTCATAAGGGAGGGAAGCAGGTCGTCTCGTGCGGAATAGGTAACGAGACACTGCGTCAGAAGATGATTTATGCAGCCATTTTAGCTGGAGGAAAAGGAACACGAATGGGGAATGTCGATCGCCCGAAACAATTCTTATCGATCGGAGAACGTCCGATCATCGTCCATACAGTAGAAAAATTTTTGTTACATGAAGATTTTGACCGCATCATCATCGTCACACCGACTGCTTGGATTAACTATACACGCGATATTTTGGAAAAATACATCGGAAAAGATGACCGTCTTGTCATTACACCGGGTGGACAAGATCGAAATGAATCAATCATGGCAGCGGTGAACTGGATTGAAGAGAAAAACGGTCTATCTGAAGAAGACATCATCGTCACACACGACGCCGTCCGTCCGTTCCTGACGCACCGCATCATCAAGGAAAACATTGAAGCGGCGCAAGAATTCGGTTCATGTGATACGGTCATTTCTGCAATTGATACGATCGTCGCGTCAACGAACGGCAAAACGATCACGGATATTCCAGTACGGGATCAAATGTACCAAGGACAAACGCCACAAAGCTTCCAAATCACGAAGTTAAAATCGCATTATGAGTCGCTTTCAACGGAAGAACGGGCGATTTTGACGGATGCGTGTAAGATTCTTCTTCTGAAAGGAGAAGATGTGGCGCTCGTCACAGGAGAACTGTTCAACATTAAAGTGACGACACCATATGACCTACGGATCGCAAATGCTATCTTGAAGGAGCGGATTCATCAATGATTAATCAAGTCTATCAACTCGTCGCCCCGCGTCAGATCGAAGTGACGTATGATGAGCGGTCTTTGAATACCGATCGTGTCGTCGTACGTCCAACATATTTATCGATTTGTCACGCCGATCAACGCTATTTCACAGGTAGTCGTAGTGCGGAAGTATTGGCGAAAAAATTACCGATGGCGATGATTCATGAGGGAATCGGAAAAGTCGTCCATGATCCAAGCGGTACATTCAAGAAGGGAACACTCGTCGCGATGGTACCGAATACACCGACGGAAGATGATGATATCATCGGTGAAAACTATCTGCGCACGAGTCGTTTTCGTTCGAGTGGATATGACGGCTATATGCAAGACTATGTGTTCTTGAAAGCGGATCGCCTTGTTGAGGTACCGGTCGATCTTGATCCTGAGGTCGCGGCATTCACTGAACTTGTCAGTGTATCGGTCCATGCCTTGACTCGCTTTGAAAAGATTGCGCACCCGCGCCGTGAGACGTTCGGTGTCTGGGGAGATGGAAATCTTGGTTTCATCACGGCACTTTTGTTGCGTAAATTATATCCGGAAGCAAAACTATTCGTCTTCGGTAAAACCCAGTCGAAGCTCGACTACTTCTCGTTTGCGGACGAGACATATCACATCGACCAGATTCCAGCTGATGTCTCCTTCAACCACGGTTTTGAATGCGTCGGTGGAATCGGTAGCCAATATGCGATCAATCAGATGATCGATTACATTATTCCAGAAGGCACGATGGCTTTGCTCGGTGTGTCAGAAGATGCCGTCGCGATCAACACGCGGATGATTCTTGAAAAAGGACTGCGTGTCTACGGATCAAGTCGAAGTACACCGGCTGATTTCGCACGGACGATGGAATTGTATCAAACTCATCCGGACATTCCAGCCTATCTATCGAATCTGGTTTCGGGCGTATTCCAAATCCGACAAATCGAAGATATTCATAAAGCGTTTGAAAACGATTTAACGAATCGCTTCGGAAAGACGGTCATGGAATGGTGCATGTGATGATATGCGCTGAAAAAGAGGAGAATCGTCTATGAAACAAAAAATTCGGTTATTGCAACGACGGACGGTCCACTATTTGCTTGCTATGACATATTGGTTGACGAAGCGACTGCCGATCCAATCAAAGAAAGTCGTTTTTGCGACCTATCGTTCCGATCGTCTCGTCGATAACTTTCGTGCCGTCTACGATGAACTAGAGCGACGCGATTTAGGATATGAATACGTTTTTTTGTTGAAACGATTTCCTCAATCGTTGGTGGGACAAATTCAATACGTCTTCCACATGATGCGAGCGACGTATGAATTAGCGACTGCCCGTTATTTCATCATCGATGATTATTATTATCCTGTATATGTCTCGTCCTTACGGAAAGGAACAGAAGTCATTCAGCTGTGGCATGCTTGTGGAGCCTTTAAAAAGTTCGGCTATAGTGTGCTTGATAAATCCTATTCGCCGGATGATGATTATTTGAAGATGGTCCAGATTCACCGGAACTATAGCAAGGTCTATGTTTCCGGTGAAGCATGTATCGCACCATATGCGGATGCTTTCGGAATGACGCAGGAACGGATCTACCCATTAGGGGTTCCACGGACGGATCAACTACTGAACACAGCACGCCAAGCCCGTGTGCGAGAAAAGTTGTATGACCGATATCCAGAATGGCGCAAGAAACGAATCATCTTACTCGCGCCGACGTTCCGAGGAAATGGACAAACAACGGCACATTACGATCAAGAGCTCGATTTTGAGAAGTTTCGTCGTGAGCTTGGACCGGATACAGTCCTCTTGCTTCGCATGCATCCGTTTGTTCTTAATCCACCAATCGTACCGGACGCGTATTCGGATCAAATCATTAACATGACAGACTATCCGGATATCAATGATCTGATGCAGATTGCGGATATTCTGATCACGGATTATTCATCTGTCATCTTCGAGTTTGCCTTGTTGCAGAAGCCAATGATTTTCCTTGTTAACGATTTGCAGTCGTACAAAGCAGAACGCGATTTCTATTTCCCGTATGAATCCTTCGTACCGGGACCGATTGTCTCGACGTTCGAAGACGTCATCGCTTGGATTAAACGCGGGCAATTCGATACGCAGAAGATCGAGACGTTCGCGAATCAGTTCTTTACGTATCAGGACGGGGAAGCAACCAAACGAATTGTCGATCATTTGTTATATGACACGATTCCGGAAGCACCTGTCTATACGAAAACGCCGGTATGAACACAAAAAAACGTTCCGATTGCGTCTCCATTTGGGGAGAGAGACGTCATCGGAACGTTTTTATTTTGAATTGGGGCTTGATTGGCGCGAGCAGGGGTAGCTCGCAGAATGCGCACCTCTTAAAAGTGCGTCAACTTGTCCTTCAGGGACGTTCTCGGTTTGACAGGTGGAACGAGGGCTGGCCAGCCGATTTGAATGACGCCGAGAACCCGTTCATTTTCTGAAGCGTGAACGATTGAAGCATATTCTGGTGTAAACCAATGTTTTCCGCTCTTCCAGCAGCAACCAAGGCCGCGCTCTGTCGCCACCAACTGTAGATTTTGAATCATGGCAGCTGTTGCGAGTGTATCCTCTAGCTGTTGATCCGGTGTCCCTTGTACCTGACAAAGTACTGTTAAGTAAACCGGGACTTCCCGTAATTTTTGTTCAGCCTGTTGACGTTGTTCAGATGTTTTCGTCTCGAATTGACCACGCGCTGTCAGTAACTCCATCAAAGCATCGACGTACCGAGTTTGTCCCTCTTCGATTGCGAGAACAAAACGCCAAGGTTCTCGTAATTTATGATTCGGGGCATACATCGCCGTTTCGAGTAATGCCTCTACTAATTCGACTGGAACTGGTTGTTCCGTATAAGACCGGATGGACCGGCGTGTTTCAATCACTTGTTGGACATGCATCCGTTTCATCTCCTCACTGAGTACTTTTTCACTATAGATGATAACGATTATCATTGTCAATGTTATTTGTCAGAAAACAAAAAGACGATTCCTAAGAAGAAATCATCTTTCGTTGAATTTGTATTAAGAGGCTTTTCGTTCCTCTTCTTGAGCAACAGTCGTTAGTTTCTTTTTCATGAGACGAATCCGGTACAACGCAAATAAATAATGGGCGAAATAAATCGTAAATCCCAGGAAAAGCGTTAATGCTACATGAATCTGAACGCCAGGAACAGCATGAAGCTGAATGAAGAGCAAGACAGCCATTGCCATCGTATAGAGCACCATTTCCACCGATTGTGGCATGACGCGTTGACGTTTTAGGAAAAAGGAACGCATGAGTGGTAGGACGACGAGACTGACGAGACGATCGACCAGACCGATGACGAGCACACTGATCACCATCGCTAAACCATTTTCAAAAGTGATTAATCGTGGAAAAACAAGATATGTGACGAGTAATAGTGGTCCAACTAACAAAAAGATTGAAATCGAGGCACGTGCAAAGACGAAGAGCCCGTTGACACTTGTTAAAAAGGCGCGAAAAATCTTTTGCGACCAAGGCGATGGTCGACCGACTTGCCAAGCAAAACAACAAGCAAAGATAAACGCATAAAATTGCAGAAAGGCAACCATAAAGCATCTCCTTTAGATATGAAACTCATTGTCCCTAGTGTATCGATTTTAAGAGAGAAGTGCAAAGAAGAACTTTTCACGAAGTATAGCAAAAGACCAGCTGATATGACATCAACTGGTCCTTCATGAATCAATCCAGATTTGGTTCTTTTTTTCCGTGCAAGAAGAAGGACAGAATCAATGCGAGCGCAGATAAAACGGTCGCAATCCAGAACGCGTCAGTGATCCCTTGGATCGTTGCTTGTTTTGTCAGCATCGTAAACCAACTCGTTGAAGCAGCTTGTGAGCTACCCAGCTGTTGTCCAAGATCGTTTAAATGTTGCGAAAGCGTCGGGTCGAGCGTCGTGAACTGATTCGCATCGTCTGCCAAGTGAGCCGTCGTTTGACGGGTCATGACGGTGACGAGAATTGCCGTTCCGATGGAGCCGGCGACTTGACGAAGTGTGTTTTGGGTTGCGTTTCCGTGCGGGATCATCTTCATCGGTAAAGCGTTCATACCGGCAGTCATGATCGGCATCATGATGAATGCCATACCGAATGACCGAAGCATGTAGATGCCCATGATGGAATAATACGACGTATCCATGTTTAATTGCGTCAATTCCCATGTCCCGTACGTCATCAACGTCAAACCGAAGATAGCGAGCGGTCGAATACCGAAGCGGTCAAATAAACGACCGGCAATCGGTCCGGTGATTCCCATGATTAGTGATCCGGGCAAAAGGAGAAGACCTGAATCGACCGGTGAAAAACCACGAATGCTTTGAAGGTAAATCGGTAAAAGCAACATCCCACCGAACAACGCCATCGTGACGATGACATTGATGAAGAGGGTAAATGAAAATTCCGGAACCTTCAAGACGCGAATGTTTAACATCGGATCTTCCATCGACAGCTCACGCATTGCAAAAGCAGCGATTCCGATTAAACCGATGACGATCGAGCTGATGACGATCGGACTATCCCAGCCGTCATTCCCGGCTTCACTAAATCCATAAAGGAGACTGCCAAACCCAATCGTACTGAATAAGACACCAAGTGCATCAAAAGAAGGTTTCGAGAGTGGCTGTGTCAGTCGGAACCAAGCCGTACCAAGTAGCAATGTCACTAATCCAAAGAACGACATCGCATAAAACATGACGTGCCAATCATAGTTTTGGATGACATATCCCGTGATCGTTGGTCCGACTGCTGGAGCGAGAATCATCGCGATTCCGAGCATTCCCATGGCAGCGCCACGCTTATGCGGTGGGAACAATGTCATGAAGACATTTGATCCTAGTGGCATTAAGATACCAGCACCTGCCGCCTGAACGACACGCCCGATCATCATGACCGGGAAGTTCATCGCCATCGAACAGATGATTGATCCAAAGAAAAAGAGTGTCATCGAAGCGAGGAACAACTGGCGGAACGTATAACTGCGCATTAAAAAAGCACTGATCGGAATCAAGATCCCGTTGACGAGCATGAAACCTGTCGTCAACCACTGGGCAGTGGACGTCGACACGTTGAAGTCATTGATTAGAACCGGTAACGCGACATTAATCAACGTTTGGTTCAAAATAGCAATGAACATACCAATCAGTAAGACCGTCAGTACTTTCGGAATACTGACGTTTTCAGTCGATACTTGTTTTGAAGGTGCTGCGACTGGTGGTGTCACGGTCATCGTCGGTTCCGTCTCGAGGGACTCCTCAAGTGTCGGTCCGTCAGTGGCCAGTGCGATGTCGGATTGACGATTCCGGCGGGCGATCCAGTTGACGCCGATGATGATCAGAATCGTGAACGCACTATATCCGAACAAGAAGGTAGTAGACATGAACGTCCCTCCTTAATCCTTATGAATGCGGACGGTCACATTCATACCAGGTCGAATGTCGAGTGATTTTTCTTGCGAGAGTGATACTTTAACTGGAATGACTTGTGCGACTTTCGTGTAGTTCGCATTTCCGTTTGAAGAAGGCATCATCGAGAACGTCGAAGCTGTCGTCATTCCGATCTGTTCCACTTCACCAGAAAGTGTCGTGTCAGGATAGCTGTCGACATACACGTCAACGGTTTGTCCGACTTTGATTTCATCGATTTCTGTTTCTTCGATGTTCGCTGTGACCCAAAGGTCGTTTAAGTCAAAACCATAGGCAAGTGGTGTACCGGCTGCGACGAAGCCGTTCTTTGTCGCCATCGACTGAACGATCGTTGCCTTCGCAGGCATCGAAACAGAAAGATCTGTTGGTTTTTGTCCAGCTTGCGCAGTCATGATGTGACCAAGTGTTGCACCGCTGTCGAGCGATTCGCCTGTTTTAGCAGACCAGTCCGTTAATTTACCAGCGCTTGGGCTAGCAATCGTTATCATTTTGCCATCGATTTTCGCATTGTCTGTTTTGACATAGCTTGTTGCTTGATCGTAATAGTAGTATCCGACGACCCCACCACCGATCAAAACGATGAGTGTAACGATATTAATGATTAATAATTTTTTCATACTCATGGGTGTGTTAGCATCCTTTCTTGTGTACAATCGATTCAAAAAAAGTACTCCTCTGGGGGGAGGAGTAATTAATATAGTTAATTATATGGATAGTTAGATAACAAACAACCAACAATTTCCGACAAAATGTTGGAAAAATAAATGATAACGGATTCATTTTTAAAAAGATGATGGAAAAGGAGTGAAATGCACATGAAAGAGAGCCGTGATCCACGACCAAAACGGTCACGTGACCGTATTACGATGGAATTGTTTCGTTTACTGAAGACAAATAGCTTTTCGAGCATCACCGTCAAGATGCTGACGGATGGGGCGGGTGTGAACCGCTCGACCTTTTATGCGCACTACACAGATAAATATGATTTGCTTGACCAAATCGTTGAGGAACAGATGATGGCGCTCGAACAAGCGATTCGGATTACAGGTACAGGCACTGTATTTCCGACAGTCGAACAGGTCAGTCGTTATTTTGCTCGTTTGTTCATTCACATTGAAGAAAACGAATTGTTTTACCAGACGATGCTCGTTCAAGGTCCTATCAAAACGTTCATCTCACGTTTTCTTGATACGTTGAAAGAAAATTATCGCCTCGTCTTTCGATCTCAAGTCGCAGAAGATGCGACTTTCGTCGATCGGGACTTGTTACTGAACTATGTCATTGGTGGACAGTTAGGATTATTGATTTCCTGGTTGCGAAACGGTCGACCATATTCATCCGCATATATGGCGGAGCAATTGAGCCGGATGATCGTCTTTGGAACGGTTGAAAGCATCGGTTTTCCGAAAGAAACGGAATAAGGTCATAGAAAAAGACACTCCCGCTAGGAAGTGTCTCGTATTCAAGCTTGTCGGAAGGCAAGTTCCTTCGTATAAATCGTACTTCGGTTTCGTCCGCTTTCTTTTGAGTAATACAACGCTTTATCTGCTTGTTGTAATGCTTCAAGAGACGTATGGGAACCACTAGAATGTGCAATCCCAAGCGAAATCGTGATTTGCAGATCAGGTACGTCTGCCGTCGGGAACAGGTTGCGTGCGACCGTCATCCGAGCCAACTCTGCGATTTTTTGAGCTTCTTTAGCTGTAGTGCTTGGTAAAATGATCAAAAACTCTTCACCACCGTACCGTCCGACGAGGTCATCCGGTCGTGTTAAGGAAGCGAGTGTCATGCCGAGTTGACGTAGGACATCATCCCCGGCGTCATGACCATATGTATCATTGACGTGCTTGAAGAAGTCGATATCAATCAAGACAAGTGAATACCCTTGATCCGTTGAACCGACAAGTGACAGTGAATCATCGAGACGGCGCCGATTGGCAAGTCCAGTCAAAGCATCCGTCATCGCTAGTTTTTGTTGATACTGAATGTTTTCGAAGTGACGGCGTAATTCCGTCAGCAGTCGAAAAGCAACAAAGCCAGCCAATAGATTAAAGAAGATATAAGCGATTGAAATTTTAAAGAATGTCGACCAGCTGTTTGTCAGGATATAGATGGCAGGTAACGAATAGAGAACACCAATTGACACCAATAATTGAAAATGGCGTGTCGAGACATGAACGAATCGACGTACGATTCCGATCGTCGTAATGATTAAGACGATAATCAGTGTGGACAGATAAAAACCCTCCATTTGATCGACGGGTGTCAAAAAGTAACGTGTCCCGATGATCATTATACCGGCGACGATGGCGCTCGGGAAACCACCGAATAGCATAGCGATCGCGACTGGGATGATTCGTAAATCCACACGGGCGACATCAATCTGAATGCCATTGAATATCAACAAAACTGCAATCAGACCACAGACACTTCCCAATATGAGGCGTGTACTCCAGCTGGAATTCAGCGAAATACGTGGTCGATTCCGAAATGGCAAGAATAAGAGAGTAATCGTCGTGAACAGTAGACAAAAGTTAATGATGAATTGATTCATGATGGACAACAAATCCTCCCAACTCCCCCAGCTAACAGATTTCCATATATATACTCCAGTATACTCATCTAGGTAACGGTTAGACAGAGGTAAATGTTTAGATAAAACATAAAAAACGGTAGAAAATCTACCGTTTTTTATGAAGACGAAGTGAGCGTATCCTCATCCATCGTCAGTAAAATCTTATCGAAGACGCGAATCATCGTTTCCAGTTCTTCTTCTGTTAAAGTTCCGAAGCGATCTTGTAAATAGTTTCTTCGGACGACCTCGAGTTCCCGAAAAGCACGCTCTCCGTCATCCGTCAAAGCGAGGACAATCGAGCGACGATCTTCCGTCGAACGCGTCCGTGTGACATATCCTTGTTTATAGAGCTTATCCGTTAAAGCAGTGACTTGACTCGTCGCCAGCTCAAATTGTTCCGCAAGAAGTGTCGGACGCTGGGGACCGTTTTCTGAAAGACTCCGTAAGATGAAAAATTCGCTTCGGGTTGCTGTTCCTTCAAATAGTCGATTAAGTTCACGTCGCAGGGTACGAAGAATGACACGCATTTGTTCCTCGAGTCGGTAAGTCAGCAAATCACGTTCCTGTGGCATGCAAGCAGCATCCTTTCTCTCAGTGGACTTCTATCATTTAGTGTACTAAACATATCGGATTTTTACCATCTACTACCCCAGATTCAAAAAAGGCAATTGACAATTTCGTGGCGGTTTGTGTAATATGGCGTAGTAATAACTAATTTAATTCAGTTCTCACTCAACCAGTGGGATGGAGGTTGCAGTTCTTAAGAGTACGGTTACGGATGTCGTCAAGCGACAAATGAAGTGACCTGAAAGGAAGAATTGCCGAAATCAATCATCGCTTTGAAGATGATCGATTGGGATTAGATCGAATAGGTCTAATACTGTCACAAGTCGGGTATCACTTACTTGTGGAGAGCTATCTTTCACGACGGTAGAATGAGGCGCATTCATTTTATTATGTTGCGTTCTCATCTTCCATCTGGAAGATGAGGGCGCTTTTTGTTTTTTCATTCAAAAAGTGTCCTCTCAAAAAATCTAAACAGAGAGAAGCGAACGAAATGAACAAACTAGATGTGAAACAAACAACAGATTCGACAGCCGAAGGATTAAAACGTGGATTACAAGCCCGTCATATGTCGATGATCGCCATCGGTGGGGCAATCGGAACAGGACTTTTCATCGCGTCCGGTGCTTCCGTTGCAGCAGCAGGACCAGGTGGTGCACTCCTATCGTATGCAATCGTTGGTCTGATGGTCTACTTCTTAATGACAAGTCTTGGCGAAATGGCGGCGTATATGCCTGTCGCCGGATCCTTCTCGACATACGGGACAAAATTCGTCGATCCCTCATTCGGCTTTGCCCTCGGCTGGAACTACTGGTACAACTGGGCAGTCACGATCGCAGTTGAGCTCGTTGCAGCACAAATCGTTATGACGTATTGGTTCCCGGACGTTCCTGGATTTTACTTCAGTGCCTTATTCCTTTTACTCATGATCGGCTTGAACTACTTCTCCGTTAAAGGTTTTGGGGAAGCGGAGTATTGGTTCGCCATGATTAAAGTCGTCACTGTCATCGTCTTCTTAGTCGTCGGTGTTGCGATGATTTTCGGTGTCTTTACATCGGAGCCACCAGTTGGCTTTAAAAACTTTGCCCTCGGGGATGCGCCGTTCGTCGGTGGTATTCCTGCCGTCATCGGAATCATCCTCGTTGCTGGATTCAGTTTCCAAGGAACAGAACTAGTCGGAATTGCCGCAGGTGAATCGGAAAATCCGAAAAAAAACGTTCCAAAAGCAGTCAAACAAGTCTTCTGGCGCATTTTACTCTTCTACATCCTTGCGATTTTCGTCATCGGGATGCTCATTCCGTATACGAGCCCGAACTTGGTTTCCAATGACATCACGGACATTGCCGTTAGTCCGTTTACGCTCGTCTTTGAAAAAGCAGGTCTTGCGTTCTCGGCAGCACTCATGAACGCCGTCATCTTGACATCTGTTCTATCTGCCGGTAACTCAGGTATGTATGCTTCCACACGGATGCTGTATACACTTGCTCGTCAAGGAGATGCACCAAAGTTCTTTGCAAAAGTGTCGAAAAATGGGGTACCGCGTAACGCCTTGCTTGCAACAGGAGCAATCGGTGCGCTCTGTTTCTTAACATCGATGTTTGGTGGACAAGTCTACCTGTGGTTACTCAATGCTTCAGGTATGACAGGATTCATCGCATGGCTCGGAATTGCGATCAGTCACTATCGTTTCCGTAAAGGATTCCTTGCACAAGGTCATTCGTTGAAAGATTTACCTTACGTTGCACCAGCGTTCCCGTTCGGTCCGCTGTTTGCATTCGGTCTTTGTTTCCTTGTCATCGTTGGTCAAAACTATGCCGCATTCCTCGCGGATCAAATTGATTGGGTCGGAATTGCCGCAACGTATGTTGGTATTCCATTATTCCTTGCCTTCTGGTTAGGACATAAATTCAAAAACCGGACGTCAATCGTTCGTTATGACGAGATGGACTTCCCGGAACATCCACGTCAATCATAATGTGTGAACCACCTTCTAATGAAGGTGATTGAGATTGAAGACAAAGTGCAATTTTTCTCTGATGAGTCTGATGAGAAAGATTGCGCTTTTTTGTTCGTTTCGAATCGTTTTCCTGGGACAAGCATCGCGTCGCTTCGCTGCAGGGTCGCTCTTGCTTGTTTTTTCCTAGGAAGCGATGTCGAGTGAACAAAACGCTTCTTTGATTCTCCTTCCGGGTATAAAGAAGAATGACACGTTACACGCCACTCCTACAGGAAAAAGCACAATTTTGCGCTGTCAGAGACAAACAAGACCAGTTTTCCTGCTTGAATGAAGCGGGAAAACTGGCTTGTGTCTCGCCTGAGGAAAGGGCGAGAAGACGAGTCATTTTTGAGTCAGTCCATTTTCTGCAATCGGAACCACCTTCTATAAATGAAGGTGGTTTTTTGTTCCTAAAAAAGAAAACGTTTTCTAAAATATAGTTTTGAAAAAGTATAAAAAAGGAATCAATGAATACATATTTGAGAATAGGAATTTTGAAAAAGAGAGGGAGGGAGATACATGACTACATCTGAATTATTTTTTACATTAGGTTCTGCAGCATTTTTCATGTTGCTCGTTGCTTACATATCGTACCGGTTGACGCGCGGGAAAACACAAGGTGTTGATGAGTACTTCTTAGCAGGTCGAGGGCTAAGTGGCGTGTTCATTGCCGGCTCGTTACTGCTGACCAATTTATCAGCAGAGCAGTTGATTGGGCTCAATGGGCAATCCTTTATGGGGAACATGTCAAGTATGGCATGGGAAGTCACAGCGGGCTTTGCTGCGATCATCATGGCCATCTATCTACTTCCGAAGTTTCTTGGACTTGGTATCTCGACGTTACCGGAATACTTAAGTCACCGTTATGATGAGACGGTTCGTCGGATGACAGTTTTACTCTTTTTACTCGGATATATGTGTGTCACGATCCCTTCAATGCTGTACTCAGGTGGGATTGCTGTCTTGCAGTTGTTCGATGTCCCTGAGTTGTTCGGCCTCAGCTATACGCAGTCCCTCTGGTTAGTCGTTTGGGTCGTCGGGATCATCGGAGCGATTTATGCGATTTTTGGAGGACTACGTGCGGTGGCTGTCTCCGATACGTTGAATGGGATCGGACTCGTCTTCGTTGGATTCTTAGTTCCAGTACTTGGCTTTATTGCGCTTGGTGACGGGAATCTCCTTCAAGGGGTGAAGACGATTGCAACTGTGCAACCGGAGAAGCTGAACGCAATCGGAAGCTCAACCGATGCCGTTCCGTTCTTCTCGATATTTACGGGAATCTTATTCGCAAATTTATTCTATTGGTCACTAAATCAATATGTCATTCAGCGTGTGCTCGGCGCAAAGGATTTAAAAGAAGGTCAAAAAGGAGTCTTAATGACAGGATTTTTGAAGTTGTTAGTTCCAGTCTTCATGCTGATTCCTGGAATCATTGCTTATCACTTGTATGGAAATACACTGACGAGCGGTGATTTATCATATCCTCGACTGATTACAGAATTGCTGCCAGTCTCGATGATGGGATTTTTCTTAGCTGTCTTACTCGGAGCCGTCTTCAGTTCGTTTAACTCGCTTTTAAACAGTATTGCAACACTTTTCGTACTGGATGTCTATCAGCCAGTGTTTGCGAAAGAGGCAAGTGATGAACATCTGATTCGCGTTAGTAAATGGTTTGGAACGATCGTTGCCTTGATTTCTTTCATCATTGCGCCGTTCTTAATGTATGCACCGGACGGCTTATGGAGTTTAATCCGACAATTCACAGGATTTTTCAACATTCCGATTCTTGTTATCGTATTAATGGGGATTTTCATGAAACGAATCCCGGCGATTGCAGCGAAAATCGTCATCATCTTTCACGTGTTCGCATATTACTTATTCGTCTTCGGTTTCAAACAACTGTTCGGTTGGGATCATGGCATTAGCTATATTCATGGGTACGGTATTCTACTCGTGATTGAAGTATTGTTCATGGTATTCATGGGGTATCGTTATCCAGCAGTCCAGTCAAAAAAGGTCAATCGACTACACTCTGTCGAGCTCATTCCATGGAAATTCGCGATTCCAGTCTCAATCCTATTATGTACATCTATCGTTTGGACGTACGTTTTGTTCTCAAAGATCGGACTAGCTTCGACAGTAGGCATCGTATCAACTTGGTTTTGGCCGGTTACGTTGGGGCTTGCTATTGCAACGATCATATTATGGCGTGTGTCGCTAAATGCTTGGGAAGCGAAGTACCGGACCTATCTCGAAGAAGAGTATCGTCAAGCTGAATAATCCTCTCGCAGAAGGTATGACATATCGGGTAAGATGAAAGAAAAACAGGAGGCGATCTTCGTGAATTACTGGTACCACTTTAAGCGTGCCTTCTTACCGATCGCATTATTGCTTGTGACGCTTGCCTTGTACCAAATGATTTATCGTTTGAATAACATCTGGTACTCGCTTGGAGGACTTCTTCTTGTCTTCGCGGCAATTTACTTCGTCATGCGTCGCCTAAAAACGAATCCAGAGGATTGAATGAGCAGGAAAGTCGAGTCCATTCTCTGAACGCGGTAAAATAGAGACATACAGAGGAGGGGAAGATAGATGGCAAAAGCAATATTTGCAGGTGGTTGTTTCTGGTGCATGGTCAAGCCATTCCATAAATATGATGGGGTAGAGCAGGTCATTTCAGGATATACCGGTGGTCATACAGAGAACCCGACTTATAAAGAGGTCTGTTCGGAAACGACAGGTCACTTGGAGGCGGTTGAAGTCACGTACGATCCGTCCGTCATTACGTATGAAGAATTACTCGATATCTTCTGGCGTCAAATCGACCCGACAGATGGCGGTGGTCAATTCAATGACCGTGGTGAATCATATCAGCCGGCTATTTTTTATGTCGATGAAGCGCAGCGTGAAGCAGCTGAACGTTCGAAAGCAGAGCTTGACGCATCAGGACGTTTCTCGCGTCCGGTCGCGGTAGAAATTCGTCCGGAAAAGCCGTTTTGGCCAGCAGAAGAATATCACCAAGATTATTATAAAAAGAACCCATTCCGCTACCAGATGTATAGCGTCGGCTCCGGTCGTGCGAAATTCATTAAGGAAGCGTGGAAGGATCATGGTAAGGAAAAAGAATTGAAAGAGCGTCTGACACCGATTCAGTATAAAGTCACACAAGAAAACGGGACAGAACCCGCTTTTCGTAACGAATACTGGGATGAAGAACGTCCAGGTCTTTATGTCGATATCGTCGATGGTACACCACTCTTCACATCAAAAGATAAATTCCAGTCAAACTGTGGTTGGCCGAGCTTCGCTAAACCGATCTCAGAAGACAAGATGGAAGTCGAACTCGACACGAGTCATGGGATGACGCGGACGGAAGTACGTTCTGCGAATGCAGATAGTCATCTTGGTCACATTTTCGATGATGGTCCGACAGAGCTTGGTGGTCTACGCTATTGTATCAACTCAGCAGCGTTACGATTTATTCCGGTAGAAGAGCTTGATTCGGCAGGATACGGGGAATATAAAAAACATTTCGAGTAACATGTAGGGAGCAGTCAAACGATTTCGTTTTGACTGCTCTTTTTTTCAAATGGAAAGGAGAGGATCAGATGTTTCAGTCCGTGTATGAAGAGATTCGACAGATGACGATTGCAAAGGTACTTGATTTCTATGATCATGAAATCCGTCAGCTCGATGAGAAAGCACGTCAGGAAAAGTACGACAAGATGAGTTTGAGTCCATTTCGTTTTTTTCGGGGGAGTTCGCATCTTTTTTATTACGATGTGACCCGGATTCCGCTTGGTTTTGACACACCTCGTGATAAGCCAACTTGGATCCAAGGTGATCTTCACTTTGAGAACTTCGGTGTCCATGGCAATGCAAAAGGAGAAATCATCTACGACGTCAACGACTTTGATGAAGGATACTTAGGATCGTATTTATACGATTTGATTCGCATGGCAGTCTCTGTGCGATTATTCGCTGAAGAGGCAGGATATGATTCAGTCCCTGCAATTCGTAATTATGTTCTTGAATACTTACATGATTTAAAAAAGTATGCACTTGGAAAAGATCCAAGTGATGTTTGTTTTACACGGGATAATACAAAAGGACCAATCAAGAAGTTAATCAAAAAAGCAGAAAAAAAACGTGAAGAATTAATGGGGGAGCGAACGGAACTGGTAGATGGCGTGAGACGATTTTGTACACTCCCGGATATGGAAGTAGTAGATGATGCGACACGAGCAGCAATTGAGTCTGCCTGGCCTTCCTACATCGAGACAATCGACACCGAGGATCGCCGTGAGGAATCGTTCTATACGATCAAGGATATCGTTCGTAAGCTAGACAGCGGGACAGCATCCATTGGTCTCGAGCGCTATTACATCTTGATTGAGGGCGAAGGGGGAGAAGAAGATTTGATTCTTGAGATGAAACAAGCGCAAACGTCTGTCCCTTCGTTATTCCTGCCCGTTTATCGTCCAGAAGCAGAAACCGTTCATCAAGGGAGACGGGTCATCACGTCGCAAAAGGCGATGCAGGCACATGAAGATCCATATCTTGGTTATCTGACGATTGAAAAAAAGGAATATTATGTACGCGAGCGCTCACCGTACAAGAAAAAACTAAAGGCGAAGCATATAAAAAGTCAGGAAGATCTTGAGAACGTGTTATGTATTCAAGGTCAAATTACCGCGAAAATCCATGCGCGGGCAGATCAAGATGCGGGAATTCAAGAAAAAATATTAACCCATCATGCGGATGTTGAAATCATTCGAGCTATCGGTGTTTCCGATACCGCTTTTTTGGAGCAGATCGAGCGTTGGTCAGAAGCTTATGTCATGCGAACAAAGCTGGATTACCAAGTGTTTTTAGAATGGACGAAGACGTGGAAAACGACTTAAAACCTGGACTGAAAAAGGAGAAAAATATCGGTATGTAACAGATGTTACATGCCGATATTTTTGAAGTGATTTTTACTCTTTAACAGATGAAAGCGTCACGCAAAAAACAAATAGGTATAATGACCTATATCAATTTATCTGAAAACTTCGTAAATTTTTGATTAAGTTCTTACGAACGACTCGCTTCGTAAGACAAATCACAAAGGATATAGGGGGAAGTACATCATGAGTTTGACGCGGAAAAAAGATGTTTCCGCTATGATTGCTGCAAGTAAACGCAACAGTGGACTTGCTCGAAATCTTGGCGCGATGGATTTAACGTTTTTAGGAATTGGCGCCATCATCGGTACCGGAATCTTCGTTTTGACGGGAACAGGAGCGTTGACTGCAGGACCAGGACTTATCGTATCATTCATTCTATCTGCCATCGCCTGTGGTCTAGCTGCTCTTGCTTACGCTGAATTTGCATCAACGATTCCGGTCAGTGGATCCGTCTATACGTATACGTATGCAACGATGGGAGAGATCTTCGCTTGGATCATCGGTTGGAACTTGATTCTCGAATATGGACTCGCCTCCAGTGCCGTAGCAGCCGGTTGGTCAGGTTACTTCCAGTCTTTACTCGCAGGATTTAATATCCATGTGCCAACAGCTCTCTCAGCAGCTCCAGGAGCAGTAGAAGGAGCCAAGACATACTTCAACCTTCCAGCCTTCCTGATCCTCTTTGCCATTACGGCATTGTTGTCGATGGGAATCAAGGAAACGAAACGTGTCAACAACATCATGGTCGTCATCAAATTAGCAGTCGTCGTGTTGTTCATCGTCGTCGGTGTTGGCTACGTTGAACCATCAAACTGGACACCATTCACTCCATTTGGTTGGGGAGGCGTCTTCTCGGGTGCTGCGATCGTCTTCTTCGCGTACATCGGTTTTGATGCTGTTACATCAGCAGCGGAAGAAGTCCGTGATCCACAAAAGAACTTACCACGTGGTATCATCGGTTCACTTGCTGTCTGTACAATTCTTTACGTCATCGTCGCAGCCATCATGACAGGGATTGTCCCTTACAAACAATTCGCTGGTATCGATCACCCGGTCTCACTTGCGATTCAAATGGCAGGTCAAAACTGGGTCGCTGGTTTCATCGATCTCGGTGCGATTCTCGGGATCACAACGGTTATTCTCGTCATGACATACGGAATGGTGCGTCTCGCGTTTGCGATCTCGCGTGACGGGATGTTCCCTAAAGTATTCTCCGAAGTGCATCCGAAATACCAAACACCATTCAAGGCGACTTGGATGATCGGACTTGGTAGTTCACTCGTCGCTGGATTCGTTCCACTCGATGTCATCGCGAACCTCGTCAACATGGGTACACTCGCAGCATTCGTCTTAATCTCTGTCGCTGTCTTGATTCTTCGTAAAACACAGCCGGATCTCCCACGTGCATTCAAATGTCCGGGTATGCCATATGTGCCAATCGCAGCAATCGCTGCATGTCTCTTCTTGATGTTCAACTTGAAACTCGAGACATGGATTGCTTTCGGAATCTGGCTTGCAATCGGTTTAGTGCTTTACTTTACGTTTGCGCGTAAGCGTTCAAATCTACACCCAGGAAACATGCCGGCAGCGGAACTTGCTGCTTCAAAAGAAGAAGAGTAAACACATCAAAAGACCCAGTCGCCTTCAGGCGATCGGGTCTTCTTGTGTTAGGAAAGTGGAACAGGACCTTTGACGCGAACCGCATCAAATTCACGACGAATACTTTCATTGGCTTTCGCTTCATCTTCTGCCGACCAGCCGAGTTCGCTACGCATCAGGGCAAGAACACCGTCTGCGTATTGTTCAGCATGTGGGAAATCAAAGAAGACGGCTGAAGCACGACGGTTCAAGAAGTCACCGGGTTGCATGACGAGCTCTGCTTCTAGACCATACAGAAGGGCACCGAACCAGTGTAACGGTAATTGATAACGAGCGGCTTCGTCACCGCGTGTCCGAATCAATTCGAAGACACGTTCGACATTCGTACCGTAGCGCTGGATGAGCCATGTCGTCTCATTCGGTGACAACCCAAGTGCTTCGCCTTTTGGTTGTTGTTCCTTCATGTAACGCGCGAATCCTTTACTTCCTTGTGGATGACCACCACCAAGCAAGATATCGTGCGTACGGGAAGCAAGATAAATTCGATTTTCTTCTGTCTTGAATTGCTCAGCGACCATATCGATGATTCGTTCTGCCATCTTCCGGTACCCAGTCAACTTACCACCGGCGATTGACATCAGACCGGATTTCGAAACGAAGATTTCGTCTTTTCGGGACAGTTCACTTGGATCTTTTCCATCTTCATGAATGAGTGGACGTAGTCCAGACCACGTTGATTCGACATGCTCAGGTCGTAACTCGACGTTGAACATTTGATTCGTCGCCTCTAGGATGTAATCCTGATCCTCGACGGTGACACCAGGCTCAAGAATATCTCCTTTATAGTTCGTATCCGTTGTTCCGACATACGTTTTCCCTTCACGTGGAATCGCAAAGATCATCCGACCGTCTGGAACATCGAAGTAAACGGCTTGTTGCAACGGGAAATGTACTTGATCGATGACGAGATGAATCCCTTTTGTCAGGTGTAATGACTTTCCAGACTTCGAACCGTCTTTTTCGCGCAGTTCATCGACCCAAGGACCTGTCGCATTAATGATCTTCTTCGCCCGAATCGTATACGTTTTGCCACTTAAGACGTCGCGGACTTCGACACCAACGACTTTTCCATTGTGGTAGACAAGCGATTCCGCTTTCGTATAATTGACGGCACGCCCACCGTATCCGACCGCTGCCTTTAAGACTTCGACCGTCAGTCGAGCGTCATCCGTTTTATATTCGACATACCGACCACCGCCGACTAAATGCTCTGAGCGTAACAGTGGTTCGTAACGTAATGTTTCTTCTTTGCTAAGCATCGTCCGACGTTCATGGCGTTTGACACCAGCGAGTTGATCATAGACACGTAAGCCGATTGAGGTCGAGAAGCTACCGAATGTACCACCTTCGACAAGTGGAAGCATCATCCACTCCGGTGTCGTCACATGCGGTGCGTTCTCATACACGATGGCACGTTCTTTCCCGACTTCGGCGACGAGTTTAATCTCGAATTGCTTCAGATAACGCAATCCACCATGGACAAGTTTCGTCGATCGGCTCGATGTCCCTTCGGCGAAGTCCTGCATTTCAATCAAGCCTGTCCGCATGCCGCGACTTTGTGCGTCAAGCAGAATACCAGCTCCCGTGATACCGCCCCCGATGACGAGGACGTCTAGAAGTTCTTGTCCCATCTCTTCTAACCATGCTGTCCGTTCCGTACTTGAAAACATCTTGTCTTCCCCCTGTTCGTCTGAAATGGATAGTTAGTCTACTTCTATCCATGTACCCACTTTTGCACTCTTTTGAGCACGATCAATGATTTTCATGACGAGTTCAGCCTGTTTCGCAGAGACAGGTGGTGTGGTTCGCTTACGGATGGCTGGAGCGAGATCCGTATAATAATCCCCAAAATGACCGGAAACAAAAGGGAAGTCTTGCAGAGGTCCATTTGCTTCAGCCAATTGATAGGTCGTCCGTTTTGTATCGACTTCATCAACGAAGTAACTCGCCTGTGTTCCGTGCACCATCAGGGAGGGACCAACAGCTGGAACGATGGAACCGATATGCAAAATAGCGCGTCGCGTGCCAAAGGCTAAAATTAGATGTGTATAGTCATCAACGATCCCATCTTGTCGTTGAATCGTTTGATCACAAAAGACACGGTCTGGAATTTCATCGAAGGCGACGAGTGCTTGATCGATCAAGTGTGAACCAAGGTCGTACAATAGTCCGGCACCAGGAACGTCCTGTTCGCGCCAACGCTCCTGCACATCGGGACGGTAACGGTCATAATGCGCTTCGAACGTCTGGAGCGTACCGAGTCGTCCAGATTTCAATAAGGTCATCAGCGTCCGAAAGTCCTTCGTGTACCGCCGATTATGATAAACTGTCAGTAACCGACCGTATGTCCGTGCTAGTTCTGTCAACGTTTCGGCTTCTTCGAGCGTGACGGTGAACGGTTTCTCGACAAGTACATCACAGCCCGAGAGCAAGGCGAGACGCGCGAGTGGATAATGCAGATCATTTGCCGTCGCGATGACGACTAAATCGATTTGTTCCGCTTCAAGTAATGCTTCAAGTGTCGGATAGACAGGGAGCGTCGCGTCGTACGCAGCGACCGCTTCCGGGCGACTCGACTGAACAGCTACCAACTGATAATCAGGTGCGTGTAAATAAGGCGCATGCAAATGTTCACCGGCAAGACCAAAACCAACTAATGCGGTACGAATCATAGAAAACACATCCTTTTCAAGTTCATACCCTCAATCTACCATAAGGAGGAATACAAGATGATTACCGAGCAACACATCATCGAAAAGATGCGCCAAGCGATGCAACGTATTGACCAAACAACAGGAGCTGCGCAGAAAGAACAGATTGCAGCGATGAAGGTTTACTGTGAACTACTGCTCGAATCCGATTCGACGTCGAGTTCGACAATATCGCTTCCTACGTCAACGCCTCAGGCAACCCCAGCGGTCGATCCGATGTTAGCGCGTTTCATGGGTGTTTCGCAGGAAAAAGAAGAAAAAGGCACTTCATTGCTCGATTTTTGAATGAAATGACGCAATTCAGGGAATAACCATCACAGTTAAAATGAGAAAGGGAGATACGTCATGAAAACAGTCATCGTCATTGGAGCAGGACCAGGAAACGGATATGAAATCAGTAAACGATTCGGGCAAGAAGGGTTTCAAGTCGTTTGTGCGGCGCGGACACAAGAAACGCTTGCAGCCGTCATCACGGAACTAAAAGAAGAAGGTGTAGAGGCGGTGGGGGTAGAATGTGATGCTTCTCGAAAAGCCGATATCGCATCACTCATCGAATGGACAGAGGAGCAGTATGGACAAATCGATGTCTTAGTCTATAATGCTTCGATTTTACATCAAGCATCTGTCCTTGAAGTCTCGGCAGAACAGATTACGAAAGAGTTCGAGATCGATGTTCTCGGTGCACTGCATGCCGCACAACTCGTTGCTCCTTCGATGCAGGAACGAAAAGACGGCGCCATCCTGATTACAGGAGGTGGCGCTGCGATGCAAGCAATCAAATCGTTACCAGGGCTTTCGATTGGCAAGGCAGGCGTTCGTCAAGTGACGCACATGCTCCATGATACGTTGAAGGAAGACGGTGTCTACGTCGGAACTGTCACGATTGCCGGAGAAGTGAAGCGTGGAACGGCACTTGATCCGAAAAACGTAGCGGAAGCGTTCTATACACTCTATACAAACCGTAACGAAGTAGAGACAGTTCTATCAGCAGACTAACTTATGAACAAGGTGACGTATGCGGGTTCGGACATTGACCGAATCCGTATTTTCATGGAAAGGAGAGAAATAGAAATGAGACGATCTGTATTCATAAGTCTACTTTTTTTATTCGTCCTCATCGGTTGTGCACCAGAAGAAACCGATCTGCTTGGCATCAAGCAACCAGACGATGAAAAGATTACGAAAGCGACGGTGCAACGCGTCATCGATGGGGATACATTAAAAGTGAGGCTAGCAGACGGGAAAACGGAGGATGTTCGTTTGTTGCTCGTCGATACACCGGAAACTGTTAAACCGGATACGCCGGTTCAACCTTATGGAACGGAAGCTTCAGCGTTTACAAAAGAGACATTACCGAGCGGGACAGCTATTCGGTTAGAGCGTGATCATTCCCGGACTGACCGATACGGACGACTGCTCGCATATGTCTGGTACGGCGATAAAATGTTGAATCAAGAGTTACTCCGAAAAGGTCTTGCGCGTGTGGCGTTCGTCTATGAACCAGACACACGTTATGTCGATGTGTTTGAACAGATCGAACAGGAAGCCAAGCAGGCAAAGAAGAAAATCTGGAAGCACGATGGCTACGTCACGAATCGCGGATTCAATGTTCAAGCGATTACAGAAACGAAATCCTGCGATATCAAAGGTAATATCAATCGGTCAGGTAAAAAAATTTACCATGTCCCGGGTGGTCAGTCTTACAATGAAGTGAAGCCGGAGCAACGGTTCTGTACGGAGAAAGAAGCACAAGAAGCCGGATTCGTCCGAGCAACACGCTGATAAACCCAAAAAAAGCCATCGCTAGCGATGGCTTTTATCTATCATACAGGTGGTGGCGGTGGTTGATACTGCTGTACGTTATCATCTTCATCAAAGGAGATCGTGACATCGGTGATTCCTTTAAGGATGCGAATTTGCAATTCGAGTCGATCTTTAATGTCGTCCGCTTGCGCAATTGTCAAGTTGGGATCAACTTCAATCTCCGTTTCGACATGGAAGTGATCTCCTTCCTTGATGACTTCAAGTTTTTCGATGTCCCGAACCGCTTCATCACGTAACAAGATTTCACCGATTTTGGCTGTCAGTACTTCATCAACCTCACCGAGCGCACCGGCAGCATTTTGAATAAAGACGTTGTAGACGACATAAAACATCATGAGTCCAATCAAGATGGATGCAATGCCTTCTGCTTGATAAAACGATGTATAATGCGAAATCAGGACAGCTATAATGGCGATGACGCCACCAAGAGTTGCGACAAGATCTTCCATGAAGACAAGACGTGTCGCCGGTTTGGCTTGTCCAAGATGGGCGAAGCTTTGACCAACAAGTGCCAGTCCGCTCGATTTGAGTCCCGTCTCATGCGCGATTTCTTTCATCGCTTTATAGAACACTCCGACTTCCAGTAAGACACCAATGCCAAGTGCCGTCAGGATGATCCACAAACCACTCGTTTTTTCGCCAGGACCGTGTGTGATATGCAAGATGCCTTCCCGAATCGTCTCGTAAGCAAGCAATGCAACGACGATGATCGCAGCAAGTAAGACGAGATTCACAAGGCGACCAAAACCATTCGGAAACCGTTTCGTTGGTGATTTTTTACTGAGAGCAGAACCGATGTAGACGAAGAACTGGTTCGCTGCGTCACCGATCGTATGCATCATTTCAGCGAACATCGCTACATTCCCAGTTAAGATATAGGCGACGAACTTGATCGCGGCAATGATCGTATTGACGATGGCGGCAGCAAGGGCTGACTTATTTCCGCGACGGATCAATGAGAAAAAAGTGGTCATGAGCGGTTCTCTCCTTGTCTACTCAAAATAGGTTAACCGCGTCCTGCTTGGAAAGACGGATAAAGTGTCATGCCACCGTCGGCAAAGAGTGTGATTCCTGTGACATAACTTGCTTCGTCAGATGCAAGCCATGCGGCAACGGCAGAAATCTCTTCTGGTTTCCCGATGTTGCCCATTGGAATCATGCTCTCGACTTCTTTGCGTTGTTCTGGATCTTCGAATTTTTCAGCGTTAATCGGCGTATTGATCGCACCAGGTCCAATCGCATTAACCCGGATTCCTTTTGGTGCATACTCCATCGCAAGGGTTTGTGTCATCAATTTGACGCCACCTTTACTCGCAGCGTAGTGGACGAATGTCGGCCACGGAATGATTTCATGCACACTCGACATATTGATGATACTACCTTTGACATCATGTTCGACGAAGTACTTCAGTGCTTCTCGTGCCCCGAGGAAAGCTCCTGTTAAGTTGACGTCGATGACTTTTTGCCAATCTTCGAGCGACATCTCGTGGGACGCTGACGGCATCTCGATTCCCGCGTTATTGACGAAAACATCCAACTGACCAAAGTGAGCCACCGTCTCTTTCACAAGATTGATCATATCATCTTCCTTTGAGACATCCCCTTGGACGATAAAGGCTTCCCCACCTTTTTCTTGAATCGATTCAGCGATTTTTTTCGCTTCTTCCGGGTGGCTGCGATAGTTGATGACGACACGCATGCCTTCTTCTGCATAACGACGAACGATAGCTTCACCGATTCCCATTGATCCACCTGTTACGACGGCAACTTTTCCTTTTAAACTTTCATACATGATGCTTCACTCCTTCATTTATTGTTTCGTAAATCCAATCATGATTCCACCAGCAACGACTAAAATACAACCGATAATGACGAAGGTCATCTCTTTCTTCGTTTTCGTTTCTTTCAGCAAGAGGACGCCACCAATGGTTGAGATGACGACACCTGTTTGAGAAAGGGAGAAGCTTGTTGCGACTCCAACTTTTGCCGTAGCAAACAGTAAAGCGACGTTCCCGACAGCCCACATGAGTCCGCCGATGGTATTGCCAGCAGTTTTCTTCGTGAAGAGGTCTCCTTCTCGTAAAGAAAGAAGAATGGCGCTGACGACCATCCCGATCGCTTGCGGTAATACGGCTTCCCAGCCATTAATATCAAACCAGCGGGCGATGACGACGTAACCGACATACCCGACAGTCGAGATGAGAAGGAGCGTCAATCCTTTGCCGATATTCTCATCTTCTTTACTCTTATCTTCCTTATAAGACGTGAAAGCTGCTCCGGCAATGATCAATACAAGCGCACTGATTCCGAGAATCAAGGCAGTTGTCGTTGACCACTCTCCAAAAGCAAGAACACCGAACAACGATGTTCCGACGAGTTGCATCCCTGTTGAAATTGGCATCGTTTTTGAGACACCCATTTGACGAAATGCGGCAAATTGATTTTTTTGACCAAGTGCCCAAAAGGCACCAGAAAAGAATCCGGCAACCCAAGCGGTCGTCGACATCTCTGGGCTGACAAAAAAGAAGGTGACGATCGCGAAAAGTAACGCACCCAGAGTCGTACCGATGATTTGTTGCGCCGTTGAACCTCCGATTTTCGAAACGACAAGCGGCAACGATCCCCACATCAATGCGGGAACGATGGCAATTAGAATATCAATCAAGTGTTTCACCTCTCCTTACTATTATCTCTCTACTTGAAGCTGTACCCTGCAAGGCGATAGGAAAAACCTTATGGTGCGAAGATGAATTATTCTGGAATAAAAAACGTCCACCGAGGTGGACGTCTGCTCATGTGTTATTTAACGGAATGGTTCATCGGCGATCCGGACGATTTGTCGTCCGATCCGGCGACCGTTCCATAAAGCGATGACAGCGATCGTCAAGGAAATGCCCATGACGTCGTACTGCGTAAAATAATAGCCGAGATAACTAAAAGGCAGGCTGATAATCCCGACGAGCGAACTCGTCCACTGTCGGATTTTGAGTGACTCGATGTTCGCAACACGAGAGAACTTTTGTTGCTCCATGATCCGCCAACGTGTCGGTTCGCTTAAGGCATCGTTAACAAGACGCGGGAAGGCGAGCAATCGCGCGCCGTAAGAACCAGCAATCTGTAGGTAACGGTTTTGATTTTTCCCTTCGTCATCGAGCCAGCGTCGAACCATTGGTTTAGCGAGTTCCAGCAGGTTGATTTGCGGTGAAAGAATCTGAAGGATTCCAAGAATCGTTGATGCGGCACGTCCAAAGAAAGCAAACTCAGCAGGAAGCTGGATCGGTTCATTTCGGACGAGCAATTCGATATCGGATAAGACCTTCTCGATCAGTTTTGTATCCACGTTTTCCATATCACTTTCGAGATAGAACGTGACTGCTTTTTCAATTGCTTGTCGGATATTTTGCTTATTCGCATTTGGCAATAAGAATCGTAGATCTTCTAAACCATCGACGATTGCATCGTAATCCAATGTGACGAAGGACTGAAGAATCCGCTGAATCGCTCGCATATCATCGGGCGTCGTCGCTCCGATCATCCCAAAATCAAGCAAGACGATTTTGCCATCGGACTGGACGAGGACATTGCCTGGGTGCGGATCGGCGTGGAATTTCCCGCCGAACAATAATTGTTCTCCAGCGTTCAAAAATAAATTACGTGCTAGTTCTTCACGGTCAATCTGATGTTCGGCTAGATAATCCAGATCCGTGATGCGTGTTCCTTCAATCCATTCCATAACAAGCACCCGATTTGTACAATGTTCTTCATAATAGCTCGGGATATAAATGACAGGGTTTGTTTCATACATCTTTTTAAAGTAGAGACCGTTTTTTAATTCGGTACGGTAATTCAATTCATCACCGATTACGAAGACCATTTGGCGATATAAGCTTTGCAAATCAGTCGATTTGTTTAACGACGTCCGGCGCAACATGGCAATGACGATACGCATGGCACGGAAATCGGTTTTGATGATTTGTTCGATATTCGGTCGCTGTACTTTGATCGCGACTTTTTTACCGTTTGATTTTAAGGTTCCGCTGTACACCTCACCAATCGAGGCAGAAGCGACAGGACGGGAACTGATATCCGAGATGATTTCTTCGATCGGCATCCCCCAATCCTCTTCGATGATCTTTCGTGACTCTCCAAGTTTGCTAGAAGGCACTTTGTCGACGAGTTCGGTCAGTTCCATCAAAACGGATGGGGGGAACAAGTCAGCTCGAATCGATAAGAACTGACCGAGCTTGATCAATAATCCTTCTAACCGTAATGCTTTTTTCTTATAGTCACGCGCAATTCGGATCATGATGCGCTCAAACTCTTCATTGTTCGTACCTGGCCGGTTTTTCCGGGTGAATCGATAGATCGTAAAGATGTAACGTGCGAACATCGTCACGATGACGACGATGCGATAAAGCGCCCAACGTTTCATACGGTCACCTAGCTTCCTGTACAGTTTGTTTCAGTATAGGTTACTTTACCTAAAAACGTCACTCGCAAACGGTCGAAACGGTGACAGAAAATTAATGCTTTACGGAAACTAAAAAGAGAGTATAGTAAGTATTGGAATTTCTTTGTAGAAAGGTGAAATGTGCGCATGTCCTGGGACTTATTGAATATCATCGGCACGGTCGCTTTTGCGATGAGTGGTGCGATCGTCGCGATGGAAGAAAAATATGATTTATTCGGCGTTTGGTTACTTGCTTTGATCACAGCATTTGGTGGTGGTGCCATTCGTAATCTATTGATTGGTGTACCAGTATCTGCTCTCTGGTCGCAAGGTGGTCTCTTTTTAGTCGCGATTCTCGTTGCGTTGTTGATTTTCATGTTACCTCAGTTATTCTTGCCGCACTGGACACGTTGGGGGGTCCTCGCGGATGCGCTCGGATTGTCTGCGTTTGCGATTCAGGGTGCCCTGATGGCGACAGCAAAAGGACTGCCATTGTCAGCAACAATTTCAGCGGCTGTACTGACCGGTGTTGGTGGTGGTGTGATTCGCGATTTACTCGCTGGTCGGAAACCACTCGTCTTGCATAAAGAGATCTATGCGATGTGGGCTGTCATGGCAGCACTCGTGATTGATCGCTTCCAATTGACGAATCCTCTACATTTGTTCACATTGCTCGGACTCATCACCGTTTTACGTATGCTATCGTATTATTATGAATGGAATTTACCAGCACGACGGTTAGGGGGAGAATAAGTATGAAAGTATTCATTATGATTGGCGCGATCTCGATGATGCTATCGGTCGCACTAGGTGCATTCGGTGCACACGCCTTAAAAGATATGTTGACGGAGCGGATGCTTGCGAACTGGCAGACAGGCGTACTTTACCAGATGGTACACTCGCTCGGCATCCTAGCACTCGGAGGACTCTTATTAAAGGCATCGATCCCACAATGGTCATTAGCTGCATGGCTGATGCTCGCCGGAATCGTCTTCTTCTCAGGTAGTCTGTACGTCATGGCATTGACGAATGTAACGAAACTGGGTGCCATCACACCGATCGGTGGCGTTTTGTTCATCGTGGCGTGGATCTTTGTCGCAATTGGTGCCTATAAAGGATTATGAGAACGGACCGTGTTTCTTCAGTCATGGAGAAAGACGGTCTTTTTCATATGAAAAACGCCTACTCATGATAGAGTAGGCGTAGGTATCAAAACGGATTCACCGCTTTGTCGTTTGTGTTTTGTTTAGCTTCGATAATGCTTGCTCATAGCGATCCAGTACACGATCTGCAACCGGTTTCAGCTCTTTTGAAAGCACAGCGAATTGCAATTCACGCGATCGTGTCGATCGGTTCATAGCATTCCCCATGGTAATTCCTCCTTACGTCATTCAACTTACTGTTTTATAGCCGCAAGGAGTATATTCCCATGAGATATTTCAATCAAACGTCATTCAACACATTAAAGTGCAAAATGAGTATTTAATTGTTCACTTTCGAGACGGTTACCAATGAAGAACTCACCGAACTCGCCATATTTCGCGCTGACTTCATCAAAACGCATTTCGTAGACGATTTTCTTGAACTGAAGAATGTCATCTGAGAAGAGCGTAACGCCCCATTCCCAATCGTCAAATCCTGTTGATCCGCCGATGATTTGCTGAATCTTCCCAGCGTAACTCCGACCGATCATACCGTGACGATACATGAGCTCTTTTCGTTTCTCCATTGAGAGTGTATACCAGTTATCGCCATCGCGACGTGACTTGCTCATTGGATAGAAGCAGATGTGCTTCGCTTGTGGCAGGATCGGATAGAGGCGGTCACGCACATATGGATTCTCGTATGGGTTTCCTTCGCCTGAACCACGGTACGTACCAAGTTCGACGACAGAGACATAAGAATATGTTGGAACCAAATAATCATAGAGATCGAGTTTCTGCATCTTGACTTCGACGTCTTGGATTTGTTCCATCGTAGGACGAAGAACCATCAAGACGAGATCTGCTTTTTGACCAATGATCGTATAAAGTGCGTGGCTTCCGTCTTTAGCTTCTTCCACCCCAGAAAGCTCTGCGAGGAAGGCTTGGAACTCTTCAATCATGCGCGCGCGCTCTGTCGCGTCGACTTGTTTTAAGCGTGACCAATCGATCCGGCGAAAATCATGTAATGTATACCAGCCGTCGAGTGTTTCAGCGGCTTGTTGCGTAGCAGTCGGTTCAGATGTTTGGTGTTGCATGGGATGACCTCCTGAGTCTGAAATAAATTGTCTTTTTCCATATCCTATCTTATCACATTCTATATAAAAGGCTTTGTCTTAAAAATTTTTGTCCACGAGATCGTAACACATGAAAAGAGCAGGGAGTGGGTAAAAGGAGAAAGGGACAATATTTTACTTAAAAAAGTCTCTGTACTATTCTTTAAAAGGACTGTAATAGTCAGGGAATATGGCTTCAGTGCTTTTGTTAGATAACTTTTTTGCAAATTGTTTTAACAACGATTGAGAACTGTGTATAATAAACGGTGGAAAAGAAAATGGATCAAATCGACGTCGTCGTGTTTACCTAAAAAAGGAGAGAAACTCATGCAATTATTCGATATGTTAGAACAAAAGATTAAAGCGCACCAACCGAAAATCGTCTTCCCAGAAGGAATTGACGCGCGTGTTCTCGGCGCAGCTGTCCGTTTGAAGAAAGACGGTCTTGTCACACCGGTCGTCATCGGACCGCGTGCACAAATTGAAGAAACAGCAACAGCGAACGGCATCGATGTAACTGGACTTGATACAATCGATCCTGCTTCTTACGCTGGCATTGATGAGCTCGTCGCATCGTTCGTTGAGCGTCGTAAAGGGAAAGCAACAGAAGAACAAGCACGCGCTGTCATCTTAAAAGACGTGAACACGTTTGGTACAATGCTCGTTCACACTGGACAAGCAGAAGGTCTTGTCTCGGGTGCGATGCACGCGACAGGTGATACAGTTCGCCCGGCACTTCAAATCATCAAAATGCAAGAAGGCTATAAAAAAACATCTGGCGTCTTCATCATGGTTCGTGACGATGAGCAATACGTCTTCGCAGACTGCGCGATCAACATCGCACCGGATGCGAACGACCTAGCAGAGAACGCGATCGCATCTGCGAAAACAGCGAAAACATTCGGGATCGATCCTAAAGTCGCATTGCTCAGCTTCTCAACAAAAGGTTCAGCAAAATCACCAGAGACAGAGCGTGTCGTTGAAGCAACGCGTATCGCAAAAGAACGCGCACCAGAACTTGCGATCGATGGCGAACTTCAATTTGATGCTGCTTTCGTTCCAAGTGTCGCAAAATCAAAAGCACCAGAATCAGATGTCGCGGGTCAAGCGAACGTCTTCATCTTCCCAAGTCTTGAAGCTGGAAACATTGGCTACAAAATCGCACAACGTCTTGGTGGCTTCGAAGCAATCGGTCCGATCCTTCAAGGTTTGAACAAACCGGTCAACGATCTTTCACGCGGTTGTAACGAAGAAGATGTCTACAAACTCGCGATCATCACGGCGGCACAAGCGGTCGAAGAACGCCAAGCCTAAGCACAGTGTGAAAAAGTCTTTACTTTTTCGCTAAACCCCGTACAATGGTAAACATCACGAAAATCACGAAACGTAAACGTATAGCAACGCTCGTATAATAGTGGGAATTGGCCCACGAGTCTCTACCGGATCGCCGTAACGATCCGACTACGGGTGGTGAGTTACTGCTCTCTTTTTTGGCGTACAGTGGCTGCCCCCGGGTAGCGGCTGTACGTTTTTTCGTTTTTTAAAGAGGAGAATGCATGTATGAAACGTCTACACGACATGATTAATCAAGAGGGAATCGTCTTATCGGATCAAGTATTGAAAGTGGATGCTTTTTTAAATCATCAGGTTGATCCGACGTTGATGTGGGAAATCGCCTATGAGTTCATGGAACGCTTTCAAGATGCTGGTATCACGCGGATTTTGACAATCGAAGCGGGAGGTATTGCCCCGGCAATGATGACAGCACTTCGTCTTGGCGTGCCAATGGTCTATGCTCGTAAGACGAAATCGGTCACATTGAACGAAGGAACGATTTCAGCTGAAGTTTTCTCATTTACGAAACAACAGACGAATACAATCACGGTCGCAGAGAAATACCTGCAACCGGGTGAACGTGTTCTGATCATTGATGACTTCCTCGCAAACGGAGAAGCAGCATTTGGTCTCGCTCGTCTCGTTGAACAGGCAGGGGCAGAAGTCGCTGGATTTGGAATCGTCATTGAAAAGTCGTTCCAACCGGGACGTCAAAAACTGATCGAAGCTGGATTCCGTGTCGAGTCACTCGCGCGTGTTGAGTCATTGAAGGACGGAAAAGCGACATTCGTCGACTCGGTGACCGTATGAGACTATCAAACTTCAAAGCAGCCAGTCTCGGACTTCAGCATGTGCTTGCGATGTACACGGGAGCAGCTGTTGTTCCACTGATCGTCGGGAGTGCGATCGGATTGTCAGGAGAAGAACTTGCTTATTTAGTGGCGATTGATCTTTTCATGTGTGGTGTTGCGACCTTATTACAAGTACTCGTCACGAAATACACAGGTGTTGGTCTTCCAGTCGTACTTGGTTGTACCTTTACAGCAGTCGGTCCAATGATTGCGATTGGAAGTCTTCAAGGCATTACAGCGATTTACGGTGCTTTGATTGCCAGTGGGCTGATCATTCTCGTCATTTCAGGTTGGTTTAGTAAGATCGCGGTCCTGTTCCCACCGGTTGTCCTTGGTTCCGTCGTGACGATCATCGGGATTTCCTTGATTCCGGCTGCGATCAACGATATCGGAGGCGGACAGGGAGCGAAAGACTTTGGTGACTTACGTTACCTCGGACTCGCCGGATTAACGATCGTCTTGATTTTAATCTTGAATCGCTACGGTACGGTCTTCTCAAAAGCGGCAGCTGTCTTAATTGCTGTGATGATCAGTACACTCGTTGCATTTGGCATGGGAATGATCGACTTCAGTCCGGTGGCAGAAGCGTCATGGTTCCAAATGGTGACACCATTTTACTTCGGTGTACCGACATTCAATGCAACTGCCATCTTGACAATGACGCTCGTTGGTCTCGTCTCGATGGTTGAATCGACAGGTGTGTTCTTGACACTTGGTGAAATCACGGACCGTCGTATAACGGATAAGGATCTAGCGCGTGGTTACCGAGCAGAGGGTGTCGCGACGATCGTTGGTGGTATCTTCAATAGTTTCCCTTATACGACCTATAGCCAAAACGTTGGTCTAGTTCAGTTGACTGGCGTAAAGACACGCAAAGTCATTTTATTTGCGGGTGGATTTTTGATCTTGCTCGGTTTCTTACCAAAAGTAGCGACGTTTACGACATTGATTCCAAAACCTGTTCTTGGTGGAGCGATGTTGATCATGTTCGGAACGGTCGCGGCAAGCGGGATCCGTATCCTATCACGGGTCGATTTTTCGAAGAACGAGCACGTCATCACGGTGGCACTCGCGCTCGGAATTGGTCTAGGAATTAGCATGAATCCTGAAATCGTAGCAGGTCTCCCATCACAAATTCGCGTTTTGACGGATAGCCCGATCGTCGCTGGTTCACTAACAGCATTGCTATTGAACGGGATCTTCCGATTGACCGGGAAGTCCGAAACAGCAGATGTGCCACTTGCTAAAGTTGAATAACAATTGTAACTTTCCGAAAGGAGCTATCCTGTATACTACATAGTAGCAGGTAGTTCCTTTTTTATACTGCTAACGTAATCAGAATATTCCGAGTATGTGGATTTAGTGAAAAATATACATTGAAAACGTTTACAAAATCGACACATCTTCTTTATACTGACAACGTAGCGGTACGGGGAACTGCTAAGAAACAAACAGAGACTGGAAGGACGTCGTAAAAATGAAACAACAGACAGAGTTGAATCGGGGACTGGAAGAACGTCACATTACACTCATGTCGCTGGGGGCGGCAATCGGTGTTGGACTCTTCCTTGGATCAGCGAAAGCGATCCAATTGGCAGGTCCAGGGATCTTACTTGGTTATCTGATCGGTGGTATTATCATCTTCATCATCATGCGAGCACTTGGGGAGCTTGCGGTGCGGGAGCCGATCGCTGGTAGTTTTGCGGAGTATGCCCGGAAGTATGTCAGTCCATTAGCTGGCTTTTTAACAGGTTGGAATTATTGGTTGCTCTGGATTTTTACGTGTATGGCGGAAATCACAGCAGTCGGTATTTACATGAAAGTATGGTTCCCAGATTCCCAGGGGTGGGTATGGGCGCTAGCAGCACTTGTCTTGATGACAAGCATCAACTTCATTGCTGTTAAATTTTATGGTGAATTCGAATTTTGGTTTGCGTTGATTAAAATCGTCGCGATCGTCGCCATGATCATCTTAGGGACATTGACGATCGTCATTGGTCTTGGAAACGGCGGCACACCGGTTGGGATTTCGAACCTTTGGTCACATGGTGGATTCCTGCCGAACGGATTCGGTGGAGTACTCCTTGCCATGCAGATGGTCATGTTTGCCTTCTTAGGAATTGAAGTGATTGGGGTCACAGCAGGGGAAGCGAAGAACCCGAAAAAAACGATTCGAAAAGCTGTTAACAACGTCTTCCTTCGAATCTTAGTATTCTACATCGGGGCGCTCTTCGTCATTTTATCGATTTATCCATGGGATCAAGTCGGTGCGAACAACAGCAGTCCGTTCGTATTATTATTTGATTCACTTGGTATTCCGGCAGCAGCCGGCATCATTAACTTCGTTGTCTTAACGGCAGCACTCTCGTCATGTAACTCGGGTATCTTCTCGACAGCCCGGATGATGATGAACTTATCCGAGAACAGTGAAGCACCACGTCGTTTCTCGAAAATCTCGAAAAACGGTGTTCCGGCACTGGCGACGATTCTTTCAGGTGTCGCATTGCTCGTCGGTGTCGCTTTGAACTATTTCTTACCGGAAGATGTCTTTGCGATCGTTACGAGTATTGCGACGTTTGGCGCCGTCTGGACGTGGGCAATGATTCTAATCGCTCAGATGCGAGCACGGAAAGTACACGGTTCAGCAGAATTTGGTGTTCCGTTCTTCCCGATTGCGAACTATATCGCCCTCGCGGCGCTTGCCGGTGTCATCGTCTTGATGGCATTTGACGCAAGTACACGGATCGCTCTGGTCGTTGGACCACTGTGGTATGCGATTCTGATTGCTGTCTATTATGCACGGGGAATGCATAAGGAGACACGTCAGTCGACGCGTCAGGCATCAGGAGAATAAGGAAACGAGCGGATCCGGAAACGGATCCGCTTTTTTGACGCTTCGTATCAAACCGTTTCGTTTTGTTTTAATGATAGATTTGCTACACTTACGACAGAACCATACAGGAGGTCATACGAAATGAAAACGATTCATGTAGATGAGTTACAAGAACGATTAGAGGCAGGTGAGGCGTTGCATGTCGTCGACGTCCGTGAGCAGGATGAATACGATGCAGGACATATTCCGAACGTCCGCCTCCTTCCGATGTCTGAGATCGGCGAACGCTATACGGAATTGCAAGAAGGCGAAACCTACTACTTGATCTGTAAAGCGGGTGCGAGGAGCGAAAACGTCGGTCGTTTCCTCGAGCAATATGGATACGACATCGTCAACGTCGAAGGCGGTATGATGAACTGGAAGGGCGATCAAGAAGCATAAGGGTAAGCGTTACCAAGGAAGACGACTCGAACTGAGTCGTCTTTTTTCATGTGAACTAGTACACGTTTATCGATTTTTCTATGAATATTTTTCGTTATTCTTCCGATAGAGAAGGTAGAATAGCGAGTCCTTGCACTCGAGAATGGAGTGACACATGGAACAAAAGATCAAACGAACAATGAGCATCAAACAAAAATTAATCGTGACATCGATTCTACTTTTGATGATTCCTGCATTAGTAATCGGCTTTGTCGCATATGACCTCGCGAAACAAAAGATGACGGAACAGATTCTTCAATCTGCTCATAGTGGAGTCGACCGGATGAATGATGAGATCCAAAACATCATTGATCCGATGCGACGCGATGTCGCCTTTTTTGCAGACCGGATTGACGGAACGCTCTATCAAAAAGGAAAACAAAATGCTGCGTTAAAGGAAAAAATGACAGAATATCTCGACATGAATCCGCAGGCGGCGAACATCTATTTCGCGACGACGGACGGGGATATGAATATTTTCCCGGAACAGGTCATGCCAGATGATTATGATCCACGGGAACGCTCGTGGTATCAATCGGCAGAAGCAGCAGGTGGCAAGGTCGTCATCACGGATCCGTACGTCGATGCTGCCTCGAACAAGATGATGGTCACGCTCTCGCAGACGACTGGTAACGGAAAAGGTGTCGTGGCGATTGATGTCGATGTCGACCGGATCGCGGAAATCGCGAAAAAGATCAAAATCGGAAAAGAAGGATACGTAATGATTCTTGATTCTACGAAAAAAATCGTTACGCATCCGACATTAAAACCAGGTGAGAAAGCGACAGGCAAATGGGTGTCATCACTTTACGCTAACCCAGCAGGGCAGTTTGCCTATGAGTTTGAAAACAAAGGCAAACAGATGGACTTCATGACGAACGATCTGACGAAGTGGAAGGTTGCCGGAACACTATACGATCATGAAATCACGGATGCGACATCTAGTATTCTTTGGACGACGCTTGCTGTCATCGGCGGGATGTTGCTCGTCGCAGCCATCTTCATCTACTTCATTCTTCGCTCGATTCTTCGCCCACTCGGTCATTTAACACGTGGAGCAGAACGGATTCAATCTGGTGATTTGACGGAGCCCGTCATCGTTGAATCAAACGATGAAGTGGGGAAAGTGGCGCAAAGCTTTAACGTCATGGTTGACTCACTCCGTTCGATCATCATTAATCTCGATCAGTCGATTACACAAGTAGCTGGCTCTTCTCAGGAATTGATGGCGAACTCTGCCCAAACGACTTCCGCTTCTGAGCAAATCGCGGGATCGATTCAACAGGTCGCAGCAGGGGCGGATCAATCGAAACGCCAACTCGATGCGAATGCTGTTTCGCTCCAATCGATTACAGCAGGCATCATGCGAATCGCTGAGAGTTCAACCGATGTCTCGGAATTGTCACGTTCAACGGCAACAGAAGCCGAGAATGGAACAGTTGCTGTGCTGAAGAACGTTGAGCAGATGAAAGAAATCGATGCTTCTGTTCAGAACTTCGGTGGTGTCATCAGCTCACTCGCCTATCGTTCGAATGAAATCGGAAAAATCGTCGATGTCATCAACGGTATCGCTGAGCAAACGAACTTGTTAGCACTGAACGCAGCGATCGAAGCAGCACGCGCAGGCGAAAATGGAAAAGGATTCGCTGTCGTCGCGAGTGAAGTGCGTAAACTAGCAGAGCAATCACAGGATTCAACGAAACAGATTGCACAGCTGATTCAAAACATTAAACAGGAGACGGATCAGTCGGTCACGATGATGAAGGAAGTCTCAGGACAGACGAAAGCCGGTTTGTCGACGACAGAAGCATCAGCAGAGCGTTTCCAAAAGATTCTCGAACGAACGCAGGAAATGACGCCACGGATCGAAGACGTGACGGCGACTGTCGAAGAAATTGCAGCGAACGTCCAAGAAGTATCTGCGTCAGCGACGGAAATCGCACATATCGCGCAAGAGAATTCGTCCGCTTCGAAACAAGTCGCAGCGACGACGGAAGAACAGTTGAGTGCGATGGAAGAGATTTCGCAATCCGCCAAAGTATTATCCGATATGGCGGAAGAACTACAGGTACTCGTTGCCCGTTTCCGTGTTTAAATGATCAAATCAAAAAAAGGCAAGGAAGCCCGTCTTCCTTGCTTTTTTTGTCTGTCAACATTCTGTGACAAACGGAACAAACAGCTTGTAATCCCTGTGAATCCGGGCTTGAGACATTGTTAAATCGGGAATTTAATTAGTATCTAACACTTCGAAGGAGGTGGGTACGGTGAAGCAGTTTCGTAAAATAAGAGAGTGGCAAGATGCAGGTCTTTTGGATGAAGCAACTGTTGAACGAATTCTGAACTATGAAAATCAACGTTCAACAAAACAACGTCTGCCTTTGTTATTGATCATTGGAGGTACCTTCGTCGTATTAGCTGTATTCAGCTTTTTGGCTGCTAATTGGCAAGCGATGCCAGTCGGCTGGAAAATCGGACTCGTCGTAGGACTCATGTGGAGCTGTTACATCGTGGCAGATCTTTCGGAACGTCGTCATATTCTTCATCCGATTGTCTTTCGAATCGGTGGAATCCTAGCATTTGGTGCCTCAATTCTCGTCGTGGTTCAAAGTTTTCATTTGCCGATGGAAGGATCATTACTCGGTTGGTGTGTGTTTGTCGCCGCGTTAGTACATTATGTACTTTGGCGTCATGAGGCATACGGTGTCGTCGCCTTTCTTTCCGGATGGACGATCTTCACGAGTCTTGGGGGATTTGGTCAGGAGCAGGCGAGTTATCTTGACTGGACGTCCTTTAGTCTTATGATTATACTTTCGTTCAGCTGGTTTTACTTCAGTCAACAGCTGCCGTCGCTTTTATTTAGCTGGCTGTTTCTTTTTTTCAGCGGTCTATCCTTGTTTCTCCTCGTATCATATGACGGATTCCTGTGGCCGATTTGGACGCTATTTTTGCTTGTTCCAGTTCTCTGGCTTGTTCGTGAGGAATCCAATCGCCGTATCGTCGAGATGGTCTATCTGGTCGTCGCTGCTATCAGTTCGATCATCTATTTATCCGTTCGTGCGGAATCAAACGTCGTATTACCCTCCGTGACAGAAGCGGTACTGTTAGCTATCGTCTCCACCGGTCTAGGAATCTTTCTCTATCAAAAACGTCGTGGATTGTTGTTCATCGTACCGCTTGGATTCGTCGGAGTACTCTGGATTGATGAACAGGCAATTCTACTTGCCATTCTCTTTGAATTATCCGCGCTACTGTATCTGTTATATCAAGAACGCCGTCATGCAGTCGTCTGGCCAGCCTTTCTCTATTTCATTCTCGTTCAAATTGCGATATATGTCATATATGCATGGGATCGTTTAAACATGTCCTTATTTTTCCTCATTGGTGCGCTACTCATCTTCTTATTGTCCGGTGTCTTATGGTGGTTACGTCGTAAAGGAGGTGTGGCGTCATGAAGCGTTATCTGATACCAGTATTGCAGACATGCGCCGTCGGTCTGTTGATCGTCAGCTTTTTTGCGACCTCCTGGTTCGGGACATCGTACCGTTTTCGGGCAGAACCGTTTGATCCGTTTGATCCCGTTTACGGCGAATACGTGATGCTTCAGTACCCAGATTTAAAACCTGGTCCGAGGATTCAAAACGGACGTGTCTATGTCAGCTTCAAGACGGATGCTTCCGGTTATGCTCAAATCGATCGGATTTCGAATGAACGATTCTTCGGAAGTGTCGCCGGCGATTATTACGAGCAATATGTATCGATTCCGCAGTTGACGCAGTATTATGTCGAACAGGGAAGCGGAAAACAATACGAAAAAGCAAAAGCACTGGAAGTCCGAGCGGATGTGTCACCATGGGGAACGATCCGGACGACGAATTTAAAGATTTCTGAGTAAAAAACCTTGCGCCAGGAATAAAACGGTTGTACTATTAATTTAAATTTTCAGACAACTGAATCTGTATGTGTAGATGGGAAGAGTAAAGTGATTGGAAATCGATAGAGAGTCTCTGTTGCTGGAAATGAGACGATTTCGATACTTGAAGATGGTCCCGGAGCAGTCGGAAGAACGTGAACCGTGTTCATCAGTAGAACCGACCGGTAGGAAGGATACCGTTAGCATTCCATGGAGTCTCGTACTCCTAGAGGTGGCTGAGCGTGAGTTGAGTCATGAACGAAGGTGGTACCACGTGATCAGACATCACGTCCTGAGAAATAAGGGCGTGGTGTCTTTTTTTGTGGAGACGTTCCCGCAGGAGGAGGATGACGAGATGGCAGAAGCATTGGTATTGCAATCAGACTTTGGTGTGAGTGACGGGGCAGTCAGTGCGATGTATGGGGTGGTCCATAGCATCAATCCGGAGATTCGGATTTTTGATTTAACGCATGACATTCCGCCATTCCACATTTGGGAAGCGTCCTATCGGTTACTGCAGACGGTGCCGTACTGGACGGAGCAAACGGTGTTCGTTTCTGTCGTCGATCCGGGTGTCGGGTCGAGGCGAAAGAGTGTCGTCGCGCGAACACGGACCAATCAATACATCATTACACCGGATAATGGGACGTTGACGCATCTTTGGCAAGCCGGATACATTGCGGAAGTGAGACAACTCGATGATCGACGGCATCGTCTGCCTCGGATGGGTGAATCGTATACGTTTCACGGACGAGATATCTTTGCCTTCACGGGTGCGCGATTATCGAGTCACGTCATCACGTTCGAAGAGGTGGGACCGCTTTTACCTACTGAAGAACTCGTCTTACTCGACCGGACATTTGCTTCATCGTCGGACAACGGTGTTACCGGTATCGTCGAGATTCTCGATGTTCGCTTCGGAAACGTCTGGACGAACATCCCGGTCACGCTCGTCCGCCAGGTGGGTCTTGATATCGGCAACCACGTCAAGGTAAGGGTTTCGTACCGAGACAGGATCGTCTACGAACAAACACTGCTCTTCGGTCATTCGTTCGCCGATGTGCCGGTCGGTTCAGGAGTCGTCTACATCAATTCGCTGGATCAGATTGCTCTTGCCTTGAATCAAGGTTCGTTTGCACATGCATTTGAAGTTGGAATCGGAAATGATTGGAGTGTTAGCGTACAACACATTAAAGGAGGAGATCGAACATGAAAGGATTTACGACAAAACAAATCGTCGCAACTGGGATCGGAGCAGCTGTATTCATCATTTTAAGTCGATTCGCTGCGATTCCGACAGGCGTACCGAACACGTCAATCGAGACAGCCTATGCATTTCTCGCATTCATGGCGGTCTTGTTCGGACCGGTTACAGCCGGCTTGATCGGTCTGATCGGTCATGGCTTAAAAGATGCGATTTTATACGGTTCCCCGTGGTGGAGTTGGGTCATCGTCTCCGGGTTCGTCGGGTTTGGTATCGGATTGATTGCTAACCGAATTCGTTTAGAAGAAGGCGGATTGACGACTCGTAAAATCGTTTTATTCAACGCCACACAAGCCATCGTGCAAGCGATTGGTTGGATCATCATCGCACCTGTACTCGATATTTTAATTTACACGGAGCCGGCGAATAAAGTCTTCGTTCAAGGTGCGGTCGCTGCGACATCAAACATCTTGACAGTCGGTGTCATCGGAACGTTATTACTCGTCACGTATGCCAAAACAAGAAGTAAAGCAGGCAGCTTGAAACGCGAAGTTTGACCGAATGAGCTATGATCCTGTGCGAAGAAACGGCAGGGACATAGCTCATTTAGCTTGGGGGGAGAAAGACATGACAAACGTGATTGAATTTCAGGATTTTTCATTTACATATCGGAGTCAGTCGGAACCGACACTCCGGCAGATTCAGTTAACGATTCAAGCAGGCGAACGCATCTTAATTGTTGGACCTTCGGGTTCAGGAAAAAGTACGCTTGCTCAGTGCATCAATGGGTTGATTCCATTCTCGTACCCGGGAACGTGGAAAGGACAGGTTCTGATCAAAGGGCAGGATGCCCGGACGTTATCGTTATTTGATCGTTCGCTGCATATTGGCACGGTGTTACAGGATCCAGATGCGCAGTTCGTTGGTTTATCGGTTGGCGAAGACATTGCCTTTGCGCTCGAGAACAAACAGACAGGGCGACCGGAAATGCACGAGATTGTCGAACGCGTCGCACGAATGACGGACGTCGAGACGCTTTTGCAAGCGCGATTAAATGATTTATCAGGAGGTCAGCGACAACGGGCGGCATTGGCTGGAGTTCTCGTCGAAGATGCGGATATCTTATTGTTTGATGAACCACTCGCAAATCTCGATCCGGTAGCGGGTCAAGAAGCGATGATGTTAATGGATCGACTGCAACGCGATACGAACCGAACACTGATCGTCGTTGAACACCGAATCGAGGATGTACTGGTCATTCCATTTGATCGCATCATCGTCATGGTCGACGGAGAAATTATCGCCGATCATCATCCTGACGTCATCTTAAGTAACGGAAAACTGCAACAAGCAATATTGCGTGAACCCCTCTATGTCAGTGCCGCACGCTGGGCTGGCATGACCGTGGAGTCTGTAGATCAGCCGAGCCGCATCGATCCTTTTTTAGAGCAGTTCAACCAGAAAGACGTGTTAGAACGTTTAGAAGAAGCTCCTCAAAAAGAGGCTGCAATCTCTGATTCATTGCTTGAACTTGAGCAGTTGGCGTTTCATTATCATCAAGGAACGCCAGTGCTTGAAGATGTGACGGCGACTTTTCAAAAAGGAACACTGACAACGATCGTCGGTCAGAATGGTGCAGGAAAATCAACGCTTGCGAAAGTGTTGAGTGGTTATCAACGGACAACACGTGGTCGGATCCTACTTAACGGGACCGACATTACGCACCAACCGATCGCCGAGCGGGCAGGGTCAATCGGATTCGTCCTGCAAAATCCGAATCATATGATTTCGAAGCACCTCGTGCAGGAGGAAATTCGCTACGGGATGCAGACACTCGGATTGAGTGAAGCGGAAGAAAACGAGCGTCTCGAGCAGACGTTACGTCGCTGCGGATTATATCCGTTTCGCAATTGGCCGATCCAAGCACTAAGTTTTGGTCAGAAGAAACGGGTGACGATTGCTTCGATTCTCGTTCGACGACCGGATATCTTGATTCTCGATGAACCGACAGCTGGTCAAGATTACCGGCATTATTCGGATATGATGGGCTTTTTAGAAGGATTGAAACAAGAGGGGATGACGTTACTCATCATCACGCATGATATGCATCTCGTCTTAGAGTACAGCGATCAAGTCTGCCTGGTGCAAGCTGGACGCATCCGTTACGCCGGAACGTCATTTGGACTGCTAAATCAAGAACAGTTGCTGCATCATGCCCATTTAAAGCAAACATCGCTCTTTACGATAGCGAAACATCTCGACATCGATGCGGAACGATTCGTCGAGTCCGTGATTACGGCGGAGCGAAAGGAGCGGGAACAATGGCTGTAGAAATGCTTGGCTATATTGAAAAAGCGTCACCGATTCATCGATTGACGGGAACGACGAAACTAATCGGATTCTTGTTATTTACGACAGCAACGATGTTTACCTATGATACGCGTGTCTTACTTGTTCTTGGTTTAGTCAGCATCGTGTTATTCCGATTGTCACGTATTCAGTTTCGGGAAGTCCGATTCGTTTTGATCTTTACAGCAATATTTGTCCTGATTAATGCACTCGCCGTTTATCTATTCGAACCAGAGCAGGGCGTTGAAATCTACGGTTCGCGTCACGTTTTATTTGAAGGCGTTGGTCGCTTTACGATAACATCAGAACAATTGTTTTATCTGTTTAATCTCATCTTAAAATACAGTGTGATCGTTCCGATTGCTGTGTTGTTTCTCGTCACGACCCATCCGACAGAATTCGCGTCCTCGTTGAACCGGATTGGTGTACCGTATAAAATCGCCTTCGCTGTCTCATTAGCGCTCCGTTACATTCCAGACGTACAAGCGGACTTTCGGACGATTGCGAACGCTCAGGAAGCGCGGGGAATTGCCGTCTCGCATGGTTCGCTTTGGCAACGGGCGCGTAATAGCATCCAGATTTTACTTCCGTTGCTGTTTACGAGTCTCGAACGAATTGAAACCGTCAGCAATGCGATGGATCTCCGTGGATTTGGTGCGGGACGAAAGCGGACGTGGTACAACCAACAGACGATGACACGCATCGATTATGTCGCCATCAGTTGTGTAGTACTTTTGACAATTTTCTCGTTTGTCGTCACTTTCCATGACGGCAATCGATTTTATAATCCGTTCTAAGCATGAGATACGAAAAAGGCAGTGGATGCGTCCACTGCCTTTTATCATATAACTAATCCGCTTACGCAGAACGTTTTTGATTTTCCCAACGTGGTGAGTTCAATAGTTCAATCCATTTCTTCACGGCTGAGATCGTAATGACGATCGCGAGCAGTCCCATCGTTACGGATAAGACGGTATTCAAGACGCTAAATCCTGGAGAATCTGGATTTGCATAAACGTTTGCGACCATCCAGATATCAGCAAATGTTACTGTGATCAGGAGGTAGACGAGCGGGATGAACGTCGTCAGGGCATAGACTTTTTTATCGGCGATTTTCAAGATGATCGTCGTTCCGATGATCAAGCCGATTGAAGCCATCAGCTGATTTGATACCCCGAATAATGCCCAAATCGAACCGATGTCACCTGAGAACAGGAGATAGCCCCAGAAGAACGTACCGAGTGCTGAAGCAAAGATTGCACCTGGAATCCAGTCGACGCGTTTGAGTGGTTTATAGAATTCACCGAAGAAATCTTGAATCAAGTAACGGGCGACACGTGTTCCTGCGTCGATTGCAGTTAAAATGAAGACCGCTTCGAACAGAATGACGAATTGGAAGAAGAAACCGGCAATTTCTTTGAACCATGGGATGGCGCGGAAGATGAACGTCATACCGACGGCGAGTGAAACGGCACCACCCGTTCGACCTGCAAGGTCGAGTCCGATTTCACGAGATAAATCATCCAAGTAGACCGTGCTCATACCTAGAGTTGCGAATACTTCTGGTGTTGAGTTGATGGCAAAGTAATCACCGACTTCAAGAGATGTCGCAGCAATCAATGCCATGACGGCAACAAGACATTCAACAAGCATGGCACCAAAAGCAACCGGTTTGATGTCACTCCACCGATTGATCATCTTCGGTGTCGTACCAGAACCAACGAAAGCGTGGAAACCAGAGATTGCACCACAGGCAATCGTGATCGAGATGAATGGCCAGACTGGACCAGCGATGATTGGACCACCGCCATCAACGAACTTCGTGAATGCTGGGAATCGAATGTCCGGGTTGATGATGAAGACACCAACGATTAAGGCAAGGAAAACACCGATCTTCATGAAACTTGATAGATAGTCGCGTGGTGCGAGCAAGAGCCATACAGGCAGTGCCGCAGCGAAGAATGCATAAATCGGTAGAGCGATTGCGAGCTGACGAGAGGACAGGTCGAACCAGTCACCGATGAATGTTTCCGTCAACTGAGGACCAAAACCAATCGCAGCTAAGATGAGTAGAAAACCGACTGTTGAAGCAAGGGCTAGGTTACCACCTTTACGTAAGTAAATCCCAACGAGCATCGCGATCGGAATCGTCGAGAAGACAGCGAATGTGCCCCATGGATTATGTTCAAGCGCATGCAAGACGACCATCGATAGTCCCGCCATCGTAATCGTGATGATGAAGAGCATCGCAAGACCGGCACAAAAACCAGCGACGGGACCTAATTCTTTTTTAGCGACTTCGGACAACGATTGACCATCTTGACGCATCGAGGCAAACAGGACGACCATATCATGGACCGCTCCCCCGATGACGGCACCGATCAAGAGCCACAGTAAGCCGGGTAGGTAGCCGAACTGAGCAGCAAGGACAGGTCCTACGAGTGGACCAGCAGCAGCGATTGCCGCGAAATGGTGTCCGAATGAGACCCATTTGTTCGTTGGAACGTAATCTTTTCCGTCCGCTAATTTATGAGCAGGCGTTTCGCGATCATCTTTGATTTTTAAGACTTTCGCGGCCATGAATGTACCGTAGAGACGATACGCGATTAATAAGATACAGATGACAGCAATGACGATGGGAGTAGCGCTCATCTAAAATTCCTCCTCTTGAATGAACTATGATGGATTTAGTATACAAGTTGTGGAAGCGCTTTCTTTAATTTTTAGATGAGTTGTCGATTTTGTACGATGAAAGGTTGAAAAAGGACCTTGAATCACAAAAAAGGAAGCGCTCAAATACCGAGCGCTTCTTTCAATAGTTTGACATACGTCCGACTGACCGGCACATCGATTTGGTGAATCTTTAAGTTGTAAGCCCCGTTAAACCAAGGTTCGATCGCGTCAATCGCTGATAAGTTCACGAGATACGAGCGATGAACCCGTAAAAACCGATGATCTTGAAGCTTTCGTTCAAGTTCGAGTAAGGTCTCGTTTGAAGGATACGCTTCATGTTCCGTTACGATTTTCGTTTTCCCATTTTCAGCAACGATGTAATCAATATCTTGCGGAGATAAGAGTTTGAGTCGATCTCCCGTTTCGACAGCTAAACGTTCAAGTCGAGGTGCTTTTTTGGGAAGCGGTCGTGCGACTTTTTCGATGGCGCGCACGATCCGTGCCGGATCATACGGTTTCAAGATGTAGTCATAGGCATTAAGTTCAAAGGCTTCAAGCGCATGAGCATCATATGCCGTTACAAACAGAAGAGCCGGAGGACGTGGCATCGACTTCAAGCGTTTGGCGACTTCAAGACCGCTTCCATCTGTCAGCTCGATATCAAGAAAGACCAAGTCGGGTTGAAGGGAGCGGACGAGTCGTTCCGCTTCTTCGACACTACCAGTTTCTCCGACGACTTCAAGACCGGCTGCGGTCACGTGATAACGGAGCTCATCACGTGCGAGCGGTTCATCTTCAATCAATAAGGTGCGCATGCTGGTTCTCCTTTCTGACTTCAATGGGAAGGCGAATTGTAATCGTCGTTCCGTTTTGACCGTCACTCGTGATCGTAAACTGTCCTTTTTCACCGTACAGGCTTCGAATCCGTTCTGCCGTATTGAATAACGCGGTACCGGTACCAGAAGATGGAACTACTTCTCGACCGAGACGAGCAAGGCGAGAGGCTTCAATCCCGCGTCCGTTATCGACGACTTCGAGGTAAAGTTGATCTGCCTCACACCATGCCGTCACCCCGACATATCCCGTCTGCTCATTCAAAAAAGCATGAAGGAACGCATTCTCGATCAACGGTTGTAAGATAAACGGTGGAACGAGTAAAGACGTCGTCTCTTCCGCTAAATCGATATCGAGGAACGGTCGATTTGGAAAACGAGCAGCTTCAAGGGATGTATACGCCTCGATATGCTCGAGTTCCTTTTGGAGCGGAATTTTCGTCGAGCGTGCTCCTTGGAGGTTACTACGGAAAAACGTTGATAATTCGAGCAACAATGTCCGTGCCTGTTCGACATCCGTTCGGCACAGTGCATAAATCGTATTGATGGCATTGAACAGGAAGTGTGGATGAATTTGTGCTTCGAGTGCCCGGATCTCGGCATCCTTCAGTAAATCAGCTTGGCGCTGTGCGTTCCCGAGTGCCAGTTGTGTAGAAAACAGTTTTGCTAATCCTTCAATGAGTTCGACTTCCACGGCGTCGAGCAGTTCGGCATGTGGATAGTAGACTTTTAACGTCCCAATCGTCGTTTCCCCGACGATGAGCGGAGCGATGATGCCCGCTTGAAGTGGGCAATCCGTTACGGGACAGCCGATATCGAGTCGTTCCGTCACAAGACGAACTTGTCCATCCTGTAAAACATGTTCGGTTGGTTTTGTCGTCCAGTGACTACCTGCTTGATGGTGATCACTTCCGATACCGAGGTGAGCAAGGATAACGGATTGATCCGTCAAGGAGACGGCTTCGGCTCGTGTTTGTTGCAACAGAATTTCCGCGACAGCTTCTGCCGTATGGATATGTAGACCACGCGTCAGGTGCGGAAGCGTCAAATCGGCGATATGCAACGACCGTTCTGCTTCTCGTGCACGGACGGTTTCTTCTTCTCGCGCAGCAAGACGGATGATCGATAAAAATAACCAGACGCCAAGGACGTTGATGAGTGTCATCGGCAAGAAGATAAACTGGACGAGTTCAACAGCCGCGTCAAAGGGGCGGGCGAACAGTAAAATCAATGACATTTCAAATAGCATCAAAAAAGCGGTCAGACAAACAGGTAACAAGGCTTGGCTGCCGAGTCGGTCACGCCAGTAAGGGCGAAGTAATCCACTGACACCACCGGCAATGACGGTCGAAAGCGTACAAGCAAATGCTGTGAACCCGCCGAGGGAATACCGATGAATCCCGACGATCAGTCCAGTCATCAATCCACCAAGCGGACCAGCGAGTAACCCACTGATGACAACGATCATCGTTCGTGTATTCGCGATTGCCGATGTTCCGTCGACCTCTTCGAGCCAAGCATGGGGCAAGAATTCTGCTAAGTCGACTTTGACCCCTGTATAGTTACTTAAGATCCCATACGTCGCAAAAAACAGGACAAGGACACGGAATTGCCAACCTGCTTCCGGTTGACGCAACAAGCGTCGCGTTGGTCCCCACTGGGCGAGGATGAACGCTAAGATGATCATGATACCAAGTCGCTCGAGTAAAAAAGGAATCAGTTCCAACATATGTATTCCTCCATTCGAGTTAAGTGTAAACGCTCGCAAAACGAAGGGCAATGCCGATAAACAAAAAAGCCGTACTCCCTCTAGTGGAGAGGAAGTACAGCGAGCTTGCTTATTGTGCGTCTTTATCGAACGTGATGCGTGCGATTGCATCATGTTGGTGAATCGTTTCTTCGTTGCGACATTCGACGTAGAACGAAGCAATTGGATCCATTTCGTATAGGTCAGCAGCAATCAAGCGCACCATGTCTTCTACGAAACGTGGATTTTCGTATGCCATCTCTGTCACGCGTTTTTCATCCGGACGTTTGAGTACCGGGTGAAGTGGGGCAGAAGCATTTGATTCAGCCGCATCAAGCAATGATTGTTTCCAGTCAAAGTCTTCTGCTTCATCACGTAACGAAGCTTCCATCGTGACGTAGCCACGTTGGTTGTGGGCACTGTACTCGCTGATTTCTTTCGAACATGGGCAAAGTGTCGTGACGTTGATCGTCAAGCCGACAGATAATGTCGCTTCATTCGTTTCCGTGTTGACGCTGACCGTTTGCCATACTTCGGCATTCATCAACCCACTAAGTCCCGTTGCAGGTGCTTTACGTGTAAAGAACCATGGGTAACGGATCGTCAATTGACCTTCTGTTTGTTCCATACGGTCCGCTAAATCACGCGCGAATTGAATAAGTGATTCATTCGTAACTGTCCAACCTTCGTTGTGGTATTGATCAAGTTGTTCCGTTAAGCGACTCATGTTGATCCCTTTACGGTCTTGTACGAGTGACGTCGACAACTCGAACGTTGCGACTGTCGCTTGTGTTTTGTCCCCGTCTTGGATGACGACAGGATGTTTAACGTTTGAGATTCCAACAGCGTCAAGTGCGAACAGGAAGTTCTTCGGTGTATTTTGCAAGTCGACCATTTTATCTTTTTCAGTCGGTTTTGTTCCTTTGATTGGTGGTACCGAACCGAATAGCTTATGGCGCTCTTCTTTCGTTGGTAACGTAATCGGGTAGGTAGACATATTTATGGGCCCCTTTGTCCTTTTGTAGTGTTTCAATAGTAATAACATGACAGGAATGCTAGAGACGAGCAAGTCTGATGATTCCGCAAATGTGTTTCATCGTTTCATTACTAGAAGTGTTGTCTTGAATTTTATCACGAACGTTCGATAAACGAAACTCGCACGACTTAAAATCGACACATTCCATAGCCGGAGGAATAACATGCTTGCAATCGGGTATATTATCCTATAGTATATGTTCAGGTGAACGTGTAATTATTGTTTTTGTCATAGTCATACAATGTATTTTTGATTTTACAGATAGTCAGAGAAAGGGATGACAGAGATGGATTGGCAGTTATTACTTCAATATGCCTGGGTCGTACTTGTCTTGATCGCGCTTGAAGGATTACTTTCGGCAGATAATGCACTCGTACTCGCGGTCATGGTTAAGCACTTACCAGGAGAACAACAAAAGAAAGCACTTTTTTATGGATTAGCTGGAGCATTCGTTTTACGGTTCGCGGCACTGTTCGCGATTTCATTCCTCGTCGATATTTGGCAAATCCAAGCACTTGGAGCAGCGTACTTGCTCATCATGGGATTACGGCATATTTATAAGACCGCTAAGGCAAGGAAACTCGGTGAGAATCATGGCGCCGAAAATGAACTCGATGCAGAGCCGAAGTCGGAAGAGCCAGTTTCAAAAGGTGAATTCTGGCGGACAGTCGCGAAGATTGAATTCGCTGACTTAGCATTTGCTGTCGATTCGATTCTTGCTGCAGTTGCTTTAGCAGTCGCACTTCCGAACTGGGGATCGGGCGAAATCGGTGGTTTGAACACCGGTCACTTCATCGTCATCTTAACGGGTGGTTTAATGGGTGTTGTCCTCATGCGTTTCGCGGCCCGTGTCTTCGTGAAATTACTTGCAGAACGTCCAGGTCTTGAAACAGCAGCCTTTGCAATCGTTGCCTGGGTCGGTGTGAAGCTAGCTGTTCTTGCGCTCGAACATCCGAAATACCATGCATCAATCGAAGGAACAGTCTTCGAAGCCTTAAAACTTCCGGAAGGATTTGCTCACAGTACACCGTGGCAGGCATTCTTCTGGACGGTCATGGTCGGTCTTGCCCTTTGGGGTTGGTTCTCTTCACCAAAAACGAAAGCAAATCCAGATGCTGAAAAGAAAGTTGATCAAAACTTATAAGAAATGGAACGATCCGTCGATGACGGGTCGTTTTTTGGTGTTAGGTTTTCTTAAACAATGGGAATAAAACACAAGGTTAAGTACTTCAGTCGAGCTTTCATCTTTTTCTTTCCGATCGACCGGCATATAATGAATAGACTGAACAAAAAAGGGGATTCGTTAGTATGGATATTGGATTAATTACACAGTATGCGACCGTCGGGCTCGTACTGATTATTTTGCAAGGGTTATTATCTGCCGACAATGCGATGGTCATGGCTGTCCTAGTCCGACCGTTACCAGACGATCAGCGCAAAAAAGCACTTTTCTATGGTCTCGTCGGGGCACTCGTCTTACGTTTCGTCGCAATCTTCTTTGCCTCGTACCTAGCGACGATTTGGGAGCTTCAGGCACTCGGAGCGATATACCTCTTTTACGTGGCGTTTAAAGGAATCGTTGAGGCACGATCGAATAAACACCAAGTACCGGACACGATTGCTTCACAAAAAGCCTCACCGAATTTTTGGTGGACGGTTGTTAAAGTCGAATTCTCTGATTTAGCGTTCGCTGTCGACTCGACACTTGCCGCTGTCGCCATGGCAACGACACTGCCGATGATCGGAGGAACGATTGGTGGTCTGAATACAGGTCAATTCTGGGTCGTCTTCTTCAGTGGGATCATTGGTCTCGTCATTATGCGTTACTTTGCGAGTTGGTTCGTTGTCTTGCTCCAAAAGCGACCAGGTATCGAAGAAGCAGCGTTTTGGCTTGTCGCTTGGGTTGGCGTAAAACTCGTCGTCATGACACTTGCGCATCCGTCAATCGACGTCTTGCCGCATGAGTTTCCAGAGAGTACACTATGGCAAACGATCTTCTGGGTCGTACTTGCCCTGATTTTAATCATTGGTTGGTTCCGTAGCGGAAGTAGTTCAACCAAATCAGCAAAATAATACAATGGCGGGCAGGGTACTCTCTGTCCGTCTTTCGTTAGGAGAGATTTTATGCAAAACGGTAATTTCATTCGGATGCTGACGCGGATGCAAAACGTTCCACGGTGGGATGAATATGCACCACGTTTTCCGGATAACGCAGCCAGTCATAGCTTTCGTGTTGCCTTATTCAGTTTGATGGCAAGCTATTTAGAAGAAGCAGACGGACAAACACCAGTCGACCGCCTGACATTGCTCGGAAAAGCCTTATTCCATGACATGAACGAGGTCATCACCGGACCAATCAAACACCGGACGAAAAAAGAGCCAACGCTACATGCACACATTCAGGCAATGGAACAACAGGCGAGTGAACAGCTCGTCGCCTTACTCTCGAAGTCGCTTCAACCAGCCTTTACGACGTATCTTGTTCATGCAGAAGATGATTCACCGGAAGGACGAATCGTTGAAGCCATCGATACGTTTGATGCGATGTTATATGCACGCCGGGAAGCACGGATGACAGAGTCCGTCTTTTTCGAACAAAAAGCAGCGGAATTACAGGCTGTTCTGGAACGACACCCACTCGCTTCAATCCGTCGCTTGACACAGTCGGTCATGGAAGAGGACGAGATGTCTCATTTTATCGAAAACGTCTTGATGATGGATACGATTCGGCGCTGGAAAGGACGTTTTAATACGATTGATGATAACGACGCGACACATGCGTTTCGTGCAGCTTCGCTTGGTATCTTCAATGGATTGATTGAATCAGAAAAATACGGCGTCACGATCGACATTGAAGAAGTCGTCTCCCGTCTCTTGTGCCATGATCTCGTCGAAGGAACGACAGGAGATGTTCTTGGACCTGTCAAACATGCGACGCCGGTCACGGCAGCAGCCTTCGAAGCTTATGAACGGGCAGAAGGAGAGACGTTGATCAACAATTTACCAGAAGACATCCGAGCACCGTTCCGTCGATTCGTCGTTGAAGCAAAAGACGAGACGTACGAAGGGCAAATGGTCGATGTGATCGATAAACTCGATGCGTTGATCAAAATGAACATGGAACGAAAGTTAAATGGTGTCGAGTATGAGACCGGTTATCGGGCCCAACTCAAAAAGGTACAGATGACATATGAAAATCCATCGGTCGTCTTTTTCCTCGCTTATGTCTTGCATGATTTGGATTACGTGACGTCATGACAAAGACGACGATGACACCAGGCCGCTTGACGTTGATCTTGATCCTCGGTTCACTCGCTGCACTCGGACCGCTCTCGATCGACATGTATCTACCTGCTTTTCCGGATATGTCACGCTCGTTTGATGCGAGTGCGTCACTGATCCAATTGAGTTTGACGGCTTGTATGCTCGGAATGGCGCTCGGACAATTGATCGTTGGTCCGCTCAGTGATGTTCGTGGACGTAAGCGTCCGTTAATGATTGCTTTACTTGCGTATCTGCTCGCTTCTCTTGCGTGTGCGATGGCACCAACGATTGAAGTGTTGATTGCGCTGCGCTTCATCCAAGGGGCAGCCGGAGCGTCAGGAATTGTCATTTCCCGGGCAATCGTTCGTGATCTATTCGAAGGACCGGAATTAACGCGGTTCTTTGCTGCCTTGTCCCTCGTCAACGGAACGGCACCGATTCTCGCACCCGTCATCGGGGGACAGTTGCTTTGGTTCGGTGACTGGCATTTTGTCTTTTACTTGCTGGCGATTTTAAGTACGTTGATGTTGCTCGCTGTTGCACTGCGTTTGCCGGAAACACTTCCACTCGAAAGACGCGTTGAAGGGAATTTGACGACGACGTTGAAGACATTCGGACGTTTGTTGACGGACCGTGTCTTCATCGGCTATGCGTTTGCGCAAGCATTCGTCATGGGCGCGATGTTTGCCTACATCTCCGGTTCACCGTTCGTCTTACAAAATATTTATGGCGCTTCGCCGCAACAGTTCAGTTTTTTGTTCGGCTTAAACGGAATCGGAATCATTTTAGCGGCTCAAATCGCTGGACGTCTTGCTGGTCGAGTTGATTCAGAACGTCTGATGCGAATCAGCTTGACGGTTGTTGCGAGTGCAAGTATCTTTTTGTTCCTCGCTTTAACGTTAACGGACCAATTGATTTTCGTCATGATTCCACTTTTCTTCGTCGTCTCAAGCGTTGGTTTGATCTCAACGCTCGGTTTTACCTTAGCGATGCAAAACTACGGAGCAACGGCTGGAAGTGCCTCGGCACTTCTTGGTTTACTCCCGATGCTCGTCGGTTCGCTCGTGTCACCACTCGTCGGCATCATGGGGGAGCAATCGGCCGTTCCGATGGGGCTGATTATCATGACGCTTGATTGTTTGGCACTCGTCCTTTATTACGGACTAATCGTCCGACGTCCCGACCGCTCATAAATACTTGTTAGTCAAAAACGTTTGTCCTATTTATGGGACGAACGTTTTTTTATTTAATGAAAGGAAAAGAAATGGAATTCATTTTGAAACATTTTCTAGATGGTTTGCGTAGAAGAGGGAGAAAGCCAGTACTTCAGAAAGGAGCGGAGCGATGAAACAGGAGTTGCCGCGTGAACGAGAACCGTCGATTGAGGCAAGATTAGCACGTCATTTTGCCGCGCAAAAAAAATACTTACGTCGTCAAGAAGAGGCGATTGATCAGCGAGACAAAGAGTTGGCTCGTTTATTGTATGAAGAAAACCGGACTGCGTATCAGCGGGCTTATCACGAACTGTATGGTTCACATCCTTACATCGAGGTGAACGAAAATGGACGTTAGTACACTTTATTTATATGCGTTAGCGGCCGCTGCTTGTGGTGTGTTTGTGTCCATCCTATTCTCAGACGTCATTCCGGGTGTCGATCAAATTTTCCATCCTACGTTGATCTTATCTTTCGTCATCATCACGTCAGCGATCGGCTTCGGACTCGAACAACTGAGTCCGCTTGGTTCAATTTTGATTTTGATCATCAGCAGTGTCATCGCGTTGTTGGTGACGACGCTGATGCATATTTTTTTGTTCGTTCCGATGGCACAAGCCGAACAGTCGCTTGGATTTTCGGAACAGATGCTAGAAGGGCGTAGCGCAACCGTCATCGTGCCGATTCCGACTGAAGGATATGGTGAAATTTTACTTGATGACGTCTCAGGACGTGTATCGAAGTCAGCCGTCCTGTTTGAAGGTCCTGCCTTACCACAAGGAACAAAGGTACTTGTTATCGAGATTAAACAAGGCGTCGCGTCTGTCGTGACGTACCCCCAACAATGGAAAAAGGAGATGTTTACATGAATCCAGTATTAATCGTATCGATCGTTGCAGTCGCATTGATCGTTGCATTGATTGTCCTATTCATCACGAAGTACCGAACGGTTGGTCCGGAAGAAGCATTAATCGTATCCGGTAGTTATCTTGGAGGACGCAACGTTAATACCGATGAGTCCGGCAACCGGGTGAAGATTATTCGCGGCGGCGGAACATTCGTGTTACCTGTCTTCCAACAAGCAACACCACTTAGCTTGTTATCGAGTAAACTCGAAGTCACAACACCAGAAGTGTACACGGAGCAGGGTGTACCGGTCATGGCTGATGGAACGGCGATCATCAAGATCGGCAGTTCGATTTCTGAGATTGCAACAGCAGCAGAGCAGTTCCTCGGAAAATCAAAAGAAGAGCGTGAAGGGGAAGCGCGTGAAGTTCTTGAAGGGCATTTGCGTTCGATCCTCGGTTCGATGACAGTCGAAGAAATTTATAAGAACCGCGATAAGTTCTCGCAAGAAGTCCAGCGGGTCGCATCACAAGATCTGGCGAAGATGGGGCTCGTCATCGTTTCGTTTACGATCAAAGACGTCCGAGATAAAAATGGATACTTAGAATCACTCGGGAAACCACGGATTGCACAGGTGCGCCGGGATGCGGACATCGCAACGGCAGACGCGGAAAAAGAGACACGCATCAAACGAGCGGAAGCTTCAAAGGATGCGAAAAAAGCAGAACTCGAACGTGCAACGGAAATCGCTGAAGCGGAAAAAGAAAATCAGTTGAAGATGGCAGACTACCGCCGCGAACAAGATATCGCGAAGGCGAAAGCCGACCAAGCGTATGATCTTGAGAATGCACGTGCACAACAAGAAGTCACCGAGCAACAGATGCAAATCAAAATCATTGAGCGTCAAAAACAAATCGAGCTCGAAGAACGAGAAATCCTCCGTCGTGAGAAACAATACGATGCGGAAGTCAAAAAACGTGCCGATGCCGATCGTTACTCGATTGAGCAAGCTGCCCAAGCGGACCGTGCGAAGCAATATGCGGAAGCAGATGCAACGAAATACCGGATTGAAGCATCGGCAAAAGCGGATGCAGAACGAATTCGTCTGGATGGTCTTGCGAAAGCGGACGCTGAGCGAGCACAAGGGGAAACAGAAGCAGACATCATTCGTTTGAAAGGTCTTGCCGAAGCGGAAGCGAAAGAAAAAATCGCGCAGGCGTTCGAACAATTCGGACAAGCAGCAATCCTTGACATGGTCATTCGGATGATGCCAGAGTACGCGAAAGAGATTGCAGCACCACTCGGTAACATCGATAAGATCACGGTCGTCGATACAGGTAGTGGTGAAGGTGGCGGTGCGAACCGTGTCACAGGGTACGCAACGGATTTGATGGCGTCACTGCAAGAGACGTTAAAAGCGTCGTCAGGATTAGATGTCAAAGAGTTGATCGAGAACTTCTCTGGTAAAGGAACAGCAAAGCCGTTAACGGTCAACTTGAATTCTCATGATGCGGTGGCAGCGTCGAAAACAGAAGACTGATATCATTACTATGTACCAGTAGAAGTAGTTTCTGAAAGGATATCTCATCATGGATGGTTTAGCGTTACTGCAAGAGCGTTGGATGTTGTTGCTCCCGTTCGTTGTCGTCTTCTTGATCAACGTCGGGTTATTGACAGCCCTTCTAAAGAAGCGACGTGATTTACCGAAGATGCTGGTCTTCGGAATGGGTGGGATGGCGATCGTGTTCATCGTCTCCTCGCTTGGATTAAGCATGGCACTGCTGTTCTTCGGATACAATTCATAAAAAACGGAGCTGACTCAAAAGTCAGTCTCTACAAAGATAGAGGTGGCAGAATGATGATCTGCCACCCCTATCTCGTAATAAAAAGAATGACGCGTCACACGCAACTCCTACAGGAATAAGCGCATTTATGCGCTGTCAGAGACAAATAAGACCCGCTTTCCTGCTTGAATGAAGCAGGAAAACTGGCTTGTGTCTCGCCTGAGGAAAGGGCGTGAACAGACGAGTCGTTCTTTTTTTGAGTCAGCCTCGTTTAATGAAGTAAGAATGAATGCCGTTAACGTGGAAGGTCATACCCAATGACGACGAGTCCCGGTCCAGTATGTGAACCGATGGCTGCGCCGGCGATCGTCAAGATGACTTCGCTTGGTGAGAATTGTGCTTCAATCAATTGTTTTAACTGTTCTGCCCGTTCGATCGAATCCCCGTGACCAATCATGATTCGGTGTCCGTCAATCGCAGGACGTGCTTCTTCCATCCACTCGACGATTCGATTCATGACTTTTTTCTGTCCGCGGATTTTTTCTTTTGGAATCAACTTCCCGTCTTCGACGGTCAACAGTGGCAAGATCGATAGAAGACCACCAATGAAGGCGCTAGCTCGCGAAACGCGTCCACCGCGCATCAAATATTCGAGTGATTCGACTGTAAACAGATGACGAATCGTATTCACCTTGGCTTCAGCGTAAACCACTGTTTCTTCAAACGAATGCGTTTGTGCATACTCTGCAACGTCGAGAACGAATAGTCCTTGTCCCGTTGAAGCGGTTTTCGTATCGAGCACGAGATAGGGGACGTTCGGATATTTTTCGGCGAGTTCATCTGCGAGCATCTTCGCGGTTTGGTATGTTCCAGATAACTCACTTGAAAAAGCGAGATAGAGGAAGGGATCACCTTGTTCGAAGTGACGCGTGAACACCTCGACCATCCGGCTGACTTCTACTTGGAATGTCTTTGGTGCTGCGCCATCGCGCATCTTATCATACAGTTGTTTTGGAGATATCGATTCTCCGTCGAAGAACGTGTCTTCGTCGATCAATACGCCGAACGGCATGATCGTAAAATCATAAGCATCTAACATGTCTTTTGGTGCATCAGCACCACTGTCTGTGATCAATCGGATCATCACGTTCTCTCCTTTCTTAACCTAGGGCTTTTTCATTTCGATCAAGCATTCGACTCAAGTTGACACCGAACCGCTCGTTCTCGAGTTCCGTCAAAGTCGCTGGTGTTAAATCAGCGCCGAGCGCAAGTAATGCCTCATAGGCACGACGTAAACATTCCTCAATCGTCAATGAGGTACCGAGTAATTCTTCAAGCGAAGCCATCGTTTCCGGGACAATGGTTGGATAGACGAATTTCGTCGCCTCGCCTTGAAGCGCTGCCGCGTAAAAGTCGCGGACTAAAGCGGCGCGCTGACTCCCGCTTCCGTTAACACAGAGGTAGATTTGAACGGCAACGCCACCGCGGACACGGCGCTGCGAGATACCGGCGAACTTTTTACCGGCGATCGACAGGTCGTAAGAACCGGGACAATACGATCCAACGACTTCACCGGCGACGATCGCGTCTGTTTCTTGCGCGAACATGCCACGGACGAGCGCAAGCATCGCTTCGTAACCACTGTCGATATCGATCCCACCGCGTTCCGGTAAGACTAGCGAAATATTCAAGACACCAGCGTCAAGGACGACGGCAAGACCGCCTGAGTTACGGACGACGGGCGAGAAACCATGTTCGTGCAAAACAGCTACGCCGTCTGCGAGGTGAGGAAGGCGGGCATCCTGGATGCCGAGGACGACAGTTTCGTGGTGAATCCAAGAGCGGAGTGCAGCTCCTTCTGTTGCAACGGAAGCGCATAATGTGTCGTCCATCGCAAACGATTGTGTCGCATGAAAAGCAGTTCCGAGTGACGTTTGATCAAAAATACGATAATGTTCTTGTTTTAAGAGTTCGATTCCCATAGGCTCGTTCCTTTATTGTAGATTTGCGACATCATTATAGCACAGGGTGTATAAAGTTTCTGTGCGAAGCGCCGCAGGAGACAGGAATCCTTGGAGACAAAACCGAACAACAACGACATAGACACGATTTAAAGGAGAGAAACATATGTATCAATCATTAGGTCAATTAAAGGAAACGAAGGTCTTTAAAGATCCTGTTCATCGGTATATCTATGTCAGTGATCAGTTGATTTGGCAATTGATCGGTACACGTGAGTTTCAACGACTACGTCGAATCAAACAACTGGGAACATCCTTTTTGACGTTTCATGGGGCGGAACACACGCGATTCCATCATTCACTCGGCGTCTATGAGATCACGCGCCAACTGATCGACGTCTTCAATGGTCGCGCCGATTGGGATGATCAGTACCGAGAGTTGACGCTGGCTGCGGCACTATTACACGATGTCGGTCATGGTCCGTTTTCGCACGCATTCGAGAATGTTTTTGGTGTCAATCATGAAACATGGACAGAGCGAATCATCCTCGGGAATACGGAAATCAAGAAAGTTCTCGACCAAGTGGGAGAGGGATTCGCGGAAGAAGTGGCGTCGATCATCAATAAAACGCACCCGAATCAACTGCTCGTCACGATGATCAGCTCTCAACTCGACGTTGATCGAATGGATTATTTATTACGCGATGCGCACTTTGCTGGCGTCAGCTACGGAAAATTTGATCTTGAGCGGATGCTTCGGGTATTGCGTCCGGCGCCGAATCAAATGGTCGTCAAGCAGTCCGGGATGCATTCGATTGAAGACTACATCATGCGTCGGTATCAGATGTATTGGCAAGTCTACCTGCATCCGGTGACACGATCGAGTGATTACCTATTAAAAGCCATTCTCGAACGAGCACAGGAGCTATACCTTTCCGGTTATCCGTTTGCGATTGCACCGATTCATTTAATGCCGCTGTTTGATCAGAAGATGGAGTTGCGTGATTTCCTTGGACTCGATGAGACGATCGTCTACTTCTATTTTCAGCAGTGGGCGAACGAACAGGATCCGATCCTTTCTGATCTATCAGAAAGATTCGTTGACCGGAAGTTGTTCAAGTATGTCGATTACCCGGCTGAAAAACGTGAACTCGTCCATGAAAAATTATGCGAGCTGTTTGAAGCGATCGGCTTGAATCCGACGTATTATCTGCTAGAAGATAAACTCAGTCGTCTTCCTTACGATTTATATGGGGATAATGGTGAGATCAGCAAACAACCGATCATGCTACAGATGAAGGGTGGGCAGATGAAAGAGATTTCGCAAGTTTCACCGCTCGTTCAAGCCATCGCGACGTCACGCCAGACGGATGAGAAGCTGTTCTTCCCGCAAGAAATTTTGCACGACTTGCGCGAACATGCGAATGAGAAGATGCAAATCGACCAGTTATTGATTGGTAATGTGACATCATGATATCGTCCGTTGTCCTTACGAAAATCTTGCAACAGCTTGGACAGGAGGGAGGAGAGGTCGAAGTCTTAAAAGGCGCGACATCCTCCCTTGTTTTTCGGGTCGGTGAGGGAATTCTTCGCGTCCATACGAATCAGGATTGGCTACATGAGGAGCCTGATCTTGTCTTGCACGAGGTGTTTGCGTTACGAGCAGCAGGTGACTTAGCACCAGATGTGTTGGACTATCAAACAGATGTTAGGGACGAAATACCGCCTTGGTTATATATGACGCGTTCACCGGGAGAGATCCGGCTTGATCAGGTGGATGAGCAATATGTCGAACGACTAGCACAGATGCTTGTGGCAATCCATACACTGCCCGTACCAGAATCTCTTTATGTCTATCAGCCGTATGCGACGGAACGTTACGTTCCGACGTGGACGCAGCATCCGGAGAGATGGCGTCAGCTACTGGCGGTCGAACCGATCGAAAGTCAAACAATCCGATTTATTCATCGGGATTTCCATCCGGTCAATGTGTTATACGAAATGGATGGAACGTGTCATACGATTGATTGGATTAATGCGTGTTTAGGTCCCATTGAAGTCGACCTTGCGCATTGTCGTTTGAATCTTGCCTTGCTCGAATCCGTCGAGATGGCGGATCATTTTTTAAAAAGTTACCTTAAACAGACGAACCGTTTGTACGATCACGCGTGGGATATTCGGGCTGTTTTTGATTTTGGACCTGAAACAATTGACGTCTATTCGGGGTGGAAAGCATATGGAAGGCAAAACCTCAGTCAGGACAATGTTCGGGAACGCTTGGAAAAGTTTGTCTTGAAAGTCTATGAAAATAACGAAAGCGGTTACTAAATGAACTTTTTCTCTTGTAGTTCTTCGAAATATTGATTATTCTATTACTTGGAAAGAGATTAAACGTCAGACATCGTACGAATGTACAACTGATAAACAACTAATAGATAGAGGGGTACTTCATGAAATATCTTATCGCACTACTCGGACTGGCTATCGTTTTCGGCTTGGCACTCCTTGTCAGCAGCAATCGTAAAGGCATCAAATTGAAACCGCTTGCGGTCATGCTAGTTCTTCAGCTCGTACTTGGGTTCATTTTACTCAATACATCGTTCGGATATATCGTCATTCGTGGCGTCGCGAAAGTCTTTGAAAAACTGCTGAGTTATGCGGCAATCGGGATTGATTTCGTCTTTGGTGGACTAGCGAACGAAGGTGCACAACCGTTCTTCATTAACGTCTTGCTACCAATCGTTTTCATCTCTGCCTTGATCGGAATTTTGCAATTCACAAAGATTTTACCGATCTTGATGCGCGGGATTGGTTTCGTCTTGTCGAAAATCAACGGGATGGGGCGTCTCGAGTCTTACAACGCGGTTGCTTCAGCTGCGATCGGACAATCAGAAGTATTCATCACAGTAAAAAAACAAATTGGTCAATTACCAGCAAACCGTCTTTACACATTGTGTGCATCAGCAATGTCGACGGTTTCGATGTCAATCGTCGGTGCGTACATGACGATGGTAGAACCAAAATATGTCGTTACAGCAATCGTCTTGAACTTGTTCGGTGGTTTCATGATCGTCTCAATCATCAACCCATACACGGTTGACCCGGAAGAAGATATTCTTGAAATCGTCGAAGAGAAGCAAACGTTCTTCGAAATGCTCGGCGAATACATCATGGATGGATTCAAAGTCGCAATCATCGTTGGTGCGATGTTGATCGGTTATAATGCTTTGATCGGAATGGTCAACGATATCTTCCTGATGGTTCTCGATATCTCGTTCCAAGAAATTCTCGGATACATCTTTGCACCATTCGCATTCATCATGGGTGTTCCATGGGCGGAAGCCGTCAGTGCCGGTAGTGTCATGGCCACGAAATTGATCACGAATGAATTTGTCGCGATGTTAAGCCTTCCTGAGTACACGAAAGAGTTCTCGGAACGTACACTCGGAATCGTTTCTGTCTTCTTGATCTCGTTCGCGAACTTCTCGTCGATCGGAATCATCGCTGGTGCGGTTAAAGGATTGAATGATCGCCAAGGAAGCGTTGCAGCTAGTTTTGGTTTGAAATTACTGTATGGTGCAACTCTCGTCAGCGTCTTGACGTCAATCGTCGTCAGCGTCTTGCTGTAATCGTTACACATGTAAAAGAGCAATGGATCAGCAGATCCATTGCTCTTTTTGTCTATTATTTCGTTTCACCGTGCGAAGCAATTCCGACACGGACGCGATGGTGGGTTCCGTCACGGTAGACTTCGTAAGCGAACTGCGCAACGTTCTCCCGGGAAACCGGTCCTGTCGATGCAGTGAAGCGTGTCGTCTCAATCAACAAGTCGTCAGCATCAAGTGCTTTATCTTCTGTCAATTGTGTTGGGCAGATGACGGTGAAGTCGACGTCTGCATCTTTTAAAGTTAAATAAGCTTTCAGGTGATCCTCTGCTGCGATTGTCGAGCGGCGACGGGATTCACTCGATTGGAAACGATACTTTCCAGGTTCTTCTGACGCATCGAGAATGCCTGCTGTACCAATGAAGACGATCCGTTCGATGTCTGCTTCCTTCATCTTGGTGACGAGATGTGGAATTGCTGTCGAGAGAACCTGCTGTTGATCGGTACCGAGACAACTAAAGACAGCGGTACTTTCTGCGAGTGCTTGTTCAAGATCGTCCGGGTTTGTCGCGTCTCCCGTCAGGATATGAAGGCGATCGTGAACTGGTAAGTCCGATGACGCGGAACGCACGAGTGCTTGGACATCGTAGCCATCTTTTAATAAACGATCGATTAGAGGGCGACCCGTTCGACCGGTCGCACCAAGTACAGTAACAGTAGTCATAAGAATTCCTCCTTGGAGATCAAGTAGATGGGAAAAAGAGACGTGCGGTAACGACCGGACGTCTCTTGTTGATTATTTATCTGCAAACATGACGCCAGCTTGACCATAATCTGTTTTTTCCATCTCTTCGATGAAGACCGTGATGTTTTCTTTTGGAGCATTTGTCGTTTCCGATACCGCTTCCGTGACTTTTTCAATCAAGGCGCGTTTTTGTTCGACTGTACGACCCGATAACATTTTAACCGTGACATATGGCATGACTTCATTTCCCCCTCTAGCATGATGACGATACGCCATCAGTATAGCGCATTCGATAGGGGATTCGTCAATTCGAACATCGTTTTCGAAAAAGAAGGGTATAAGGTAGGAGCTATTCTTGTCGGAAGCGAAGAAGGTCATACACATACGGCAGAAAAGGAGAGACATAATGGACGCGATCATACGAAAAAAAATTCATACGCTACTGATTTTTGATCGGACGTTACCAGAAGATACAGCTTATCCATTGTCTGGCCCTAAAGGACTCGAGGTTGCAGATATCGTCTTTGAACAGAACATCCCGTTCGGTCGACTCGTAACGGATAAAGAACTCGCTCAACTGCTGAATCAAAAAGAAGCAAAGCGATACGGGATGCTGACATTGCTTGAGGACGATGTACGTTTCAAACCGTTATTTCAAAATCGAAAACCGACAGCCGACATGGAAGAAGAGGTTGAGGCAAAGGTGCGAGAACTGGCGCATCAGTTACGTGCGATTCGGTCGCGGTGTTCTTCGCTGGAACGTCTCTTTTTATTCGGTCGTGCAGCGCAAACCCTGTTTGATCGTGCTTTGCTTCATCTCGAAGAGGTCAATCCCCCAGCCCACGAGGAGATTGCATCCATGACGTGTTATCGTCTCCCGACGATTCGCCGAGCGACAGAGGATCAATTACAGCTACTCCGTTACGAGTGACTGGTTGCAGACACCTCGGAATGCGGTATGATAGAAGCAACAGGAATAAAAGGGGACAAAACACGATGGAAAAAAAGATTAACTTCAATATCATTTCAGATAACTCTACAGACGGTCACGGAGGATTCGGTGTCGGAACACTCAGTTTAAATAGTATGTCACCAGTCATCATTTCTCCGGAAGACGGCGAAGCTTACATTGATATGGGTGCGATGCACGCAAAAGCAGCAATCGAGAAACGCGTCAAGTTCACGACGGATAAAGCCGATACGCCAAACGGTAAACTGTACTGGATCGTCTGGGTGACGGTTGGTCGTAAACCTGAAGGCTTCTATTACGGTGGTGTGGCTGCGTGCGATCTGCTAGTCGATGCAGAAGCACGTCGCGGATTCAAGATTCTCGCTGATCACGTCAATAAGATGGATAAATCTCTCAAAGGACGGATCGTCGTCGATCACATGGATGAGCGTTCAAAGGAATTGTTACGTGATTTCTTGCAGACTCATAAACCTGAGATGTGGGAAAATGCTGACGCTGCTTTACATGAAGCGTTGGTCTAAATAAAAGAACGTGTGCCGCGGCACACGTTCTTTTTTCATGGTCGTTTCAGCGTCAAGACGACGAGTTCTGGATGATTGAACAGACGAAACGGAAACAGGCTGTTCCCAAGACCACGACTGACGATCAGTTCAGTCTGCTGTTCCTGATAGCGGCCTGCCGTCACGGTTGGAAAGAATCCTTGACCAGGCGCATACAGACCTTCCGTAAACGGTAAGCGGATCTGTCCGCCGTGGGCGTGACCGGATAAGACGAGATCAACGGAACGCTCTGCATACAAGGATTTATATTCCGGACGATGCGCAAGCAGGAGCTGGAACGCATCAGGCGATACGTCTTGCAGTGCTTGATCGAGACTTTGACGAATCCCATCCGGTTCTGATAGTCCTTCGCGCCAACGTGTCGTCGTCGGATCATCGATACCGAGTAACGAAATCGATTGTCCTTTATACTCGATGATACGCGTTTCATTCCGAAGAACGGTGACACCGAGCTGCTCAAGCTTCGGTAAAATCGTTAAATTTCGTCGGACTTCATGATTCCCGGTGACGAAGTAGACAGGGTATCGATCGACGAGCGCTTTCATGAGTGTAAGGGCAGCTTCTTCTCCGTTTCGCCTCGAGTCAATCAAATCGCCAGTCATGACGACGAGATCTGGTGATTTACGACTAATTTTTTTCAATAGTCGTTTTTGATCCGATCCGAACGTTTTGCCATGTAGGTCGGCGATTTGAACGACGCGATAGCCATCAAATGATTTTGGCAAGCGACCCGACGTGACTGTGATCTCTGAGACGTCGATGACGTTATTTTCACGATATAAAAACCAACTACCTAGCGCTAGAATCCCAAGGGATACGAGCCAACGTGTACGTTTTCGCATGAGTCACCTCATTTCTTTCTGTTCAGCATAATTCAGAATAACAAAAAAGACCTCCTTCCGTATGCGACGGAAGGAGGAGTTCAAAACAATTTAAGCATCTTGCTTTAAATCCGTGACTTCTTTTTGGGCATCAGGTTCATCTGATAACTCCTTAAATAGAGCGATAATCATCATACCGACGACGAAGATGAACGGAAAGGCGGCAAGAACTGAAGCAGCCTGCAAGGCGCTCAATCCTCCGGCATAAAGTAAGACAGCGGCAATCGAAGACTGGAGAACACCCCAAGCGAGCTTAATGCGTAAGCTTGGCATGAGACTACCACCAGACGAAAGCATCCCGAGAACATATGTCGCGGAGTCAGCCGAAGTAATGAAGAACGTCGTGATCAAGAAGACAGCGACGATACTGAGGAATGTGCCTAATCCACCGAATGTCTCAAACAGAGCGAACATGCCGGTTTCGACTCCTTTATCGTTAATCGTCGTGATCAAATTGACGTTTTGGAACAGTTCATTCCAAATTGCTGATCCGCCAAAAACAGAGAACCAAAGCAATCCGAAAATCGTTGGGACGAGCATGATTCCGATGACGAACTCACGAATCGTTCGTCCCTTCGAGACACGAGCAATAAACGTACCGACGAATGGTGACCATGAAATCCACCACGCCCAGTAGAAGATCGTCCAATCGTTGATCCAGCCGCGTTCATCTGGATTAAAAGCAGATGCGCGGAAGCTCATGACTGGTAAATTTTGCAGATAAGCTCCTGTCGTTTGGACGAAGAGGTCCATGATGAAACTAAACGGTCCGAGGAAAAGGACGGCGACCATCAATAGAACAGCAAGAACAATGTTGGCGTTACTGAGACGAACGATTCCTTTATCAAGACCAGATGCGGCACTCATCATATAAAGGACCGAGACGATCACGATAATGATCATTTGTGTAGCAAATGAGTTCGGAATACTACTTGTCAAGAAGTTCAGTCCACCTGAGATTTGTTGCGCACCGAGACCAAGTGACGTCGCGACACCGAACGCCGTTGCGACGATGGCGAGTACTTCGACGGTACCTTTACCGGCTGAAGCGAACTGAGGCTTCATCAATGAAGCGACCGTGTCGCCAATCGTAGCAGGACGTCCTTTTCGGAATGTCGAGTACGCGATGGCAAGTCCGACGATCGCATACAAGGCCCACGGATGTAATCCCCAGTGGAAGAACGAATAGCGCATCGCGAGTCGTGCCGCTTCCGTCGGATCATCCGTTGCGACCGGCGGTGTATGGAAATGCGTCAAAGGCTCTGAGACACCCCAGAAGACAAGACCAATTCCCATACCAGCGCTGAAGAGCATGGCAAACCAAGAAATGAGACCATATTCAGGTCGGTCCGAATCCTTACCGAGTCGGATGGAACCGAAGCGGGAAAAGATTAAAAAGATAGCAATGATTAAAAAAGCACTCATGCCGAGAAGATAAAGCCAGCCAAATCCGCCAGAGACAAAGGATTGTGCTTTAGCTGTGACATTTCCGAGACTAGCTGCACCGATTAGGGATTCCGGTAAGATTCCCCATATGGTAAAGAGCACACAGAAAATGACGGATACCATAAAGACTTTTGTAATCTTACTTTTTCGATTATTTTCCATCGTGTTCCACACCTTCTTTCGAATTTTACATGGTTGTTCTGTATCAAATGATGACAACGACATTATCATTACCCCGTGCATCCGATAACAAAACCTAATCACGCAGGGTACTACCGTAACAAACACTTTGGTGAAAAAGCAAATCGTTTGGGAAATGAAACCATAGAAACTAGGGAATTACCAGAGAGGAAAGGTGTAAAATGGCGGATAATCAAATGTTTAAAATGATTTTTAAATAGTGAAAGGAAAGACGTTAATATTCTTATTTCCCGTTTTACTTAAAAACTAACGTAATGACTAATCTGAGCAAATCAGAGGCGGTCGGAAATCAGATTTGATATAACAAAAGCAGTCATCATTTTGAAGGAGGCATTTCCCATGGAAAAACAACAACAAAAACAAGCGATTCTCGAAGCATTTCAATCTCGTCATGCCACAAAAGCATTTAATGGTCAAATGATCCCAGAAGACGATTTCCGGTTCATTTTAGAAACGGCGCGTCTGTCACCGAGCTCGTTCGGATATGAGCCATGGAACATGCTCGTTATTCAAAATCCAGAAATCCGAGAAGCCTTAAAAGAAATTTCTTGGGGCGCACAAGGACAATTACCGACAGCGAGTCACTTCGTCTTGTTTCTTGCCCGTACCGGAGAACAAATGCAGGCAGATGGTCCGCATGTCACGCAGATGATGGATTTCCTTGGTCTATCCGAAGAAGCGAAAGCCGGACGGACGAAGCGTTACGGTCTGTTTTTAGAAGAGGATTTTGCGATCGGTGATAACCCGAAAGCGATGGAAGACTGGGCAGCTAAACAAGCCTATATCGCACTTGGGAACATGATGTCGACGGCAGCACAAATCGATGTCGATTCATGCCCAATCGAAGGATTCGACCAGCAAGCTGTCGAGCAATTACTCGTCGATCGTGGACTGCTCGATCGTTCTGTTTTCACGGTGCCGGTCATGGTCGCATTCGGTTACCGGGCAGAAGAACCAAAACGTGAGAAGCAACGTCGTCCGCTTGAGGAAATCGTGACGTTCGTCGAGTAAAGACGGAAGACAAAAATTTTCAAATTATATAGAAGTTTCTTTCGAAATTCGGTATACTCGCATTTGTATGATTAAGAAGCGCCGTAAACGCCACTCGCATACGAACAACTTTTGTCTTGATGAAAGAAAGGGGTTCTATCGCAAATGGAACAAAAATTAAAGTTATGGTTCACGGAACACCAAACGGAAGATTACGGTATCACATTCCGTGTCAACCACGTTTATGAGAGCGAACAAACGGAGTTTCAACGCCTAGAGATGGTTGAAACGGACGAGTTCGGTACGATGTTGTTACTTGACGGAATGGTCATGACGACAGATAAGGACGAGTTCGTTTACCACGAGATGGTCGCGCACGTCCCATTGTTCACACACCCGAATCCAAAATCGGTTCTGGTCGTTGGTGGAGGAGACGGCGGAGTCATCCGTGAAGTCTTGAAACACCCGTCCGTCGAAAAAGCTGTTTTGGTTGAAATCGACGGAAAAGTCATCGAGTATTCGAAAAAATACCTCCCGAACATTGCAGGTGGATTGGACGATGCACGCGTCGAAGTCATCGTTGGGGATGGATTCATGCATATCGCAGAAGCAGAAAACGAGTATGATGTCATCATGGTCGACTCGACAGAACCAGTTGGTCCAGCGGTCAACTTGTTTACGAAAGGCTTCTACTCTGGTATTTCAAAAGCATTGAAAGAAGACGGCATTTTCGTCGCACAATCGGATAACCCATGGTTCACACCAGATTTGATCCGTGATGTTCAACGCGACGTCAAAGAAATCTTCCCGATCACGAAGCTCTACATCGCTAACGTTCCGACATACCCAAGTGGTCTTTGGACATTCACGATCGGATCAAAGAAACACGATCCGCTTGCTGTCGCACCAGAGCGGTTCCACGAGATCGATACGAAGTATTACACGCCTGAGCTTCACACGGCAGCTTTCGCGCTTCCGAAGTTCGTTAAAGATTTGACGAACGGCTGAGTTCAGTCACTATAGCACACATGAACAGAGCGGTTTCGATCTTCGAAATCGCTCTGTTGTCAGGTAAAGAGGCGTTTGCAGCAGCAAACGACCAATGAACAGGGGGAATGGATCATGCGTTTTGATGAAGCATATTCAGGAAAAGTCTTTATCGCGAGTCAACCGACTCACGAGGATGCAAAAGGAATTTTATACGGCATGCCGATGGACTGGACGGTCAGTTTCCGTCCCGGTTCACGATTCGGTCCGGCACGTATCCGTGAAGTCTCACTTGGTTTAGAAGAATATAGCCCGTACTTAGATGGCGACATCGCCGACGCGAAGTTGTTTGACGCGGGAGATATTCCGTTACCATTCGGGAATGCGCAAAAATCACTTGATATGATTGAAGAATACGTCGATTCATTACTGGCAGCAGGCAAGTTCCCGCTCGGTATGGGTGGCGAACATTTAGTCACGTGGCCAGTCGTCAAAGCGTTCGATAAACACTATGATGATTTTGTTGTGCTTCACTTTGATGCGCATACGGACTTGCGTGACGAGTACGAAGGTGAGCCATTGTCGCACTCGACGCCACTCAAGAAAATCGCGAACTTGATCGGACCGGAGAACTGCTATTCGTTCGGAATCCGTTCGGGGATGAAAGAAGAGTTCGAATGGGCGAAGACGTCAGGCTACAACCTTTTCAAATACGAGATCGTCGAGCCGCTTCGTCAAGTTCTTCCAACACTTGCCGGGAAAAAGGTCTACGTCACGATCGACATCGATGTCCTTGATCCGTCAGCAGCACCAGGAACAGGGACACAAGAAATCGGTGGGGTGACGACGAAGGAACTACTCGAAGTCGTTCACATGATTGCACGAGCAGACGTCGACGTCATCGGAGCTGATTTGGTAGAAGTATGCCCAGCGTATGATCAATCGGATATGACAGCGATCGCAGCAGCAAAAGTGTTGCGCGAGATGATGATTGGATTCATTAAATAAATAGACAAAGGAGACCAGACGTGATGTCGGTCTCTTTTGTTTTGTTTAGAAGAAGAACTGACCGACTCCGAATGCACCGAATCCGATGATCAGACTGACAGATGTCTATTGGACGACGCGTAGAACGGACGTCGCAATCTGGTGTTTAAGCAGGTGTGTGATGTTTGCCAGGATGCTCCCCCAGGTGGCAGAACCAAGAAAAATACCGATTAGAAACAAAACGGCATCCTGTCCGCTCGTCATCGGATTCAAGAACGTCAGAAGTAAAACGGACAGGTAGGCACTTAACCGTGACGAGGCTGTATCATAACTAACCTTCTTTTCAATTGATTTGTTATGTATTTTATTTCGAAAACAAAAAGAAGGTCAGTGTGTTTTCAAAACAAGTTCATAGCACACTAAAATCTTTACACATATACGGAAGTATCTTAAGTTTAAGATGTCACCACGACGGAAATATTCTGAAGTGTAAGAACATTGGTTTGAGAGCGATGTACATTTGACAATCAGAAAGGTGGAAAAAAGATGAAGAAACTCTTATCGTTTGTGACTGCTACGTTACTGTTTGCACTATTCGTGCTTCCGGTAGGCGCAGCAGATGACGCAATGGTTCGTGTCATTCATGCTTCACCAGATGCTCCGGCAGTCGATATCGCGGTCGATGGCAAAAAAGCCGTATCAGGAGCAAAATTCAAAGATGTCACAGATTACCTCACACTACCAGCTGGCGAACATAAAGTAGAAGTATTCGCTGCAGGAACAACAAAAGATCCTGTGCTCTCTCAAACACTCAATGTGGAAGCTGGTAAATTCTATTCTGTCGCAGCAATCGGTAAACTTGCTGATATTAAACTTGCTGTCATGGAAGACAACGGCAAAGGCGAAGACGGCAAATCAATGGTCCGTGTCGCACACTTTGCACCAGATGCACCTGCTGTTGATGTCGCACCAAAAGGTGGAGACCCACTCTTTAGCAACCTTGAATTCTCAAAAGTCTCTGACTACGGTACACTCGATGCAGGTACGTATGACCTTGAAGTCCGCCCTGCAGGCGCAACGGATGTCGTCAAAGCACTTGATGGCGTCAAACTCGACAGTGGCAAAAACTATACAGCTCTCGCAATCGGTTTACTAGAAGGCGAGCCAGCGTTTGATGTTCTCTTAATTCCAGATGGCGGTGAAATGGCATCAATGCCAGATACAGGACTTGGTGGTTCTGCTGATACGACTTCTGCTACACCATGGGCAGTCGCAGCAGCAGCTGCCTTGTTAGTAGGAACAGCGTATGTCGTCCGTCGTAAACAAAACGCTTAAGAGTAGTCTGCTTCTCTTACTCGTATTAGCCGGATGCCAATCGGGATCACCTCCAGGTACTACAAAGCCGGAAAAACCAAAACAAACTGAAACGACGTCTTCTTCGTCCACTTCATCCGAAATGGTGGACGAAGAAGCATTCATTCCAACGCGTATTATGATTCCGACGCTCGATGTGAAAGCAAACATCGAAGTCGTCGGGAAGGATAAGCAAGGACGGATGGATGTGCCCAAAAAAACGGATCAAGTCGCGTGGTATAAATACGGTGCGAAAGCCGGTCAAACCGGAAATGTCGTATTAGCAGGACATCTAGACGATGAAAAGGGACCTGCTGTCTTTTATGATTTAGCCAAGATGAAAAAAGGGCAACGGATTGAAGTGACAGGGAAAACAGGACAACAGGTGTCATACGTGGTGACGAACGTCATGTCCTATCCTGTCGATGAAGCACCAGTCGGATCAATCTTTGGTGCGACCGTCATGAACAAACTGACGCTCATTTCATGCATTGGTACGTTTACAAACTCAAAAGGGTACGATCAACGTCTTGTCGTCACGGCAGAACAAGACAATTAAAAATGAAACAGGTCTCTCACTTCGGCTATGACCGAAAAAGAGAGACCTGTTTTTTAGTGTGTTTCTGAAGCTGCGACAAGATCCGTCGTCAGTGTCGTCAAGCCTTGCGTCGTTTTACTGAGACCTTGGATCGTCTCGACGATTTGTCCAAGGTTTTCTTTATTACGACCAAACAACGTCAGTGAGTTTTCCATTTCACTCTTAACGGTTTGGATTCCTTGTTTGACTTGTTGTAATTCTTGCTGAGATGCAGTGTTGGCGCGTGTGATGTCTTCCATCTGAGAAACCAGTTGTGTAATGTTGCCATTGTTCTTTTGAATCAGACCATTGATGCTGCTACTTAATGACTTGGCATTTTCAGCAAGGTTCCGGACTTCCGTCGCTACGACAGCGAATCCTTTACCGTGTTCACCGGCGCGGGCTGCTTCAATCGAAGCATTTAACGCGAGTAAGTTCGTTTGATTGGCGATCGCTTCGATGCTTTGTGTCATCTGGACGATCTCATCCGACGTCGTTTTCAATTCGTGGATGCTTTCAAGCGAAGTACCAACTTGTTGTGTTGATTGAGCGAATTGTTGCTCCATCTGTTGCATCTGTCGTTCGTTAGCAATCGTCATTTGGACGAGTTGCTGGCTCGTCTGCTCCGTCTGATCTGTTTCTGCCAACACTTGTGAAGCACGTCGGCTCGTTTCGATGATGGCATGATCCGTATGTTCGACGGAGCTTGCGACTTCTTGACTGACACGAACGACGTCTGTCAGCAGTTGACGGCGCGACTCGTTCGCTGCCGTTACTTCATGAAGACGAGAATCGACGTACTGACTCGTTACGATTTGAGCATCTAAGTTCATCGCGTGAGTCAATGCAAGCACGGCTGTTGTCAGTTGCGCTGGGTCATGCTGATAATGTTCGACGATTTTAGGAATCAACAACGTCTGAAACGCAGCATATGAAGCGATGAACCAAGTGACGGGAACGAAGTTGTGTTTATGCGTCTGTCCCATCCGTGTCCGCATCGCAAGGAAGGATTCATCCATGTTTCCTGTCAGAAGACTCGTGAAGTAGTCTGCAAAGACTTTTTTCAATCGTTCGCGTGTCGATGATTGTTTCGCGATCGTTGCCATCTCTGGATTCAATAATAGATGGTCAAGCACTTGCTCGAGGACCTCATCTAAGATGCCTTGAACGACAGGTGCCATCGATTTAAGTGTCTGTAGCTGTTCTTCTGTATACCCCATGTATACGAGACGAGATGTAAGATCAGGATCTGCCGTCTTCGTGATGAGATGAGAATCAGGAAAGCCGATTGTAGCTTGATAAACCGAAGTAGTCTTACTTTTAAAAGGATTGCGCACGTAGTTGCCTCCAATACTCAAGATGTGAATAAAATGATGTCTGTTTCTTATCGGTTCATCTTGACGAAGCGATACTGGTTTTCGAAAAAAAGACGAGAATATTGAAAAACATTGACCGGAAACAAAAAAACTCATGGCAAGTGCCATGAGGAGAATGAAAAAAGACAGGATTAGACCGGTTGATCTTCCTGGAATGCTTTTTTGGCGTCCACGATCGAGCGCATTCGTTGAACGCAGGTTTGAACGAATTGAATATCGATGGAGGTGAAACGGGTGACAGGTCCACGAGCTGACTCGGCACTGAATGTGAAGGTTCCGAGATTCCAAAGTTCGATTTTGAATCGTTTTCCTTTGTTGTCGTCGAAGTGTTCTACGAATTCGATTTGCGGTACCATACGAACCCCTCCTTACTCCGTATATTCCCGCTTTTCAAAAAACAAAAAAGCCAAACTGCGTGTTAGAAGCAGTTTGGCATGGATGTTTAAGCAGTCGGCACATCATAGCCGATCTCTTCGATTGCATCGACGAGGCGCTCACGAGGAACGTCTTCATGCTGTACCGTCACTTGGTTTTGTTCCAGTGAGACAGTAGCATGTTGTACACCTTCGACTTCAGATAAAGCTGATTCGACACTCGCTTTACAGTGATTGCATGTCATACCGATAACAGATAACGTTGTTTCTTTCATGATGAAGTTCCTCCTTCAGATAGTGGGGTACGTTTTAATCGTAACGCATTCGTCACGACAGAGACAGAACTGAATGCCATGGCGGCGCCCGCAAGCCATGGAGCAAGCAGACCAAGAAAAGCAACAGGGATGCCAATCGTATTGTAGCCGAGTGCGAAAACGAGATTTTGACGAATGTTTTTCATTGTCTGCTCACTTAGTTCGATCGCAAGTAAAACTTGTTTTAAATCGTGTCCAAGCAACGTCACGTCGGCTGCTTCGAGGGCGACATCTGTGCCGCTGCCGAGCGCGATGCCGACGTCCGCCGTTACAAGAGCGGGAGCATCATTGATACCGTCTCCGACCATCGCGACACGTTTCGTTTGTTGAAGTGACTGAATGACATCTGCCTTTTCAACAGGTAAGACGTCAGCAAAGACGAACGCTCGATCAAGTCCGAGTTCTTCTGCTAGATGATCAGCAACTTCACGACGATCACCGGTCAAGAGATACACGTCCTTAGTCTCTCGCAACCGCTGGATTGTTTCTTTCGCTGAATCTTTTAACGCGTCACGGATGGCATATCCGGCAGCGACTTCTCCATCGACGGCGACATACACGAGTGTCGCTCCGAGTGACGTCCAGTCAGGAAGGGCGATGTTTCGTTCCTGAATCATTCGCGCTGAACCAACGATCAAATCATGTCCCATGATTTGTCCTGTGATCCCACGTCCTGATTCGACATGGAACTGTTCGATATCAAAAACGACATCCCGCTCTGCTGTGATGGCACGGGCAAGAGGATGTTCGGATTGACGTTCGAGCGCGGCAGCGAAATCGAGCGCTGTCTCCGTGCCAAACGTCTCGACGACGACAGGGCGACCGACTGTCAGTGTTCCAGTCTTATCAAAGACGACAGCATCGACATGTTGGAGGTTCTCCAGTTGAGCCCCCCCTTTAAAGAGAATCCCTCGTTCCGCTCCTTTTCCGGTTCCGACCATGATTGAAGTTGGTGTTGCGAGTCCGAGTGCACACGGACAGGCGATAACGAGAACCGCGATGGCAGGACGAATCGCTTCTGCAAAGGAACCGGTGAACATCCACCAAGCGGCTAATGTCAGAAGCGCGATGGCGACGACGATCGGTACGAACACACCAGAAATCCGATCGGCTTGGCGCTGAATCGGCGCTTTTTCGGTCTGCGCTTGCTCGACGACGCGAATGATTTGTGCGAGAACCGTTGCTTGCCCGATCTTTGTCGCCTCGATTTGTAAGGAACCGTTCGTATTCAGCGTACCACCAATGACGGATGCGCCAACAGTCTTATGAACAGGAACGGATTCACCGGTCAACATCGACTCATCGAGATACGCATCACCTGCGCGAACAATACCGTCTGTCGGAATTTTATTTCCGGGTTTTACGAGCAACACCATCCCGGCTTGGATCGCCTCAATTGAAACGATCCGTTCCTGCCCATCTTCCAAAACGATGGCTTCTTTCGCTTGTAAGGAAAGCAGACTTTTAATCGCTCCTGTCGTCTGTTGTTTCGCACGGTCTTCGAGAACCTTCCCAAGCAAGACGAGTGTAATCAGAATCGCACTTGTCTCAAAGTAGAGGTGTGGCATATCAGAGACGAACAGCATTTCAGCAACGGAATAGAAGTAGGCTGCCGATGTCCCGAGCGCGACAAGGACATCCATGTTAGCACTCCCGCTCCGTAAGCTTTTATAAGCCCCGCTATAAAAGGGCGCACCGATGATGAATTGAACCGGTGTCGCTAAAGCAAATTGTAGCCACGGGTTCATCAAGAATGGAAGATGGAATGGACTATTCGGAATATGTGTCAGCATGCTCGCGAGCAAAGGGAGCGAAAGAACGGCTGCGATGACGAAGCGATACAGCATCCGACGATTCGATTTTGTTGCGTGTGGTGCTTGTTTGACCGTGGCCTCGTAGCCGATTTTGCGAATTTTTTCGATAATCGCTTGATCATTATAGGCATCAGAAATCGAGACACGAGCCGTCTCGAGTGGTAAGTTGACCGTTGCTTCGACGCCGTCCATCCGGTTCAGGACTTTTTCAATCCGAGCGGAACAGGCGGCACATGTCATCCCTTCAATATCAAACTCAATCGTTTTTGACATCAGAAAACCCTCCTTACTTTTTCAGACGGGCAATGACTGCCATCAACTCATCGACGTAAGCGTCCGTACTGTCTTGACGAGTCGCGACCTCATGCATGCACATCTTGACGTGGCGTTCGATGATTTGTAGTTCGACCTGTCGAAGTGCTGCTTGAATCGATGCGGTTTGCGTCAAAATGTCGATACAATACCGGTCTTCAGAAATCATGTTGGCAATCCCGCGGACTTGTCCTTCGATACGCTTTAATCGTTTCATTAAAGCGTCTTGTTCTTCATGTGTTCGTGGGACGACAGGGTGATCGCGTGCCATAGTCGTGCCTCCTTTAGTAATCTTGTTGTTATCTTTACTCTAACATATAGGTATGGGGGGTACCAGTATATAGCTCAAACAATAAAAAAAGCAGTCGCGAGCGGCGACTGCTTTTGCACTTATTGATTGGAGACTTGCGGTTTGACGATCGTTTCGTTCAATGAGCGTTGATCGCTAATGATGTCTTCAGCTTGTGTCGCCCGTTTAATGAAGAAGGCGAGGACGAATGCTAGACCAGCAATGAACGTCGAGATGAAGAACGCATAGTTGATTCCGTCAAGCGTCGCTTGCATCGTAATCTGCTGTTTTAAAGCAGCAGCTGCTTCAGCTGTCGGTTGACTTGTCATGTTCTTCGCCGCTTCGGCCGCGAGCTCTGTGCCACGAGTCTTCGCATGCGTTGACATGATCGTAACAAGCAACGCCGTTCCGATTGCACCAGATACTTGTTGCAACGTATTGTTCATCGCTGTGCCGTGTGGATAATAGCGTGTTGGTAACTGATTCAAACCGTTTGTTGAGACCGGCATCATGACCATTGACATCCCGAACATCCGTAACGAATATAGGATGATCAGATGGGTATACGTCGTATCCATCTCAAGTTGACTGAAGTAATAACTCGTGACGACTGTGATGAACAAACCAGTCAATGCAAGAGGACGACCACCAATCTTATCAAACAGCTTCCCGTTGATCGGTGACATGACGGCCATCAAGATGGCACCCGGTAACAGCATGAGACCCGCATCAAGTGGTGAAATACCGCGAATCGTCTGGACATAGATCGGAAGCAATAACATGCCCGAGAACATCGCCATCGTGACGACCATCGAGATCGCAGAAGACAAGGCGAACATCGGGTAACGATAAATCTTGAAGTTGAGCATCGGACGTTCCATATGCAGCTGACGATAAATGAATGTCACGAGTGCGATGACCCCGACGATCAGTGCTCCATAGACGTGGAAACTATCCCAACCTTTAGAGCCGGCAGAACTGAATCCGTACAATAAGCCACCGAAACCAAGTGACGAAAGTGCAACGGAAGTCAGATCGATCCGAGCGGCAGACCGTTCCTTGACGTCACGAAGCAAGAAGAAACCAGCGACGAGAACGATTAAGGCGATTGGTGTGATGAAGTGGAACAGCATCCGCCAATCATAGTGCTCGATGATCCAACCGGATAACGTTGGTCCGATCGCTGGAGCCCCCATCATAATCAATCCGAAGAAGCCCATCGCAGTCCCGCGTTTTTCAATCGGGAAACTGACGAGCATGACGTTCATCAGTAGCGGCATCATGATGGCAGAACCCGACGCTTGAATCATCCGTCCTGCGAGTAGCACAGGGAAGACGTCTGCGAATCCGGCAAGAATCGTTCCGGTCGAGAAGAGGGTCATCGCGAGTAAGAACAAGCGACGAACCGAATACTTTTGAATCAAGAAAGCAGATGTCGGAATCAAGACACCATTGACGAGCATGAAACCAGTCGACAGCCATTGAGCAGTAGCTGGTTCGATCGCTAGATCCTTCATGATTGAAGGAAGGGCGATGTTGAGCAAGGTATTATTTAAGAAAGCGATGAATGCCCCGATCATCAAAACGGCGAGGATGCCGTAAGGAGCTCGAGCTGTGTGAGTTGCACTTTGTTGCATGAATATCCTCCTAACTAAACTAACGGTACAGATTTCTATACGGTCGTTCTATCTGTAGTTTATCTTAATCCGATTTAGTTCGAATTACAAATAATAATAGCTAAGAAAGATAATTTTATTTTTTATGTAGTTTTGAAAGCGTTTTTCTAAATGAGGAAAATGATTCTTAGGAAATAAAAAAGCGCAATCCTTCTCGTTAGAGGAAAATTGCGCTTTGTCTTCAGTTTGAAACAGCCAGAAGCTTGTTTCATAGTTAGCGTTACTGAACGTTCGTTTCGAGTGCATCCTTTGTAATGTCGTAGTGAGATGCTGTCCAGACAGATTTGCCGTCCTGAATGAAAAGAACTTGTGGCGACTCATGTCGGACATTATAGTGTTCAGCGATGTGATTCGATAAGGTCCGAGCTTCTTGGACGAAGAGATATGCTGTCGGAACAGATGTTTCATCCGCGAACTTCGTATACTCTGAGAATCCTGCGGCACTGATCGGACACGTCGTACTGTGTTTGCAAATCACGAACGCGCTATGCTCGGACGCAAATTGATCAAAATCAGAAATAGACTGCAGTTTACGTGGTTGTGTCATAATATATCACCCTCCATACGTCCGGAGACGTTCACTTAACTTTAGATTTTCCCGGTAATCGACCGGACAGTCAATCAATACGGGTCCATCGCTCGCGAAAGCTTGATCAAGACAATGGGCAAGCGAACCGTGTTCACCGACGCGAAGTCCAAGCGCACCGAAAGCATGAGCCAGTTGAACGAGATCCGGATTATCAAAGGTGATGTACGATGATTTTCCATATGCTTGTTGTTGTTTCCATTCGATGAGACCATATGTCCCGTCTCGCCAAATTAATACGACGAGTGGCAGCTTCAAACGAACGGCGGTCTCGAGGTCCTGACCGTTCATAAGAAAAGCTCCGTCTCCAGCGGCGCAGACGATACGTCGGTCGGGGTAGAGAAGTTTGGCTGCGAGTGCACTCGATAAACCATAGCCCATTGAAGCAAACCCATTCGAAATGAACAATTGATCTGGATGTGTCGTTTGATAATGGCGAGCGAGCCAGACTTTATGTGCTCCGACATCCGAGAAAACCATTCCGGCTTCACCAACCGTCCGTTCGAGCTCACGAACGATGCTTTGAGGATGTAAAGGGAGCGCGAGGGAATATGTTTCTTGAATCTCTTGACGCAACTTATCGCGATTCCGTTGCCAACCGTTCCAGGAACGCTTTGGAAGCAGTGGTGTCAAAACGGTCAATACATCTGAAAGATTGCCGACTAGATTTGCAACGACTGGATAGTAGGCATCGATTTCGTGAAGGTTCGTATCCAGATGAACGACCGGCGTCTTTTTCGGATTCCATTTTTCCGGGGGCAGTTCCGTGATGTCATAACCAATCGTAATGATTAAATCACTCGCATCAAGAATTCGTTGGTTGTAATCAACATCCGGCAAACCGATCGTATGCGCGGCAAGCGGATGTTGTGAGGAGATGGAGCCTTTTCCCATCATTGTCTCGACGACCGGAGCATCCAGCTGTTCGACGAATGCCCGAAACGCCTCAAGTGCGTGTTGACGGTGAATCCCGAAACCGGCAATGATGACAGGACGTTGCGATCGCTCGATCAATTGTAAAACGTCCGGATCATCAATCGTCAACGGATGAAGATATGTCGGAGCACTGTCGTTTTTGACAGGAGTCACAGGTTGATCTCGTTCTTGTTTTGCGACGTCTTCTGGGAAAGAGATATGCGTCGCTCCCGGCTTTTCGCTCTGTGCCGTCGCAAAGGCACGACGGACGATTTCCGGAATCACTTCTGGTGTCAGAACGGACGTACTTGACTTTGTGACCGGACGATATAGATCAACGAGATCAAACATTTGATGCGACGCTTTATGTTGCCGTGATAGTGCTCCTTGTCCTGTGATGGCAACGACAGGAGAATGGTCCATCGTTGCACTCGCAATTCCCGTCATCATGTTAGTCGCACCAGGACCAAGCGTCGATAAGCAGACACCCGGTCGTCCACTCAGGCGACCGAACATCGCTGCCATGAACGCAGCGTTCGTTTCGTGACGCGTCGTGATGAACGTGATCGACGAACGACTAAGTGATTCGAGCAATGTGATGTTCTCTTCACCGGGAACACCGAAGATATGCGTGACTCCCTCTGCCTCTAAACATTGGACGAACCAATCCGCCGCGTTCATGCTAGTCCACCGATTGAGATGTATTTTGTCTCGAGATACGCTTCGAGTCCTTCACTACCGCCTTCGCGTCCAAGACCGGATTGTTTCATTCCACCAAATGGTGCTTGTGCAGCAGAAGGAACCCCATCATTCCAGCCGACGATTCCATAATCAAGCCCTTCGATTGCACGAATGGCACGCGCGTAATCCTTCGTAAAGACGTATGAAGCGAGACCGAATGGTGTCTGGTTGGCGTAACGAACCGCTTCTTCATCAGAACTGACACGCTGGACGGGAGCGACAGGTCCGAACGTCTCCTCGTTCATGATCAACATGCCGGGTTTTACGTCAGCGAGCACGGTTGCTTCATAATAATAGACATCGTTCTCCTCGTCCGTTGTTCCTGTTCCACCCGTGACGACACGAGCACCGGCTGAAGTAGCGTCATCGACATGTTTTTTAACTTTATCGTAACCCGCTTTATTAATCATTGGACCGATCTTTGTTTCGGCATCCAGACCGTTCCCGGTTTTCAATTTTGCCGTCTCCTGACCGAGTTTTTCAACGAACGCGTCATAAATCGAATCAGATACATAGATCCGGTTTCCGCAGACACACGTCTGTCCGCCGTTTCGAAATTTCGACTTGATCGTCTCCGCAACAGCTAAATCGAGATCGCAATCATCAAAGACGAGAATCGGTGCATGTCCGCCGAGTTCAAGCGACATCGCTTTGATCGTCTCTGCTCCTTGAGCCATCAATGTCCGTCCGACTTCGGTCGAACCAGTGAAGGTGATCTTATCGACATGCGGATGTGTCGCGAGTGATTCACCGAGTGCTTTCCCGCTACCTGTAACGGCATTGACGACGCCTTCTGGAATCCCGACTTCCTGACAAAGTTCAAGTAAACGAAGTGCTGTTAATGGAGTCGCGGTGGGTGGTTTGATGACGAACGTACATCCGGAAACGAGAGCCGGAGCCAATTTTCGGGTAATCATGGCTGCTGGGAAATTCCATGGTGTGATCGCGGCGACGACACCAACCGGTTGTTTGATGACTTGAAGTCTTTTAGAAGCATCGTGTGTCGGTATGACACGTCCGTATGCCCGTTTTCCTTCCTCTGCGAACCATTTGACGAAGTTTGCCGCATACTGGACTTCACCTTCTGATTCAGCCAGCGGTTTCCCCATCTCAAGCGTCATTAACCGGGCGAGTTCATCTTTTTTCTCGATCATTTTGGCATAGAGTTTTTCCAAGAGTTCAGCGCGTTCATATACTGTCCGCTTCGACCATTCTGGAAAAGCCTTCCGTGCTGCTTCGACAGCATCATTGACGTCTGATTTTGTTCCGTTTGGTACGCTACCGACGACTTCTCCGGTTGCTGGATTCGTGACATCTGTCCGTTCTCGTCCGTGATCCAGCCATTGTCCACCAATAAAGAATTGTCCCTTCATCTTGAAAATCCCCCTTTTTTACGTGCATTGGTTAGGGTATACCCGAACGAATAAAAAAAGATTCATTTTGGAAAGGAAAGGTTATGCAAAAAGGTAGAAATTGACCGATAAACAGTGTAGGATGATTCAGTAAATGTAATGTAAATTCAACTGAAATATTCGATGTAAACGAAGAGTGATCCCCATTGATGTGAAATGGTGAAATCATCCTCGAGACATTGACTTTAAAAGTGGATTTGATAAGATAAAAGTAAAGGGTTTGCGCAATCGGTTGCGCAAAACAAAATGAAGGACGAACAAATATACCTAACTCCTACTAATGACTCACCTACGAGAGGATTTCTAACACATGACACAAATGATACCGCGCCCTGAGACGGCCCAACAAACAATTACACGAGCTTGGTGGAAAGAAGCAGTAGCATACCAAATCTATCCACGCAGCTTTTATGACGCAAATAACGATGGAATCGGCGATATTCCGGGTATCATCGCAAAACTGGATTACTTGAAGGATCTTGGCGTCGACGTTTTGTGGATTTGTCCGATGTTCAAGTCACCGAACGATGATAACGGATATGATATCAGTGACTATGAAGACATTATGGATGAGTTCGGAACAATGGCAGACTTCGATCTCTTAATGGAAGAAGCGCATAAACGAGACATCAAAGTGTTACTTGATCTCGTCGTCAACCACACATCTGATGAACATCCATGGTTCCTTGAATCGCGTTCGTCAAAAGACAACGAGAAACGCGATTGGTACATCTGGAAAGATGCGATCAATGGAGGAGAACCGAACAACTGGGAAAGTATCTTCGGTGGATCAGCATGGGAATATGACGAGAAGACTGAGCAATACTTCCTGCACGTCTTCTCCCGTCGTCAGCCAGACTTGAACTGGCAAAACCGCGATATGCGTCAAGCGGTCTATACAATGATCAACTGGTGGCTTGATAAAGGCATCGATGGTTTCCGAATCGATGCGATCAGTCACATCAACAAGGATCAGTCGTTCGGCGATCTCCCGAACCCACTTGGTATGCCGTATGTGCCGTCGTTTGACATGCATATGAACGTCGAAGGCATCCATGCGTATCTTGAAGAGCTAAAGGATGAGACATTCTCGAAATACGACATCATGACTGTTGGGGAAGCAAACGGCGTCTCGCCGGAAGAAGCAGACCTTTGGGTCGGAGAAGAGAACGGCAAGATGAACATGGTCTTCCAGTTCGAGCACATGGATCTCTGGCGCGCAGATGCGGAAAAAGGCGTCGACGTCGTCAAACTGAAACAAGTGCTGACGAAGTGGCAAAAAGGACTTGAAGCGACCGGTTGGAATGCGTTGTACCTCGAAAACCACGATAAGGTTCGTTCGGTCTCCCTTTGGGGTGACGAGGAACAGTACTGGAAAGAGAGCGCGAAGTCGCTTGCGATGATGTATTTCTTCATGCAAGGCACACCGTTCATCTATCAAGGTCAGGAAATCGGGATGACGAACGTTCAGTTCCCGGATATTTCGGATTATGATGACGTCGCGACGAAAAACATGTATGAGATGCAACTCGCTTCCGGGAAGACACATGAGGAAATCATGGAAGTCATCTGGAACTCGTCCCGCGATAACTCACGTACACCGATGCAATGGACGAACGAGCAAAATGGTGGCTTCTCGAATCAATCCCCATGGTTCGGCGTTAACCCGAACTACGCGGACATCAATGTCGCGTCACAAGAACAAGACGAAGACTCGATTTTGAACTTCTATAAACGAATGATTCAAATCCGTAAGATGGAAGAGACATTGATTTATGGTGCGTATGATCTCATCTTACCGGAAGATACGAAAGTCTATGCCTATACACGGACGCTTGGTGACGAACAGTTCTTGATCGTTACGAACTTAAAAGGCGAAACAGCAGAAATCGATACGGATATCATCTTGCATTCGGATAATATGTTGCTTGGCAACTATCCGACGATGCACCACGAAGGAACAGAACTGGAACTTCGTCCATTCGAAGCTCGTCTGTACCGTGTGCGCTAATATGTTTTGAACGGATTCGAAGTACATCGAATCCGTTTTTTTGTTGCGCGTAAGCAGAAGATGCATCAGACGAAAAAATCGTGTACGCTAAACGATGAGGTGATAGAAGTGAAACCAGTAAAGTACTCGGTGTCATTACGACAGGTGACGACGATTGAAGATGGTCCGATGCGTGAATCGGTCGAACTTGAGGCGGACGGCACGTTGTTCGAAACAAAGGATGGTTTTGCCGTGAAATTCGTTCAACCGGATGAACAACCGATTGATACGACGATCAAATGGTCAAAAGACCAGATCGCCTTGAATCGCAAAGGTCCTGTTGCGATGCATCATGTCTTCATTTTAAAAGAGACGACTAAAAGCCAGTATGGCAGTCAGTTCGGTCAAATGTTGATGGAGACAGACACAGAGACGATTGAGATGAAACCGCAGCAGATGAAGTTTCGCTATACATTAAAAATGAATGGACAAGCAGTCGGTACGTATACGATTGATTTAACTTGGAAACGGAGTGAGACGAATGGCATTTGAACAAACAGTACGTCAAATGGAACAGATGTTGGAAGAGGAATGGTTCGAGTGGCTCGAGAACGATGAGCCGCGCTACAACGAATGGCGTGATCAACTCGAAGGACTTGCAGAGCAGGTCATCACGGAATACAATCCGAAGGTCGATCCGGAGTCAATCGATACGCTACTTTTAATCAATGAAGAATTACCTGTCTTATACGGTGAAGATACCGTCATGCTGTATACAGCGCTTTTGAAAGCACGTCAGGAAGACGATCAAGTATATGAGCGTTACTTGACGATCCTGGGTGCGTTTGCGGACGAACAGCATCCAGCGATCCGTGAAGTCGAAAAGTTAGTCGCGAAAAAGGATTATAAAAATGCCTTCGCACGTGCAGTCCGTCTGCCACAGTCGCTCGGTCTAGAATAAACAATCAGTGGACCATCTTGTTTTAAACAAGGTGGTCTTTTTAGGAGGAAGCGTTATGTATCCACTCTATCGAATCATCGTCGCGATCATCCGGAAGGGCGATCAACTGCTCATTGTCAACAATCAATCGGATCAGGACAATCGGTGGAGCTTACCCGGTGGACAGATTGAAGCTGGGGAGACACTCGAGCAAGCACTTCGTCGTGAGGTTGCTGAAGAGACTGGCTTGGCAGTCACATCATCGTCGTTTGCCTTCTTGACGGAGAACTTCATGCCAACTTATCAAGCGCACAGTCTCGTCACTTATTTTGATTGCGAGGTGAGCGGAGTACTCGATCCGAATGATCCTGATGAAGAAATTAGCGAGACGAAGTGGATCAATCAAAGGGAGCTAACGGAATACATCACAAGTGAGGATGTCCGTCTTCCGTTATATACATACTTAACAGAACAACACAAAGGTTATTATATGTTTGAAGAGATGAAGTGGTAAGCAAAAAGAACGGATCATCCTTATGAAGGAATGTATCCGTTCTTTTGCTTAGAATGTCCTATTAGACGAAGGAAATCTTGCTAAGCGTGTCTATCGAACAATCGCACGTGACAATTTACTTTTAATAGATTCAACTCATTTTTTAAATCATATTGAGCCAATCAATCGAAAGAGAATTTATTTAAAAATTTATGAATGAATAGTCATTCATTATATGCTATACTCATTTCAACACAACTGCTTTAGGGGGAAAGGGGTTTGTTCGAACATGAATACGTTTTTAATCATCAACTGGATTGCCTTCCTACTCGTCATCGGTTATGCAGGCTATCTGTTCACATCACTCGTCAAAAGTCGTTATGCCGCCATTAAACGGGGGAAAAAGGCGGAATGGACGCTGACGAATAAAGAACGACTAGACGCAGTTTTAGTTAACGTTTTTGGTCAAAAGAAACTATTAAAAGATAAGAAAAGTGGCGCCATCCACGTCATGATGTTCTATGGATTCTTACTCGTTCAATTCGGAGCGATTGATTTTATCTGGAAAGGACTTGCCGTCGGTCAGCGTTTTCCGCATGTCCCGCTCGGTCCACTTTATCCATTTTTTACATTCTTTCAAGAAATCGTTATGCTCGTCATCTTGATTGCCGTCGTCTGGGGTTTTTATCGCCGGTATGTCGAGAAGCTCGTCCGTCTGAAGCGAAATTTCTTAGCAGGTCTTGCCTTGATCTTCATCGGTGGCTTGATGGTTGCCGTCCTCTTCGGAAATGGATTCTTCCTTGTCTATGAGAACCACTCGACGCTCGGTGAACCCGTCGCTTCAAGCATTGCGTTCTTATTCGGCTGGGTACCGGAATCGGTCGCTTTCGGATTATTCGTCTTCTTCTGGTGGGCACATCTTTTGTTCTTACTTAGCTTCATGGTCTACATCCCACAAGGTAAGCATGCGCACTTGATTGCCGGTACAGCAAACGTCTGGCTCGGGCGGACATCGAAAGTTGGTCGTTTGGCACCGATTGATCTATCCGTCATGGAAGAAGCAGAAGACGACGAAGCGGAATTCAGCTTCGGGGTCAATCGGATTGAAGATTTCAATCAAAAGCAACTCGTTGATCTATATGCCTGCGTCGAGTGCGGTCGCTGTACGAACATGTGCCCAGCAAGCGGAACTGGGAAGATGTTGTCACCGATGGATTTGATCGTTAAATTACGGGACCATCTTAATATGAAAACGGCAGCCATCACACAACGTTCACCATGGGCACCTGCTTTTGCGTTCGAAGGATCGCAAGGAAATCAAATTGCCGCGCTCGCAGCAGCCGGACAGATGGATATCGTCCCGGATTCATTGATTGGGAACGTCATTACGGAAGAAGAAATTTGGGCGTGTACGACGTGCCGAAACTGTGAGGATCAGTGTCCGGTCATGAACGAACATGTTGATAAAATCATCGACCTCCGTCGCCATCTCGTCATGATGGAAGGCAAGATGGATCCGGAAATGCAACGGACGATGGCAAACATCGAACGTCAAGGTAATCCGTGGGGGATGAACCGGAAAGAGCGCGAAAACTGGCGGAAAAACCGTGATGAACTCGTCGTTCCGACAGCAAAAGAAAAGAAGAAAGCAGGCGAAGAGTTCGAGTACCTGTTCTGGGTCGGTGCGATGGGATCGTACGATAACCGGAGTCAAAAAATCGCGATGGCGTTTGCCCGGATTCTGAACGAGGCAAATATCTCGTTTGCGATTCTCGGTAATGACGAGAAGAACTCGGGCGATACACCACGTCGAATCGGTAACGAAGTCTTGTTCCAAGAACTCGCGGAAGCAAACATCAAATCATTTGAGAAGTATGGCGTCAAAAAGATCGTCACGATTGATCCGCATGCCTACAATACATTCAAAAATGAGTATCCAGACTTCGGACTCAGTCTGGATGTCGAAGTCTATCACCATACCGAATTGCTCGCTCGTCTGATTGATGAGAAACGCATCACACCGTTACATGAAGTCAAAGAGCGGGTCGTCTATCACGATTCCTGTTACCTCGGTCGATACAATGATATTTACGACGCACCGCGTTATATTCTCGAGAAGATTCCAGGCATCACACTCGTCGAGACAGAACGTAACCGTGAAAAAGGCATGTGTTGTGGTGCTGGTGGCGGCATGATGTGGCAAGAAGAAAAAGTTGGTGCACGTGTCAACGTCGCGCGGACGGAACAATTGTTGACCGTCCAACCATCCGTCATCGGGTCAGCATGTCCGTACTGTTTGACGATGCTTAGTGACGGTACGAAGGCGAAGGAAGTGGATGAAGCGGTCGCCACGTATGATGTCGTCGAATTATTAGAACGGTCGATCGTTGGTATAGCGGTCGAAGAGCCAATTGCCACAGTTTAAAATTAGAAGTGTATAAACGATTATTCTCGTATCAACGGGAGTAATCGTTTTTTTATTAAAAGCATGACGTTTTACTGTACGGTTTTGACATGATAAAATAAAAGGACTAACTATGGCAAGGAGGTGAGAATCTTTTGGGAAGGCGTTACTTCGAATCGGTCAGGTCGCGGAGACCACCGGCTTATCAAAACGAACGATTGATTACTACACATCACTCGGTCTCTTAACATCAGAGCGTACTGCATCGGGCTACCGTTTGTATGACGAATCGGTCATTCATCAAATCGAAAAGATTGAATATTTGAAGTCTCAACGGCTTTCCCTGCAAGAGATTCTTGCTTCTTTTACGGAACGAGAACAAAAAACAGGAGAGACGATTTATCAGGAAGTACAACAGTTACAGACGACGGTTGAAGGACTCGAGCAACGTTTGTTGCAGTCGACGGAAGTCGAAAAACAAGCGATTCGCTTAGAACTGTCCCGGCGTCTGACATTGATTGCTTCTCTGATTGCACAGCTTTAATACAAAACAATGGAGGTGACCCCTGTTTAGGGGATTTTGGATACTATATTATTCATCAATTTATTTTTAGTGGTGTTGTTGATCGTGTTGACGGCGTTCTTCGTCGGATCGGAATTCGCTGTCGTCAAAGTGCGGATGTCGCGTTTGGATCAGATGATCCAGGAAGGCAATAAAAGTGCGGTCCTTGCGAAAAAAATCGCCGGTGATCTTGATTATTACTTGTCTGCCTGTCAGCTCGGTATTACCGTCACGGCACTCGGTCTTGGGGCACTTGGAGAACCGACAGTCGAAAAGATCTTGCATCCGGTCTTCGATGACTTCGGGATCTCTGCTGCTGTTTCAACACTCTTGTCGTTTGGTATCGCATTTGTATCCGTAACGTTCTTACACGTCGTCATCGGCGAACTTGCTCCGAAGACACTCGCGATTCAGTATGCAGAACGCATGACATTGTTATTTGCTCGTCCGCTGTATGTGTTCGGGAAGATCATGTATCCGTTCATCTGGTTACTCAACGGTTCAGCACGCCTGTTCCTCGGTCTGTTCGGTGTCAAACCAGCAGGACATGAACAAGCCCACTCAGAAGATGAATTGAAAATCATCATGGCGCAAAGTTTCCAAAGTGGTGAAATCAATCAGACGGAACTTGCTCTCATGCAGAACGTCTTCGCCTTTGACGAGCATATTGTCAAAGACTTAATGGTTCCACGAATGCGGATGGAGACGATCTCGGAACGTTTGACGAAGAATGAACTGATGGAAATCTTCATGGATAATCCGTATACGCGTTATCCGGTCACAGAAGAGAACGATAAAGACCGGATTCTTGGATACGTCAACGTCAAGGAAGTCTTGACGGATTTTGCGAACGGGAACGAACATCCGGTGACACATTACGTCAAGGAACTACCGGTCGTTTCTGAAGTAACATCACTTCAAGACACATTGCGGAAGATGAAACGGACCCGGACACACCTCGTACTCGTCGTCGATGAATATGGTGGAACAGCAGGACTCGTCTCGATGGAAGACTTACTCGAAGAAATCGTCGGCGAAATCCGTGATGAATTCGATGCAGATGAAGTCGAAGAAATCGAACAAATCAAATCTGACGAATTTTTACTGGACGGTACTGTATTACTCGTGGATTTAGAAGAACGTTTCAACATTCGATTTACGAACGTCGAGGACGTGGATACGATTGGCGGCTGGATTCAGATGCACAACATTGATCTTCAACCCGGTGAGCACATCGATACACCAGACTTTTCGGTTGAAGTAATGGAGATGGAGAACTATCAAATCAATCGCGTCAAGATTTGGTTGCATCCAGCTGAACAAGTAGAAGCAGAAGGATAAGATGGTCGGTTCCTCATCGAGGAGCCGATTTTTTTATATCACATCAGTCAAAAAATTAAGAACTTGCGGATTGTGTGAACTTTCAGCGGTCATGATAGGAGAATGATGGAGTGAGCGGGAATGTAATCTACAACTACCGTATTGTCGATTCGCGTCCTATGAAACGAGGAGGTATTCCGTGCTTGATCAGATTCCATTCTTACTGAGTCGTTTAGGTATGTTAGCACTGTTAGCCTTTCTATTGTCCCAGTGGCGCATTTCTCGATACATATTCAAGATGGACCGCGGGATGAATGTACCACTTCTTTTAGCATTCGTATCATCTGGTATTTTAATGAACTATGCGGGAATCGTGCTTTCGAATGATACAACGATCGATCCGTTACTCGGGTTATCCGTCAAAAAGGATGCTTTATTACTTGATACACGTTTAGCAGTCATCGTGACGAGCGGTCTGATCGGTGGACCAATTGTCGGTGGGATCACAGGATGTCTAGTCGGGTTGCACCGCTATTTACTCGGTTCTCTAGGGGCAGAAGCAGGTTGGATCATTGCGATGGTAGCTGGGCTCGTGAGTGGATGGTACCGGAAACGTTGGCGTTTACGGGATGACTATGCCTTGATTCCACCAGTCGGCATCGTCTTAGCCGCATTGTTCTTTGAAAGTGGAATCACGTTGTTGCTGGCTCCAGACACGACGCAGGCACTTGATTTAATCAGTCATGCGGTATTTCCGCTATTGTTCGCGAACACATGTGGTGTCGTCCTGTTTATCATGATTTTACGAACGCAACTTCGACTCGAAGGTGATCTCTTCGTCCGACAAACGGAGCGTTCTGATCGGTTATTACAAGCGTTGCAACCCTTACGAAAGCAGGGATTGACGTCAGAAGTCGCCCGACAAATCGGAGTGACATTATTAAAGGAGACGAAAATGCAACGTGTCGTCTTGCTCGGAGCGACGGAAGTCGTCATTGATATGACGGAACAGCAACCTGCAGTCTGTGGTGAGCAACCAAGACGTGAGGAACAACAATGGATTGAGGCAGAAGAACCCGTCCGACAAGAAGATGAACTGACGGGACAGATTCTAAGCTTTCATCCAATACGCATCAACGGTCAAAAGGCGGGTGTCATCTGTTATTTCTCGAAAGATCTATTTGATGATACGGTCGAGCGAATGACGGAACAACTTGTCCGTTTATTAGCACGAGAGTTGCACATGCACCGAGAAGAGCAGTTGCTCCGATTAAGCGGTAGAAAGATGAAACCTATGTTACACGTCAGTTATCTCAAAGGCATCATCGAAGAAATTCAGCGGACAGCCGATCCCGGAACTCCTGTAAAACATCAATTGAATGCGTTGCTTCAACTTTTGACGACAGCGACGCGGCACGATGAACATCCACTGCGTGAGGAACTAGCGACGCTAAAAGCTTATCTATCGCTCGAAGGTACACGCCGCCGTCCGAATCAATTGACATCCGCTGATATCACGGTCGATCTCGACATCGAGACTTCCGTTGAGGAATACTTCGTTTTCCCGTTCCTCGTGACACAGCTTGTCGATAATGCACTACGTCACGCGTTCGTAAAGGCAGGACGGCATCACCGGATTGATGTCCGCGCCTTTAAGTCGACGACGGGTTGGGTCATCGAAGTCGCAGACAATGGGCAAGGAATGCCGTTTGCTGTGATGCAACAACTGGATCAAAAAGAATCAGGTGATTCGAATCTGTTCTTGATTCGACGCGCACTGGAGGTGACATATGGTCCGGCTGCGTCACTACGCGTCTATTCCATTATCCATCAAGGAACACGAATCGAAGTCCGGCTACCTTTTCCATCGCCTTGACGACAGTGGCACTTTGCTACTGTTGTTTTTTTGTGTTGCTTCAAGGGTAAATAGGAAAACAGCAAAACGTATTGTACAGGAGGAAGCAGATGATGATTACGACAACAGAAGTGGGTCAACTAGGAGATCAGTACTTGTTACGGTTCACGTTAGAGAATGTTCATGGACATAGTGTCGATATCTTGAACCGAGGCGCAAAAATTCTTGCGATACGGGTTCCAGATCAGCAAGGGATGATTGAAAACGTCGTACTCGCATTTGATGACCTGTCAGAATACCAGGATGATCCACACCATTTAGGCGCAACGATCGGACGTGTCGGAGGACGAATCGCGAACGGAGCGTTCGCGCTCGAAGGAATGACGTATGTACTTGAACAAAATGAAGGCGAGCATCATCTTCACGGGGGAAGCGAGAATTGGGCGAACCGGATGTTCACGCACGAAATCAACGATGACCGACTCGTCCTACGATTAGATAGTCCGAATGGAGAGAACGGCTACCCAGGTCACTTATCGTTTGAGTTGACCTTCGAATGGACAGACGAGAACGTCCTGCATGTTCATTATGAAGCGGAGACGACGGCCTCGACACCGTTCAGTCCGACGAATCATACGTACTTCAATTTGACGGGTGAGGCGAAGACGACAATCGAACAGCACGTCCTGCGAATGGACGCCCCTTTTTATATTCCGTTGACGAAAGATGCCGTACCGACCGGTGACATTCTCCCGGTAACAGACACCGTTTTTGATTTTCTCGATGCCCGTTTTCTACATGAAGTCACACACGCACCAGACGAACAACTTCGTCAAGCGGGTAGCGGGGTGGATCATCCCTTCCTGCTTAGAGAAGGTGGGGAGATCGTTCTTGACGAACCAATCAGCGGGCGGCGGTTACGGGTCGTAACCGACCAACCGGGGGTCGTCGTCTACACGGCCAATCACTTGTCAGGCGAGTTCACGATTTGTGGAAGACGGGCAACGCCGTACCTGGGCATCTGTTTTGAGACACAAGGGCTACCGGATGCGATCAATCAACCAGATTTCCCTTCCGTTGTCTTGCGTGCCGGTGAGCACTATCATAAGCGTACATCGTTTCATTTTCAGATGATGTCATGAGGTATCTTGCGATTTCCACTCCTGTATATGGTAGGATAGAGCGAGAAGAATCTAACGGAGGCTAAGGAAAATGACTAAAATTGCATGGGTGACCGATAGTATGGCCTATTTCACGAAAGAAGAGGCGGAAGCGATCGGCGTCAATGTCGTGCCGATTCAAATTTTACTTGGTGATACGGCGTATCAAGAGAATGCCATTACGGTCGAGCGTCTGTTTCGTGCCCTGGATGCGGACAAAAAGCTGATTGCAAAAACTTCACAACCGATCTTTGGTGAGTTCGTCGGGACATACGAACGGCTAAAAGAAGAAGGATATGACTGCGCGATTGCAGTACATTGTACGAATGGCTTATCAAGTACCGTTCAAAGCTCAGCATCAGCAGCGGAAGCGGCAAGTTTCCCAGTTCATATCATCGATTCCCATACTGCGTTCGAAAACCAACAGGAATTCATTCGTTACGGAATGGAACTTGAGGCACAGGGGAAATCGGTCGAAGAAATCGTTGCGGCGTTACAAGCGTTGACGAAGAAGACCCATTTTTATATGATCGTCGGTAACATGGAGACGATGCGTCGCGGTGGACGTGTCTCGTCAGGAGACCTGTTCCTTGCGAACTTACTCAGCATCAAACCGATCATCACGACGGATGAAGCGGGAAAAGTCGTACCATTCAAAAAAGCGCGTTCTCTTAAGAAAGCCTACATCGAGATGGTCAAACAAATCGATGAGTCGATGCGTCAACACACGTTCTATAAGAACCGGATATATGTTGCGACGACGATGGCACCCGAAATGGCAGCAGAACTGCGCCAACAGGTCGCAGCGAAATTCCCGGATCTGACAATTCTTGAAGGCACGTTCGGACCGGCAATTGGGACACATGCCGGAGCAGAGACGGTCGGTCTGTTCTGGATGAATGATTAAAATTACATGTAAGAGGCGATGGATTTTTCCATCGCCTCTTTTTTTTAATCAAGCGGTCAAGGTGATACCGAAAAAGGCAGCGAGGATTCCGAATCCATAACTGCATATCAAGTAGAAGGCGAGTACTTTACGGTTTCCATCTTGTAAGAGCTGTAACGTTTCAATCTTGAACGTCGAGAACGTCGTAAACGATCCGAGAAAGCCAGTACCAAGCAGTAACGTCCAGGTCGTATCGAGATGCGATCCGATGACGAGTCCGAGTAAAAACGAGCCAAATACATTAATCAGGAATGTTGCTAGTGGAAATTCATGTTTCCAGAACGTCTTCATCCATTGACTGACAGCAAAACGACTGATGGCTCCACAAAAAGCACCGATGGCAAGGGCGAGTAATTCCATTCACTCACGTCCTTTCGTCACGTGACGCAGTCGTCGTGTTCCGAGCGCGTAACCGACATAAGACAGGAATAGACCGCCGAATAGACTGACGAGTACGTAGAGGAACGCATCCGCTAAATGACGTTCGTTAAATAAGGTCACAGTCTCGACGCTGAATGTCGAAAATGTCGTGAATGAGCCGATGAAGCCCGTTCCAATAGCTGTAATCGCATATTGATGCAAGAGTTTCGTTCGAAATAGGAAGTGTGTCGCATAGCCGAGCAGAAAGCTACCGATCAAGTTGATCGCAAGCGTCGGCCACGGAAACGGACCGGTCGTAAAGTCGCCAATCAGCAGTCCAAGTCCATAACGTGCAGAGGCACCGAGAACACCTGCGAGACCTACGAGTACATAGAGCATAGGAATCCTCTTTTCTGAAAAAAGTCTACGTTAAACGTACTCCCGCTCTCAAGAAAGCGTCAAGAAAAAAAGTCATCCGAGGGACTTAACGATTGAATTCTTTCTGCCGATGAACAATTGTATGACTTTACTATGATGAAGGAGTTTGAACAAGATGGTATCTGCCCTCGAGCAACAAAGTACAAAGATTTTATCCCGTCTGATTGCAACGTTGATTACAATTGCGCATCCGTTGATTTTCGTATTTGCCCAAATGAATTACGTTCCCATCAGTGTGTTCTATCAGTTTTTAGTCGGTGGTCTGATCTTGACGGTCGCGTTGCTGGTCGGCAACCGCCTCCTCGGACATCGTCCGAGTGGGAAATATGTTCAAGTGACATTAACGTATCTCGTCCTCGCCTTGGTTTTGACGACATTACCGTCCCTAAGTATCTGGACGATTGCTTATCTTTATTTGACGATTTCGATCGTCTATTTGATTCCGCGTCTCGTCGTTCTGGCTGGGATCTTCGGACTACTTGAAATGGCGTTATTCACAGCCAACGGTACGATTGTTTTTACGAACACATTTGACTTGATCGTCGCATATGTCATCTACTTGATGATCTTCTCAGCGGCTGTCTTCGTTGCCGTCTTCGGACGGAACGTCATGCTGGCAGTCCGCCAAGAACAGGAACGGTCGGAAGCTTACGCGGCAACATCGCAAGTCGCCCTTGAGCAAACGGCAGCAACGGCAACGGAAGTGACGACGTTCACAGAAGAGATGAGTGAGACGGTCGACGCGGCGAAGGATTCCTTCAGTCAGGTCGATCTAGCGATGCAACAGCTGGCAAGTGAAGCGGCAGGCAGCGTCCAAGCGATTCGTGAAATCCGTCAACTGAACGAACAACAAGTTAACCGGATGCAAGAGGTAACGGTATCAGTCGACCGTGCGCTCGAGCGGAGTTCGTCATCGCGGACAACAGCTGAACAAAGCAGGCAGACGATCGGTCTTGCCGGACAATCGCTGCAACAATTGACGACAAGCATGGATGAATCGGTCACGTCATTCGGACAGCTCGCTGGGCGTTTCCAGGAAATCGTCGCGATCACGTCGAGCATCAATGCGATTGCGGCTCAGACAAACTTGCTCAGTCTCAATGCTTCCATTGAAGCAGCTCGCGCGGGTGAGTTCGGAAAAGGCTTCACGGTCGTTGCGCAAGAAATTCGCAACCTGTCAGCACAGACGGCAGAAGCGTCAAAAGAAATCAATGCGATTATCGAACGTGTTGATCAGGACGTCACACAAACCGGCAACTCGATTCATGCCAGTACGACCTTGTTACGTGAGCAGGAAGAACGGATGGCAGAGAGTCAGTTGGCGCTGCAAACGATTGAAACGGATGCGACCGAAGTCGTCGGTTCGATCCAGTCGGCGCAGATCCAATTCGCGACGATGACGAGCAGTCTTACTACTATCACGACAGCAACTGGTCAACTTGATACGTTCATGAACGGCTTGCTCGCGCAAAGTGAATCGTTATCCGGTCTGACACGTCACCAAGTCGGACAGGTCATGGAACTGCAACAGGCGATTCATGCTTTGAACGAGACGGCATCCACCTTGCAGCAAACGAATCGTTAACGAAACAGCTCCTCATCGATTGGTGGGGAGCTGTTGTCGATCTTCAGACTGTTTGTCGGTGGAACGGACGGGGAAGAAGATAGGGAACGATTATCGAAGGAGGAGTCAACGGATGAAAGCAGCTTACATTGAACAGTATGGTGGATCGGAACAATTCAAGGTCGGAGAACTGGAGAAACCAGTCATCGGACCGGATGATGTGTTAATCGAAGTCTATGCCGCAAGTGTGAACCCGGTCGACTGGAAGTTACGAGAAGGATACTTGCGTCAGATGTTGAGCTACGAAATGCCGCTCGTCATCGGTTGGGATGTTGCTGGCGTGATTCAGGAAGTTGGAGAAAACGTCTCCGATCTTCAAGTCGGGGACGCCGTCTTCAGTCGTCCGGAAATCGCCCGTCAAGGGACGTATGCGGAGTACGTCGCAGTCGATGCGCATCTTGTCGTGAAAAAACCAGAATCGCTCAGTTTTGCTGAAGCAGCATCTCTTCCACTCGTCTCGCATACAGCATGGCAGGTCATGTTCGAAGTGATGGATGCGAAGCCGGGTGACCGGATCTTCATTGGTGCCGGATCAGGGGGCGTCGGAACGGTTGCGATTCAACTTGCGAAAGCGAACGGTTTGTACGTCATTACGTCGACGAGTACAAAAAACGTCGATTGGGTAAAAGCACTTGGAGCCGACGAAGTCATCGACTACAAACAGGAAAATCCGGCGGATCGTATTCGCGACGTCGATTTTGTCTTTGACACGATGGGCGGCGACAAGCAAGGGGAACTGTATCAGATGCTGAAGCCGAACGGCATGCTCGTCTCGATTTCAACACCACCCGATGAGGAGCAAGCGAAGCAACATAATGCGCGTTCTGCGTATGTCTTCATGCAACCGACCGGTGAGCGTTTGCAACATATCGCTAAAGCCGTCGAACGTGGCGAGCTACAACCCGTCGTCGACCGGATCTTTGATCTCGACCAAATCAAGGAAGCGCATGATTATGGCGAAGAGGGACATGCAAAAGGCAAAATCGTCATCCGGGTCAAAGGAGAATAAGAAGAGGAGGGCGCTGAAATCAGCGTTCTCTTTTATTTTTGTCAATCTTTTTATCAAACCATAAACAAAAAATAACCTGGTTAAAAAAGTGTAAAGGATAAGGGGTTGCTTCTTCCTATACTAGGGCTATCAGACGTGAGTCAGCCACATTAAAAGGAGGAAGTAACATGAAAAAAGGATTGAAGTGGGCAGGAATCATCGTAATCGGAGCAGTCATCCTTGGAAATCTAGGAGATGATGAAGAACAAGCAGCACCAGAGAAAAAAGTAGAGGTCGAACAAGAAGCAGTCAAATCAGAAGCAAAACCAGTGAAAGCAAAAGCAGCGGCGAAGCCGGTCAAGAAAACCTATGGCATCAAGGATCAGGTAAAGGTCGGGAAATTGACGTATGTCGTCAATGACGTCAAGATGGTCGATACATTGTCGAACGTCCTCGGCGAAAAGAAAACGTCAGGACAATTCTTAGTCATCGGTCTGACGATTCTAAATGGAGACAAGGAAGAACGGTTCGTTGATAGCAACATGTTTAAAGTCAATGTCGGCGATACCGAGTATTCAGCCGATACGGAACTCGATCTCTATGCGAATGAAGACGGCATGGGCTTCTTCCTAGAGACGATCAACCCGAATATCGAAAAAACCGGCAACATCGTCTTTGAATTACCGAAACAGGTCAAAAATCCGAAGTTTGAAGTCTCATCCGGTTTTGGCTGGGCAGGTGGACAATCAAAAGAGATTCAATTGACACGATGATAGGTGAGCAGACAAAGGAGTAGCAGGCAAATGCCTGCTACTCCTTTGTTGTTATCGTTTTACCTGTTGCATCGATAGTTCATGCGTTAATCGATTGAGTAAGTCGAGTGTTTCGGGATGCGTGACGAGCGTCCGATCGAGTGTCTTCCGTTCAGTCTCTAGACATGCCAGATAACGTTGAGCCGCTTCAGCATGCGTTGCGGGTGTCAAGACTTCATAGATTGCTTCAAGAGAAAGGCGTGGACCGTCAGGCAATGTCGTCGGAATCGTCTTTAATCCGAGCTGCGCCCGATCTGGAGTATGGTGATGAAGCAAGACTTTCGCGAACTTGATCAAGGCGCTCCGGAGCATCTCGACTGCCCATAAGTCGTTTCCCCGTGCCGCTGCTTTTTTGTATTGGAATAAAAACCAGACGGCATCAATCGCTTCATCGGTCGCTTCTTGTGCGGAAAGCGTCAAGTCGCAAGTATCCGTAAAGTCCGTCAATTGCTGTTTTGGATCGTACAGGACACGCAATTGATCCTTATGGTTTAGCGAATCAAGCGTCACCGTGAATAAATCGATATGTAACAAATCATCATAGACGACGATCATCTGTGGTGCGATGATGTCGATCTCATCTTTCCAGATGATGGGGCGATAAACAGAGAGGTGGGACAGTCGACGTGATAAAAATTTCGTTTGGCGTTCTTCCGAGACGAGACAGTACAGATCGATGTCTGAATGAACGTCTTCTTCTCCTCGTCCGAAGGATCCTTTCAAGAAGATGGCTTCGACTGCAGGATCTTGTTTGAGCCGAGCAACGAGTTGCTCGATTGCATGGAGTTGATGCATGAGGACTCATTCCTTTCCGAAAACAGAAGTCTATTAGGTTAGTATACGGGGGAATAGACAGTTTATTCCATACAAAAATGAGAAATCACATCGAAATGGATTTCTCATTGGGAGGCAGAAGCTACTTTTTCTTTATTTTCAAGATGAATGACGTGCTGTTCGCCCCATGCATTGATGGCGTCAAGAACCGGGATAAGTGTCCGACCGTAATCCGTCAGCGAATACTCAACGCGTGGCGGGACTTCTTGGTAAATCTCGCGATGCACGATATCGTTTAGTTCGAGCTCGCGCAATTGAGCTGTCAGCATCTTTTGCGTAATGTTCGGCAATTGTCGTTTCAATTCACTGAAGCGGAGCGTTCCGTGTGTGATCAAGACGAGTAAAATCGACGGTTTCCATTTTCCGGTCAAGATTTCGAGTGCGGTCTCGACTCGACAGCTTGGTGTCTCTTCCATCGGTCTTCCTCCTTCATGGTATCGTTTAGGATACTATACCACTTATTCGTGCCTACTTCCGCTTCCATCACTTCCGCGTAATAATAGAGGTACAAGCTATTTCATTGAAGGAGGAAACAACATGTCGATTCACCCACAGATTACACTCGGTCCCGTTCGTTTACGCGTCACCGATCTTGACCGTTCCGTTTCATTTTATACAGCATCCCTCGGATTACGTATACTGACACAAACGGATCAGCTAACGGTTCTTGGCGCACAAGGTACACCACTCGTTGAGCTCGAAGTTCATCCGAATGCCCGCCGTTTCCCACCGAACTCGGTTGCCGGGTTATACCATTTTGCGATTTTGCTACCGAACCGAAAAGAACTCGGTTTCGTCATCCGCAATTTGATCGAACAAGGGATTGAGATTGGTCAAGGTGACCATCTTGTCAGTGAAGCCTTTTATCTATCGGATCCGGATGGGAACGGGATCGAGATTTATGCCGATCGTCCACGTGAGACATGGACGTATGAAGCAAATGGAGATGTTAAGATGACGACCGATCCTGTCGATTGGCAAAGTATGCTCGTCGAAGCTGGAGAAGAAGACTGGTATGGTATGCCGGCCGAGACCGTCATGGGACATGTCCATTTCCACGTCAAGACACTGGAAGCAGCGCGGACATTTTATGTCGATACGCTTGGCTTTGAGGTTGCGGCTGACGCTTCACGAATGCGTGCGTTGTTTGTCGCTGCTGGCGGTTACCATCATCACATCGGTCTGAACGTCTGGTCGGGAGTTGACGCACCGACGAATCCGGAAGATGCGGTCGGACTTGTCTACTGGACGCTGCGTTATCCGGATCAAGCGACGCTCCGAGCAGCAATCGAGACGTTGAAGTCTTCTGCGTATACCGTTACGGATCAAGCAGATGCTGTCTATGTCACCGATGATGCTGGAATCACTGCTCGATTGACAACATAACTGAAAAAATCCCTTTGCAGAGAAAAATCTGCAAGGGGATTTTTTGTTTTATCGTGAAGATGACGTTGCATTACCGTCATACCGGCTGATCAGCTCATACGGTCTGACTTTATATAAGGCATGCGGGAAGTAGTGCGGATCCATGGCATCGAGCGTCCGCAACTGGAAATGATCCCGTTTGATGTATTCACTCAGCGAGTCACGTGTCAGTGGGAAGAAGCCGATATCTGTTGTTTCGCCTTCTTGCGTCGTAAGTTCACCACCGACCGCTTTCCCGCGGAAGCAGACACAAAGGACGTGACTCGAGACGTTTTGATAGATACCGGTAATTCCATCGATTGTGACATCAATCCCGGTTTCTTCTTTGACTTCTCGTTTGATCGCGTCAAGAATCGACTCATGATTTTCGACTTGTCCACCCGGCATCTCATACGTATCACCCCGGTGGAGGTTGCGAACGAGCAGGACTTCACCGGCATCGTTTGTGATGTACGCGGTCACACTGACGATGGCACGAGGAGGAGCGTACGTACCGGTCGCCGTCATGAAGTCTTCATACGACTTGATATAGAGATTTTTGCCGAGTCGGGCACGTTTTTTCATCGCTTCACGGCGTAAGGCACTGTTTCGGACATCACGATCGACTTGTTCGTAATGTTCACGGTCGCGGTATTCCCAGATAGCGATAACTTCATCTTCTGCTTCCGTCACCCAGCGACCAACGAGACGGGCACCATGACTGACTTGAAGCGGATACAGGTAAGTATGAAAAAACTCAGTGAATTCTTCTAGGCGTTCGGGACGAATCGTATAGGTCTTCCGGCGATGCAACATGGAAATTCCTCCTATCAGATGAGCGTTCGGATGTACGTTATACCCCTTCTCGAACGGATGGAGGAAACCCTTTTTCTCGATGTGGGAAAAGGATGTTTTATTAAACGATTGCGTATACATGTCATCCGGTCTAAGTGACTTTAATTCATCGATGATGATCTCTTTTGATCAGAAAAGTATAACTAAAGAAGAACTTAAGAAATGGATAGGGCTCAACTTCAGAAAAATCGGGGATACTGAATATAGAGAGAAACAGAAAGTAGGGATACGTGATGGATATCATGGCACTCGTCCGCCTGGCTGGCGGAATCATGTTCACCCCATTGTCGGACGATGTCTTGATGATGAGTTTTGCAGCACTTCGATTACGAGAGGGGATGTACCCGGTCGTCATCTGGCTGACCGCTTGGCCGGTCTTCTTCATCGCCTTTACGTGGTTTTATCTACTTGCTCGGTTCTTCCGTGAGATTCCGCTCGTCAAACGCTGGATGAAATCACGTTTCTTAGAACGAGCAGAAGCAATCATAGAACGACGCGGGTTATGGGCAATCGGACTATCGTTCTTCTTACCCGGCGTCAGACATCCGATTCATTATGTCGCCGGACTTCTCGGTTATCCGTTACCGCGTTATTTAGTGATGACGTTCTTAGCAGCAGGCGTCTATACAGGACTGTGGACATTCATCATCATTCGAATCGGAGAAGCTGTGACGTGGTCGGAACTGTGGAACTGGCTACAGGTGAATCCTGGTGTCATTGGATCAATCATCGTGATCCTCATTGGAGCAGCGGTCATCGGAATCGTCCATCATCATCGTCAAAAGCAAGCATTAGAAGAAGAGTCCTCGATGTAAATCACATATAAAACGGCGAATCCGATAATGGATTCGCTTTTTAGGTTAAAGTTTGGTTTTATGAATAAGGATAGTTTTTTGAAATAAGAAGTAATCTACAAAAAAAGTGAAATCATTGTCAAAAAATGACGCACATCACTTCTTAAAAGCTACCTGATTTACACACTGGATTGGCAATTTATCGTCACAAGCAGTGCGTGGAAATGGATTGTAACCGCTTATACTAAAAGGTGTTCACAGAGTGGACATATTTTCTGTCGAAGGAGGATACATATGAATCTCATGCAGACGGAAGAGACGGTCAAAAAAGCACCGACTTCTTCTGCTTACCGGACGATTTGGCGGTGGCACTTTTATGCTGGTATCATTTTTGCACCGTTCCTCGTCATGCTTGCCGTGACAGGATCGATCTATCTATTTAAGCCGCAAATCGAAAACGTCCTGTATCAATCGTATTATGAAGTTACACCAAAAGCGGATCGCATCACGGCGACAGAACAAATCAATCGCGTCAAAGCGAAGTATCCGGACGCGCTCGTTACGTCATACCGACCGGGTGAATCGGACGATCGATCCAGTGAAGTGAACATCTCGTCACCTAAGATGTCGGCGACAGTCTTCGTCAATCCGTACTCCGGGAAAATCATCGGAACATTATCGGATGATGACCGGATCATGAACAAAATCGAAGAGATCCACGGAGAGCTGATGGCAGGAACGACAGGCGACCGGATTGTCGAACTTGTTGCGTGTTGGGCGATTGTTTTGATCGTGACAGGATTATTCTTGTGGTTCCCGCGTAAGCAAAAGGGGCTGTCAGGTGTTTTGTTCCCACGTCTTCGTCAAGGCAAGAAGTTATTTCGTCGTGACCTCCACGCGGTTCCGGCATTCTGGATCACAGCAGGAATGTTATTCCTCATCCTGACAGGTCTTCCGTGGTCTGGCTTCTGGGGGACGAACTTCCAGTCACTCGTCACGAACCAAGGTCTTGGTTATCCACCGTCCATCTGGGGTGGGGAGGCACCGACGTCAACACTTCAAACGAAGGATATCGCGGAAGTCCCGTGGGCTGCCGAAACACTTGATGTCCCGCAATCGAAAGTCGAAGGTGCTGTTCCGGCTTCGATCGATGACATCGTTGCAATCGGCAAACAACAAGGGATGGATCCAAGCTTTAAAATCAGCATCCCGAGTGATCCGAGTGGAGTCTACACCCTGTCCGCGTATCCCGCAAAGGCACAGGATGAAGCAACGATCCATCTCGATCAATATTCCGGTGCCGTGCTCGCTGATTATCGCTATGACAATTATGGCGTCGTCGGGAAGATCGTCGCGACCGGAATCACGCTTCACAAAGGAACGGAATTCGGCTGGTTCAACCAATTGATCAGCCTATTGATTTGTCTTGGGATCATTCTCGTAGCAGTCAGTGGTTTCTATCTGTGGTTGAAGCGAAAACCAAGTAAGGGGATGGGGGCACCAAAAGGTCCGAAAGCATTCATGTTGAAAGGATTCCTCGCTGTGCTTGTTGTGCTGGGAATTGTCTTCCCACTTGTCGGACTCTCGTTGCTCGTCGTCTGGTTACTCGATTTCCTCGTCATTCGTCGTATTCCGAGTGTAAGGAGGTTCTTCAATGCGTAAATCGATGCAAACATTCGTGCTTGGTGGACTGCTCGTCACGACGACGAGTCTTGCCGGCTGCGCCGTTGATTCTGATGCGGCGGAGCAGTACACAGTCGTTCATCCGTTATCGATCAAAATGAATATCCCGAAAGACGTACAACCGGACGCAAAGAAAAAGCAAACGTTCGAAGCGACGGTTTGGCGTGAAGCGAAACCGGCTCAAAAAGTCGACTATGTCCACTTCGAAATCTGGAAAGCAGACGGAACAGTCCGCTATAGTATGGAACCGGCAGAAGAGACGAAGCCGGGTGTCTACACGATTGCGAAGACATTACCGAAATCCGGCTTGTATTATGTCAAAGCGCATGCGAGCAGTGAAGGTGCGATGATCATGCCGACACGGCAATTCATCGTCGGAAAACTGTCGGCGCAGGATTTAAAAATCTTACAAGGTGGAGCAAAACCCGCTGGTGGAAGTAGCGGTCACCATCATTAATAGGAGTATGAAAAAAGAGAGAGCGGAATTTTCCGTTCTCTCTTTGTGTATTGAGGATCAATCATCATCACCGTGACCACCATGATCATCGCCATGATCATCGGAATCGTCATCGCCTTCATCCCCAGAATCATCCGATGCACCATCGTCATCCGCGTGTTCATCTTCCGATTCAAGCTCTTGTCCATTGTAGAACTTGACTTGGACTTGTAATGTTTTAATGTTTGGCAATTGAAGTGCCTGAGCTACTAACGTTAATAATTCCTCTTCCGTCATCGATGGCGTGACGAGAAGGCGGTCTTTTAACGTCGCAACATCAGTGATGCCAATCTCATCTTTAAAACGGAGTTCTTTCCGTTGGTGTTCATTACTGTAGCGCCACTCGAACTTTTTTTTGTTCGTATCCGTTACTTGGATCATGATCCGTTTGAGTTCTTGATTATTTTGAACGCCGTCTTGATCCGTGTCTTCCTGATCATCCCGTGTCCCATCATGATCGCTGTCTGCTTTTGTCGGATCAGAACCGAGCTCGAATTCGTCGTCATTCAAAAGTGTATCTTGATCGCGGTCCTCTTCGTTATCTTTGATGCCATCGCGATCTGAATCTTTTGTCATTGGTTGCGTACCGACGATGAACTCTTCGCGTGTCGTTAATCGATCCTGATCTTGGTCTTCTTTATCATCGTAAATACCATCTTGATCAGAATCCTTTTTCAATGGATTCAGATGCGCTGTGTATTCTTGTTGATTCGTAAGGGAGTCGCGGTCCGAATCCTCTTTCCCATCCTTGATTCCATCACGATCGGAATCCGATTTGGTTGGGTTGAGACGAAGTTGATATTCCTGTGCATTCGTCAAACCGTCGCGATCGTGATCTTTTGTTGCGACGTGTTTGCCATATCCTAAATGATATTGTTTTTGCCAAGCGTCCGGAATACCATTTTTGTCTTGATCGACTTGCACGACAGGTTTCTTTTTCGATTTACTTTTTGCTTCGACAGGTTCAACTGCTTGCGAGACGACAAGCGAAGCAAGTAATGCGCTAATGACGATCCGTTTCATGAGTCCACTCCTGTTCTGAATAATAAATAAAAGATGTGGTGATAAGAAGATTTTAATGAAATCGTTAGAAAATAAGTTGTTTATTTCTTGAAATGAGTAAATAAAAACTAAAAAATAATTAGAGTAATGAACAGAGGTATTTCGACCAAAAAAATATTTTAAATAAAAAATGTAAAAAGATAAAACCATTTATGAACTCCTTACGTTATCTGTGTGAAGTCCAAAAAATCAAAGGGGTGTTCATAAGATGAAGATGAAAAAGTCGTATCTCGCTGTTCCGCTAAGTGCCGCATTGTTGATTCCAGCAGCAGGTGTCAGTGCACATGGTCATGAGGACCATAGTAAGATGTCTCACAGTTCAGGGAAAGTCTCACTTGACGTCTCGTCCCCAGCATCGGATTTGCGAGCGACACTCGATCAAATTCTATCTGAACACGCATATCTCGCAGTTGTCGCGATGCAAAAAGGAATTGATGGTAAAAAAGATTTTGAACAAGCAGCAGGCGCATTGAATCAAAATACGGATGATTTAGCGGCAGCTGTCGGTTCTGTCTACGGTGACGATGCAGGAAAAGCGTTTAAAGATATCTGGTCGAGCCACATCGGTTACTTCGTCGATTACGTCAAAGCGACCGGAGCAAAAGATGAAGACGCCAAACAAAAAGCATTGAAAGACCTCGATGAGTATCGTGTTGAGCAGGCTGCGTTCCTCGATAAAGCAACAGGTGGACGTCTGAAAGCAGCAGATCTCGAAGCAGGACTTAAAGTCCATATCACGCAATTGTTAACATCGTTTAATAGTTACGTTGCTGGTGATTATGACGCTGCCTACAGCAATCTACGTGAAGCAATCGAGCATATGTATATGGTCGGAGAAGGATTATCTGGTGCGATCGTTGATCAGTATCCGGACAAATTCAAAAATACGAAAGTCGATACACCAGCAGCCGATCTTCGTGCCGGGCTCAACCGGAACTTCTCAGAGCACGCAGCGCTTGCGGTGCTCGCGATGCAAAAAGGAATTGACGGTGCAAAGGACTTTGACGCGGCAGCCGGTGCCTTGAGTCAAAATACAGATGATTTGTCGGCTTCAATCGGTTCCGTTTACGGCAGTGAAGCAGCACAACAATTCAAGAAAATCTGGTCGAGCCATATCGGCTACTTCGTCGACTACGTCAAAGCAACAGGTGCAAAAGACGATCAAGCACGCGACATGGCTGTAAAAGAACTCGATGAGTACCGTGTCGAACAAGCAGCATTCCTCGATGCTGCAACGGAAGGACGCTTAAAAGCAAAAGATTTGGAAGAAGGACTAAAGGTCCACATCGACCAACTCTTACTCGCCTTCAATAGCTACAATGAAAAAGATTACGACAAAGCGTACCCCGCGATTCGCGAAGCGTACGCGCATATGTACGGCGTAGGGGAAGGAACAGCGACAGCAATCGTCGATCAGTTCCCAGATAAATTCAAAGGTGCACCATCTGGTATGCCGAACACAGGTCTCGGTGGTATGCAAGCAGCATCATCGGCGACAGGTATCGTGTGGTCATTGCTTGGTATTGCCGCAGCATCGATCCTTGGATTGTTCGCACTCCGTCGTCGCCCGCAACAATAAAGGACGACCCGCTGGAAACAGCGGGTTTTCTTATACACATCAAGCAGAAAGGAGGTAAACGACATGCGTATCATCCGATTTGCACTTCTATTTCTGATTTGTCTATTGCCTGTCTCGGTCGAAGCACACACGAGTCTTAAAAGTTCCAATCCGACAGAGGGAGCGGCGTTATCAGAATCCGTCGATCGAATCCGCTTGACGTTTAGTGAGGCTGTCGAAAAGACGAGTACCTTACGTGTAGTGGACGCGAACGGTGTCGAACAATCGCTTGCGAAACCGCTCATCATCGGGAATGAACTCAGTGCCGTCGTCTCGAAACCATTGAAAAAAGGACAGTACACGATTAAATGGGCATCGATTTCAGATGATGGTCATCCGGTCAAAGGGACGATTCGTTTTACAGTACTGGGTACGGAAAAAACTGAGGCGAAGACAGTTGAAAAGGCGGAGCCGATGGAAACAAAGGCAGCGGTCGTCCCAGAAGCTGAGCCTGTTTCAAAAGGACTCGTTCCGACGCTACTTCCTTGGATTGTTGGTGGACTATTAGTCAGCATCGTCTTACTTCTCTTATTCCGTCGTCGTTCGATATGAGTGCGTTTCTAGGAGAACTACTTGTCTACATGGGTGGAGCGCTTTGGATGGGCTATTTGGTATTATGCTTCATCCCAAGGAAACACAAACCGCCATTAATGGATGGTACGTCATGGGCGGTGGCGGGGCTCGGAATGCTCGTTCTTGGAACGAGCATCCCGGTCTTTGGTGCCGTTCGTTTTCTACTTTCGACGCAAACGATGACAGAGGCTCTACGAACGGGGTTACTTTTGCATATCGGTCAAATGTTTCTTGTCGTTTACTTCGCTGCTTTACTCCTATTGATTGTATTCGCATGGCAAAAGCAACGGTCCATCCTGCTCGCACTCTTGACGATCCCGTTATGGATTGGTATCGCAGGAACGAGTCATGCCGCAGCGAAATACGGGGCGCTTGGGTGGACGCTTCAGTTTAGTCACTTCTTATGTGTGACGGCTTGGATCGGTGTCGTGTTTTGGGTAGCCATCGGTGCCCGCTCGACCGCTCATTGGTCTGCCTTTTTAAGTTGGTTTAGTCCATTTGCCCGGATTGCCTTTACGGGTGTCATCCTGTCGGGTCTGCTACTGATGCAACTGGCGATTCCGCTTGAACGTTATCCGAATCTATGGGGCGTGCCATACGGTCAAGCCATGTTGCTGAAGCATCTTTTGTTGTTGCCGCTTTTGTTCTACGCCTTTTGTAATGGCACACTTGTCCGGCGTCGGTTACGTTTCGACTCGACATACGATCCGCGTCCGTTACTCCGGATGGAGAGTATTATTTTAATACTTCTGTTCATGGCAAGTGCATCACTCAGTCGTTTGGAACAACCGACGTTAGGTCAATTACCGGTCAGTGGTCCAGCAGGGGACGGGTGGGTCTTGATGATTGGGATCGCCACCTTACCACTGCTCTTACTCGGATTCAGACGACATGCATTGGGTGTCTTGCTGAGCCTTCTTAGTGTCAGTCTGATCTACCTTGGACTACTTGCGACAGGGTGAACACGAAAAAACAAGGTAGCGGAACTATCCGCTACCTTGTTTGTCGTGGTTTTATTTTGTCGAAACGGCGCAATTCGTGGCCTTCGCAAGAATCTTCGAATAGGCCCGGGCGCCCTTAATATTCAAATGAACACCATCTGCTTCAAAATAGGATGGGTGTTTGACAGCAATAGCATGCCAGTCGATCAGTTCGACCCGTTTTCGTTTTGATGCCTCTCGTAACATCTGATTGACTTCTGCTTCCCACGGGCGTGGCACCCGTGCTGTCACGAGATAGATGTGATCGGCATTTGCAAATTGGTCGAGTAAGCTATTCAACTGATCTTTGCGGAAGCTGCCGTTCGTTCCAAGATGGAGGATGACTTGGCGTCCATGTTGATTGTACGACGCATACTTCTCACTTAGCGGAATCGCTTCTCGTAGCTGTCGACCGAGTTTCGCATCAATCGTCAGTTGTTTGAGTGTACTGCCGAGATAATCTTCGACACCGAGCAGGACGGAGTCACCGATCGCAAGCGTCGGTCGACAAATTTTTCGTTGATCAGGTTTTGCTTTCGGTGTCGTCGGTTTGAGGACCGGTTTCGGTTTTTCTTTTGGCGCCGCTATCTTATGGAAGGCGGGTTCTGGCTTCGGTGTATCGGAAACAGCAAGAATCGATAAGTTACCAATGAAGCTGACGATAAGGATCGTCAACACGGCAACACTCGCCCACTGTACCGTTGAGAACTGACGTAACTGTTGCGGATGTAGCGATAAACGCTTCAAGTAACCAGACAGTCCGAGTTGACGAATCGGACGCTCGATGAAGCGATACGACGCTTCTGTTAACGCAACAAGAATAACTATGATCAATATAGTCCGTAGTACCGAGAATGTTCCAATTTGCTCGACCGGTGTCAGCAACGTGATGACGGGAAAATGCCATAGATATAAGCCGTACGACCGTTTGCCGATCGCAATAAGTGATGGACGCGCAAACCAACGACTCCAAATCGACGCCGGATGGGCGATCGTAGCAATCAATAGGGCGGCAAGGAGCGAAACGATGAAAAAGCCACCGCGGTATAAAAAGCTTCCGAACTCACTCGTGACAACCATCAGTAAAAGTAAGAGTGGCAACGTGACAGCACCTGTTTGATTCAACAATCGAACACCACGTTTTGGGATATCAATCTTAAAGCGGGTCGGTTGCCACGCGAACGCGAGCAAACTCCCGATCAATAAGGCGAATAATCGTGTATCGGTACCGTAATAGACACGACTCGGATCCTCACCCGGTGTGAATTGAATCGCCATCGCGAGCACGGATGCGCCGATCGCGACACCAATCAATTGAAGGAACAGGCGACGATTTTTCATGCCGAACCAAAGTAGGATCGGGAATAGCAGGTAGAACTGTTCTTCGATCGCGAGCGACCAAAGGTTTTGGATCGGTGACGGTTTCCCGAACGACTCGAAATACGAGACGTCATGGAAGATATACCACCAGTTCGTTCCGTAAATAAGCGCAAAGGCACTATCTTGACGAACTGTATGCAATAGCTCGCGTTCAAAGACGGTTACATATCCGAGAACGAGTAACAGCATGACGAATAGAGCTGGGAACAAACGACGGAAACGATGAATCCAAAACCGTTTCAAATCGAGGCGCCCGGTCGTTTGCCACTCGCGTAACAAAAGACCAGTAATCAGGTAACCGGATAGGACGAAAAAGAGATCAACACCGAGGAAACCACCAGAGAAGAATGAAACAGATAAGTGGTAGAGAATGACAGACAGGACAGCGAAAGCGCGTAAGCCGTCAAGCCCTGGCATATATGTAATCGAACGAGACGAGGATTTCATAAGACACGAACAACTCCTTTAAAACGACAACTAATTTCTAACAGTCTTTAGTGTATCGAATTCCAATTTCAAAGAAGTGTCTAAGAAGTAACAACCTAGCCCAAAAAATGCACCCGACGAGAGCATCGGATGCTGACTTACGAATGACGCGGAAAACGACACGTGACGGAAAAGCGGTTGTCTGCTGAAGTGAGCTGGACACTTCCGTGATAGCGCGCCATGATTTGTTGAACAATCGACAGACCAATACCGGAACCGCCGGAAGAACGCGATGCGTCAGACGTTCCGAACGGCGTCAGTCACGCGTTTAGTTCCTCTAGCGTATAGATCGTTTCAATCGCATTCGAGCAAATCAGTTGGATGCCTTGTGCTCCTTCTTTGATTGAAATCCGAAGATCACCGATTCCGTGAAGTGTTTCTTTTAAAAAAATCAAACATGAAACCCTATTTTCCGTTGAGTATAGCATGTAGTATGCACGTCGTCCCTTTCGAAAACAGGAGGAGAATTCTTAAGTGAATCTTAAACAGATCAATGCCTGATTTTCGGCGACATCGTAACCGGACAAGCCGTTATACTAAAGGCAAAGGAGGAGAAAGCGATGGAACATCACACGTATTACGAAGCACTCGTTCGACGAGACGTGACGTACGAAGGAACGTTTTTCGTCGGGGTCAAGACGACCGGTATTTTTTGCCGCCCGACATGTCCGGCACGAAAACCGAAAGCGGAGAACTGCGAGTTTTTCGAGACGGCGCAAGAGGCATTGCTTGCCTCTTATCGACCGTGTCGGCGGTGTCATCCGCTCGCTTATCCAGGCGATCACGGTACGGTTCAACGTTTGATCGAAGCAGTCGAGGCAGAACCAGATAAACGGTTCAAAGAAGCTGATTTCCGAGCACTTGGTTTGGACGAATCAACAGCACGACGCCAGTTCAAGAAACGGTTCGGGATGACGTTCGTTGCCTATGCTCGGGCACGGCGGATGGGGTTAGCGATGAAAGAGATTCGGACTGGGAAGCCGGTCATCGAAGGGCAGTTAGCAGGAGGCTATGAATCAAGCAGTGGTTTTCGTGAAGCGTCAGCACGGATGCTCGGGGAAGCACCGTCTCGTTTTGACGGACAGGTCTTGCGCGCGAAATGGCTCGATACACCGCTCGGTTCGATGCTTGCGATTGCGGATGAACAACACTTACATCTCCTTGAATTCGTCGATCGACGGGGACTTGAGCGAGAAATCGAACAATTGCGTCAAAAAGCGCGTGCTGTCATCGTGCCTGGGGAGTCACTCGTCTTTAAACAGATTGAAGGGGAGCTCCGTCGTTACTTCAAAGGAGAACCGGTCTTGTTTCAGACGCCATTGATGCGATACGGAACGCCCTTTCAACGCCGCGTCTGGGAAGAACTTGAACGAATTCCGAGTGGCAAGACGATCTCGTATCAAGAACTGGCCATCCGAATTGGTCAACCAACCGCCGTCCGCGCTGTCGCACGGGCAAACGGAGCAAATCAACTAGCAATCATCATTCCATGTCATCGGGTCATTCGAACGAATGGGGATTTAGGTGGATACGCCGGGGGACTTGCACGCAAGGAAACATTGCTCAAACTGGAGCGTACACGGAAGGGACTAGATATAGGATGAGTTTGATTAAAGATGTGTTTTCACCGAGTTGGCTCGATGAATTAGAAGAAGCGGTCGATGTACCAGACTTTCGCAGACGAGTCGAACGCAAGGACTGGGACGAGCTTGCGTTTAAACAACGCGTCCGTCGTGTTGCGGAGACACTAGAATCCGTCCTACCACCGTTTCCGGACTCGGTGCCGGAGCTAGAGCGGTTCGCACCGCAGTTTACCGGACTACCGGGAATTGTTTTTCCCGAGTATGTCGAGCGGACAGCAACACTCACTGACTGGACACTTGCGTTAGCAACACTCGCTAAATTGACACCGTATTCGACGTCTGAGTTCGCTGTCCGGCGTTTTCTACTCGCTGATCAAGAGCGTTATCTCGAGCAAGCACTCATGTGGGCAACATCAGACGATGAACATGTTCGGCGCTTAGCGTCGGAAGGGACACGACCGCGTCTGCCATGGGGACAAGCGATTCCGAGTCTGATTGCTGATCCGCGACCGGCATTACCAATTCTTGACGCCTTACTACAGGATCCGTCACTCTACGTCCGAAAAAGTGTCGCCAATCACTTGAACGATATTTCAAAGACACATCCGGAATATCTGATTGAGCGGATCGAACGTCACTTAGGAACAGATCCGAACACGGACTGGATTTTGCGCCACGCCTCCCGGACGTTACTCAAACGCGGAAATCCAGAAGTCTTACAATTGTTCGGTCACGTTACGCAAGGTGAGGTCGAGATTACAAATTTAGTCGTCTCGCCGGTTACGATTGGCGGAGAGCTCGACTTCTCGTTCACCGTGACGAGTTCTGTTCCACAACGTTTACGCTTGGAGTACGCGATCGATTACGTCAAACAACGCAGAACGAGTCGGAAGGTGTTTCAACTGCGGGAGCGGGAAGTTAAAGGTGTCTTACAAGTCGAAAGACGCCAATCGTTTCGGAACATGACGACGCGTGTCCATTATCCTGGTACACACACATTGACGATTTTGATTAACGGAGAGGCTTACGCGACAGTAACGTTTGAGGTCGAGGAGGAGAGCTGAATGCAAGGACGGCATCCGGATTTTAAAACGTCACGATTATTTGTCGAAGCAACGGATGAAGAATCGGGTTGTAAGTGGACGCTACATGCGTTACGTGAGAAAACGATCGTCGGAACGATTATCTTCACTTGGAATGCATCCACCGGAACCTTACGTTACACGACGACTGATGAGGACGATCAGCACGGGTACATCACGGAAGCACTGGCATCGATTTTGTCTTATCTCGCACGGACGTTATTACTGAAGCGTGTCTATAGTGAAGCGGGCAGTGAAACGGTCTGGCGTCGGAATGGATTTCAGTTGCAGGCGAATCGATATGCACGCGAACTTCATCATTAAAGCCCCGTCTGCTGAGCAGAACGGGGCTTATTTGTGATTAGACCGTTGTTTTCGACCAGTTGAAATGTTCGCAAATCGCTTCAGCGCTTTCACGCGCACTTAACTGTTCCGTATCAAGGAAGAGATAATTGACGTCCGGTAGTTCGCCTGGCAGCGAGCGTGTCCGGTATCCGTCCGCCGTCTCGCGTAAGTCTTGTTCAGAAGCGGCGAGGTCACGCTTCGTTACTTTGTGCGTCAATCGGTTTTCGGTCGTGTTCCGGTGCAGACGGGTTGCGACCGGCGCATCCAATTCAACGATATAGACGTCAGCACCTGCTTGTTCGAACAACTCAACCGTTTCTTCGATGAACTCGAGACCACCACCTTCGACGCCGAATAGACAGACGAATGTAAACAAGACACCTTCAAGCGAACTGTTCGCCATTTCCTTGAACATCTCGCGCCGAATCGTATCTTTTAAGCGGTGATGGGCGGGTTCAGAGAAATCAAAATAAGGCAATAACAAGTCGATCGTCTGGTGGTTATGGAAGACTTTCATCTCCGTCAACCGTTCGATTTCCTGACCAATCGTCATCTTTCCGACTGCTTGGGGACCAAGTAACAAGACAAATTTCATGGACGAACCTCATTTCCTTTTTCTGCTAAGAATAGCACATTCCGATGAGTGACATCACTAGAACGTTTGTTCGTGATTTGGTATAATTCAGGTATGAAGTCCCGTCGTGTCCTTGTCTGAAGGAGGACAACTATGCAAGAGCAATGGAAGGCCGTCATCGGCTATGTAGGTATATATGAAGTCTCGTCACTTGGTCGCGTAAGGTCGCTTGATCGGACAATCGTGACGTGTCGCGGCGTCCGACAACGCCGAAAAGGTGTCTTGCTCCGACCGCGGCTCAATCGGGAAGGATATCGGAAAGTCACGCTCTATCAACGGGGGCGAGGAGAACGAGTGCAGGTCGGTCTACTCGTTGCGCAAGCTTTTCTGACGGTTGACGTCACGGAAGCGCGACTCGTCCGACGCAACGGTAAACGAGCTGACGATCAGTTATCGAACTTGGACGTGTTGCCTTCATTTGATCAGCAGTATACCGAACTACTTGGTGAGTTTGATCTCTTATTAGAACAACATGTGACGTTGTCATCGTTTCAGATTCGAGCGATTCGCGCCCAATATGAAAAAGGGAAGACGATTCGTCAACTGGCGGAGCAGTATCAGGTGACTGAGAACCGGATTCGCAATATCATCGATAAAAAGGAAGCACGTTATATCGGCTGAGAACAGAGGAAAAGAGCGCTTGCCAGGAATGGCAGGCGCTCTTTTTGTTAAGACGACGATTCGCTCGAGCGAACGGTCTGTTGCAACGAACTGATCCGTGACTCGAGTACCGCGCTATGTGTCTTCAATTCCGTTTGCTGAATGACGTGGTGTTGCATTTGATCCCCGAGTACTTGGCTATAGGACGAGAGCTCTGACATCAACTTTTGGACAGATTGTAGATGCTGTTGCATATTCGACTGGACTTCTGCGACGATTTGACGTTGGTGTTCAACGGTCCCCAGTGTCGTTTCGATCGTCGTCGCTTCAGTCAGCATCTGTTGCAAGTGCTCTGTTGCCGTCTCGAGCTGTTGTGACGTCGAGAGAAACCGTTCCGTCATCTGCGAGAGCGCTTGTTCGACTTGAGTGAGCCCTGCCGTCCACGTCTGATTGACCTGACGGATGTGGTCCGTACTCGTCCGGATATCGATGGCTAGTCTTTCGACTTCCTTGGCCACGACCGTGAAGCCACGACCGGCTTCGCCAGCACGAGTTGCCTCGATCAGCGCATTCAGCGATAGGCGGCGCGTCTCTTCAGCGACACGCTGGATGTGGGAAATTGAGGTCTCCATCTGCTGCTGTAGATGTGAGGTCTGTTGCAAGATTTGCTCTGTCGTCGCGGATTGTTCCTTCAGCAAGTGGCTTTCTTGTTGTAATGTCCCAAGTGTCGTGTGATTCGTCTGAACAGTCTGTTGAAACCGAGTTGCGGCACGTTGGCTGTTCAGAAGTGTCGTTTGCATTTCGCTTAACGCATCGTGTCCTTGGGCAGTCAAACGTGTGGAGGCGATGATCGTCTGATTCATCTGCGTCGATTGCGCAAGTAAGGAACCGGCGACTTCATCGACGGCATGCACCGACTGATCCATCGCGGATAAATGCGAGGAAAAGTGGGGCTGGACGGATTCAAGTTCCTGACTGGCTTGTTGCATCTCGGTCGTCAAATCCCCAATCTGTTGCATCAATTGATTGTATTGAAACGTGAGCTGTTGTAACTCAAAGGTCGTCGTCTTAAGCGTTAACGGACGATACGATCGCTTCGCATGGGCTTCTTCAATCTGTAGAGCGAGTTTCGATAACGGTGCCAGTTGGCGTTGAATTTGCCAGCGGATCAAGAGGCTGATGCTGACAAGTGTGATCACACTCACCCAGACGAGTGTCCAAGCTAAATCTCGAGCAGGGGCGATTAATTTATCACGGTCGGTCGTCAGTAAGATGACGTCATCGAGTTCCGGAATCGTCATCGCGACAAGGAACTGGTCTTGATTTGAAAAGGCATGTGTACGAGCTGTTTTTAAATGCTGTAGTAGTTGTTTTCGTTTTGCTGGTTCGAGTGTCAACGGTCGGAACGCCTCACTCGTGTTCAGGCTTTGAAAGCGAACCGTGTAGTCGTCACGTGATAAGTCGGTTCGCTGTTGCTGTTGCAATCGTTTAATGGCACGCGTACGGTCTGTTGCGTCATTCGGATATGCGAGAAACGTTGCCCGGACGTTCGCATCAAACATCGTTAATTCGCGCATCAGCCGTTCCTCAGTCGCTGCGACGGATTGTTGGTACGACGCGTAAACGCTTAGACCACTGATCACGGTCAGTCCGATGGCGACGATCGGAATCAACCATCCATTTAATTGTTGTGCCAGTAATCGTTTTTTCTTTGGCATAAAATATCTCCTCCCGTATTCCTATCGGGAGGAGATGGCTCAACATGTATGAAGGCGTTGTACGACTTGTGTAAAGGTCTTGTGAATCTAGTTCACGTAAATCGGAAGGACAGTCGCAAGATGTGTCATAAGTGCTTGTGTCTCTTCTTTTGGTTCAGACGTGACATAAATGATCAACGCAGCAGCAACGATGACAAAGATGGCAATGACAAGAATGATGAAGAACGGCATCTTACTTTTTCGTTTTTCGGCTTGACGGTCCATGAAAGATTCCCCCTTAATAATGTATACGATAGATATATTTAAGGGATTCCCTGTTCATTACTTTAAAAACACGACAACTGTCCGGTAATGAAAAAAATACTGTCTTGTCTGACGAGAGCATTGGACAGGGCAGTATATTACGTTCAACTAAGGAGAGACCAGACATCATATCGCTCAAAATCAGCCAAAATATTTGGAGCAATCAACTGACGGATCATTTCTTCGTCCGCCCAGAGATAAGCGTCGTGTTCTGCGGATAACTGAACGCTCGTCTGGTTCGTCGAGCAGACGTACATCAACAAAATGATTTGCCGATCGGGATGCGTTAGGAAGCTCGAGGCATAGAGTAGACGTTCTGGCGTAACCGTCAACTGTGTCTCTTCTTTTATCTCGCGAACAAGGCTGTCGAGCGGCAGTTCACCGAAGTCGATCTTTCCACCTGGACATTCCCATGTTCCGCCGCCGAAGTCAGCGACAGCCCGGCGGACGATTAGGAGACGTTGCTCGTGAATGATGATGCCTTTGACGGCAGGGACAATCGCCGTCATCTGACGGGACTCCGCGATAATACCACGGGATCGGTTCCTTCTGTTTCGATCAAGTACTGATCGCACAGATAGATCCCGCTTGCGTCGGCAAGTCCGAAGGCACGGCTCGTGCCTTCTTCCGTAAAGGATTGCACGAGGTGGGCGGCTTCGCCCCACGTCTCGTAATGCACACAGACGGCCGCGTCTTTCAGCAGGGCAAGACCAGGCAAGCGAAGACGTCGATTGTCGCGTTGGTCGATCTCCGGAATCACACAACGTTCGGGTGAAACGAGGGCGCCGGCAGAAAAGCCAGCGACCGGAACACCGTTTACGAAACGCGACTGGATGATGTCACCAATCGGTGTCGCGACCAAATATTGCTGATACAATTCGGTCTCGCCACCGGAGATGATGATCCCTTGACATTGCTGTAGTTGCGCGAACTGTTCATCCGTTGGCGCGTCAGACAGTGGTAGATGGACGAAGGACGAAATACCCTCTTCCTGCAACGCTTCCGTATAAATCGAGGCGTAGGTCACCCAGTCCTTACCAGTACGTGGGACATACAGAATCGCGACCGGACCACCATTCGTTAATGCAGCAAACCGTTTTTGCAAATTCGGTGTAAATGGAGGACCGCCTCCAAATAAAAATAAATGAGTATGCATGAAGTCATCCCTCCAACCATGTATTAGAAAAAGTATAGCAGAAATCAATCAATTGGAAATATGCTGGTAGAATGATTGTCTGCGGAACCACGTGTGATGTTGTTTCCGTTCTTGAAAGAGAACGAATAGTACGAAGGTGATGACGAGACCGCGTCCAATCCATGGTAAGACGAGAAGACCGTAGTTCATCGCAGCGAACAGCTGGAGCAAGAAGCGGCGCTTACTCGGATCCCGCAGATACGTGAGCAGTGGGAGTTGCTGATGCGTTTGCTTGAATAGTCGCAGATGAAGGAGCGGTCGCTTTCGATGAGATGGTTTTGGTAAGGACCCGTTCAATTCAAGGACGGTCGCGGATAAACTCGACTGTCGTTTCATTGACAACAGGATATCCTCCGTTAATCCGTCCTCACGCTGTGACCAGTGCCGGACATGAAGAGATCCGAACAGTAACACACCCAGTGCGACAACGAAGAGGACTGGATGCGGTTGAAGCCAAAGCAGGAGCAACAGGGAGATGCGTCCTGCTGCCAGGAAGAGATGACCGCTCCATTTCCGCAAGAACAGTTGCCCAGATAACCGGTATGTCCAGAAGCTAAAGAACGGTTGGAGTAAAGAAAGCGCGAGACTAGTCAGCAGTACGGTGATACTAGATTGGTCAAACCGGATGTGATGTAGCGGGAAACAAAGTAGATGTAAGCCGGCCGTTAATAAGAAAATCCGCACGAAGTGATACCGAACAGAATACCGCTTCATTCGGACGATCGCTCCAGGAACTGGTTTGAAGAAAAGACGATCCGCCGGTTCGAACCAAGCGTAAAAGGCAGGCAGAAACCCGTACAGCATCCAACCAAGTAAGATCCAAGCGACCGGAACCGTTTGAACCCAGTCCGCTTGACCACTTAAGATCTGAATCGTCTCATAAATGATAAACAGCCCGACCGGAATGACAAGATACAGCAAGATCGTCCAGTCGAAGATTTCTCGCAAGAAGCGACGTTGTTCAGCATGCCGTCGACGGATCCGTTGCTTCAGAAAGGTTTCAATCATGCTCGAGCACCATCGCTTCCATGATGTCGAACAAGCGGGCGCCTGGCTGACCGGAGGCTTCACCGATTTGAGCGAGTGTTCCTTGATGTTTGATACGTCCTTGATCAATCCAGACGAAGTCATTACACAGACGTTCCGCGGAATCAAGGACATGGGTGACGAGCAGAATCGCCACGCCACGCGTTCGTTCTGCTTCGAGTAAATGCAACAACCGAATCGTTGCGACCGCATCGAGACCAACGAACGGTTCATCGATGATCAGGCAGTCCGCGCGTTGCATCAAAGCACAGACGAGCATCACCTTTTGTTTCATTCCTTTAGAGAAAGAGGATACATAGTCACCCGTGACAGCATGCAGTTCAAATGTCTTTAAGAGTCGTTCCGTATAGGCGTGATCTGTCTCGTGAAGTGAGGCGACCAGCTCAAGGTGCTCGGCGAGCGTCAAATATTCGTAATAGGTCGGCTGTTCCGGAATATAGGCGAGTGAGACTGGTAAATCGATTTCTCCTTCAACCCACGGTAGCGTACCGAACATCGCTTGAATCGTCGTACTTTTTCCTGCACCGTTCGTACCGATCAAACCGGTGATGGATCCAGGCTGTAAAGCAAACGCGATCTCTTGTAAGACGGGCTGACCGACGTCATAACCAGCTTGGTGAATGGATACATGCATATGAACCATCTCCTTTCACTACATCTACTGATAGAAGAAGAAAAATGTTTCACAGTCACAGAAATCAGCAGAACCGTAGTAAAAAATGTAACAGGTTAAAAATAGCAAATGGGCTATAATGGAAATATCAATTTTAGAGGATGAGCGTGATGCAAGCAGTCAAACGAATTTATTTCCGAGAGTCCGGCATGGGAAGAGGACAGACGTTTTGGTGGGACCGTGCAAGTCGGACGGTTCGTGCGGAAGATGAGGAAGAAGTATTAGCCCCATGGATTCCACATGGATTAATTTTACCTGACGAAATGAATCCGTTACTTGTAAAACTGACGGAAGAGGATATCTATCTAATCGACATGTGGTCAGATTTGTTCGATGCCGAGAAATGGCGGGAGTACTCGAATCCTGAAAGCCTTACGATTATGGACGGAACGAATTGGGAAATGCATGTGACGACAGAACACGGCACAGAAAAAGTGTCACACTCAAACGTGTTTCCACCTGGATGGTGGATGATTCGGGAACTGCTATACGGTTATTATGATGCCGGGAGTAACCGAAAAGACGAAGAAGGGGAGGATGAACGATGAAACGAGCCCTATTGTATCTGATGCCGTTTGCGTGGCTTGGACCTTACCTCGACTGGAAAGAGGGTTCAATACTAGGATATGTCTTATTTTTGTTTGGACTTGGTGCTTTATCGTATTCCCTTGCGCGGAGGGGGAAACCGAAATACATCGTCATCGGTAACATAGTTTCATTTGCGATTTCGTACGGGATTGCACTCAGTGTAGGAGAAGGATATGGCGAAGGATACTTCAATCCATTGACAGTCAATCAACTGGTTCTTGGAGTGAGTGTCTTGAATCTGGTCGTGCAAATACCGATTATGATGAATGCGATTCAAAACAAAGTGATGAAAAAGGAGTTAGGTGAAGAGTAGTCACTCTAAGTAGAAAAAACGCTACGCAACGAGTGCGTAGCGATCAGATTACACGAGTCCTAAGATCTCGACTTCGACCAATGCACCTTTTGGTAGTTCCCTCACAGCGATACAAGACCGAGCCGGGAAGTGATTGTGCGGTGCGAAGTAATCGGAGTAAATCGTATTAAAAGCAGCGAAGTGTTCCATGCTCGTTAAGTAGCATGTCGTCTTGACGACGCGGTCTGGTGTCAGTCCTGCCTCTTTCAGGATGGCATCGACGTTACGCATGACTTGTTCCGTCTGTTCCGTGATTCCGCCTGGTACAAGTTCACCTGTTGTCGGATCAATCGGGATTTGACCGGAAGCATAGAGTGTACCGTTTGCGATAAAGCCTTGTGAATAAGGGCCGATCGCAGCAGGGGCGTTCGTTGTGTCGATCTGTTTGAATGTAGACATGAAAAGAACCTCCTCTTATAAAATACATATGTACGACACCGAGTGATTCGACTCGGATATCCCTCAACCCTTCAAAGGAGTGAATTGATATGCCACTTTATCATAAATTAGTTCGAGACGCGATTCCAAACATCATCGACCAAAACGGAAAAAAAGCGACGTTCCGAACGCTGAACGAAAATGAATTCCTAGTGGAAGCGAAAAAGAAATTACATGAAGAACTCGCTGAATATGAGGAAGCAACGACGGACGCAGACGCTGTCGAGGAGTTAGCTGATTTACTGGAGCTGATCCAAGCGTTAGCGAAGACACATGGCGTGACTGTTGAGGAACTGGAAGCCGTCCGACAGAAGAAACAGCAACAGCGCGGCGGCTTCGAAGAACGCCTCTACCTGATCGAGGTCGAGGATTGATCCCGGAAGCGAAGCTGACGACGCATCACTTATATGACTCACTCGTCGATGCCATTGATCAGGCAGAGGAAGTCTATATCGTCGCAGCGTTTGCTCAGAAGTCAGGCGTCGCTTTACTCGTCCCGGCGTTTCGTCGTGCTTTGCAACGAGGAGCCGAGATTCGGCTGTTGATTGGCGACTATCTACATATCACCGATCCAGAAGCATTGGCGCAGTTGCTTGCGCTTGATGGGTTGTCAGTTCGCTTTTATCGGTCAGGAGGACGCTCGTTCCATCCGAAAGCATATCTGTTTCGAAACGCAGAGACTGGCTTATCAATCGTCGGTTCGTCGAACATCTCGAACAGTGCGCTTCGGTCCGGTATCGAATGGAACGTTCATCTACCACAAGCTGTCGCTCCACAGATTCTTGATGATGCGATTGATGCCTTCATGGACCTTTATCTCAGCGAATCGGCAGAAGAACTGAATCCGGTTGTCTTAGATGCTTATCGTCAAGAGTACGCGGCACGGCAATATGTCGCGGAACCAGAAGTCGAGTATGACGAAGGAACAGTTGTCGTCGCGCCAGAAATCCTGCCGCACCGAGTGCAGGAAGAAGCACTCCGCGCGTTACGGGAAACGATGGAAGAAGGGCGGACACGGGCGTTGGCGGTGCTTGCGACTGGACTAGGGAAGACCTACCTCAGTGCGTTCTTTACGAGAGACTTTACACGAGTCCTGTTCCTGGCACATCAAAAAGAATTATTACTGCAAGCAGAGCGTTCGTTTCAAAAAGTCAATCCGGCGTGGCAGACCGGCTTTTACATCGGTAGTGATCGGACCGTCACGGAGACGACAGAGATCGTCTTCGCTTCCGTCCAGACGTTGGCGCAAAAGCGTCACTTGGACCGTTTTGCAACGGATCAGTTTGATCTCATTATTGTTGACGAGTTCCATCACGCGGCAGCAACGAGTTACCGAAAAATCATTGATCATTTCACGCCTCGTTTCTTACTTGGTCTGACGGCGACACCAGACCGGATGGACGGTGCGGATGTCTATGCGATCTGTCACCATAACGTTGCTTTCCAGATGCATTTCACAGCGGCGATTGCTGAAGGCTTTTTAACACCGTTTCACTATTACGGTATTCATGACACGATTGACTATTCCCAGATTCGACGAATCGGTAGGACCTATGATGCGTCGCAGCTCGAGCATCGACAACTTGATCGTGAGGTCGCAGATAATATCTATCATTCATGGGAGAAACATCGGCAAACGAAGACGATTGGCTTTTGTTCGTCGATCAAGCAAGCGGAATATCTGGCGCAAGTATTCCGGGATAAAGGAACGACGGCGTTTGCACTGACAGGGCAGACGACGAATCGCGCGCAATATATGCAAGCATTCGAGCAGGGCGAGATTGACGTCCTTTTTACCGTCGATTTGTTTAACGAAGGTGTTGATATTCCGAAAGTCGATACACTCCTGTTCTGTCGTCCAACTGAGTCTGTCGCCATCTATACGCAACAAATCGGACGCGGCTTACGCTTGGCACAGCACAAATCGCACTGCGTCATCATTGACTTGATTGGGAACTATCGCAACGTCGAAACGAAGCTGAAGCTGCTCGGAACGATGAAAGAGTCGTTCAAGCGAGGGGAAACAGAACCGATTACGCCACCACCCGGCTGTGTAATTGAGTTCGATACGCGGGCACTGGAATTGATTCATCGACTCCGGCAACCGAGTCAGCGGAAGTTACGATTGATTGAGCAATACGAGCAAATCAAATACGAACTCGGACACCGGCCATCGTATGTTGAGATTGGAGAATATGCAGCAGTTTCGCAAGGCTATAAACAAGAATGGGGTTCTTACGTTGGTTTCTTGAAGGAGCATCAGGAGTTATCAGACGAAGAAATCGAAGCGTACGACGCAAATCGTGAATTGATTGAGCAGGTCGAAAAGACAATCATGAATCGGAGTTATAAGATGGTCGTCTTGCTAGCGATGCTTGAGCGGGGAGAAGAGCGCTGGATGGAGCCGATTACGGCCGAAGAAGTAGCACCATTCTTTTATGAGTACTTGCATGCGGAGAAGTATCGGGAATTGAAGGATGCGCAAACGGCAGAGTTAAAAGGACCATTTGATGCAGCAAAAGTAGAACGGTTATTGAGGAAAATGCCGTTTCCGAAGATGGGGAAGCCATTTACATTTGATGGAGACGTGTTATCAATCGCAAGTCAAACATCAGGACGGGAACTATTTAACGTCATAAAAGACATAATTCATTTCCGATTGCACATGTATTTTTCGAATTAATGGATTAGACACGCTATGAGCTGAATATAACAAGAAGCAAGGGAGAGAACATAAATGGCGATATATAAGTATTATGCAGTACTGACAAAAATAGAAGAAGATGAAGGGTTTAGTGATGAAGGTAATGATGGATACGATGTTTCTTTTCCAGATTTAAATAATGTATTTACGTATGGAGAGACGTATGAACATGCACTTTTCATGGCGAAAGATGTTTTAGAATTAATGTTAGAGAGTATGTTGACGCATGGAGAAACGTTTAATAATCCATCTACATTACAGCAGTTAAATCTTAATGATTCAAAAGAAGCTCATATCGAATTGATTGAAGTGGATGTAGAACCGCGACCCGATTCAAAATTAGCGACACCAGACTCTTATTTATTGAAGTATGTGGATGCGAGAAATAAAGACGTTGAGATTGGCTTAGATAGTAAATTTTTGATGGAGTCTATTACTCGCGTACTGGATGCAGGAGGAACAATCATTTCTCTAGGTGATTATGATATGGATGAAGATGAGGTGTTTTATACAGGGCGGGTCGTAAAATGACACTAATATAAGATGAATAAAGATATGATTACTCGCTTCATAAATTAAATAAAAAATTCATCTAGAAAAAATAGTGAATTAATAATCTGTAATGAAGGTAGAAGAACGCTATTTTTAACGGAAATTCTATTATTGTGTAAGGAAATATAAAAAAGACTTTCCGTATTTTTTATCGGAAAGTTTTTTTATTTCTTTTAAGGTGTTACCTGCAATATTGAAGATGATACACTAGCATATTTCGCTAAATCTTTATTCAAAATAGTCGTCATCTCTATTTGATGCTCATTTGCTTTTTCTGTCGTCCACTTCTCTTCACTAGATATCGTTATGGTCTGCATAATCGCTAATTTTAGACTCTGTTTAATTAGATTTGGATAAGAGTCGATTTTACTGAGCGGAGATAAATTCGAGAATTTCGAGTTTCCGGAAATCGTTATTAAAGCTAGGTTACCTAAGTTATGCAAATCACGGTTATCCCATTTCATTCCGTCAATTGGATGTTGTGGGTAGAAGTGCTCGATAGAATTTCTGAACTGGAACTGCCAGTCATCATTTAATGGAGATACGAGTTGTTTGTTCTTATATGAGTAGCCATCACGGAAGATTAAATAATCTAGATAAGAAAAAACGATTCGTTCTATTTCAAACCCTGATTTCGTTTCATAATTAGATTCGCTGACTTTCTTACAGCAGTACTGCTCGAGTAATTTAATGAGATTCGTTGATTCATCATTTAGTAATTCAGAAAGGACTAGTGATATCCAGTGCATAGTTTTTGGAGAAGTGTAGGTGATACGCAAACAAGATTGAAGTGTTCTTAATTTTTGATTCTGCTTTTCACGTTTCAGTGTTCCAACATACGCTGGTTTATCACTTTTTCTTTTTGTATCCCGGTACTTTTCTAACCGTTGCAAAGACCACTTACCTGTTTCTTTATAATCTTTGGCAAATTCACGTTTTACAATGTACTTGTCATACAAGACACGACATTTCAACAAAGTGAACAAAAAGTACTTGGCGTTGTCAGGACTTGTCCAAGACCATTCTAAAGTTTGGAGAAAGTGTTTGTCGTCCAGACTAGGGTTTGAGTTAATATCCTTTAAGACAGCATTCACCTGTAGTAAGAAATTAGGGAAAGAGATGGTTGATTCAAACCGCTCATTTTCATCTTCAAGTTCTTTGCTCTTCGTGTCCGGTGTTTTGCTGCTATCGAGAATAGAAAGTAACGGTTTTTTAGATTGTGAAGTGCTCTTTTTGTTATCGATTTGATCAACGATCGTATTAAAACTCTCAATTTTAGATTGAAGACTACTCCAATTATGGGTGAAGAGAAGCTTTCTGTGATTTGGATCAAAATTCATTTGTACGTAAGAATTCATATTTGAACAAGTGTCCCAAATCATTGCACCAACGTGTTTATCTTGATCGGTTTTAAGCACTTCGAGTAATTTTGCTTTTGCGATTTCGTGAAGTTCTAATTGCTCACCACGCGTATTCATAATCTCGAAGTAATGATTTAAATCAATATTTTTTGGAACTTGGACTCGAATCAAAAAGACGGATTCTAGTTTTTTAGCAAATTTTTCTTTATTGATCGGATTCGTTTCGAAGTAATTTTGAATGATATGATAACCGTTTAAAATTTCAGCGGAAGCTAATTCTTCTGGTAATGTGTTTGCATTATCAGCACTAAGATGAGCGAGTGTACGATTTGATGTATCACGCGCTTCGAAGCGAAGGGCCTCTTTTGAAAAAGAAAACTTTAGATAGCGTTCAAGTAAATACAAAGTCGTTAAACGTTGTTGACCATCAATGACTTCATAGACGTTGTTGTCGGTCTGATTAACGATTAGATTTCCGAGGAAATATGTCTGGTCTTCATCATCAAGAATGGCACTATCAATATCCTCGATCAACTGGAGGATTTGAAGTTCGTTCCAGGCATAATTCCGTTGATAAATCGGAACCGAATAATTAGTATTTACGAATACATTTGCTACTGGTATGACTTTCAGATTATCGCTCATGTTAGCACCATCCATTCAAGGAAGAAAGTTTGTCATACACTGTTTGGTATTTCTTTTTGTTTTTTAAATCGACGGCTGGTTGCTCTATTACATATAAATCTAATTCTGTCGGTGTATTCATTTCACTGATGATCGTAAAAATACCGAGTCCCGCGTTGAGACGTTCATGCTTACCTATTGCGTACTTGTTAGTCGTTTCCTGATAGACAGCATTCATGACTAATCGGAGAGAGTAACTCCAAGTATAAAAGTAATCGAGTACCGATTTATTCAAGCTTTCAATCCCAAAACGATCAGCAAAAAATAGCAAGGAGCATTCAAACAATTGCATGATGTAAGTATCACCGGTTCCTTTACGTGGTATTTGATTTTCGTCTTCTGCATAAGACTGTTTAATGAGTTTCTGAATTTGTTCTAATAGCTGTCCATAATGAAGGATGTAGTCAAAAAAACGCTTTCCGGCAACTAACGGTTGTGTCAGTTGGAACTGATTCAAAGAATTTGAAGCGAGCAGTTCGTGATGACCATTTTTATTAAATTGTTCTATAAACAAGTTACTAGCTTTATGGTATAACGCATAATTGTAGACATGCGTGGCGTCGATTCCCTTGAAAGCGTCAATTTTACTCGTGGAATAACCGAGACCATGTTTTCCTTTATACCATTGAGTTAACGGATACAAGTAGTTTTTAAATAGGTTACTTAAATCCTCTTGGTTGACAGCTTCCCAACGACTAATGACATTCACCTTTTGTGACTCATCTTCGGCTGTCATTTCACGAAGATGATAAGATTTGAGGAGATCATGAGGGGCTAACGCTTTTCCTCGTGAATTTTGAGAATCAAAAAATTGAAAAGCTTCTTGTTCCTTATCTGTGACGATTTGAACGGTGGTGCATTTTTCTAAAAGATAATTTTTAAAGCGAGTTTGTTCATCAGGGTTCAACTCATTCGTTTTTCTAGAGAGAATGCTGTGATTCGTCAGTATTGCATTTGTAGATAGCTCAGAATACTCTTCTTGCAATAATGATTGATCTGTATCACCTAGACAATAAAGTAATATCGAAAGGGTAGTGAGTCGTTGTTGACCGTCAACGATATTATATGTATTGCTTTGATCTTTTTGAAGAATGACAGACCCAAGACGATATTCCTCTAAATCATTTTGAAATGCTTTGTAAGTATCGATGAACAAAAGATTCGTTGAGCGTGCACTCCATTTATAAGGTCGTTGATATGAAGGAATACGGAGAGGAATATTGAACAAATCACGTAATGGAAGTATTTCTAGCTCGTTTGTTAGTAAAGCCATTAAGAGTCTCCTTTATTTTTTCTTTTAATTATACCTATTTTTTACATATATACTGCTTTTTTTATTTTATGTACGATAAAGATGAAGTATCAAAAAGTGAAGCGAAAATGATTTGAGGAGTGTATAGTATGAAAGCTAAACTTTATCTAATGGAAGGGCTACCGGGTTCAGGCAAAACAACATTTGGTGTGAATCGCTCGTTATCAGGAGTAGAAGGGACGATTGCGATTTTACAGGCGCGACAAGCACTGGAGCGTCAGTTGTTAAAAACGCTTCCCTTTAGAGTAGAGGTATTTGGAAATGAAGAGTTTTCAGTAAAAGCAAGACAAGCTTGGGTGAAGCAGTTGATTTAGTCAACTGTGCGTTCCACTTATTTAAGCGAGAGCTAATAAAGAGGCGATTCTAAGTCAAAGAATCGCCTCTTTATAGTGAGAATGTCTGATCAATAGTGTTTTTATCATGGTTCAATATCCAATGCTTATAATCATCGTAGAGATCACGGATAGCGTCAGGTGTTTCGCCGATCAGGTCACAGCCTCGGTCATCATAGATGTGAAACAGACTCTTTCGTCTCGGATTAAAGAAAAAGGTACGATGGATAAAAGAAGGGCGATCCGTGACATCGTGACTGCAAATATCACGGATTAAAGCTGGATAATGAATCTCTTGCCGCGTACAGGTCAAAGACAATGTGTATGTAGCATAGGGATGCTCTTCCACATATTGCGGTGTACGATCGCACCGCAGGCGATAGCGTAAAGAAGGGGACTTCAAGTACTTCACAAATCCACTATGCACAACCGGTTTCCAACCGCTTGTTCTTTTGTAGGGACTGACCTGCACGATCCATGTGATAAGATCAGATGGATCATGAATGGCTTCGAATAAGGTTAGGGCTTTTCGATAGGCGGACTCTAGATAATTCGGATCATCTAGACCAACGTTTTTGAGCAATGTTGAATCGCCTAGCTCAAAGCGGATTCCGTTCGCATTGTGATAAAATAAGTTCGGATATAAGACGAGCTGGGGAAAGATCGTATACAGCTCTTGGTGATTCAATAGGAACCCCTCCCTTCCATGTATGATGTGCTACACTTGTTTTTTGAATGAACAATGATCCGGCTTCTAAAAGCCGGATCATTATTCATTAGCCCATACTCGTTTCATGATTAACCTGCCATTGTACGCCAAACGCATCTTCGACAATACCGTATGCTTCACTCCAAAACGTCTTTTGAATCGGCATGATGATCTTGCCGCCTTCAGCGAGCCGCGCGAACGTTTCGTGCAATAGCTCCACATCGGCTAAGTGAAGGGCTAGCGTAATGTTTTGTCCGAACGTCACAGGGGTTTGTGGCATCGCGTCTGAGAACATGAGACGTGTGCCATGGACGATAAGCTGCGCATGTAAAATCAGTGTCTGGTGCTCCGGTGGATACGGTTGACCATCCGGTCCAGGACCTGGTCCGAACTCCATGATTTCCGGCATTTCTTCCTGAAACACCTCCGTGTAGAACGTCAATGCTTCACGGGTATTTCCATTAAAGACAAGATACGGATTAATCGGCATGGGAAAGCTCCTTTCAAAAGGAAGAATGTGTTTCTTTTAGTATACCAAACATTTGTTCGCATAAAAAGAGTGGGTTGCTGATTTATTTAGTATAAATGATAACGATTTCAATTTATCTGATTTTTATAAAAAATAGGTTGCAAGTTCCAGAAAGACTTCGTATACTAAATTTATCGAAAGCGCTTTCGGTGAAATGGAGTGAGTAGTATGGGAACAATTTATGATTTAGCGAAGATGACCGGATTTTCGATCACGACGGTCTCGAAAGCCTTAAATAATTATTCAGATGTCAGTGAAAAGACGAAAGCGAAGATCGTCCAGGCAGCAGCTGAGATGGGATACTTGCCGAATGCACATGCTCAATCGCTCTCGACGAAACGTTCGTGGACGATTGGTGTCATGTTTTCAGAAGCACATGGTGTCGGCATGATGCATCCGTTCTTTAATGCGATCATTGAAAGCTTCCGGAAAGCAACAGAGCAACAAGGTTATGATCTGATTTTTGCATCACGAAATTTACGTAATCGGGACATGAGTTACTTGGAGCACTTTCGGCACCGAGCGGTTGATGGCATTGTCGTCATCTGTTCGGACCAGTTGGATCTGCACGTTCAAGAATTGATTCAAAGTACGATTCCGATCGTTGTCGTTGATATGTACAGTCCGGATTGTAGCGTCGTCTATTCCGACAATATTACGGGTGGGCGACTAGCCGTCGAGCATCTATATGAATTAGGTCATCGCCGGATTGCGCATATCGCTGGTGACACGACGACGGATGCTGGTGCAGCAAGGATCGAAGGTTATAAACAAGCAATGACTCAGTTCGGTTTGCCGATTCCGGACGGCTATATTGCAAACGGTGGGTTGTTTTCCGGAGAAGAAGGAAAACGGGCGATGCAAGAGTTGCTGGCGCTACCGAGTCGACCGACTGCTGTCTTTGCGGCAGGTGACCAAATGGCAATCGGCGCTATTGAAGCGATTCATGAAGCTGGCTTACAGATTCCAACAGATATCTCACTCGTAGGCTACGATGATATCGAGATGGCGAAGTATATCACACCGAAGCTGACGACTGTCCGGCAAGATACGGAAACAATTGGTCAGCAAGCGGCTTCAGTCTTGATCGAACAGATTGTCGATAAACAGCGGATGACGACACAAGACGTCATTCCCGTCGAGTTGATCGTTCGTCATTCGACAGGTCCTGCACCTGAGTGACGTGCGACGATTTCGGAATCGCTCTCGCTGGTTGTCAGGGAGAAAACGCGAGAGCGATTCCGAAATTATTTTTACGGCAGTTCCGAAAGGGCTTTCGATTATTGTCTTGTCATTTTCGAAAGCGCTTTCGAATTAAACGATTAAATTGAAACCGCTTACTTAAAAACTATTAAAAAAGGATGGGATGAAATGAAAAAGGCGTTCATTAGTGCAGTCACGATTGGTGCCATGACAGCAACTGTCTTAGCGGGATGTACGGGAAGTGGCGAAGACACTACAAGTGGTGGCAAAGAGGTCTTAAAGATTTGGTCATTTACGGATGAATTAAAAAAGCCAATCAAAAAATTTGAAGAAAAGAATGGCGTCAAAGTCGAATTGACGATCGTGCCAATGGCCGACTATCCGACGAAGTTGAAACCAGCTCTTGAAAGTGGCGTCGGAGCACCGGATATCTTCACTGGTGAAATCGCCTTCTTGAAACAATGGGTCGACGCTGGCTACTGGGCCAATTTATCCGAAAAGCCGTTTAATGCAGATGACGCCGCAAAAGACTACATTCCGTATGTATTTGACATGGGGAAAGATAAAGAAGGAAACGTGCGTGCGCTCTCTTGGCAAACGACACCAGGAGGCATTTACTACAAACGAAGCATTGCGAAAAAAGTACTCGGAACAGACGACCCGAAAAAAATCGGCGGCATGATGAATTCAATGGATGGGGTGTTTGAAGTCGCCGATAAAATGAAGCAAAAAGGCTATAAAATGTTCCCAGATGAAGGATCGATTCGCTGGTTCGTGCAAGGCAATGATCCACAACCATGGGTCAACGACAAGCAGGAGCTCGTCTTGACCGATGCGCGAAAAGAATATATGGACTACGCAAAAGAACTCCGTACGAAACAATATACGGCCCTTGCACCGGAATGGTCACCATCGTGGTACGCCGGCATGGATAAACCAGTCAAAGTCAAAGAGAATGGCAAAGAAATTCAGACAGAGGTCTTCTCGTATGTGTTACCGACTTGGGGACTGCATAGCGTCTTGAAGGAAAACGTGAAAAAATCCGCAGGAGACTGGGCTGTCACGAGCGGACCGAGTCCTTACTTCTGGGGCGGAACATGGTTAGGCGTCTACAAAGATTCGAAAAAACAAAAACTCGCGTATGATTTCGTCAAAATGATGACGCAGGACGAAGAATTCTTGACAGATTGGGCAAAGGAAACGGGTGACGTCTTAGCATTCAAGCCAGTCACGGATAAAATCAAGACTAACTTTAAAGAAGATTTCTTGGATGGACAGAACAACTACGAATTTTTCTTAAAGCAAGCAGACCGAATCAAACCAGGCATCGTTACGAAGTATGATCAACAACTTGACACGCTCTATGGAGCTGCCGTGACAGAGTATGTTCGCGGAAAAAAATCAAAGGACGAAGCTCTTACGGAATTCTATAAAAAAGTCAAAAACGCGTACCCTGATGTAAAAGTACCCGAATAACGAGCAGGTGGGGCGCATCCTGCCTCACCTTTTCTCATGGAAGAAAGGAGCTTAACCTGTGAAAAAAATCGATCGCACTGGGTATCTCTTCATCGCACCGTTTTGGATCGTCTTCCTGATCTTCAGTATTTATCCGGTCGCCCTGACATTCTATTATAGCTTTACGAACTACACGGGAGCTGAAGGGGAACAAGTCGTTGGTCTTGCGAACTATACTCGGCTACTGAGTGACAGTTACTTCATCGAAGCGTTCTTTAACACGATCAAGATTTGGGCTGTCAACTTTACCTTACAAATTGGCGGGGCATTGTTGCTTGCATTGCTGTTCTCCGACCTCCAATTGAAATTGAAGGGGCTCGCGTTCTTCCGAGCGACCTTTTATCTGCCGAACTTGATTACGATCAGCTCCGTGGCGTTACTGTTTGGAATCTTGCTCGACTGGCAACATGGCTCGCTCAACATGATGTTGATGAAGATCGGTATCATTTCAGAGCCAATCAACTGGTTGACACAACCTGTTACGGCACAAGTATCTGTCTCGCTCATCCTGACATGGATGTGGCTCGGTCACTCGTTCATCGTCGTCATGGCAGGCGTGTCTGGCATCTCGAAAGATTATTTTGAAGCGGCCTTGATTGACGGAGCGACCCGATGGCAAATTTTTTCTCGAATCACTTTGCCGCTGCTCAAGCCAATCTTATTGTATATCATGATCACCTCACTGATCGGTGGTTTGCAATTGTTCGACCTGCCGATGCTGATCACAGATGGAATCGGGGCGCCGGACGGGGCACTGAATACGATGGTGCTGTATCTCTATAACCAGGCATTCAAATACAACAACTATGGCTATGCTGCAGCTGTCGCTTATGGGTTGTTTGCCATCACGCTTGTTTTTTCAATCATCGTCTTCAAAGGGATGTTCCGAAAAGAACGTTCACCGAAAGGAGCCTGACCGATGGAACGAAATGCAGAAGCACGCCGGCTCGTGCCACAAACGGAAGAACAACCAGAACGCTCGGAGCATCCGCTTCGATTGACGCCGCCTCCAAAACGGAAAAAACCATGGCTTGGAAAAACGATCATTTACCTCGCATTGATTGCCTTGACGATTGCCTGCATCATTCCATTCTTGATGATGATCGTCAACGCAACCCGGTCAAATGAAGAAGTCCTGTCCGGCTTTTCTTTGATCCCGGGCAACTCGCTTTCTGACAACTACGCGGCGTTGAGTTCGTACGTCAATATCTGGTCCGGCTTTAAAAACAGCTTGATCATTGCTGTACTCGTGACCGTCTTGTCGGGATACTTTTCCGCCCTGACCGCATTCGGTTTTGCATTCTATCAATTTAAAGGAAAAAATGTCTTGTTCGTGTTCATGCTGATCATGATGATGATTCCAGGACAGCTCGGATTGATCGGTTTTTATGAGCTCAGCAAAAACTTAGGATTGCTCGATAGCTTCATTCCGCTCATCGTACCGGCTATTGCTAGCCCGTTCACCGTGTTCTTCATCCGGCAGTACGTCCAGACGGTCCTCCATCCAAGTTTGATTGAAGCAGCGCGTATCGATGGAGCAAGCGAATGGCGGATTTTCCATACGATCGCCTTACCGATGATGATGCCCGCGATCGCGACGATGTCGATCTTCACCTTCATCGGTTCTTGGAATAACTACATCATGCCGCTCGTCTTACTCTTCTCGCCAGAAAAGTATACGCTCCCGGTCTTGATGGGATTCTTGAAAGGTTCACAAGTCGCAGAGAACTTAGGGTCACTGTATCTCGGCATCGCGATTTCCGTCGTGCCGATCATGATCGCTTTCTTGTTCCTCTCGAAGTATATCGTTAGCAGTATCTCGGCTGGTGCCGTCAAAGAATAATTCATCAAAGGGGATGACATACATGAAATTTGCACCAAACTTTGTATTCGGAACAGCCACATCGTCGTATCAAATCGAGGGCGCTTACAACGAAGACGGACGGACGCCTTCCATCTGGGATGCGTTTTGCGCAGAAGATGGCAAGGTCTTCAACTGGCAAAACGGTAACGTCGCTTGTGATCATTACCATCGTTATGAAGAGGACATCGCCCATATTAAGAAGCTTGGCGTCGATACGTATCGCTTCTCGATTGCCTGGCCACGGATTTTTCCGCAAAAAGGAATTTATAATCCTGAAGGCATGGCGTTTTATAAGCAGCTTGCAACACGCTTGCGCGAAGAGGGCATTAAGCCGGCTGTCACACTGTATCATTGGGATTTGCCACTCTGGGCGTACGAAGAAGGCGGCTGGGTCAACCGAGAATCGGTCGACTGGTTCCTTGATTTTGCACGGGCATGTTTTACGGAGCTTGACGAAGTCGTCGACTCTTGGATTACGCATAATGAGCCGTGGTGTGCTGGGTTCCTCAGCTATCACATCGGGGAACATGCACCCGGTCATACTGATCTAAACGAAGCCGTTCATGCGGTGCATCATTTGCTCTTATCTCACGGAAAAGCAGTCGAAATGCTGAAGGAAGAGATGAAATCGACGACACCGATCGGCATTACACTCAATCTGGCGCCTAAATATGCAAAGACAGATTCGGTCAATGATCGGTTAGCGATGAATAATGCAGACGGCTATGCGAATCGTTGGTTCCTTGATCCGGTCTTTAAGGGACATTATCCGGTCGATATGATGAATCTTTTCTCAAAATATGTCCATTCGTTTGCTTTCATCCAGGAAGGGGACATGGAAACGATTGCTGTACCGTGTGACTTCCTCGGGATTAATTTCTATAGCCGTAACCTCGTCGAATTCAGCGCAGCAAATGATTTTCTACAAAAAGCTGCGTATTCGGACTACGACAGAACCGCGATGGGCTGGGACATTGCACCGAACGCATTCAAGGACTTAATTCGCCGATTGCGAGCGGAATATACAGATTTACCAATCTATATTACAGAAAACGGAGCCGCATTTGACGATGAGCTGATCGAAGGACGGGTCGCCGACCAAAACCGAATCGATTATGTTGCGCAACACTTGCAAGCAATCTCGGATTTGAACGAAGAAGGCATGAATATTGATGGCTACTACTTATGGTCGCTTCTTGACAACTTCGAGTGGAGCTTCGGTTACGAAAAACGCTTCGGAATCCTTTATGTCGATTTCGAAACACAGGAACGAATTTGGAAAGACAGTGCTCATTGGTATGCGAACGTGATCAAGCGACATAAAGCTACGCTTCCCCAAAGCGTATAAGGAAAAAGGCAAGGACGACTCATCGTCCTTGCCTTTTTCCCCGGATTAGATAAAAAAATCAATAGAGATCGGGTGAAAAAATGTGTAAAAGAAAAAGGATTAAAACCCATCATATGGAATTTAAAGGATAGAAGTGATATCTATTCGTTTTCAGGGGAGGAAACGTCATGCGTCAGAGGGACTTACCGTATCGGTTCATCTTTATTTTAGCTTTACTTGTCATGATCGGAATTAACGGATGGTCCGCCATGCTCCATCCGGACGGAACGATTAACGGATGGCAAAGCATTGCCTCCGTCGCCTGGCTTATTGGTTTAGTCGGGTCTCTATTCTATATCAAAGAAGATAAAGCGCTTCGACTTATGGTCTGGTATATCCGGATTGGTCTCGTTGCGGCGTTATTCATTTATGGTGTTTCGTTACTTGAAGGCGCGTTTTCTGAGACGATTTGGTTTGATGAGCTTGCGAGTGTTCAGTTCATATTCTATTTCCTGTTCGTCGTCCCGTTGTTTGGATTAAATGCCTGGACGGATGTTCTGTTTGGTGAGTTTTCGTTATGCATGAGTGTTCTGTACGGTATCGCCTTGATCACGCTTCACGTAAAAGTCTGGAATGATGCATCACGGCATTTAGATTATTGATTCAAAAAGGTGACCTTGCGTCGCCTTTTTTTGTTGTTTCGTCAACTTTTTTCTCGACTCGCCCGTCTTAATGATGTATACACAGAACGATATCGAAAAAAGGAGCCGCGGCCTATGACCTCTCGCCAAATCAGAAAACGGGAAAAAATATTCGTCCGTTTTTTGAAGCAATATAAACCGAATCTCTACTGGGTAGCCTACAGTTATATGAAAAATGAACAGGATAGTCTGGATGTCATTCAGGACAGCATCCAAAAAGCGTTACAATCACTCGACCGACTCGAGGATGATGAACGGATGAAAGCCTGGTTCTATCAGATTTTGACACGAACAGCGATCGATGCAATTCGGAAGCGGCAACATAGTATCAGTTACGACACGGAGCGACTGATCGAACTTGTCGCGACGAAAGAAGATACATACCCGGATTCCGATTTACGACAGGCGCTCGAGGAGCTCCCGATCATGTACCGGGAAGTCGTTATCTTACACTACTTCGAGGATTTGATCTTAAAAGACGTCGCGACGATTTTAGAGCTGAATCTAAGTACGACCAAGTCTCGCCTCTATAAAGGGTTGACCTTACTGAAAATGAAATTGAATGGAGATGATCTAGATGTCAAACAAACTTGATGATCTGAAACAGGCTTACCAACAACCACCGGTCCCAAAAGAACTCGATGAAATGATTGCCCGAGTCGAGCGTCGAACTCGTCCTTCGCGGACGAAGCAATCCGTGTTGATTACAGCGGCCGCCATCACGTTATTCATTGGCGGATTAAATAGTAATGCGTCGTTTGCAGACGCGATGGCGAAGGTGCCGGTCTTCGGTCAACTGACTGAGATCGTGACGATCGACTGGAAAGAGACGAAGACACAACAGTCGGCTGATATTAAAGCACCCCAAGTGACGTTACCGGACAAAGCGCTCGAGCAACAACTAAACGAAAAGTATATCGCGGAAGGACAAGCGTTATATGAAAAGTTCAAACAAGATACGCACGGACAAGAGGGAGTATTTGCGATCGATAGCCGATACGACATCAAGACGGATACGGACGACCTGTTGTCGATTGGTCGAATCGTCACCGAGACACGGGCAAGTGCATCGGAAAGCGTCCAGTACGATACGATTGATAAGAAGCAACAGCTTGTCCTGACGTTACCATCCTTGTTCAAGAATGACAGATATATCACGACGATCAGTGATTATCTAAAGGAAGAAATGCGTCGGCAAATGAAGGCAGATGAAGGGAAAGTCTACTTTGTCGAAGGAACACCAGATGTACCGGAGAGCGAACAGTTCAAGCGCATTTCCGCGAAGCAAAATTTCTATATTACAACAGACCACAAATTAGTCCTGTCGTTTGATGAATACAGCATCGCTCCAGGATATATGGGCATCGTTGAATTTAAGATCCCGACTTCAATCTTAAAAGACGACCTCGTCAGCTCATCCTATATTCGTTGATTGTCAGATTTTAAAAATCATTGACGTAAAAATGAAAAAAGGAAACAATTTCTAAAAATGACCTCTTATAATCAAAAGACAAATCGTTGTTTTTTGAAAAAAGGAGGGATCCCTATGAAAAAATGGAGTCGGCTCGTACTAGCGGGTGTCGTCAGTCTTGCCTTGATCCATGTTCCGGCAGCCAGTGAAGCTGCGACGAAAGCAAAAGCCTTTTCCAGTTGTGCAGAAATGCAAAAGACGTATAAAGGCGGTGTCGCGAAAAAAGCGGGTCTAAAGAATCGGACCGGGTATGACAAGAATGGAAAACCGATCTACAAAGCAACAAAGTACAAGGCATACGTCAGTCTTGCGACGTATAACTTAAACACGAAAAGAGACCGGGATAAAGACGGCATCGCGTGTGAACGTTAAAAAAGTAAAAGTAGTCTTTCTCGAGCGAGAGAAAGACTACTTTTTTGTAGATGTTCGTTGTTCCTTTCAATTATGTAATCCTTGGAAAATCATGATGTATGGTAGTGTTATAGCGATGAAAGACGACAAAGACGTATTGAGTAGGAAGACTACGATGCGAAAACGAGATTATCTGATTTTCTTTATTCTTTTTTTCATTCTGAATCTCATTAATTTCTTAGGAACTCTAGGTATGCAGGATATTTTATCGATTGTGGTCGTCGCTCTGATCGAAGCAGCGATAGCTGGAACGATTACGAATCTGTTCACTCGCATCTTTTTTAAGAAAAGCTGAGAAGGATTGAAGTAGCACTCCAAATCAGATCGGTACATAAAAAATAACCTGACGCTGCGGCGTCAGGTTATTTTTGCTTAGTTGAAGTTTTGCTTTAGGAATGCTGTAACTTCTTCTGGTGTTTTCGCATTTGCACTATGCAAATGTGCCAGTTTTTCATTGTTTTTGAAGACGAGTAAGCTTGGGATCCCCATGACATCGTGGTTCGATGCGATTTCAGGGAACTCATCCTTGTCGATCGTATGGATTGGTAAGTGGTCGAATTGTGACTCGACGTCCGGCATGAAGTAATCCATCCGTTTACAGTCGGGGCACCAGTCTGCTTCGAACTTGATGATGACCGGTGCATCACTTGAAATCAATTCCTTGAATGTTTCTTCACTCTTAATGAATTCTGCCATTGTGAGAACTCCTCCTCTTGGTGTTGTATCTTTAGTCTACCGATTCCCTTCAGAACTTGCACGAATTATGTTCGTCAAAGAGTCTGACAAGTCAAAAAAGTTGGTTTCTCTTTAAGATAAAGCTACCGATTTTTTTCAAAAGAGCCACATGAACCAATTAAATTCAGTTTGGTATAGGGAAACATTATTGCGTATTTATTAATTACCTAGTTCAAAACAAAATGATTTCTCTAGACCCACTCGATTTCCGACTGGTACGATGAGGTTTGCTAATCGCAGAGAAAGTGGGGGCGACGAGAATGGAACAACAAAAATACGATAATCTAAAACGCGGCGAACGCGGTGCAATGATCAGTATCGCAGCCTATATCTTGTTATCATCTTTAAAATTAATCATTGGGTATACAGCAGATTCTGCCGCACTCCGGGCGGACGGTTTGAACAACGCGACCGACATTATTGCGTCGATCGCCGTCTTGATCGGCTTACGGATTTCACAACGTCCGGCAGATGACGATCACAAATACGGACACTGGAAAAGTGAGACGATTGCCTCGCTCGTAGCTTCCTTCATCATGATGGCAGTCGGTCTTCAAGTCTTGATCGATACGATCTCGACGTTATTCGAAGGCAAGCAGGAATCGCCTGATGTTCTTGCAGCGTACGTCGGAATTGGTTCAGCTCTCGTGATGTACTTCGTCTATCGTTACAATAAGAAGTTATCCGAGGAGATTGAAAGCAAAGCCGTCATGGCGGCAGCGAAAGATAATCTATCCGATGCTTGGGTCAGTGTCGGGACGACAATCGGGATCGTCGGATCACAGTTCGGCATGCCCTGGCTCGATGTCGTGACAGCAATCATCGTCGGCTTCTTGATCTGTAAGACAGCGTGGGATATCTTTACGGAAGCGTCACATGAACTGACGGATGGCTTCGATGAGAAGAAGCTTAAAATGTATGAAGATGTCATTTTCGATCTCGAAGGTGTCAAAGGCATCAAATCAATCAAAGGACGTAATTACGGCAACAATGAAGTCGTCGATGTCGTCATTCTCGTTAACTCCACCTTGAACATCCATCAAGCGCATGATATTGCGACACGTGTTGAGGATACGCTGACGGAAGAATACGGAGTTTATGATATCCATGTTCACGTCGAACCTGAATGAATTCAAAAACGTCTTTTCTACGCTGACTGTAGAAAAGACGTTTTTTTATGGCAATAACTCGATGTGAAGAGCCAGTGCTCCGTACTGTTGCTCGGCTTCCGCTGAATAAATCGTATAAGTGGATGTTACGAGTTCATCGATCGACCAACCGACGCAGTCGATGGATTCCTGTGATACGTGTTCATACAGTGCTTGAAAATCTTGAAATGTCTCCCGTTTCGTCACCTGGACGAGTAGCGTCTCGTTCGTCTCCGTATGCGTGAACTGAATCTGATCACCGACTTGTACTTGTTGGCGTTTCAGATCATTGAGTCGAATTTCGACCGTTTTCAGCCGTTGTTCAATCGAACGAAACGGTACTTCATATAATCCCATCTCATGTCTCATCTATCTCCACTCCTTCTCTACAAAAGCATAGCAAAACTATGTGATTTTTCACATCGCCTTTTCGTTGACAACCAGGAATAATCAGCGTATTTTAATTCATATAAGTAATTGTTCCTTTTGGAACGATTTGAAATGGAACAAGGAGGCGAAACAGGATGGAGCAAACGGAAACGGTTCGTTCAACGGCGATGATGCAGTCGTTTTGGAATGTACAACGACATCTCGTTCGAGCAGCACACCAGACGGCGCAGGAAAACGGACTCAGTTTACCTCAATTTCATAGCTTGATGACGATTGCGCCACGTGGACCGATTTCGCAAAAAGCACTCGCGACACATACGCATTTACCAAAGAGCACACTGAGTCAGTCGATTGAGGGCCTCGTTCAGTCCGGTTGGGTCATTCGGGAGACGAATCCTGAAAATCGACGAGAAGTCGTCCTATCGCTTAGTGATCAGGGACAACAATTCGTGACGGAGATTCAAGAACAAGAGAAGGGGATGCAACGTCAACTCGAACAGGTCCTAAAGACGATTGATCAAGAGGTATTCGAACAGATGCTTGCGACGCATGCTCAGATTGCAGAAGGCATCGGACGTATCTTACAGCCAGAAATGAAAGGAGGATGCTCGGATGATTAAGTTACTCAAACGGTTGACGGTCTATAAATGGGCAGTACTCGCGGTGCTCGTCTTGGTTTTCGCACAATCAATGTCTGATCTCTATTTGCCGACACTGATGGCAGACATCATTGATAAAGGGGTCGTCACCGGCGATACCGCCTACATTTGGAAAATTGGTGCCGTCATGCTCGGGATTACCGGTATCGGAGCGTTAGCTGCAGTTGCCGCCAGTTATTATTCATCGAAGGCGTCGATGGGGCTCGGACGGGATATCCGTCGCCAAGTCTTTAACCATGTTGAACGATTTTCCCTGCAAGAGTTCGACCAAGTCGGAACGGCGTCATTGATTACGCGGACGACGAACGACATCACACAAGTTCAACAAGTCGTCATCATGATGTTACGGATGGTCGTCAGTGCACCAATCATGTTTATCGGTGGATTGATCATGGCCGTTTCAAAAGACGCCAAACTATCGCTCGTCATCGTCGCTGCGATGCCGGTTCTTGTGCTTTCAATCCTATTGATTTTGTGGAAAGGGGTTCCGTTGTTTGGAAAGGTCCAAAAGCGACTCGACCGACTGAACCTTGTCTTGCGGGAGAACTTGACGGGGATCCGTGTCATCCGCGCTTTTAACCGGGAACGCGATGAGCAAGTCCGGTTAACGAAAGCAAACGCCGATTTGACAGAAGTCTCGATCAAGGTCAATAAAATTATGGCGTTTTTGATGCCGGTGATGATGCTCGTCATGAACTTGACGGTCGTCGGTGTCATTTGGTTCGGGGGCATCCGGATCGATAATGGTGGTATGCAGATTGGGGACTTGATGGCGTTCATCCAGTACGTCATGCAAATCATGTTCGCTCTCGTCATGGCTTCAGTCATGTTCGTCATGATTCCGCGGGCAGCCGTCTCGGCGAAACGGATCAATGAAGTCCTCGAGATGACACCAACGATGACAGATGAGGGAACACAAACCGCTGACCGTGAAAAAGGAACGCTCGTCTTTGATCGTGTCACGTTCCGTTACCCAGGAGCTGAGACACCCGTTTTATCCGATATTAGTTTTACGGCACGACCAGGTGAAGTGACGGCTGTGATCGGTGGGACCGGTTCCGGTAAATCAACGCTCGTCAATTTGATTCCCCGTTTTTATGACGTGACGGAAGGGAGCATTCGCGTCAATGGCGTTGATAGCCAGGACGTACCGCAAGAGGAACTGCGGTCGAAAATCGGCTTCGTTCCCCAAAAGGCATTACTGTTCACGGGTACGATCGCCGAAAACATTCGCTTTGGAAAAGAGGACGCGACAGATGAAGAAGTCGCGCATGCAGCGCAAATCGCACAAGCGACCGATTTCATCGAACGGATGCCGGACGGCTACGACGCGCGGATCGAACAAGGTGGGTCAAACGTCTCTGGTGGACAAAAACAACGGTTGTCGATTGCTCGAGCACTTGTTCGTCGACCAGATCTATACGTCTTTGATGACAGTTTTTCAGCGCTCGACTTTAAAACTGATGCCGCACTTCGAAAAGCGTTACGAGAAGAAACGCGCGAAGCAACCGTCTTGATCGTCGCTCAGCGTGTCAGCACGGTCATTGATGCCGATCAAATCATCGTCCTTGATGAAGGGAAAGTCGCTGGAATCGGGACACACGATGAATTGTTTGCTGACAATGCCGTCTATCAGGAAATCGTGAAGTCACAACTATCAGAGGAGGAAATCGCATGAGTGAGAAAAAACGACCTGCCGGCGGTCCTCCGCCTGGTGGTCCCGGTGGCGGAAATATGATGATGCTCGGAGAAAAACCAAAGGATTTCAAAGCAACGTTCCGTCGTCTGCTTCGATATCTGCGTCCGCGTCGGACGGCACTCATTGGTGTTTTCCTTGCAGCCATTCTCAGTACGGTCTTCATGATTGCCGGTCCGAAAATCATGGGAACGGCAATCACAGAATTGTTTGAAGGGGCATATGCGAAGTTCCAAGGTGTGCCGGGAGCAGCGATCGATTTCACGAAAATCGGACAGATCCTGCTCTGGCTCGCCGGACTGTATGTCGTCAGTAGTCTATTCAATTACTTGCAACAGTATTTAATGTCGGGTATCGCTCAAAAAACAGTCTACGATTTACGTGAGGACGTCAATCATAAACTCGAACGCTTGCCATTAAAATACTATGATGGTCGTCCGAACGGGGAGACACTAAGCCGTGTGACGAACGACATCGATACGATTGGTAGTACGTTACAACAAAGTGTGACTTCATTCATCACCTCGATCGTGACAATCGTCGGGATTCTGATCATGATGCTGACGATTAGTCCATTGTTAACACTGATTTCACTTGTCTCGTTGCCGGTCTCGATTTTTGCGATTCGTCCGATTTTGAAACGATCCCAAAAATACTTTGCCGATCAACAACGGACACTTGGTCAGTTGAACGGACACGTCGAAGAGATGTATACCGGACACTCTGTCGTCAAGGCGTTCGGACATGAACGCAAAGCGGTCGAGCAGTTCGATGCCGTCAACGAAGAGTTGTATGAAGCAGGACGTAAAGCACAGTTCATCTCCGGGATCATCATGCCGATGATGATGTTCATCGGGAATATCAGTTACGTCCTGATCAGTATCGTCGGTGGGATTCTCGTCACGCAACGGGCCATCTCGATCGGGGATATTCAAGCGTTCATCACCTATACACGTCAGTTCACGCAACCAATCACACAGACAGCGAACATCGCGAACATCGTCCAATCGACGGTCGCAGCAGCGGAACGTGTCTTTGAATTACTCGACGAAGCAGAAGAGATTAAAGAAGTGACGACGCATCGTCTTGCGCAGGCTGAAGGAGCCGTTGCATTCGAACACGTTGATTTTGGTTACGGAAATGATCTCTTGATCGAGGATATGAACATTGATGTCGCACCGGGACAAACCGTCGCGATCGTTGGACCGACGGGTGCCGGTAAAACGACGATGATCAATCTATTGATGCGCTTTTATGAATTAAACGGCGGGACGATTCGGATTGACGGCATCGATACCCGTGAGATGTCACGCGAAGACTTACGGACGACGTTCGGTATGGTCTTACAAGATACGTGGCTCTTCAACGGTACGATTCGAGACAATCTTGCTTACGGTAAAAGTGGAGCAACCGAAGAAGAGATTATCGCGGCAGCGAAGACCGCACATGCTGATCATTTCATCCGGACATTGCCGGACGGGTATGATACTGTCTTGAATGAGGAAGCTTCGAACATCTCGCAAGGTCAGAAACAGTTGTTGACGATTGCTCGAGCCGTTCTTGCCGATCCTCCGATCATGATCCTTGATGAAGCGACTTCTAGTGTGGATACACGGACGGAGGTCTTCATCCAGCAAGCGATGCGACGGTTGATGGAAGGGCGGACGAGTTTCGTCATTGCTCACCGTCTGTCGACGATCAAAGACGCTGATTTGATTCTCGTCATGAATCAAGGGCGTGTCATCGAACAAGGTACTCATGAGGAATTACTCGAGGCAGGTGGATTTTATGCGGATCTGTACAACAGCCAATTCTCTGAAAAAGAAGTCGTATAATATAAGGCAGTGTCGTCATGTAGACGATGCTGCTTTTTTTAGAAATGATTATTACAAATGTGTATTTTCACATACCGCAGTTATCCAATTTCTTGTAGGAAAAACAAGAACCGCCACATTCTGGTACAGGTAAGGGTTTAACAAATCCTTTAGCTGGGGAAATTAAAGAAGTGTCAGAAACATATAATTTTATCTTAGGTGAAGGAGTGTGAAAGGATGAATAACATTTGGAACGGAACGTCGTTGAACTTGAACGGCATTCTCGGATCACTCGGCAACTTGCTTGGAGCGATCATCGTCTTTTTAATTGGATGGCTCATTGCTAAGCTGATTGCGAACGGGATTCAAAAAGCGTTAGAGAAATCTGGAGTCGTCAACAAGTTATCGCCTCAAAAAGAAGGGGCGCCACCAAAGAAGAAAAAGTGGACACCTGAAAAAATTATCGGGACTGTCGTCTTTTGGGTTCTCATGGTCTTCGTCCTAATCTTGGTCTTCAATATCCTTAATCTGAACATCATTGCGGGACCACTTGCGGATACGATGAGTACATTGCTCGCGGCAATCCCAAATATCCTGAAAGCAGCCCTTATTCTCCTCTTGGCATATGTCATTGCGGTCGTTCTCCGCATGATCATCGTCAAAGCAGGTACGAAGCTGATGGCGAACGACAAAGTACGTTCGAACAAGATGCTTCAAGGTCAGACAGATCTTTCAACTTATCCAAAAATCGCAGGGGAGATCGTCTTCTACCTCGTCTTGCTTCTGTTCCTACCAGGTGTACTTGGTGCGTTGAACATTGAGAGTGTCTCACAACCGTTTAGCCAATTGTTATCGTCATTCCTTGGATTCATTCCACGCTTGATTGCTGCGGCAGCCATCTTCTTCGTTGGCTTCCTCGTAGCGAAAATCGTCCGCGATATCGTGACGAATTTCCTTCATGCTGTTGGAACGGATAAATTTGCATCTCGCTTCAATCTTGGGTCAAATGATCAAAAAGATTCGAAATCACTGTCGTCGATTCTTGGAACAGTCGTTTTCATCTTGATTCTGATTCCAATCACGATTTCAGCACTTGATCAATTAAATATTAAAGGAATTACAGGACCAGCGATCAACATGTTGAACGATGTCCTCGGTATGATTCCGAATATCATTGTCGGTGTCGTTCTGATTCTTGTCGGTCTTTATGTCGGACGTTTCATCAAGAAATTCGTGACGGATCTCCTGTCACGTCTTGGATTCAACAATCTAACACGTCACTTGAAAATCGGGACGTGGGATGCGAACCAAGCGTCTACATCACCAGCTTCCATCGTTGGTGCACTCGTTGAGATCGTCATCGTCGTTCTCTTCGTCGTCGAAGCCTTCAACTTGATTGGTCTTGATTTCATGGTCGACCTCGGTCGTGCCGTCCTTGCTTTCTTGCCAAGCGTCTTGACAGCGATCATCATTCTCGCGATCGGTATCATCGTCAGCAACCTTGTCAAACGTACGATGGACAGCCTGTTCGGTAACTCTGAACTGAAAGTCCTCTCAATCGTTGCGAAGTATGCGATTCTTGCACTTGCTGTCTTCATGGCACTTGATCAATTGGGTGTTGCGGATACAATCGTCAACTCAGCCTTCATCTTGATCCTTGGAGCACTTGCGCTTGCTTTCGGTCTTGCCTTTGGTCTCGGTGGACGTGATAATGCATCGCGTTACCTCGATCGTTTGCAAAAGAAAGCAGAGAACACGGAAGTCGACACATCGAATCTTCCAAGTAAGTCTGCATCGACTTCTTCTTCACCAAGCTTGAAAGATGCAGCAAAAGGTGCTGCGTCACAAGCAGCGGATGATGTCACACCAGATCGTGCACCACGTTCAGCGCGTTCATCTTCAACAGATGAAACGACACATGGTACACCAAAAGGTGCGTTGCCAGAAAATGATTTAGCACAACAAGATGATTATCCGATTGACCCAAATGATCATAAAGGGCCAAACCTCGATCATCCTAACAATCGTCCAAACCTCGATCACCCTAATGATCGTCCGTAATGAGAGTACGCCCTTTCCTCTAACTTTAGGGGAAAGGGCGTTTTTGCGTTGATGCATCAAAGCGTTGTCGTATTTTCACAAAAGTGGTTTGACCACTTTGTGAAAAAATACAGAAAAAAAGACTTATCGAACCTGACATCGTTTGTTATGATTAGAAAGTCAATTACCTCAATGATTTGAATATTCAGAAAAAAGAGAAAAGTTCGGAGGATGAAACATGAGTTTGCTTCGCAAGAAAGATGTCAGTGTAATGATGGATATGAAACAACATTCCAAACTGGCACGTCATTTATCAGGGTTTGACCTTATTTTACTTGGAATCGGTGCCATCATCGGAACCGGAATTTTCGTTCTAACAGGAACGGGTGCTCTTTATGCTGGACCAGCTTTACCGATCTCATTCATTATTTCTGCAGTCGTCTGTGCACTCGCAGCCCTTTGTTATGCTGAATTCTCGTCGATGATTCCTGTTTCAGGTAGTGTATATACGTATACATACGCAACGATCGGGGAACTTGTCGCCTGGATCATCGGGTGGTGTTTGATCTTAGAATATGGACTCGCTTCAAGTGCCGTTGCAACTGGCTGGTCAGGGTATTTCCAGTCGCTCTTAGCAGGTTTCGGCGTCCATTTACCGACGGCTTTAACAGCTGCACCAGGAGCTGTACCGGGAAGCGAGACATTCTTTAACTTACCGGCATTCTTGATTTTAATGGTCATCACGCTCTTGCTTTCGCTTGGCATTAAAGAAACAAAACGCGTCAACAATGTCATGGTACTCGTCAAAGTTGCCGTCGTTGTTCTTTTCATCGTCGTCGGGATTTGGTATGTCGAACCAGGCAACTATAAACCATTTGCTCCGTTTGGTATGAGTGGGATCTTACAAGCGTCGGCGATTGCCTTCTTTGCGTACCTTGGGTTCGATGCGGTCACATCAGCGGCAGAAGAAGTCAAAAACCCAGGACGTAACTTACCAATCGGAATCTTGGGATCGCTTGCGATCGTTACCATTCTATACGTCGTCGTTTCGGCTATCATGGTCGGAATCGTTCCATTCAAACAGTTCGAGGGTGTCGATAGTCCCGTATCGCTTGCGTTAAAAGTCGCAGGTCAAGACTGGGTTGCTGGATTTGTTGACTTGGGTGCCATCGTTGGTATGACGACGGTCATCCTCGTCATGACATTTGGTCTTATTCGTCTCTTGTTCGCGATGAGCCGTGACGGACTTTTACCGAAAGTCTTCTCGGATGTTAATGAAAAATCACACACACCGGTCAAAGCGACATGGATTCTCGGAACAATCGCCGGTTTGATTGCTGGATTCGTGCCACTCGGTACACTTGCTGAATTGATCAACATCGGAACACTAGCAGCATTCGCGCTCATCTCAATCGCAGTCATCATTCTGCGCCGGACGCGTCCTGATTTGAAGCGTGCCTTTAAAGTTCCGTTCGTACCAGTCTTACCGATTCTATCAGTCCTCGCTTGTATCATGTTGATGGTCAACTTACAGAAATTCACATGGATTGCCTTCTTCGTTTGGACAGCAATCGGACTGCTTGTTTACTTTGGTTACGGACGTAGCCGTTCTAAAATTCAATAAGTAGGGCACCCTTGGCGACAAGGGTGTTTTTGTCTGCAGGAAATCGCAAGAAAGATAGCGAAACTGCTCAGTGGAAAAGGAGGTTTTTCGATGATTCATATTCAACGCGCGCCTGACTTAAAAACAGCATATCAAACGATGCAGGATGGATTTCAAGATTACCTGATTCCGCTGCACTTATCAGAAGCAGAGTTTCAGAAGCGAATTCTCGAGCGAGACGGAAACCAGTTGGAACATTCGTTTATTGCCTACCATGGAGAAAAACCGGTTGGTCTTTGGCTGAACGGTTGGAAGGAAATCGATGGTCAACGCATCATGCGATGTGGAGGGCTGGGCATTTCACCGCAGTATCGACGACTTGGTATTGCAAAAGCCTTGTACCAAGCGCAACTGAGCCACGCTAAGGAAATCGGAATGGATGAACTGATGCTTGAAGTCATTCAAGGGAACGATCCGGCGATTCGATTGTATCAATCGCTTCACTACAAGATTGTTGGAGAAATTGGATATTTTCATTTAACCGATGAACATCAAAAATCCGCTTTGCCAGCGATCGAAGAAACAGAGTTCTTAAAACAGTATCGTGGACAAGGAGAATACATCTGGCAACAAGATCCTCATGTCATGCAACGCTTGCAGGCGAATTATTATCAACTCGAGGAAAGTGTCGTCGCTGTAGCGGAGGCTGCTTTATTGTCGGTCGTCGGTCCAACAGAACATAAAGCAAGGCATGCGACAGAAGTCGTCCGCCATTTACCGGGAACGACCTATCATTATCAATCGACAGATGTACAAGTGTGGGAAGCATTACGTTCTGAAGGATGGATACAACGGGATTTGAAGCAATACATCATGCGTCAGTCACTATAAGAAAAACGCCGCTATCCTTCAGCGGCGTTTTTTGTAGTCTTCAATCATTCGAGCGTGAGAACCGACCAAGTGATCGGGTAAGTCGTCTAGCGAAACGAACTGAAGCTTGATGCTTTCGTCACTTTGCTTTAAAGTTCCGATCGGATGTTCACCGATATAGGCGAGAGTGACGCTTTGAAAGACGTCTCCGTTCGCTAAGGTCGTCACGTATTGCGGACCGGAGTAGACATCGAGTAACGTCAATCGTTCGACTTCCAGTCCAGTCTCTTCGAGGAGTTCCCGACGAGCGGTCTCTTCCGGTGATTCCGCCCATTCCATTAATCCACCTGGCAAACCGAAGCGAGCTTGTGCTTCGTTCCGTTGTTCCAGCAGAATGTGTTCATGTTGCACGACGAGGACAACGGAACCGACGAGAATGACCGGATCGTGACCGATTTTTCGACGTAACTGTTCGACATAATTCATTTCAATACTCCTTGGTGAAACGGACAACCCGTCACAGGCGCTGTCTGTGTTGATTTTGGAAAGAAGTTCGGTCGTTTGATTTCTGGGTCGTAATCTTTATGGAACATATGCGTCGTTGCACCACTCATCGGTGGCACGAGCCAGGACCATTCCCCGGTGACATCGCGACCGCATGCCGCTTCATTTTTTTCGAAACGAGCGAACTGTTTCGCAGCGGTATGGTGATCGACGATCGTAACACCAGCGCGTTCAAAAGATTCGAGTACGGCGACGTTCAGTTCGACGAGCGCTCGGTCTTTCCAGAGTGAACGTTCACGCGATGTGTTCAGACCGAGTTGCGTCGCGACGAGCGGCAACAGATCGTAACGATCCGTATCGGCGAGGTTACGAGCGCCGATTTCTGTTCCCATATACCAACCGTTGAACGGGGCACACGGATAAACAATACCGCCAATCTCAAGCTGCATATCAGCAATCATCGGTACGGCATACCAGCGGACTTCGCGACCATCAAACAGGTCATAGTCAGGATGTGTGATGCTGACTTCGAGCACGAGCTCGTCTGGAATCGGATGCAGACTACGTTGTCCATCGAGTTCAATCAAGAGAGGAAGGATGTCAAACGGTGTTTTTGCCCCTGTCCAGCCAAGTGCTTCACATTGTCGTGTCAGTTGGACAGAAGCCGGATCGCCGATGATTCCTGTTGCAGTCTCATAACCAGCGTAGCGAATCAGTTGGTGATTATGCAGCCGCACACGTGTCGGATGAAAAATCGTGATCGTCGAGCGAATTCGTCCTTCATTCGTCGCGAACTGGATATGCTCAAATAACGCGTCGCGGACCGCTTCGACGGTCAACGCATTCCGCGCGTCAAAGACATGAAGTTGCTCCCAAAAGAGGCGTCCCACACATCGGTTACTGTTGCGCCAAGCGAGCTTAGCACCGAACGCGAGCTCGGAAGCCGTCTGTTCATATGTTCCTGTCATTTGAATCGAACGGATGACTTCTTGCTGACGTCCGGACATTTCGGGGTATTGCTCTATATAAGAAGTAAAGAAGCGTTCTGCTTCGGATTGAATGAATGGGTCCACGAATCGAAATCCTTTCTGAAAAACAAGCACGATACAATCTCTGTTCCTAGTGTACCCCGCGAAGAAACGAAGCGCCAAACTTGAATGATGTATAAGGTTGTTATAAGTTCAAAAGACTCCCAAAAGTTTAAAGAAGTTATGAAATGGGGGATAGTGTAGAGAATGAGTTGAAAGTGAGGAAATTTGTATGTCTTTAATCAAACCTGTATTTGCCCGTTTTTTTGGTGAAGCCTTTTTTGATAAATCGGCTCAGCTCGCCTATTATCTGATGTTGTCCTTATTCCCATTCTTATTATTTGTGGTTGGGATCGTCTCGTTCTTACCGTTTACGTCGGAAAACGTGCTGGATTTGATTCGACCATTTGCTCCAGCAGAAACGTACGACTTGATTCAGCGGAACGTCGTCGGAATCTTTGATCAAGGCGGCTTTAAGCTTGCCTCGATCAGTTTCATCGCCGCTTTTTGGCTTGCTTCGATGTCGGTCCAGTCACTTGTCCGCTCGCTAAATGATGCGCTCGAAGTGACACGGAAAGCACCGTTTTGGCGCGGGCTGTTGCAAGACTTCGCCTTTACAATCGGGATGATGATCATCTTACCGATTTCATTGATTGTTCCGATTTCAGAGAAACTAACACGACGTTTCATCAATCATTTTTCAATCGTTGCTGATTTCGTAACGAACTACTCATGGATTTGGTTCTTATTCCGCTGGGGACTCGGGACATTGTTCTTACTTGTCTTTTTCATTTTATTATATCGGATCTTACCGAGTGTCCATTTGACGGTTCGTCAGGTACTTCCCGGGGCAATTTTCGCGACGATTGCTTGGCAAGTCGTTTCGGAATTCTTCTCTTACTACGCTGAATTTGGGAGTTACGACCGTCTTTACGGTCAGCTTGCCGGAATCATCGTTTTGATGACATGGTTCTATTTATCGGCTGTTGTTTTGATGTTAGGGGGACTGATGAATGCGGAACGCATGCGTCAGAAAAAAGAAGCAAAAATCATGAAGCCGCAAAAAATCAAAGAAGAAAGCGTGCGTTAATCATTTTGAACACACAAAAGCAGCTGACGATGTGTCAGCTGCTTTTTATTAAAAACATATATCTTAGTAGGATCATAGGAAGAGATAAATGAATGTGCTTCATTTAAGCACATGCTACGACAAGCCAGCATCAGCGCGTTACTGTTAAATAAAATAACATCCAATAAACGTCACGCGACGTAAGCTAAATAAAGGAGGCGAAGGGAGATGAAGAAACGAATGTGGACAGTTTTATCCGTCATTGGTCTCATCGTCGTCATGGTCGGGGGATACTTCGTGTTCCAGCAACAGCAGGCAAAATCAAGTGGTAGTAAGAAATTGAGTTATCAACCGGAAGAGACGGCAATCTTAGCTGGAGGATGCTTCTGGTGTATGGAGCCACCGTTTGAGGAGTTAAAAGGAGTTAAATCGGTCATTTCCGGTTACACGGGCGGTGATGTTAAAAATCCGACATACAATCAAGTATCGGCGGAGACGACAGGGCATCGGGAAGCGGTGTTAATCACGTTTGATCCAAACGTCATCTCATATAAACAATTACTCGATGTCTACTGGCGTCAGATTGACCCGACAGATGCAAACGGTCAGTTCGTTGACCAAGGGGAATCGTACACGACAGCGATTTTCTACACGAATGAAAAACAAAAAGAAATTGCAACGCAATCGAAACAGGATGTAGAGAAACAACAGGTTTTTGATGAAAAAATCGTCACACCATTGATTGCAGCAGGTCCTTTTTACGAAGCGGAGGCATACCATCAGGATTATTATTTAACGAATGAGAAAAAATATAAGTTTTATCGGGCAGCTTCTGGACGCGATGACTTTATCAATCGCTACTGGAACGATCAACCAAAACTTAACCTTCCAACGTATCCAAAATTATCGGAAGCGAAAATTAAAAAGAAACTAACCGCAATCCAGTACGAGGTGACACAAGAAGATGGGACAGAGCCGGCATTTGATAATCCGTATCATGACTTAAAGGCAGACGGGATTTACGTCGATCTGATTTCTGGTGAACCACTGTTTTCATCAAACGATAAATATGACTCGAAGACAGGATGGCCAAGCTTTACGAAACCACTTGAGCCGGGGAATATCATTGAGAAAAGTGATTTCTCAATCGGCATGAAACGGATGGAAGTTCGGAGCCGACATGGGAATGCACATCTCGGACACGTCTTCTCGGATGGTCCGAAACCGACCGGACTTCGGTATTGTATGAACTCGGCTGCTTTACGTTTCATTCCGAAAGAGGAATTGAAACAAGAAGGATACAGCGAATATGTAGCAGATTTTAAATAATCATTAAAAGGCATTCAATGCGTGTGAGCATTGAGTGCCTTTCCTTTCAAAATTGTAAGATACATCCATAAAATAAATATCCATTTTATCCATATACTGTTTATAATCAAGGTAAAGTACGTCCATTTTGAAGGAGGAACATCTGTGAAGAAACTGATGATTTGGGTCATGCTGAGCTGTCTGATTTTGACGCTTGGAGTAGGACCTACGACAGCAAAGGCGGAGACTGCCCTTGCTAAAGCAACGCTTTTGAAAGCAGGTCAAGAGACGACGCTTGAAACAGGAACGGAAGAAAAAAATACATATTGGTACCGCGTCAATCATGAAGCGGGTGTAGAAAAAACTGCCTCTCACTTCGAGTTATCAATCGATACGGATCAACCTGTTCAAGTAACAGCTTATCCAAGCGAAGCGATGGCTACAGAAGACGATACGTTTGATCGTTACCGGACAGAAGCAGAGCCAAATGAAAAAACACCGACAAAACTAGCTGTTCCATACGCATGGGATGGACCGTATTATGTCAAAGTAGAATATTACCCGAACATCGAAGAAGGGAAGACGACAAAAGCAGCGCACGCTAAACTAACGTATAACAACGTCAAATTGCCGGTTGAGTATGAACCGATCAATGATATCAGCTGTATGGCAGAAGAAGCGCTCAAGCAAACAAAAGAAGAAAAGCCGATGCTTGCGCTCATGCACTCAATCCAAAAGCAAGTATTGAGCCAATCGGATGCAGGCCGTGCTTTGACATCGCTTTACTACAAAGCGTCGCCTTATGTCGTCAAAACACTTTTATTTAACAAAGATAAGCGTCAACAAGCATACGAAGATTTAAAAACATTGAAACCAGCGATGGAAGCACTCGTGCGTGGAACTTCATACACGTTGACGAAAGCTGATCAACAAGCTGTCGATCGTCTTTACAAATTATCACGTGAAGCGTCACCTACTGTGATTGCTGAAGAGATTGATGGATATGCAAATAAAATGGATATCTCGAAATTAAGTGGTAGTTCGTTAAGCGAAACATTCCAGTCGATGGGTATGAGTATCCAATCAAAAGAAGCAACACGTTACATCGTCAAACTAAAACCAGGTAAGATGAACCGTTCGATGAAGATTGCGGGTGTTCAAGCAAATGATGTAGAACGTTTATCCCTTGGCAATGCAGGAGACTTCGTCATCGTGACGGAAGATCCAACTGTTAAAGGTCAATCAGCGGCAGCATTAAAACAATCACTCAATCGTTCTTCAGCCGTTGAGTACGTTGAGAAAGTTCAGACGTACCGTGCGACAAGTGATATCAACTTCGACTACCAGTGGGCCGTCAATAAAAAGACTGCTTTTGAGCAATTTGATAACGTTGGGATCGGCTTTGAAGCATTCCAACAACGTTTTGGAACGAAAAAATTAGCTCCTGTTAAGATTGCAGTCATCGATACAGGTGTTGATTATCGTTTGAAGGACTTACAAGGCAAAGTTGATATCGCAAATGAAAAGAACTACGTTTCCGTCAACGGTGACGGGAATGCAATTGATGACAACGGTCACGGGACACACGTGGCAGGCGTCATCGCAGCAACGATGAACAACGATTATGGTATCCAGGGAATCCATCAATCGGCACAAATCCTGCCGGTTAAAGTCTTGAATGCGAACGGTGAAGGGGAAACAGACGCCATCGCACTCGGGATTAAATATGCAGTTGATCATGATGCAAAAGTCATCAATATGAGTCTTGGTGGCGGTGAGAGCCGGACGATGGCTTATATGATGAAATATGCAGCAGATCATGGTGTTACGGTCGTAGCTGCTTCAGGAAATGACTACGACATGATGGTCGGTTACCCAGCGAACTCGGAATACGCGATTTCTGTCGGAGCGACGAACCCTCTCGGAATGGTCGCGGATTATTCGAACTATGGTGTTGGACTTGATGTCGTAGCGCCAGGATCAAAAGTGGCTAGTTTGATTCCAGACGGTAACACGGTGTACATGGATGGAACAAGTATGGCTTCGCCACATGTTGCCGCAGTAGCGGGTATCTTGAAATCACTAAATTCGAAACTGACACCAGCGCAAATCGAACAAATCTTGCGTAAGAGTGCAGAACCGCTTGCGTTTGAAAATCCGAATGACTGGTATGAATTTGAAGATGAGGACGAAGATGGTGAGAAAATTGAGCCTGAGTTCCCAGCTTACGTCAGTCCAGTCGCTGGCTACGGGAAAGTTAGTATTCCACGTGCGATCTCCCAGTTGAACTTGAACGGGAACGTCAATGATGTCTACGATAACCAACTAGTTGTTTCTGGAACAGTCAAGACAGGGACGAAAGTTGAAGTGTGGGCAGCTGTCGTAACAAAAGATAAGAATGGCAAAGAAACAACAACGAATAAAAAGTTAGCTGCAACAACAGCACAAGCAGGAAAATACAGCGTCAAGATTCCGCGTCAAAACCAAAAAACAGTTCTGACGGTTCGCTATGCGAATGGATTAGACGTCACATCGGAACGGACAGAAGTCCTTCCTGGAAAAGCACCAAAAGCACCAAAAGTGAAACCGGTTCTTGCCGGTGCGACAAAAATGACAGGTACAGCTCTTGCGGGTGGTACGATTACAGTCAAAGATGCGAAACAAAAGAAAATTGCAACAGCGAAAGTCGATGCAAAAGGTAAGTTCAGCGCGAAATTGCCAAAGCAAGTTGGTGGTTCAAGCTTGATCGTTACGGTGACGGATATTGCAAAACGAACAAGTAAACCGACGATCGTAAAAGTCTTACCAGCACCAAAGGCACCAAAAGTGAAATCGGTCTATGCCGGTCAAACGAAAGTAACCGGAACAGCTGAAAAGAAATTGAGTGTCTACGTAAAAGATGCGAAGAAAAAAGTCATCGGAAAAGGAACGGTTTCTTCAAAAGGAAACTATTCCGTCAAAATTCCGAAGCAAAAAGCAAAAGTGAAACTGTCGGTTTACGTTAAGAATACACGCGGACAAGTGAGTCCTGTAACGTCTGTGACAGTGAAAAAAGCGAAAAAATAAGAGTATGAAAAGACCTTTTTTCGGGTACATTCCGAGAAAAGGTCTTTTTTTGTACATCTTAGCTGTTGCTTCGAAAGCGTTTCTATTATATTAAAAGAAACAAATGAAAAAGCATCATTCAATGAATGATGAGGAGGATACATTCATGATGAATTGGATTCGGCGACGAATCGGTCGGCAGTTGCTGACGGTTTTTTATGCGGTACTGATCGTAGTATCGATTACTTCGTTCTTTGTCTATGACTACATGGAAGGGCGAATTGAAACGTCTAAACAAAATTTAGAAACGATCAGTGAACAAAATCGCCGAGCCAACGATTTATGGGACAATTGGCAAACGGTTCAGTTCGGTTTACGAGGGTTTGTCATCTTTGGAGACCAGGATCGGTTTGACGAGGTTCAAGCACTTCGAACAGATATTAAAAGTGAGACCGATTGGTTCATGCGAAACGCAAAAACGGATGAAGAAGAAGAATTCGCGGCACAAATGACGAATTTATATGAACTTTACTATGACGCTTTATTTCCGCTGACCCAGTCTTACGTCAATGAAAAAAAGGCGAATCGAATCAACGAGGATTTTTTACAAGGTGACAGTCTATTTTCCTTACCAATCGCGAAACGTCTCGTAGAACAAGGACGATTAAAGCCAACCGCAGACGGTTCAATCGATATTACACCAGATATTGATAAAGCATCTGCAGCGCTTGACGAATACCGGACGAATTTAAGTCAACAGCAAGAAACCGCTGTCGGGGAATTGCGGAGTGAAGTTGCAAAATCACAATGGATTTGGATCTCAAGTATCGTTGTGCTCGTCGCATTCATTCTCTTATTCGTTCACCCGTTCCTTCGCCGGATGACGCGGCAGTTGTTACGATTAGTAGACGATAATCAAAAACTTGCTCGCAAGGAACCAATTGAAATCGATAAGACGACAGAAAAACGTCCAGACGAAATCGGATTATTACGTGCTTCCTTTAATCGGATGGTCGTGACGACGAATGCTCATACGGATGCGATGCAAGGTAAAAATGAAGAATTGCAAGCGCAAAGTGAGGAATTGCTCGCGCAACAAGAAGAACTGCAGGCGCAACAAGAGGAACTCGAAGAAGCGTATCAAACGACGAAAAAGAATGAGGAAAAGTTGCGATTACGTAGTGAACTAACAGAGGCACTTGCCGTTCGCGAAACTGTCGAATCGTATCCAGCAATCGTTCAAAAGATGATCGATATCACTTCTTCAGAGTACGGTGCTCTATTGCTTTATGAAGAAGGGCAGTTTATGGGTGCAACCACAAACGGCATGACGATGGACTATTTAAAAGATCTCCTGAAAGATGAGATGTCCGTCATCAATCGATCTGTTCGCAAGATGGAATTCGTTCAATCGGAGAAGCGCGTTACACGTGAAAAAGAGCATCCGTATTCCTTTAGTACGTATGAGGTGACGATTCCGGTTCAAGATCCAGAAACGCATGAATTGATTGCTGCCATCTATCTCGTTCGCTACAAATCTGCATATAAAGGACAACAGCTGACGGATATTCGCGAGTTTGCGCAGCAAATGACGCTTTCACTTCTACGGACGCGTTCTTATGAAGGGATGCGTCAGGAAAAAGAAAAGACAGAGCAAGTGTTGGACTCAATTCGAGAAGCGATCATTTATCTCGAGGATGGAAATGGAGAGTTATACGTCAACCGTCCATTGTTTGACTTGATTCCAGAACTTCAAACGGAATTCACAGTAGATCGGACGTTACCTTCGAGTGAGTACGTCATTGATGTGATGCGTCAGTTGGTGGATGATGTTGAAGCCTTTAATACGTATCTGGATTTAATTCGTTCCGGTAAGATTTCACCGGACAAAGTCCGATTTGATGTTCGAAACAATACGGCGCATCTAGAAGTTTACGCGGAACGCATTGATGTCGTCGGGGGATGGAAGGGAATCATTCTCGTCTTACGGGATATTACCCGGGAAACAGAAGCCGATCGTCTAAAAACAGAACTTGTCTCGACTGTGTCACATGAATTGCGAACGCCGCTCTCATCGATTTACGGTTTTACAGAGTTGATGCTAAATCGAAAGATCGATGACTCAAAACAGCAGAAGTATCTAGCGACGATCCATAATGAGACAGAACGATTATCGAACCTCGTCACGGACTTCTTAGACGTTCAACGGATGCAGTCGGGTGGACAGTTGTACCAAATGGCACATCTTGATTTGCTCAGCCTAACTGAACAAGTGATGTCCCTGTATGACGCTTCAAGTGAACGACACGATCTTCATTTGCAATTGCTCAGTCCGGACCGTCCGTTCATCTTAGGAGATGAGGACCGAATCAAACAGCTGATGAGCAACTTGATCAATAATGCAATCAAGTATTCTCCGGATGGTGGACGTGTGGATGTCTGGATTGATACGAAAGACGATCAAGCCATCATTGAAGTGAAGGATGAAGGAATTGGGATTCCACGCCACGCATTTACTCATTTATTTGATAAATTCTATCGTGTCGATAATTCCGATACACGTCGAATCGGTGGAACGGGACTCGGCTTATCAATTTGTAAGGAAATCGTCAAAGAACATGAAGGCGTCATCCACGTCGAATCTGAAGTCGGAAAAGGCAGTCGCTTCATCATCGTCTTACCGCTCAGTTTAAGTGAATCGATCGATTCGACAGAAGAGAATCGACGTTCTAGTTAAAGAAAACATGATGTATTTCTGTTAAACCGTGTTCAAACCGCTTAGGTGTGAACACGGTTTTTGCTTACGTTTAAAAAGAGTAATCTTGTCAAAAATATTTTTAATAAAATAAAAAAAGAGTGAATAAACAGCAATCGTGAACCGATATACCTATAGGACAAACGAACTATGGTTAAAAAAGGAAAGGGGGGATTCGTTATGTATCAGAAATGGTTGGGAGTCGTCATCGGTTGGTTACTCTTTCATATCGGCTGGGTGACGTGCGTTGGAACGGATACATTTATCGGACAAGTCGTCAACAGTCTGTTCACGATCGGTGGTGTGATGATCTCCCTCTATTTGATTTGGCAGGCACAACGACGTCAGACAAGACGCCCTTTTACCTATCGTTTATTTCTTCTTTTATTGTTCGCTAACGCCATGCTTGGATTAGGCGAATGTGGACAGCTTCTATATTTTCTACAAGGACGAACGCGAACGGAACCGTTTGACTGGATCGACTTGATCTTCAGTCTTCAAATCTTGATTTATTTGATCGCTTTTGGCTATTTTCTTCGCAATCGACGACGCGAGGTCAACTTGCGTGTTTTTTTATTCGATGAGTTCATCATTCTAGTCGTTGCAGGGTCGCTCTCATGGCACTATTTAGTGACACCGTATTTAGAAGCGAATACGCTGCTGACGATCGAAACGATTTTATGGCTCCGTTATCCGATCGGCGATTTATTATTACTCGGTGGAATGATTGTCTTGTTTTTTGGTTTGATGAAGCGTGGCAATGGTGGCTCGTTGTTATTAATTTTACTCGCTTTTCATTTTCAGTTACTTGCCGACCTTCTATACGTCGTGCTAGAACGATTTGATTACCCCATCCCTTCGAGTTGGCTCGATCCGTTATGGTTAGCGACTGTCATGATCGTCGGATTAGCAGCTTATCGTTTTGATGCTGAGGAATCATTCGTCAGCTTTGATGTCGCTCGGAAATGGATCGATGTCTTGCGTTTGATTACGCCATACGTATTCTTGTTAATTCTATTCGTGACGATGGCACGGCAAACAATCAGTTGGAATGGTTTGACGATTGGTCTGATGATTGCGATTCCGTTATTAATTTCCCGTCAAATTCGGATCGTCGTTGATAATCAACGACTGCGTGAAAACCTTGAGGCGAAGGTAGAGGAACGAACGGAAGCACTAGCATCTGCCATGGAAGAGATGCGGCACATGGCGTATCACGATGCTTTAACAGGGTTACCGAATCGGTATCTGTTTGCACGATTGTTTCAAGATGCCTTGTACCGAGCGGAAGTGAGTGAAGGGCAAGTCGGATTATTCTTTATCGATATCGATCACTTCAAAGAGATTAATGATACGTACGGACATCGTGTCGGAGATCAGCTCATCATCGACGTCACGGCACGCTTACAAAAGAAACTACCGCCTAATACGGTCATTTCGAGACAGGGTGGGGATGAATTCATCGTCTTATTATTTGACGTTGAACAAGAATCAGAAGTCGTGCAGTGTGGAGAACACCTGGTTTCCTTGTTTCGACAGCCGTTTCATCATGGCATCATTCCACTTCCTGTGACGGCAAGTATTGGGGGCGCGATTTATCCTACACATGCAGCCTCTCGATCGGACTTGATCGAGCAGGCAGATCTTGCAATGTATGAAGCAAAACGTCGGGGGAAAAATCAATTTTGTATGCATGATTCGACGGTAACGAAGGTATAAATAAAATCATGTACTAAAACACGCTCGTATACTGATCCAAACGGACCAGTCATACGAACGTGTTTTTTGATGTATATCATTTCTTTTGCGAACGGGCTAAGAACGTTTCAATAACGTCCGGCTTGGTCACTGCTTGATTACAAGCATCACTATCGATACACATATAATGACCAATCGTTTGATGCTGTTCAGTCGAACGGCGTGTCGTGACAGTTACGAGTGTAATATCACTATACGTATGACAAATCGCACAAATCCCTTTTTGAATCGATGGTAGATAGGTACCTTCTACGCCAATCCATTCACCATTCAAGGGATAGACGAAATATTTTTTCCGATTTCCGGTATCGTTCCAGCTTAAAAACGTCGTGTGTGTCCACTCAAAGGAGTGAAGTGGCGGAACGTGTAGCTTTTTCGTTTTTTTAAAGAGCTGTCGGATTCGTGATTCAGAGATGGTCGGAAATGGTTGGACGAACGGCTCCACACGTGTCAAATACATGAGAAGATCCTGTTCGGATTCAGCGTCACGAATGTTCGTCAACAAGATTTCCTGTTCCGGTGTAAGTACTGGCAATAGATCAAATATCTTTTCAGCGGCACTGTACCGAACAGCATCACGAACATCGGGGTCATGAACGGCTGCGAATTGATGTTGCAGCAGCTCGACTTGATTCCGAATGAAATTGTATTGATGGGGTAGTAAAAATGCGTCCATTCTCGTTCCTCCTTTTCCTTTCATCGTACCGGAATTTGGCAACAGAACAAAGCGACATTTTAGTTTTTCGGACTCCTACAGCGGGAATTAAATAACAGACTGAACGAGGAGGTGAAAAGGGACGTGCAGTATTTAACATTTTTACGCTTGATGAATGTAGGAGCATTCCTCTTTGCAATGCTAGCACGCGTCGTTTGGCAACAGCCGATGACCATTCTTAAGTTACCTCTTGTTCCTGCACCATTCTTTGACGCCATTGCCGGTGTTGTGTTTACGACATTATTGATTTGGTGTATTCGACCGGTACGTGCCTTCCCTGCGGATCGAGAACTGATTGAAGATATCGGAGGGTGGCTTGCATTATCACTCGTGACGCTTGGAATCAGTAGTATGAGTGGCCCCCCTTGGGAACTCGTCTCGACGACGATTTCTTTCATCAGCCTTTGCTTAGTCTATATGAAAATTCAACACCATCCCCGGCGTTCGCCGTGGATGCGCTCTCCAGTTTCAGTGTTGCTTGCCTGGATCAGTACGATGCTATTGATTTTACCATTTCGGATCTTATCGGATTTTCAGTTCACTTCTCTATTCAGTCTTTCCGAACGCCAATGGAGCACGAGTGCGCTCGCACTAGCTGTTATCGGTGGACTCCTGTTCATCGCAATCCATTCAGATTGGGTATTTGGTCTCGCACTCATCTGGTATTTAGCTGGGCTATTGTTTAACGAACGTCTCATTCTCTTGCAACAGATTGTAGCGGGAATTGGCATAATGTGTGTTTTACTCCTATGTTATTACGTCTTTCAGAAACGTCAACGTCTTTTTCGACAGCATTCACCTAAGTCTTCTTCGTCCTAGTTATGTTTTAGGTGAATTTGGGGTATATCCCATATAGCTGTTATAAAAGGGGGAGGCGTGCATCATGGGGAAAAAACAATGGATTGGTGTCTATCAGAATGAAACGGATTTAATTCGTAAGATCGAGGATTTACATTTTGCAGGTTATCTAGAAGAGGATCTATATATCGTGTTGCAAGACAAGACCGATATGGCGATGTTACGTGGGCAATCGGCGGCGCAACTCGTCTCTGGAAAACGGACGCTGTTTGAGCGGTTTACAGGCAAACCAGCTTCGGCTGAGGAAATTCAAACTGCTTTTACGGAACTCGGATTGCCGGAGGCAGATATTCGGCAACACGTCTTACGTGTCCAGCAAGGCGATTATGTCCTGTTGGCAGACGAAGCAGGGGCTTCTCGTCCTGCGCCGGAACCAAAAAGTATTCTGGAAACAGAGCCAGAGGGAATCGAAGCGGAACGAAAACTTGATCACGAAAACCGTGCCCTTGAAAATGAAAATGATCGGATGTTGTAAGAGAGTCGTGTGGAAAGGATGAATCTTGATGGAGAGCCAATATCATACGATTTTGGTAGCAGTCGACGGATCAGAGACAGCAGATTTAGCATTTGAGAAGGCAGTGAAATTTGCCAAACTTGATCATGCTAAACTCGTCATCGCCCATGTCATCGATATTCAGACGTTTGCTAACGTACGTGCCAATAAACGTTTCATTGATCAAAACGTTACCGAATATGCACAAGAATTGCTCGATCGTTACGAAAAGCGGGCACGAGAAGCAGGTGTCGAGACAGTTGAGCTGATCATCGAAAATGGCTCTCCGAAAACACTGATTCCAAAGGTCATCGCACCACGCGTTGGTGCGGGTCTGATCGTCTGCGGAGCAGTCGGGATGAATGCGATGGAACGAATCATGATTGGGAGTGTTTCTGAAAACATTTCCCGTTATGCAAAATGCGATATCTATATCGTCCGTCCGAAAACCTTGAAGTGACATAAAACAGCACACATCGGCTGATGTGTGCTGTTTTATGTCACGTTAGAAAGTAATAGAAAATGCCTAATAAAATCAGAATGATCGGGAGAAAAATGAAATACATCCAAGACATATTTTTTGCCGAAGTCTTGTGATCGTACTGCTCTTCTGCTGGTTGCTTAGCAATCCGCAACGTAAAGATGAGTCCGACGAGACAAATGACTAATGCGATCCAAAATAAAGTCAACATAAGCATGCTCCTCTCTTCTTTTATCATACAGAAAATGGTCATGTTCTGCAGTGGTGAGTTGTGACAGTTTAAAGTTGACAACGTACTAGTTGAGGGGCTAAACTAACTTTATAAGTTTAGGGGGTAAACTAAAAATGAAAGATAATTTACGTGAAGCAGTCCTCCTGTTCGAAGAAGTCATGATCCATGGAACTGAACGTGTGCTGAAGTCAGTCGAAGCGCCTGTTTGGCAAATGTATTCACCGGAACAACTCCATGTGTTGAAGCTCGTTGGAAAATACGGACCAATCTCATCGGGGCGTCTCGCGGCAGTACAGGGCGTACATAAAAGCGCCATTTCCAATCGGCTGAAAAAGTTGACGGAAAAAGGACTTGTCATCGTCGAACGCCGAGAAGATGATCACCGAACGAAGTACATCTCGTTGACCGAAGCAGGACGATTGGTTGCGACAGAGGCGGAGCAAGAAATCTATACGTATCTCGAAAGTTTGATTGAAGGAAAGGTCGAGGAAGAAGAAATCATCCAGTTCATCGAAACCTTTAAGAAAATCAAAGAGATTCTGCAGTTGAACGTCTAAAGACAGAATAGAAGGAAGAGGAGAATCAGACATGCGACAAATCGTCAAATGGCGCTGGGCAATTCTTGCATTATTGCTCATCGTCACAGTAGGTTTACTATTTACGGCACCAAACTTGGCAAAACAAGCAGAGGACGCAGGGGCGATTCAGCTTGCGAATAACGCTGACTCACAGCGGGCAGCAGATATTTTAGAAAAAGCGGGAGCAAGTGAAGAAACGATCTCTCTTGTTATTCCGCTCAAAGACAAAGTCAGCGATGCTGATCGAAAGTCGATTGGGAAAATCGTTAAAGATTTAGAAGCACTCGATCGTCCGGTCACGGATGTGCTGAATCCGTTTGAAAACAAAGAGACGGAAGGACAGCTCGTCTCAAAAGATCAAAAGACAGTCCTTGTTCCAATCACGGTCGACGGTTCGCAAGAAGAAATCGTCAAACTGGCAAAACAAATTCGGACAGATCTCTTGCCAAAGGATCAAACGATTTATCTAACGGGTGAAGCGTTAATCAACGATGACGTCAATACAAGCTCACAAGAAGGGTTGAAGCGGACGGAACTGATTACCGTCGGGTTGATTTTCGGACTACTTCTGCTCGTCTTCCGTTCCATCGTCACACCGTTCGTACCACTTGTGGCAGTGGGCTTTACGTACCTGATCAGCCAATCACTCGTCGCCTTTTTCGTCGACTGGTTCGGATTCCCGGTATCGAACTATACGCAAATCTTCCTCGTTGCCATCCTGTTTGGGATTGGGACGGATTACTGTATCTTGCTACTGAGCCGGTATAAGGAAGAATTGACGGCAGGACACGATGTCGAGACAGCGATCGTCAACACGTATAAGACAGCAGGGCGTACGTTACTAATCAGTGGTCTTGCTGTTCTTGTCGGTTTCTCAGCGATTGGGTTTGCGGACTTCCCAATCTTCAAATCATCGGTCGCTGTTGCGGTTGGGATTGCCGTCCTCTTACTCGTCTTATTTACACTTGTCCCCTTCTTCATGGCGACACTCAAAGAAAAATTATTCTGGCCGTCAAAGAAGGCAGCGAGTCACCAAGATAGCAAACTGTGGTCACATTATGGTGGGTTATCGATCCGTCGTCCTTTACTTGCGATGATCATCGTTGCGATCGTCACGGTCCCGACACTCTTTACGTACAATGATGACCTCTCGTTTAATACCGTCGATGAGATTGGTGCGAAGTATGATACGGTCAAAGGACTGAATGCGATCTCGGATGGATTTGGAGCAGGTGAGTCGCTCCCGGTCAATGTCATTCTTAAGAGCGACAAAGATTTGATTACAGAAAAGACAGTTCCTTATGCGGAACAGTTGAGTCGTGAGCTCGTGAAAATCGACGGGGTCAAATCGGTTCGTTCGATTTCTCGTCCGACAGGCGAAATCATTAATGACTTCTACGTCGATCGTCAATTAAAACAAGTTGCTTCCGGCATGAAGAAAGCAACCGCCGGTCTTACGGACGTTCAGTCTGGTCTGACAACAGTTGAAGACAATCTCAACGGTATTACAGGACAACTACCGGCAGGAGACACGGCTTCAGTAGGAGCAAGTCAGTTGCAACAAGCAGCAGACGGACTTGGACAGATCAACCAACAGTTGACGCTCGTCGGTCAAGGTCTGCAATCGACTCAAAATATCCCGCAAACCATTGGGACATTAAATGCCTTGTCTGGTCAATTGAGCCAAGTTCAATCTGGCATCAGTCAAGCAGCAAGTGGAATAGCCTCACAAGGAGCACAAGCCGGTCAACTTGGAAGTGGGCTGACACAACTTGCGGATGGTGTTGGTCAAGCAAACACAGGGCTTGCGAAAATTAGTAATGGCCTAGATGACATCTCGAATTTGTTAACCGAGATGGGACAAGCGACATCGATCCGTGGGACAGGTGTGTTCGTACCAAAAAATACGTTATCGGACAAGGCCTTTAAACCAGCAATTGACCGTTACGCGATTGATCAGCAAACCGGATTGAAGTTTGAAGTCATCCTCGAAGATGATCCGTATTCACCAGAAGCGATTCAAACCGTCGCTGCAATCAAAAAGACGACAGCGAATACGATTAAAGGGACACCGTTTGAAGACAGCACTGTCGCATATGGCGGGATTTCAAGCGTCAACAGTGACTTGAATGATACGTCGAAAGCCGATTTCAAACGAACAGTGACCGTCATGTTGATCAGTCTCTTTGTGATTTTAGCGATCATGTTCCGTTCGTTGATCATGCCATTGTTCATGATTGGTTCGTTATTGCTGACGTATTATACGTCGATGTCGATCGCTGAGCTGATCTTCGTCAACGGTCTCGGATATGACGGCATCAGTTGGGCTGTTCCGTTCTTCGGATTCGTCATGTTGATTGCCCTTGGTATCGATTATTCGATCTTCCTACTCGATCGTTTCCGCGAAGAGACGATCAAGGGACTCGATACGAAGGAAGCGATGTTCCTGTCGATGAAAAAGATGGGATCTGTCATCATCACGGCAGCGATCATTCTTGCAGGAACCTTCGGAGCGATGATGCCGTCTGGTGTCTTGAGTCTCGTTCAAATCGCGACGATCGTCATCACAGGTCTACTTTTGTATGGATTAATCGTCTTACCACTCTTGATTCCAGCGATTACAGTTTCGTTTGGTAAAGGGGTCTGGTGGCCGTTTCGATCAAATGTCAAAAAATAAGAACTAATCAAACCGGATTCGTCTTCTAGATGAATCCGGTTTTTTCATGACGTATACTAAGAGCAGAGTATAAGGAGGTAGAACATGCAATACTTCAAACAACTGACTTCACGGATTTGGTATCAGACACCGGTCAGCGAGACGGATCGCCCGATTCTCGCCGTCGTGCGTGGGGAGAAGCATCAATTGATGATTGACGCGGGAAACTCGTCAGCCCATGCCGCTTTGTTTTTAGAAGAAATGAAAAAACACAATCTTGGATCACCTGACTTATTGGCCCTGACCCACTGGCACTGGGATCATATTTTTGGGATGAAACATCTCCGTCTGCCATCGATGGCAACACAGCAAACAATCACCCGCATGAAAGAGATGCAACCATACGCTTGGACGGATGCAGCGTTACAAGAACGAATGGATCAAGGAATCGAGATTCCGTTTTGTGCGGATGCGATCAAGCTCGAGTTTGGTACGACACGCGATATTGAAGTCGTCTTACCGACGATTGGCTTTACTGGACAATTGGAAATTGACTTAGGTGGCGTGCAGTGCCAACTGATTGAAGTCGAAAATGATCATTCTCCTGGTAGCCTACTCGTCTACATTCCGGAAGAACGCGTCGTGTTCTTAGGAGACGCGATGTATGCGGATATCTTTTCATCGAAGTGGAATTATACGGTCGAACGGACGAAGCGCTTATTAGCGGCAATCGATCGTTTAGAAGCCGATTATTATGTCTGGTCGCATGGAGAAGCGATGCCGAAGTCTGAATTTGAAGAAGAGGTCAACATTTTGCGTCGAGCCATTCGTGTAACGGAAGCGACCGGAGGACGACTGAAGGATATGCGGACTTTATATGCAGAAGAGACAGGACGATCGTTGACGGAAGACGAAACCGAAACATTGATCTACTTTGCAAATGGAGTGAAATGACAGATCGTAACAAGGGATAAAACGGAGGACGTCGAAATAAAAAAGTACTACGAGCTTGTTAAAGGGAGCGGTACTATATGACAAAGCCAAAATTCGAACGGGATGAAACCATCGATCGCGTTTTTTTTGGAAAAGCGGGCATCTTTTCATTTTTGGTTATCGTGGGAGGCATTCTATATCTACTATATGATCTGTACGTACAATGATCGGAACGCATGCGTTCCGATTTTTTGAATTCAGGGGAGTGCACGAAAACCAGATATTGGGTAATAACTTGCGTGAGACTGTTAGTGAAAGTGAGAGGAGATGTCGGATGAAACGAATTCAAATTGCGGATTTTGATCGACGCATGCCATCGATTGAATTGGTCGAAAAGGATGATCACTATGAAGCGATGCTTGTACCGAGTTATGACCATACGTATCCTTCGACACAAATCCGGACGATCCGCTTAGCGGATATCTCCGTCAGTCTGTTTGTCACCCCGGAAGAAACACTACTTGTTTCTGCGCTTTTTCATAAACCGGTTCAAGTGACGGATATCGTTTCCTGGATGCAGTTGTATACGATTAGTTTTGCCCAGTCGGATGAGACTGGTTATTTCGTCGAACAAGCGGATGAAATTTTAGAAGTCGTCTTGTATAAGAAACATCCGATCGTCATCGCGACACGTGGTCAAGATCGATTGTATTACGATACGACGGGAGCAATCGAGGTCCGGCGGGCGACGAATGAATCGGTCGGCGAGCGTCCCTTGCTTTATTTGAACGGGGAAGCCTGGTATGGTGTCCCGCGCTTGTCGTTCAATCGAATGAAGGATGAGCTGCACGTCAATGGAACGTTTTTATATGCGGACTATATGGACGCACACCATGGAAAAATCGGTTTCTTTCGCGAGAATGATCCCTCTCTACCAATCGTTTTGCTCGTCGGTCAGGCAATCGTTGAGATCGAACTGACCGAGAATCCGGATGGTTCACGCGTCCTGATTTTAGAACAACCATATGACGAAGCATGAAAGTGCACAAAAACCGTTCAGCAGATGAACGGTTTTTTAAGTGAGACCGTGAAATCCCTTACAAAATATGCGAAGATAGTAAAGAGACAGACCAAAGGGGTTGATGGGGACATGGCGAAAGAAACACCGCGTAATTCTAAATGGATGCGTTCCTATAATCGGGCACTCGTCTTGCGACTGATTCGGATGCATCAACCGATTTCGCGGGTTGAGTTAGCACAACGGACGAACTTAACGAAGCCGACGGTATCGAACATCGTCAGTGAATTGATTGCAGAACAACTCGTGACGGAGCGAGAGCTTGGGATATCAAATGGGGGACGAAAACCGATCATGCTCGAACTCGTCGCAACAGAGCAATACGTCATCGGCATCGATGCGACAAGTCATCAATTCATCGGAGTCGTCGCGGATTTAAGTGGTAATACGATTCATGAGTCCGAAGCCGTGGGACGTTTTGAGACGAATGAAGAATTGATTGAAGCGATTGGTCGATTATGCGAGACCTTGATTGCACAGACACAAGGACGGGGAACGATTCACGGTATCGGGATCTCCGTCCACGGGATGGTCAATCCGGAGACAGGTGTCATCTTGTTTGCACCACGTTTCCACCTGCATGACGTCGAGTTGAAGGTACAACTTGAAGCACGCTTTGACTATCCTGTCTTCATCGAAAACGATGTTCGAGCACTCGCTTCGTTTGAGCTATTATTCGGTGAAGGTGTTGGGGTCGAACAATTCTTTTATCTCTATGCCGGGGAAGGCATCGGGGGTGCTTATGTGCTCGATGGACAGCTTGTCGACGGACAACATCATATTACGGGAGAGGTCGGACATATGCGTCTTGATCTCGATGGACCGATTTGTTCGTGTGGGAACAGAGGATGCCTAGAAGCATTAGCAGGCGAAAAAGCATTGTTACGGGATTATGCTGTCGTGGATCCGCAAGTCATGACGATTGCTGATTTGCGCAAACGGTTAAACGAACGCGATGAACAAGCAGTTCGTACATATGAACGGGCGGGGGAATATATCGGAATCGGTGTCTTGAATACGATTCATCTCCTGAATCCACGCCGGATTTTACTTGGGGGACCGATGTTTGAGCTCGCACCCACGATCGTTGATCAAATCAAGGAACGGGTCGAGCACACGGCGTTGACCGCTGCTTCACGTGAAACCGATGTCAAGATGGTTCCCTGGGGTGAAAAACAAGGAGCACTCAGTGCGGCTGCCCTTGCGACAAATAGTTTATTTCAAACGATTTAATGAACCGATTCCGTGTCTTGCAAACTAGCAAGACACGGAATCGGTTTTGTTATTCAACAAATAATTTATTGAAACCGTTTACAAGTTAAAAACCAATGTGCTATAGTCGATATAAAGTTAGATAATAAATTTAATTTACTAAGTTCATGGTCAACTAAGTGGAGGTGGATGCAGGTTAGCAGGGGCTAATCAAGCTGAAGCAGGAAAGGGAGGCATCGCGCAATGGAACCACACGATCCATGGGTTTCGTACCGTGAAGCTTTCGGGCGTTACGGAGCAATCCGCGGTTTTTATTTTCATCGGTCAACGCAACAGATGACAGAACAGGGTCCAGGCGATGTCCCGACAGACGAGCAGGATATCGTGCTCGTCCGACCACGACGTGATGGTGTGTTTCAATTCCGGATGTCATCGGTACAAGGGGTCCTGACGATCCGTTCATCCGAGCTACACATTCGAAAAAATGAGAGCGGATACATTGAATTACGCGCACTCATGCAACACATGCGCTCTGCCGGTTGTTTGACGCTGGGTGGAGAGTTATATCTCTTCGTCCGACCGGACGTCGATACGCTGGCATACCGTCTTCGATTGATCGCCCGTGTATTGATTCAGCTACAGGGAATGCCGATTCAGACGAAGGTGATCGAAGAATGGTGCCGACAAGCACTAATCGAAGGGGAACACGCTAGACGATACGCTTGACTACTTACACATAAAAGGGGAGCTCTTACATGAAATTCAAAAAAACGAAACTCGTTGCTGCAGCATCAGTCCTAACATTATCCGCATTCCTCGCCGCTTGTGGTGGCGAAGACGAGCAACAAACGAAAACAAAAGACGGTAAGACGATCGTCACATGGTGGGGCTGGGCACCGCAACCAGAAGCGGGGAAAACTGTCGTTGATGCTTTCAATAAATCACAAGATAAATACGTCGTTCAATTCAAACGATACAGTGAAGACTACGAAAAACAATTACAGGTCGCGATGCTGTCAGGTAAAGGTCCAGACATCATCGGTCTGAAAGAACCGATGATTCAGCAGTACAAGGATCGCGTCGTACCGGTCGATTCGTACATGGATAAAGCAGCAGGTAAAGGCTGGAAAGATAAGTTCGTCGAGCTTGGAATCGAACAAACAACGATTGACGGCAAACAATATGCAGTTCCAATTGGTTTCACAGGTCAAGCGTACTTGATGTACAACAAGACGATGCTTGATAAATACGGTGTGACACCACCGAAGAACTACAAAGAAACAGTCAGCGCAGTCAAGAAGATTAAAGACTCAGGCGATAAAGTCATTCCACTCATGCTCGGAGCAAAAGATGCATGGATTGACATCGATGTCTACAACGTCCTCAGCCACCAGGTCGCACCAGGTTACATTCAAAAAGTCCTCTCGGGTCAAGCAAAATGGACAGACGACGAAATGGTTAAAACAGCACAAGTCTGGCAAGATCTCTTCAAAGATAAAGTTTTCCAAGAAGGAGCGCTTGGTCTAGCGACATACAATGACGGGATGAACCAATTCTTTGATAAAAAAGCAGCGATGTGGGTCATCGGTTCATGGGAAGCACACTCGATGACAACAGCTGAGAAAAAAGACAAATGGAAAATCAAAGATGAACTCGGATTCGTTCCACTCCCGAACTTAGTAGGTGGAACAGAGCAACCGGTCATCGCATCGATCGATATGGCACTTGGTGTCAATAAAGAGTCGAAACAACAAGAAGGTGCAGCAGAGTTCATCGCCTTCATGAGTCAAGGAAAAGGACAAGAAGTCTACATGGGTGAGTTTGAAATGGCACCTGGTATCAAGGATGTCAAAGTCGATTCAGACGCTGCCTTCACATCTGAAGGCGAAAAAGAATCGTACAAGATGTTAAACGACACATTAGCAAAAGCGGTTGCTAGCCGTGGTATCCGAGATACGAAATTAAACGATATCCTCGGTAAGGAACTTCAAAACATCGCGACAGGACAAGATCCGAAAGAATCATTACAACGCGTTCAAGACGCAGCGGATCAATCAGCGAAATAAGACTCGACAGTGAAGTGGTACGCCTGCGTGCCACTTCCTGATTTTTGGACTTGAGGAAAGTGGGGAATCGATATGCAGACAGAGCGACAGGAATTGCCGATTAAACCAAAAGCAGAACCGCTCCAGCCGGTGGCGACACGCCCGCCCGCACCGAAGAAGAAAAAGAACATGAAGCGAAACATGGTCGGATGGGCTTTCGTTGCTCCGATCGTCTTGTTCGTCGTCAGCTTCATCTATTATGGGATTTTCTATAATGCCTATAACTCGTTCTTCTCGTGGGACGGGATTTCGTTTGACAAAGTATTCGTCGGACTCGACAACTATGCTGAGATGTTCCAAGATCCGGACTTCTATCTCTCGCTGAAGAACACATTCATCTTCACGATTTTGACCGTTTCGATTCAAGCTGGTATCGGTCTCGTCTTGGCGTACTTCCTGCATACACCGGGACCATTGCGGACGGCGATGAAGTCGGTCTTCTTCTTTCCGGTCGTCTTGAGTCCTGTCGTACTCGGTGCGGCATTCTCACAAATTTATGATTTCCAGTTTGGTTACATCAATGAGTTCCTCCGTGCGATTGGTCTCGGTAGCCTCGAGCAGAACTGGCTTGGTGATCCGGACATCGCGCTTTATTCCGTCATTGCGATCAACATCTTCCAGTGGACGGGTTCTTCGATGGTCATGTACTACATGGCAATGTTGACGATTGAGAAGGAAATCTTCGAAGCAGCAAAAATCGATGGAGCTGGATTCTTCCGGACACTGTGGAGCATCGTCTTCCCGAACTTGAAAGGAACGACGTTCACTCTGTCGATTCTCGGAGTTATCGGTGGTCTGAAGACGTTTGACTTAGTCTGGATCACGACAGCTGGTGGACCAGGATCGTCGACAGAGTTCATTTCGACATACCTATTCCGAAAATCGATGTTGCAACAGGAAGTTGGTTTCTCGAGTGCTGTTGCTATCATCCTACTGACGATCGCCTTGCTGATCACGTACTTCCAATTGCGTGTACAAAAGAAAATGGATAACTAAGGAGGAACGACCCATGGATGTAGAATCTAAAAAAAGCCGCTGGATGATTAACCTCGTATTGGCGCTTGCGTCAATCGTCTGGTTATTCCCAATTTTCGTCATGTTCAAAGAGAGTCTTCGCGTCAATGGATTCGATAACTATATTGCGACATTGCAAAACCCGAACTTCCCGACATTCGTCTTCAACAGTTTCTTTGTCGCTTTCTTCATGATCATCATCTCGATCACGATTTTGGCGTTCGCAGCGTTCGCTTTCTCGAAGCTTGAGTTTGCTGGAAAACGTCTTTTGTTCAACATGGTCCTTGCTGGACTCATGTTACCTGTTGCATCGATGATCGTACCCTTGTTCTTCACGCTTCGTTCATTTGACGGGCTGAACAACCACTGGGGACTGATCGGAGCGGAAGTTGCCTTCTTCTTACCATTCGGTCTGATGCTTATCAAAGGATACTTTGATGAATTGCCAAACGAATTGATGGAAGCAGCGTATATCGATGGTGCGACGATTCTTGAAGTCTTCTTCAAAGTCATGCTACCGCTCGCAAAACCAGCGCTCGCAACAGCTTTAATCTATGCGTTCCTTAACTCATGGAACGAGTACTTGATGGTTCTTACGTTCATGACTGACCCTGCTTATCAGACAGTCACGATGGCACCAAGTTTCTTCAAGGATGCGCTTGGCGGGGACCCAGGGAAAATCTACGCTTCACTTGTTTTGATCAGTTTACCGACGATGATCTTCTATATCTTCTTCCAACGTTTCTTCCAAAAAGGGATGACGGCGGGTGCAGTAAAATAATTGTTTTTGCGTAAGGGGGAGCACAATGTATTTAGGAGTCGATTATTATCCAGAACAAACACCACGAGCACTATGGGAGGAAGACTTCCGACTGATGAAGGAACTTGGTGTCAACGTCGTTCGTCTCGCAGAATTCGCTTGGTCGATGATGGAGCCGGAAGAAGGCGTCTATGACTTTAGTTTTTGGGATGACGTCATCGAACGTTTGAGTGCGGAAGGATTCGATATCGTACTCGGGACACCAACCGCGACACCACCTGCGTGGTTGTGTACGAAGTATCCAGAAATCTTACCGGTCGATGAGAACGGTGTGACGATCAGCTTTGGTGCTCGTCGCCATTATACGGTCCACAGCGAAACGTACCAACGACTATCCGTCAAGATCACGGAAGAGATGGCGAAACGATACGGTCAACATCCTCGTGTTATCGGGTGGCAAACGGATAATGAATATGGGCATGAGAAATCGGATCGTTCTTACGGTGATGTCGACCGCGCTGCTTTTCAGCGCTGGTTAGAGAACCGTTACGGAACGCTTGATGCTTTGAACGAAGCATGGGGAACCGTCTTCTGGAGTCAGACGTACACGGCGTGGGATCAAATCCCGGTACCGCGTAAAGTCTATCAGGAACATAACCCATCCCTGCTCGTCGATTTCGATCGTTTTTGTGCCGACGGCTATACGTACTACAACAAATTACAAGTCGATGTCTTACGTCGCTACATCCCAGAGAACGTCTTCATCACGCACAACCTCGTCTACAGTGACATGGCGGTCAATCAACAGCAAATGGCGCAAGATCTCGATTACGTCGCGTTCGATAACTACCCGGTCTGGGGTGGACTACCGGAGCCGAACCGGTTCGAGAAGATGGCAAGCGATCATGATCTTTGCCGCTCTTCGAAGCAAGGAAAAGGCTTCTGGGTCATGGAACAGTTGAGTGGCGCACAAGGCTGGAGTAAAATCGGTTACTTGCCACGACCCGGGCATATTCGTCTCTGGACGTATCAAGCAGTCGCGCGAGGAGCAGAAGCGATCGTCTACTTCCGATTCCGGGCTGCTCATTTTGGAACAGAGGAGTTCTGTCACGGCATCATCGATCATGATGGAAAACCGAAACGGAAATTCGAAGAAGTCAAACAGATCATGACGGAACTGAATACGTATGGCGATGAGATTAACGCGAGCCGTTACGACGCGAAGGTTGGTGTCTATTTCGATCAAGAAAACGTCTGGGCGTGGACGCATCAGCCGCACAGTGATGCGTTTGATTTTAGGACGGAGTTCGTCCGCTTCTATGGCGGAGCGGTTCGTCAACAAGTCGCAACCGACATCGTCTTCCCAGGTGATGATTTATCTCGTTATAAACTGATCATCGTTCCACTCTATTTCTTGACGAATCCTACGTTCGATGACGCCTTGATTGCGTACATGGAACAAGGCGGTCACGTCATCTTCACGTACCGGACAGGTGTCAAAGATGCACAAAATCATGTCGTACCGACGACGTTACCGGGTAAATTCGCACCGTATGCGGGTATTGAAATCGACGAATATGAGTCACTTCAATCCGTTCAGCAACATCAGGTGGCAGGTATCGGCGAGATGTCAGGACAATCCTCAACAGCGCGCCTCTGGTGTGACTTGATCACACCAACGACAGCAGAGACGCTCGCTGTCTATGAAGATACGTTCTACGAGGGTGTAGCGGCTGTGACGCGCAATGCCTATAAAGGAATGATTACCTACATCGGCTCATCGATTGATGATGCGATGATTGATACAATTTACCGTCAAGCGTTCACTGAGGCCGGCATCGAGATGATCGAGGCGCCGGATCAAGTTGAAATCGTGCGTCGTCACGGCGAAACACGTGATTTCCTCTTCTTGATGAACCATGACACGAAAGAAACGCGGGACGTCACTTTAGACGGAACATACAAAGCATTGACAAAAGATGGGACATATCGTGGAACGGTCCAGCTCGCACCACTTGAGACACTGATTCTGACGACGTAAGGAGGAAGAGAACCATGGCAATCTTTGAAGTAACAGGACGTCGTTTCGTCATCGAAGGGAAACGGGTCGCTCACGTCGTCACGATCGGTGCGAACGGTAAGCTGATCCACACGTATTTCGGTGCCAAGTTACCATATCGAGATGATTATGAAGCGTTACCGAGTCCGATCGTCGCACACAGTTCGTTTGAATCACCAGATGGCGTCGCGACGTACGATTTCGTACCATTCGGCGAGATGTTGTATACGGAGCCGACATTGAAGTCGGAAAGAGAGGACGGGCAACGGATTCACCAGTTCCAGTTTGAACGCTCCGAGCAGACAGAAACGAAATTGACGCTCTGGCTGTTTGATCCCTTGCAGGAGATGCGTGTCGGAGTGCAATATGAACTGTTTGAAGATTACGATATCATCGGTCGTTCGATTGTCGTCGAAAATACAGGACGATTACCTGTTCGTTTAACAGCAGCCCAGTCCTTCGCAATGGGACGTTGGCATCAACCGAATTTAAAACTGCATCACTTCGCTGGGATGTGGACAGGTGAGTTCAAGAAACAAATCACACCGGTGACACCAGGACGCCAGACGATTGAAAGTCGGCGCGGGGTGACGAGTCATCAAGCGAATCCTTGGTTTGCACTCGAACAGGATGCAACAGAAGATGGCGGTGAAGTCGTTTACGGACATTTTGCCTATTCGGGTAACTGGGCGATTCACGTCGAACAAGATGCGTTTGGTTTCGTTCAGCTATCGGGTGGCATGAATCCGTTTGATTTCAGTTGGAAACTATCACATCAACAACAGTTGACGACACCGACGTTCTACATCGGGTATGCGGACGGTTTCGCAGATATGAGCGCCCATGCGCATGCGTTCCAACGTGATGTCATCATGCCGCGTGCGACTGATCGTCCAGTTCTCTATAATTCATGGGAAGCGACCTATTTCGATGTGACGGAATCTGGTCAACGTGAACTCGTCGATCTTGCAGCAGGAATCGGCTGTGAACTGTTTGTCGTCGATGACGGTTGGTTCGGTGAACGCCATTCCGATCAAGCGGGACTCGGGGACTGGCACGTCAATCGGGAAAAGTTTCCGAATGGTCTAGAGCCTTTGATCTCATATGTAAAACAACAAGGGTTACAGTTCGGGTTATGGGTCGAACCGGAGATGGTCAACCCGGATTCTGATCTATACCGGGCGCATCCGGATTGGATTTATCATGCACGGGATGCGGTTCGGACGACGTCACGGAATCAATACGTCTTAAATCTAGGATTACCAGAAGTTGAGCAATTCATTCTCGAGATGATGGATGACTTGCTGACGCGTCATGCGATCGACTACATCAAATGGGACATGAACCGTGCCTTCTCGGAACCGGGTGTTCCAAAAGACCAGACGGATCGCCAACAGGAATTATGGAAACGTCACGTCGATGCATTGTACCGGATCTTTGATGAATTGCGTCGCTTGCATCCGGCGGTCGACTTCGAAGCCTGTGCCGGTGGTGGCGGACGAATTGATCTCGGGATCCTCGCACGGACGGAGCAAGTCTGGACAAGTGATAACACGGATCCACTCGATCGCTTACAAATTCAGCATGACTTCTCTTACGCTTATAACGCGAAGATGATGAGCTGCTGGGTAACGGACGGACCGAACTGGTTAAATGGACGCAACGTACCACTTGCGACACGCTTCGTCTCCTCGATGCAAGGAACGCTCGGGATCGGTGGTAACTTAAGCGAGTGGTCGACGGATGAGTTAGCGGAAGCAAAAGGCTGGATCGAGACCTATCAAGCGATTCGTCCGACAATCCAACGCGGCATCCAGTACCGTCTTTCATCCTTCACACAACAGACACCAAGCGTCATGCAGTATACATCGGAAGAAGAAACAGTCTTGCTCGCGATCGCGCCACTTCGGCAATACGGAATACATCAGTATCACTTTAAGCTAAAAGGACTCGACCCAACAATGCGCTACCAAGTCGAGGACCGGACGTTAAGCGGTGCCTACTTGATGCAACAAGGCTTGACGTTCTCATACACGACGGATTATGAAGCCCGCTGTCTGCGGATTCAGCCGGTCCATCGTGCGCTCTCACTACTCGAATCAAAGGAGACGATCGTATGACAGACCAGACGTTAGAAGCACAATTTGAACAGCGGTTTGGCTCACCGTCGACGCATCGCTTTTTTGCCCCGGGTCGGATCAATTTAATCGGTGAGCATACGGATTACAATGGCGGTCACGTCTTTCCATGTGCGTTGACGTTCGGTACGCATGCGATCGCACGAAAACGAGACGATCAACGTTTCCGCTTCTACTCGCTGAATTTTGAGCAGGACGGCATCATCGAAGTCGCACTCGAAGAACTGGCGTATGACGCGAAGCACGGTTGGGCGAACTATGCGAAGGGTATGATTACAGTCTTACAGGAAGCAGGGTACCGAATCGATTCAGGATGTGACATCCTGATTCAAGGTGACATCCCGAACGGAGCCGGTCTTTCGTCATCCGCTTCACTTGAACTCGTCATCGGAGTCTTGCTCGATCGATTGTATGGATTAGACATTCCACGTCTTGATCTCGTCCGCTTTGGTCAACAGGTCGAAAACCGTTATATCGGCGTCAATAGTGGTATCATGGATCAATTTGCGATCGGTATGGGGAAAGCGGGAGCGGGATTGTTGCTCGATTGTGAAACGCTCGACTATACGTATGCTCCACTCGATTTGACGGGATATACGATCATCATCATGAATACGAACAAACGCCGTGAACTGGCAGATTCGAAATATAATGAACGCCGGGCGGAATGTGAGGCAGCACTCGCTTATCTCAATCAGTTCACATCACGGGAAACGCTTGGACAATGGACGACGTCAGAATTCACGAAAGTCGCATGGGAAGACGAAATCTTGATGCGTCGTGCCCGACACGCGATTTCAGAAAATGAACGAACACTTCAAGCACTAGCGGCACTCGAAGCGGGAGAACTGAAGACGTTCGGTCAGTTGATGAATGCTTCACACGTCTCGTTACGGGAAGATTATGAAGTGACAGGGATTGAACTCGATACACTCGTCGAAGCCGCTTGGGAGCAACCGGGTGTGCTCGGCGCACGGATGACAGGTGCTGGTTTTGGTGGCTGTGCGATTGCGATTGTTGAAGACGAGGCAGTCGACGCGTTCAAACAAGCTGTCGGCGAACAATATGAAGCACGGATCGGTTACCCAGCGACGTTCTATACAGCGACGGTCGGTGACGGAGCACGTGAAATCGAACGGGAGGTCATCTAAATGGCAACTTTAGTCGTAGGTGGAGCTGGTTATATCGGCTCCCATGCTGTCTATCAATTGATTGATGCCGGAAAGGATGTCGTCGTCATCGACCATCTGCAGTCCGGTCACCGTGAAGCGGTTCATCCGCGGGCACGTCTATATGAAGGAGACATATGCGATCGTGCTTTTCTCGATCGCGTCTTTACGGAAGAGACGATTGAGCAGGTCATCCATTTCGCTGCTTTTTCACTCGTTGGCGAGTCGATGACAGAACCATTACGCTACTTTGATAACAACGTTTACGGGACACAAGTGTTGCTCGAAGCGATGATTGCCCATGACATTAAACAGATCGTCTTTTCTTCGACGGCAGCCACATACGGTGAACAGGAGCAGATGCCGATTCTCGAAACAGCAGAAACGCGTCCGACGAATGCCTATGGTGAGACGAAGTTGATGATGGAGAAGATGATGCGATGGTCTGAACAAGCATATGGCTTACGTTATGTCGCATTACGTTACTTCAACGTTGCCGGTGCGCGCGTAACAGGAGAAATCGGGGAAGATCATACGCCGGAAACCCATCTAATCCCGCTCGTCCTCGAAGTTGCCAACCGACAACGGTCAGAAATTTCGATCTATGGCGATGATTATCCAACGCCTGACGGTACCTGTATTCGTGATTACATCCATGTCGAGGACTTGATCGACGCCCATATGCGAGCACTTGATTATTTGGCTGATGGAAACGAGAGTACGATCTTTAACCTCGGTTCAAGCCAAGGGTTTTCCGTTCGGGAAATCATTGAAGCAGCCCGTCGCGTGACGGGACATCCGATTCCAGAACGGATCATTGAACGTCGTACAGGGGATCCGAGTATCTTAATCGCCGGATCTGCCAAAGCAAAAGAAGTTCTCGGCTGGACACCACAACGCACCGACATCGACACGATCATCCGTGATGCTTGGAATTGGCATGCGCACAATCCAGAAGGGTACCGGACGAGCGTTCGTTAATAGAGAGACAGAATGAGGAGAGTGACGGCGATGAATGAACTCATCCAACAGTTAGTAGCGCAAGCGATCCAGAAACGCTTGATTGAACCGGAAGATGCGATCTACGCCCGGAACCGGATTCTAGCGCGAATCGGTCAAGCCGATTTTGAAGAACAGGCAGACGTACCATCTCGCCCAATTCCCGATATTTTGGACGACATGATTGAAGTGTTGATCGTAAGTGGGCAGTTGCCGGCGCGTCTTGAAGACAAAGAGCAGTTCGCAGCAGATGTGATGGACATTTTCGTTGCCCGTCCATCTGACGTGACGGCGGCATTCCGCCGTCTGTACGCTGAATCACCGGTAGCGGCAACAGATTACTTCTATCAACTGAGCCAAGCGAGTAACTACATCCAAACGAAGCGGATCGCTAAAAATAAACGCTATCAAGCGGATACGGCTTACGGGACGATCGATGTCACGATCAACTTATCGAAGCCGGAAAAAGATCCGCGTGAAATCGCAGCAGCTCGGACAGAGGCACCAACGGCGTCGAACTATCCAACCTGTCTGTTGTGCGTCGAAAATGTCGGCTACGCGGGTCGTGCGAATCATCCGGCCCGTGCGAATCACCGGGTTGTTCCGCTGACACTGATGGAAGAATCGTGGGCACTGCAATACTCACCATACGTCTACTACAATGAACATAGCATCATCCTGTCGCAGGAACATCGTGACATGGTCATCAATCGGGATGCTTTTGCACGTCTGATTGCCTTCGTTGAGCAGTTCCCGCATTACTTTGCTGGTTCGAATGCGGACCTGCCGATCGTCGGTGGATCGATCCTGACGCATGATCATTATCAGGGCGGACGCTATACGTTTGCGATGGACCGAGCAAAAACTTTAACATCCTTTACGTTCCCGGATCAGCCGACAGTCACTGGGGAGACATTACACTGGCCACTGAGTGTGTTGCGTCTAAAGAGTGAAGATGCGTCGGCATTACTCAATGCTGCGACGACCGTCTATGAGACATGGTTGACGTACACGGATGAGAGTCAAGAGATTCGTTCACATACTGGTGAGACGCGACACAATACCGTGACGCCGATCGCCCGTCAACGTGATGGACAATTCGAGCTCGATCTCGTCTTACGGAACAACCGGACGTCAGCAGAACATCCGGACGGTATTTTTCATACGCATGCCGATATTCACCACATCAAGCGAGAAAATATCGGTTTGATCGAAGTGATGGGACTGGCAGTCTTACCGGCACGCCTGCTTCAAGAGTTGCAACAGGTCGAACAGTTCATCACAGGTGAAGTCGACGAAGTAGCTGTCGCTCATGCTGACTGGGCACAGGAACTAAAACAAGCGTATGTCGGACAACATGTCACGACATACGTCGAGCAAGCAGTTGCTGCAAAATTCGTACGTGGTCTTGAGGACTGTGGTGTCTTTAAACAGACAGAGGAAGGTCAGGCGGCGTTCGGACGATTCGTTCAACTCGTGACGCGCCAACCAGTGGAGGAACAACGATGACACGACTACTTGAGAAAGAGTTGATTCGACATACATTACGTCAGGAAGGCATCGAAGTGACACTCTGGAACTATGGCGGCATTATCCAGGACATCCGGACGATTGATCGGGATGGTCATTTGGAAAGCGTCGTCTTAGGTCTAGAGACGGTGAAAGACTATCAACAACACTCGCCGTACTTCGGGGCAATCGTCGGACGCGTCGCTGGTCGAATCGGACAGGCACGTTTCGAAGTAGCGGGAGACGTTTATCAGCTCGTCGCAAACGACGGGGCGAATCATCTGCATGGTGGAATTCACGGATTTGATCAAGCGTGGTTTGATGTCATCGAAGCGACGGATACATTATTCCATTTGCGCTTAAAAAGTCCAAACGGAGAAGAAGGTTATCCGGGAACAGTCACACTCGATGTGTTTTATCGACTAAAAGATACGACATTGACACTTGAGATGTCGGCGGTGACGGATCAGACGACACCACTCAATCTGACGAATCATACGTACTTCAACCTATCTGGAAATGCGAAGCGAGATGTGTTAGATCATGTCTTGACGTTACCAAGCGACTGTTACTTACCGGTCCAGCCAGACGGCTTGCCGACAGGCGAACAACGGGATGTATCCGGAACCCCATTCGATTTCCGGAACGGTCAGTCGATTCGTAAGGGAATTACGCTTGAGCATCCTGAGACGATCGCTGTCGGAAATGGCTACGATCATCCCTTCGTGTTGCGGGATAACACACTTCGACTTGCAGATCCGGTATCCGGTCGTTTCGTCGACGTCACGACGAATCAGCCGGCGGTCGTGCTCTATACGGGAACGCAACTACTGACCGATTATACGGTTCACGGTGTTCCTGCTCGACCATCACTTGGTTTATGCCTTGAAACACAAGTCCATCCGAATGCAGTCCATGAATCTGATTTTCCATCAATCTTGTTGTCACCAGGTGAGACCTATCACTGGAAAACAGCTTATCATTTTAGTGTAGTATCTTGAAATAAGCCCCGCTTCCCGTGTCCAATTGGACAGGGAAGCGGGGCTTATTTGTGGTAGAACAGGGAAGGAAAAGTCTCAATTCACAGACGTTGCTCGAGCGCGAGTAGCGTCCGCTTCATATTCAGTCCACCATGATAGCCGAGCAAATCGCCTTTTTTGCCGATAATCCGGTGACACGGGATCGCAAGCAGTAATCGATTTTTGCCGATTGCCGTGCCAATCGCGCGAGTCGCGTTCGGTCGGAAAAGACGTTCCGCGATATCGGAGTAGGTGGCGGTTTGACCGTACGGTACCGCACGTAGAGCATTCCAGACTTCAAGTTGAAACGGGGTACCGACTGGTGCGATTGGAAAGGACAGTGTCGTCGACTGCTGATTCAAGTAGGCCAGCAGTTGCTCCGTATATGGAGCAAGCGCGGTATCAGAAGCAATTCGTTCCGCCCGAGGCAAGTGTTTCCGCGACCAGTCGTCGAATAAATCCTCCGGTTCATCCCAAGCGCCGACATAACAGAGACCATCCGCTGTAGCGGCGACCGGAAACGTATGCGTATTCCAGTGCAAACGAGTGAAGTACAGTTCCATGACCATGTTTTCCTTTCTACACGAAATGAAGTGACGCATCCCCAAGAAGTGATTTTTGCGCAGAGACACCTCTTTTGATTACGCGCGCGAACCGATCTGTTGCCGCGGTGGAAGGTGGATCGATTGACTGAATAAGGCTTCCATCGATTCCGTCAATGCTTCGCTTCGACTAGGGTGTGCCATGACAGGGAAGAGGAGATCTTCTCGTTTCGCTGTCAGTTCCATTGCTTGGGTGAATTGACCGACGAGACGATGAGCATCGTCACCGATCATATGAATACCAAGGATCAGTGATGTCTGTTCGTCAGTGATGACCTTGACGAACCCACTGCCCCCTTCAATCGTCGTCGCTCCGTTTGCATTTAGTGGGAACTGTCCACTCTGAACAGTATGTCCGACTTCACGGGCTTCCTGTTCCGTCATCCCGACCGAAGCAATCGGAGGAAACGTTCGCAGAACGGTCGGATAATACGGTGTCGTCGGATCGACGTCTTGACCGGACAGGTGAGCTGCGGTCCGCTTCGCTTCGTGAATCGCACGAGTGGCGAACTGTGGACCCGGGGTCACATCACCGATCGCGTAAATATGCGGTTGATCGGTTTGTCCGTATGCGTCGACGGGGATCGTCCCGTCTTCTGCAAGCGTCACGCCGATCCGTTCGAGACCGAGCGTCAAACTGTTCGGAATCCGGGCGAGGGATTGGAACAGATAGGCGCCATGATAGGTGACTTCTTCACCGTTTTTCATGACCGTGACGGTCGCGTCTACTGAAGCATCGATCTGTGTCACGACATCCGACACGAGACGGATTTTTTGTTTTTTGAATGTCCGCTTCAGTTCCTTTTCAACGCTTGGTTCAAGCGACAATTGATCGGCAAACAAAGTCACCTCTGTACCGAGAGCATGGAAACAGGCTGCGGCTTCAAGTGCTAATGTGTCGGAGCCAATGATCAATAAGCTGGTTGGTAACTGCTCGAGTTGATAAAGCTGTTCGGCATTCAGTCGGCACGATTCCTCGTGCTGGATGCTGTGACTACCGGTCGCGATGATGACATCTTGGAATCGATACGTATCGAACTGATGTCCCGACTCAACACCGATCCGGTCCTCTGACAGGAAGGAAGCTGCACCAGAAATATGCTCGATTTGATTCGCCTGACAGAGGGCGACGACACCTTGACGTAATTGCTGCACGACACGATTGCGGTAAGCATTCAGTTTACTGAAGTCATGGACAGTAGGGGTGGTGAATCCAAGGTCTTCAAGATGAGGCAAGCGTAACATTTCTTCTGCCGCATGCGCATAAACCTTGGACGGGATACAGCCTCGGTTCAAACAAAGTCCACCGAGTTCAGCTTGTTCAATCAGTGTCACCTTACGACCGCCTTGCGCAGCACGGATCGCTGCCGTGTAACCTGCGGGACCCCCACCGATGATCAGGAGATCCCGTTCTTGTGTAAGTTCGCCAACAACCATGTTAGATCAACTCCAAAAGTAGGGTAGTCGGATGTTCAATCAGTGAAACGAATCGATTTGTAAAGGCAACGGCCGTTGCCCCGTCTGCGACGCGATGATCGAACGACATCGACAAATTCATCATCGAGCGGACGACGATTTGATCGTCTTCATCGACACAGGCTCGTTTTTTCGTCTTGTGGAAAGCAATCAATGCCGTTTCCGGATAGTTGATGATTGGTGTAGCCCCCGTACTGCCCAGTGGACCAACATTGCTCATCGTAAAGGTACTTGGCTTTAAGTCCGCTGCACGTAAGGCACCGTTTTGAGCACGTTGTTGCAACGAAATCAGTTGATCATGCAATTCCGTCAGTGAGAGCCGATCGGCATGACGGATGACTGGCACCATTAACCCGTCTGGTGTCTCGGTTGCCATGCCAAAGTGGAAATCCTGCTCTAATCGAATACATTCATTCGCTTCATCGAGTTTGGCATGGAAGACGGGATAGTCTTTTAAGGCAACGATCAAGGCTTTGATGAAGAAAGCATTGATGTTGATATTTCGTCCAGCGGTTTTCCATTCTGCGCGTAGTGCGAGCAAGCGCGTCATGTCAACTTCTTCAAAGTGGGTGACGTGCGGAATCGTGTACAGCGACTGGGTCATCTTTTTCGCGATTTGCTTACGAATGCCGCGGAACGGAATCGTTTCCGGTGGCGTTTGTTGTTGCGTGACCTCCTCCTCGACGACGGATGGAACCGTCTCCTGTGGAGCAACTGCAGCATTGACGAAGCGAAGGACATCGTCCTCTGAAACTCGACCTGATGGATCCGAAGCCGTCACAGCTTCGATATCAATCCCGTGGTCACGAGCAAGTTTTCGTGTATACGGTGTCGCTAGGACACGTTTTGATGGAGATGCTTGAGCAGGTGGGGCCGCGACAGCGACAGGCGCTGGTTCAGATACGCGCGACACTTCAGGTTTTACCGCGACCGGCACTTCAGAAGCGTTACTTGCTTCGATGTGCAACAACGTCGTACCGACATGCACCGTCTGACCGACCGGAATGATGATCTCCTTGACGATTCCGGAGACAGGAGCCGGTAGTTCAGCGACCATCTTATCGGTCGCAACCTCAACGACCGGTTGATCGGTCGTGACGTGGTCTCCGACTTGAACGAGATAATGCGCGATTTCACCTTCCGTCATACCTTCCCCGACATCATGTAACTTGACTTCGATCATGGGACTCAGCTCCTTAAAACTCGACCGTACGCTGAATCGTCGCAAGGACTCGTTCCGGCGTCGGAATGTAATGGTCTTCGAGGGCGAACAGTGGAACCGGAACATCAAAACCTGTCACACGGGCAATTGGTGCCCGTAAATAAAGAAACGCCGTATCGTTGATCAACGTGACGAGATCATTCCCGAGACCACCCATCGCTGCGGCTTCATGCACGATGACGGCACGACCGGTCTTTTGAACGGAAGCAGCGATTGTGTCCCGGTCAAGCGGATAGAGCGTCCGTAAGTCGAGGACTTCGCAAGAGATACCGCGTTCCTGTGCAGTCATCGCTGCCTTGTGAGCCACTTGGACCATTGCCCCCCAAGCGATCAACGTCACGTCCGTCCCTTCACTGACGCAGCGCGCTTTTCCGATCTCGACGGTATAGGACTCGCTCGGTACGACTTCCTTGAATGAACGGTAACTACGCATCGACTCGAGGAACAACACGGGATCTGGATCTTCAATCGCAGCAATCAATAACCCTTTTGCGTCGTACGGTGTCGCCGGACAGACGACCTTGAGACCGGGCATTGATGTAAAGAGCGCCTCCGTACTATCGGAATGGATTTCCGGTGCCCGGATGCCGGCACCATAAGGCGCACGAATGACCATCGGCACACTATAGCGTCCCATCGTTCGCATCCGGATACGAGAGACATGGGTCATGATTTGTTCATAGGCAGGGTAGATGAAGCCGAGAAATTGAATCTCGACGATCGGTTTAAAGCCATTGATGGCAAGACCGATCGATGTACCGACGATGCCGGCTTCACTGAGCGGTGTATCAACGATCCGGTCTTCACCGAACTCTTCTTGTAAGCCGTCCGTCGCTCGGAAGACGCCACCGTTTTTTCCGACATCTTCTCCAAGAACGAGTGTCGTCTCATCCTCCGACAATTTTGTCCGCAGGGCATCCGTGACAGCTTGAACGAGTGTCATTTCTGTTTGACGATTGATTGGTGTTGCCATCTCATTTCCCCCTTGCTAGCAAATACGCTTCTTTTTGTTGCTGGACATCAACCGGTAAAGTTGCGTACGTATGATCGAACAAGTCATTGATGTCTGGCGCCTTGAATTGCTCCATCGCAACTACTGCCGCTTCGACTTCTGTTTGATGCCGTTCCTGCAGCTGTTGCATCCATGTTTCGTCAAAATAGCCTTGGTGTTTTAAGAAGTGTTCGAGTCGATCGAGCGGATCAACTCGGTCGCGCGAGCGTGCTTGATCCCGGTATTTTGTTGGATCATCTGCTGTCGTATGGGCACCAAACCGCCACGTGACGGCTTCGATCAATGTTGGTCCACCACCAGAACGGGCACGTTCAACAGCTGCTTGCATCGTAAAATAGACGGCAAAAGCATCGTTTCCATCAATCCGAACACTTGGCATCCCGTAGGCAATCGCTTTTTGCGCGATCGTCTCAGAATGCATCTGTTTTTCGATCGGAACAGAGATCGCGAACTGATTGTTTTGGTTAAACAGGATGACTGGTGCTTGGAAGACGCTTGCAAAGTTCATTCCTTCATGGAAATCCCCTTCAGACGTCGCTCCGTCACCAAAGTAGGCGACCGCGACGTTCGTCGTGCCTTTTCGTTTTTCCGCCCATGCGGCACCGACGGCATGCGGAATTTGCGTTGCAATCGGCACAGCAGGAGGAAAGATGTGTTTCTCAGACGGGACGCAACCTTCAACACGACCGTTCCAGTAGAGGAGTGTCCGCACCATGTCGGCACCGAACGTCAACGTTGCGCCGTGATCCCGATACGTCGGGAACAACCAGTCTTGATCGGACAACGCGAGTGCACTACCGACTTGCGCTGCCTCTTGTCCTTCGAACGGTGCATAAGTGCCGAGGCGCCCTTGGCGTTGTAAGTTGATCGCTTTCCGGTCGAACGTCCGGATCCGGTGCATCTGTTCATATAGGGTGAGGGCAAGCTCTTTTGTCAGATCGTGTTCTTTTGAGGCGTCGGTGATACGACCTTCTTCATCGATAATGCGTTGAATCGGAAAATGTTGCTCCATGTCAGTCCCTCCTTCAGTGGTTACGGATATCCCATTTTGGTTTTGTCGTGTTCGTGAAGATGTTGTTGTGTTTCGCCCGAATCTGCATCCGTTTTTCACACATCCGGTTCGCCGCTTCGACCGTCGTGATGTTCTCTGCTTGCGACTCTTTGAAGACTTCGAGAACTGCGTCATAGATGTGACGCGTTTTTAGGAGAACCCGTTCGTGATTTGCTCCATACAGTTCGTCTGCCACTTGGATCAGCCCACCACCATTGACGATATAGTCTGGGGCATATAAGATGCCACGATCCATCAAGACGTGAGCAAGTTGTTCTTCCGCGAGTTGGTTGTTCGCCGAACCACAGATGGCTTTGCACGGTAAGAGCGCGATGTTTTGAGCGTGAATGACACCACCGTATGCACACGGGACAAAAATATCAGCATCCGTCAGATGAATTTCATGAGGCGAGACGACGCGAACCGTGCCAGGCGTCATTTCAGCTTGGGTTACGATTGCTGCTAGTGCCGCTTCATTGACGTCAGAGACATAAATCGTCGCCCCGGCGAGCAACAGTTGTTCGGCGACCTTAAAGCCGACTTTTCCGAGTCCTTGGATCGCGTAGGTTGCCCGACTTAATTCATCTGAACCGAATAACGTCTCGATCGTCGCCCGTAATCCATAGACGACACCTTCAGCCGTTGGAATCGATGAATCACCACTACCACCAAATGCTTCCGGAATGCCGACGATCCGTGATGTTTCTCGGCTAGCATGAACGAAATCATCCATCGTCGTGCCCATGTCCGTTCCCGTGTAGAACCGACCACCGAGCGAATCGACGAAGCGACCGAAGGCACGGAAAAGCTCTGGTGATTTATCCGTCGCTGGATTACCGATGATGACGGCTTTACCACCACCAAAATCAACATCAGCGGCAGCGCATTTATACGTCATACCGCGCGACAAACGCAGCACATCGTCAAGTGCTTCATCAACAGAAGCATAAGGCGCCATGCGGCATCCACCGAGAGCAGGACCGAGCGTCGTATCATGAATGGCGATGATGGCTTGTAACCCCGAGACAGGGTCGTTGCAAAAGACGACTTGTTCGTGACCAGCGATTTTTTCCATGATCGAGAGCGTTGGATTCGTAGATGGGTTTAACATGTTCATAGTAGAGTCCTCCTCTATCAAATATAAGTAAGCGCTTTCATTTTGTCGGAACATTATTTTGTAATTTTTCTTGAATCCGCCTTTTTTCTAAAATGAATTGTGTGACTTCCCCTGTACCGATGATCGTTTGTCCGTCTCGGACTTCAATGCTCGCGTCAACGCGACGTGAGGTCATCGACGTTACTGTCGCGGTTATGATCAATCGTGCTCCTTCCGCTGCCATACCAAGATGCTTCAGTGAAACTGCACCCCCAACACCTTCTTCACCAGCTTCTAGGTAAGGCAAGATTAGTTGACGTGCTGCCCATTCCATGTGATAAACCATCGAAACGGTGGAGTATGCTGGATGAACGAGCTGACCTTCGAATCGTGCAAACATATCTTCCGAGACGACCGCTTGAATCTCTGCTGTATCCCCGACAGCTAACCCTAGTTTCATCGTGATCCCCTTTCACAACACCGCATCTTTATTCAACCAAGTGGTCTTACCAAAAATAGTATAACACTTGTCACACGATATTTTATCAACCCGTTACAAAATGAGCAAATCATTTCAAAAATATTTTCCAAAAAAAGACTGTCTATCATGAAATCTCTTGTTTAATGTTGATTAATTTATCGATAAGATGCGTTGAAGTGATAGAGGGAGAATCGTTTGGGAGCATTTAACAAAACAAGATTGACAACATTGTGAACGTATCGTACGTTAAACATATAACTAAAAACAAACGACCGTTTTATTATTGTATACATGATGAGGAGGTGCAGATATGTACGATCAACATCACGAAACGATGGATGCTGAAACGCGGGAGCAGTTGCAGATGGAGCGATTGCGCCAAACGATGGAACACGTCACGCGCGTCCCGTTCTATCAAGAACGTCTGCAGACCTTACAGATGACGGCGAACGATTTTCAAACGATCGAGGATCTACGAAAGTTTCCCTTCACACGTAAACAAGATTTACGCGATCATTATCCGTTCGGACTATTTGCCGTCGAACGAGAACAGGTCACCCGGATTCATGCCTCGTCTGGAACGAGCGGTAAACCGACCGTCGTCGGATATACGCAAGAAGATTTAGATGACTGGGCCGGTGCCGTGGCACGCAGTTTAGTCTTAGCCGGTGGATCACCAGCTGATTTGCTGCACAATGCGTATGGTTACGGATTGTTCACAGGTGGTCTCGGGCTTCATGCAGGAGCAGAAAAACTAGGCATGACGATCTTACCGATTTCCGGTGGCAACACGGATCGCCAAATCACATTGATCGAGGATTTCCGACCGGACGGAATCTGTGGTACGCCTTCGTATATTTTACGCTTGGCAGAACGCATGATTGAACGTGGTATCGATCCACGGAAAACAAGTATGCGTTATGGCATCTTTGGGGCCGAGCCCTGGTCTGAGGAGATGCGGCAGACACTCGAACAGACCTTTGATCTGCAGGCACTCGATATCTATGGACTCAGCGAAATCATGGGACCGGGTGTCGCAATGGAGTGTCAAGAGCAAGCAGGTCTGCATATCATGGATGACTTATTCATTACGGAAGTCGTCGATCCCGTTACGGGGGAACCGTTACCAGATGGCATGGTCGGGGAACTCGTTTTTACAAGCTTGAAAAAGAAAGCGCTCCCAATCATTCGATACCGGACAGGCGACTTAGCTTCAATCACGCGTAAAGTGTGCGCTTGTGGTCGGACGACGACACGAATGTCACGTGTCAAAGGGCGGACGGACGACATGCTGATTATCCGAGGGGTCAACGTCTTTCCGTCAGAAATCGAGCGGGTCTTGCTCCAACAACCGGACGTGACGCCACATTATCAAATCCATCTCGTACGTAAAGCCGGACTCGATGCTGTTGAGCTACATATCGAATTCGAAAATATCTCAGAACGACAAATGCGTTCGATATGTGACGCCATCAAGTCGGAATGTCTCATTTCCATTGATCTCGTCTGTCACCCGCATCAAGGGTTACCACGATCGGAAGGTAAAGCCGTCCGGGTCGTTGATCGACGCTCGACATCACTCGTCTGATTCAAAGGAGGAACTAGCATGTATGATGCAACACAACTGTTCGAACCCGTCCAACTGACGGAAGACGAAAAATTAGCACGCTTCAAAGAACGAATCGAGCAAGGTGAAAAGATCGAAGCCGATGACTGGATGCCTGCTTTTTACCGAGACACACTGATTAAACTGATTTCGATGCACGGTATCAGTGAAATCATGGGTGCACTTCCGGAAAAAGAATGGGTTCCAAAAGCACCATCGCTTCGACGAAAACTTGGCATCATGGCGAAGGTCCAGGATGAGATGGGACACGGGCAATTGTTGCTTCGTGTCGTTGAGGATTTGATGAAGCCGTATGGCAAGACACGTGGGGATTTGATGGATGATTTATTTACGGGACGATTGAAATTTCACAACGTCTTCCACATGCCGACACGGTCATGGGCCGATGCCGGAATGATTGGTTGGCTTGTCGATGGGGCGGCAATTATCACGCAGACGAACATGCTCGGCGCTTCGTACGGACCGTACGCGCGTGCCTTGCAACGGATCTGTGCAGAGGAAGTCTTCCACGCACAACATGGGGAGTCAATCATCATGGCACTCGCAGAAGGAACACCGGAACAGCGGGCAATGATTCAAGAATCACTGGATGAGTGGTGGGAATCCTTGTTGATGTTCTTTGGACCAGCCTCGAAAGAGACGACCGGAACATCGAAGCAGGACGTGACGATTGCTTATAAGATTCGGACGAAAACGAATGAAGAGCTCCGGCAAAACTTCTTTACAAAGTACGTGCCGCGGATTCGTTCGCTCGGACTCGTCATTCCAGACCCGACGTTACGTTTTGATGAAGAGACAGGGCAATGGGAATACGCACAGCCGGACTGGACGAAATTCAAGACGATCATCCAAGGTGGAGGACCGCGTTCGAAAGAGCGACTAGATCTGCGCCGGACATCTTATGAGAATAATGCTTGGGTACGGGATGCACTCGCTGAAACGAAGGCATGAGAGGGGAAGGTACGATGAACGAGACGTTCTATCACGAATTCGAAGTCTTTAGCAAACGGACGCCGAACGCGGCGTTCACGCATCAATTCAGTTTACTTGCTCCAAATAAAGAGATGGCGTTACTGATGGCACAAGAAAACTTCATGCGCCGGGAACCAGTCGTCGATATCTGGGTCGTCAAACGTGAAGATATCCGTGGTTTGTCACCCGATGAAAAGCAGATGCTCCAACGCCTTGATAATAAGGACTACCGGACGACTAAAGGATATGGCTACTTGAAGAAAAAATGGCGGCATTACGAGCAACAGATGCTCGATGAAAAAGAAATCATGTCGTGGCAAGGAGGCGATTCGAAATGACGGAACAAGAACGGACGGCACTCGCCTCCTTACTGTATCAACTCGCAGATGATGACTTCCTCTATGCATATCGTGGTTCGGAATGGCTCGGACTTGCACCGCATATCGAAGAGGACGTCGCTTCATCCTCGATCGCGCAAGATTCGATGGGGCACGCGGCAATGTATTACCAACTCCTTGAGGAACTTGGTGAAGGGAATGCCGATGCGTTAGCCCACGTCCGCTTGGCACACGAACGGAAGAACTCGATTCTTGTCGAACGTGTCAATGGACCCGGCTACTATATGGAAAAACCCGAATATGACTGGGCATTCGCTGTCGTCCGGAACTATTGCTATACGGTCGCGAAAAAGATTCGGATTGATGCGTTGAAATCGAGCAGTTACGAGCCCCTTGCTGCTGCTGCCGTCAAGATCAACATGGAGTTGTACTATCATTTGCTGCACTGGCAAACATGGTTCACCCAGCTCTATCAATCGACGGAAACAGCGCGGCAGAAGATGGATGCAGCCCTAGAAAAAGTCCTCTACGACTTCGGCGACATGTTCGATTATGGTGAACACGGTCAAATGATTGAAGAGATGCGATTGATTGAAGGGCAAGGGATTTTACTTGATCGTTGGTATCAGACGATCACGCCGTTACTCGTCGAATTGAACGTGACCCTTCCAGAAATGCAGATGACACGCAATGGACGGGACGGCGATCACACGGAAGACTTGAATGACGCACTCGCGACACTCGGAGAAGTCTATCTGATTGATCAAACGGCGACGTGGTGAAAGGAGAGGGAAGCATGACGACAACGCTTCAGCATGCGATCCGTGAAGCCCTGAATGGGGTGAAGGATCCAGAAATCGATAGCGTCAGTATTTTAGATCTTGGCATGGTCGAGACGATGGACGCGGAAGCGACGGCGCATGGCTACACGGTGCACGTCACGCTTCTCCCAACGTTTCTCGGTTGTCCGGCGCTTGAAATCATTAAAAAAAATACCGAAGCTGCCTTGCAGGTGATTCCGAACGTCGAACAGGTCGATGTCCAGTTCCGGTTTGATCCACCGTGGACATCGGACCGAATCACAGAACAAGGGATGCAAGGATTAAAAGCATTCGGCATCGCACCCCCTCGATTCGAACAAGGAAAGTGGGAGATTGACTGTCCGTATTGTGGATCGACGTATGTGACGATGGAAAACTTATTCGGACCGACGGCATGTCGAAGTATTCTCTACTGTAAATCATGTAAAAATCCATTCGAGGCGATGAAACCCGTCTCTACTCTCATGTGAAGGAAGGTAATCAATATGGCAAAATTAATCGCATTGTACAAACACCCGGAAAATAAGGAAGCATTCGATCAGCATTACTTTGAGGTCCATGGTCCGTTAACAGCAAAAATTCCAGGACTACAAGAAATGAACGTCACAAAAATCGTTGGTTCACCAATGGGTGGAGACGGAAAGTACTACTTAATGTGCGAGATGGTCTATGAAAGTCAGGAAGCGATGCAAGCTGGCATGCGTTCTATTGAAGGAAAAGCGTCAGGGAAAGACTTGATGAGCTTTGCGGGGGATCTCGTCACATTGATGATTGGTGAAGATGTCCATGCCGACACAACAGTACGTTAAGACGGAAATGGTTGGTCGGATCGGTCGAATTCGCCTCGACCGGACGGCACGATACAATGCGCTGAACCGGACGATGGTCCGCGAAATCGTCGAGGCGATGGAGATATTTGATCGTGACGACCAGGTGACGGTCATCGTCTTGACGGGAAACGGAAAGTCGTTTTCAGCAGGTGCTGATATCGAGGAGATGCTTGAAGCGACACCGATCTCGATGGAACTCCTCGATCCGTTCGCGGACTGGGACCGGATCAGCCGAATCAAAAAACCGATCATCGCAGGTGTCCACGGTTTTGTTCTCGGAGGCGGCTTCGAACTGGCGCTCGCTTGTGATTTAATCTACGCCGATCCCGCGACTCAGTTCGGTTTTCCAGAAGTCGGACTCGGCGTCATGCCGGGAGCAGGCGGGACGCAACGTTTGACGAAATGCATTGGTCGAACGCGGGCGCTCGAATGGCTCTTCACGGGTGACCGGATGCAGGCAGAGGAAGCGGAACGACTCGGTATCATCAATCGAGTGACGATGGACGTTGAAGCGACGGTGCTTGCGATGGCAGAGCGGTTATCGAACCAGCCGAGCATGGCGTTACGACTGATCAAGGACGCAGCAAACAAAGCCGTCGATTTATCGTTACAAGATGGCATGGAGCACGAACGCCGAAACTTCTATCTGTTGTTCGCAACAGCCGATCAAACAGAAGGTATGCAAGCTTTTCTCGAAAAACGCCCACCGATTTTCAATCAACAGGAACAGGAGTGAATACAATGTCGACAGTACATGAAAAAACACTTGAAATGAAACGGTCCGTCTATCATTTGCTCATTAACGGCGAACAAGTCGAAGGTGCAACAGGCGAGACATTTAAAACATATAATCCGGCAACGGGTGAAGTGATTGCGGAAGTTGCAAAAGCGTCGAAGGAAGACGCTGATCGTGCCGTTCAAGCCGCACGGGATGCGTTTGATCACGGGAAGTGGAAGATGTGGCCAGTCGGACGCCGCGCGCAAATCTTAAATAAGATTGCGAGCATCATGCGTTCCCGCTTCAACGAAATCGTCGAACTGGAGATTCTCGATACAGGGAAATCACTAGCAGCGGCACAAGGACAAGTCACGCAAGCGATTGAAGACTTTGAGTTCTACGCAGGTGCGATCGTCGGTCATCGTGGTGTCGTCAATAACGTGCCGGGACAATTCCATAACTACACAGAAAAAGAAGCGGTCGGTGTTTGTGCGCAAATCATCCCGTGGAACTATCCGTTGATGATGGCAGCTTGGAAAGTCGCACCAGCGATCGCAGTCGGTTGTTCGGTCGTCGTCAAACCAGCGACATTGACACCGTTGACAGCGATCATTCTCGGTGAGATTTGTCTAGAAGCTGGCGTTCCGGCAGGTGTCGTCAACGTCATCCCAGGCTCAGGACGCGAGATCGGCAACCATCTCGTCGAGCATCCAAACGTCGATAAAGTCGCCTTCACGGGCTCGACGCCAGTCGGAAAAGACATCATGGGACGTGCCTCGGAAACACTAAAACGAGTCACACTCGAACTCGGTGGAAAATCACCGAATATCGTTTTTGAAGATGCAGATGTGACAGCAGCCGTTGATGGTTCATTGTTCGGAATCTTCTATAACAGCGGTCAATCGTGTGAAGCACGCTCACGTTTGTATGTTCACGAAGAGATTTACGACGCGTTCATGGAGCAATTCGTCGCAAAGACAAAACAACTCGTTCTCGGCAATCCATTTGATAAAGGGACACACGTCGGAGCGATCATCGACCAACAACAAGTCGATGTCATCGATGGATACGTCCAGTCAGCGAAAGCAGACGGAGCGACGATCGTCACAGGTGGTCATGCGACAGCACCAGAAGGATACGAAAAAGGCTTCTGGTACGCACCAACGATCATCACGGACGTCACGCACGAGATGAAAGCGGTCAATGAAGAAATCTTCGGACCGGTCGTCGTCGTCATGCCGTTCAAAGATGAAAAAGAAGCGATTCGTTTAGCGAACGACACATCGTTTGGACTCGGATCAGCGGTTTGGACAAAAGACGGTGCAAAAGCGACGCGCGTTGCCAACCAAATCAAAGCCGGTATCGTCATGGTCAACTGTCCGTTTTCTGCTTTCCCAGGTACACCGTTTGGTGGGTATAAACAATCAGGATTCGGTCGTGAACTCTGTATCGAAACACTTGATCTGTACACAGAAACGAAGAGTATCTTGTCGTATTACGGCAGTCGTCCACTCAATCCGTTCGGACTATAAGCAAGAGGGAAGGCTGGAGTTCCGTCGGGAAGTCCAGCCTTTTTTAACAGCACAGGGGATAAGGGGGAAATCAGATGGTAGAACAAATCGTTGTCGTCGGATCCGGCGTCATGGGACGTGGCATTGCGTACGTTGCCGCACACCGTGGATTTCAGGTGACACTCGTTGATATTAAAGAAGCGTATGTCGAAAGTGCCTATCAAGAACTCGAACGCATCGCGGAGAAAGGCATCGCGCGGGGGAAAATGTCCGCGAGTGAAGTCGAGGGACTGTTCGATCGATTAAGTTTGTCGACGGATTTAGCAACAGCGGCACAACAAGCGGATCTCGTCATTGAGGCGGTACCGGAACAACTCAGCATCAAACAGCAAGTCTTTGAAACGTTAGAAGCGAATGCACGTCCGGACTGTTACTTTGCGACGAACACGTCGACGATGAGTCCGACGGAAATTGCCTCTTTTACGAACCGGGCGGACCGGGTCATGGCGATGCATTTCTTCAATCCGGTTCATTTGATGCCACTGATCGAGCTCGTTCGTGGTCTTGAGACGTCGGATGAGACGGTTGCTGCCTTAGAGCAAGTGGCGCGTCAAATGCAGAAGGAAACGGTCGTCATCCGTGAGTTTCCCGGTTTTGTGACTTCACGGATCAGTGCGCTCGTCGGAAACGAAGCGTTTTATATGTTGCAAGAAGGGCTTGGAACACCGGAAGAGATCGATAAAGCAATCAAACTCGGCTTGAATTATCCGATGGGACCCTTTGAACTGGGTGACTTGGTCGGACTCGATACTCGACTCCACAACTTAAAGTATCTCCATGAGAAACTCGGTGAAAAATACCGTCCGGCACCACTGCTTGAACAGTATGTCAAAGCCGGTCGACTCGGTCGTAAAACAGGTCGTGGGGTTTACGACTACACGAATCGTGAGGTGACGTCATGAAACGGGTCGCCATCATCGATGCCGTTCGGACACCGATCGGTCGCTATAACGGCGCGTTGCGTCAAGTTCGCCCGGATGATTTAGGGGCACGTGTCATCGAAGCGTTGCTTGAGCGCAATCTACAAGTCGATCCGAAGACGATCGAGGAAGTCATTTTCGGCAATGCGAATCAGGCGGGGGAAGATAACCGGAACGTCGCCCGGATGTCGGGACTACTAGCTGGTCTACCGGTCGAAGTAGCCGGTACGACGATCAATCGTTTATGTGGATCAGGACTCGACGCCGTCATCGCGGCGGCGCGCGGAATTGCCTTAGGTGAAGGTGACATCTATATCGCTGGTGGGACGGAAAGCATGACGCGTGCACCGTTCGTTCTCGCGAAGCCGGATCAGGCCAACCCACGTGGCAATCAGACGATGTACGATACGACGATTGGTTGGCGCTTCGTCAATGATCGTTTAGCAGATCAATACGGAACGGATTCGATGCCGGAAACAGCTGAGAACGTCGCCCGTCAGTACGGAATCTCGCGCGAAGCACAGGACGACTTTGCGTTCGAAAGCCAACAACGCGCAAAACGAGCGATCGAGGCAGAGCACTTCACGGACGAACTGGTTGCGGTCACACAAACGGACCGGAAAGGTAACGTCAGCGTCTTCGACCGCGATGAACATCCTCGTCCTGAGACGACACGTGAGAAACTGGCGACACTTCGTCCGTTATTCCCGAACGGTACCGTGACGGCGGGGAATGCATCTGGTGTCAACGACGGTGCGTCGGCGTTGTTATTGATGAGTGAAGAAAAAGCAAACGAACTCGGTTTGACGCCGCTTGGGTATTACCGGGCGAGTGCGACGGCAGGGGTCGAACCTGCCATCATGGGGATCGGACCGATCGACGCGACGAAAAAAGTCCTCCGACGGGCAGGGTTGACGGTCGAACAGCTCGATCAAATCGAGTTGAACGAAGCGTTTGCGGCTCAAAGTCTTGCCTGTATCGAAGCACTTGGTTTACCAAGCGAAAAAGTCAACGTCAACGGCGGTGCGATTGCCTTCGGTCATCCACTTGGTGCAAGTGGGGCGCGGATTTTGACGACATTATTGCATGAGATGCGCCGGACGAACCGGACGTATGGTCTCGCGACGATGTGTGTCGGAGTCGGACAGGGTATCGCACTCGTCGTCGATCGGGAGGGGCTCGTATGATTCACTTAGAACGAGAAGGCTATATCGCAATCGTTCGGATTGATCGTCCAGAACGTTTGAACTGTCTCGATTATCCGATGCTTGTCGCTTTGCAAGAACAAGTCGATGCGTTATCGGTCGACCCGGAAGCGCGGGTCGTCCTGTTTACGGGAACGGGGAAAGCATTTAGCGCCGGCGCCGATTTAAAAGAACGCGTGCATTTAAACGAAGAAGAAGTCCGGCGCAATGTCCTTGCGATCCGGAATGTCTTCACTTCGATCGCACAATTGCCGCAACCAACAATCGCAGCCGTCAACGGTCACGCGCTCGGCGGTGGGTTCGAGTGGATCCTTGCCTGTGATTTCCGTTTTCTCGTCGAGGATGCACTCGTCGGCTTGACGGAAACTAGCTTCGGGATCATTCCAGGAGCCGGTGGAACACAACGCTTGCCACGACTGATTGGGGAGACGCGGGCAAAGGAATTGATCTTCACAGCGAAAAAAATCGATGCGATGACAGCAGAACGGTACGGACTCGCGACAGCCGTCGTCGCCCGGGAAGCGTTGATGACGACCTGTCTTGAGTTTGCCGGTCAGATGTTACAGAATGGTCCGATCGCCTTGCGCCAAGCGAAGCGAGCGATTGATCAAGGGCGGGATGTCTCACTCGAAGAAGGACTACAGCTCGAAACAGAAGCTTATGAAGTCGTCATTCCGACGGCTGATCGTCAGGAAGCGCTACAAGCCTTCGCTGAAAAACGACCACCACGCTTTGAAGGAAGATGAGGATGGTCGACGTTTGAAATAACCCGTATACTAACGATACACACTATGAACGACTGAAGAGAGAGTGAATACCATGAGTGCGAACACCCAATCGATGATCTTTACGATTTACGGCGATTATATCCGCCATTACGGCAATCAAATCTGGGTCGGGAGTTTAATTCGACTCGTCAAAGAGTTCGGACATAACGAGCAGGCCGTTCGGGTTGCTGTGTCCCGGATGGTTAAACAAGGCTGGCTCGTCTCCGAGAAACAAGGAAATAAAAGCTTCTATTCATTGACACCACGTGGGGTGGAACGGATGGAGGAGGCTGCACGTCGGATCTACAGATCAACACCGCACGACTGGGACGGGAAGTGGCGGACGCTGATGTACACGATTCCGGAGGATAAACGCCAGATTCGCGATGAGCTCCGCAAAGAACTGACGTGGAGTGGGTTTGGCAACCTATCGAATGGGGTTTGGATTTCACCGAACCCGCTTGAAAAAGAGGCGGAACGATTGATTGAAGCGTACGAAATCGAAGAGTATGTCGATTTCTTCGTCGGTGAATACCACGGTCCGAAGCAAGACCAATCCCTTGTTGAGCGCGCTTTTCCACTCGAGGAATTGCAGGAACGTTACGAAACGTTCATCACGGATTATAGCCGGCAATACATCGTCCATCAGAGTCAGATCCAACTAGGAGAAATGACGGATGAGCAGTGTTTCGTCGAACGGACGATGCTCGTACATGAGTACCGAAAATTCCTCTTCACGGATCCGGGACTCCCGCAAGAACTATTACCGGATGCTTGGAGCGGACACCATGCGGCACTGTTGTTCGAGCAATATTACCGTCTGCTTGCGCAACCAGCGAGCCGCTTCTTTGAATCAATCTTTGAAGAGACACACGATGTGTCACAACGTAGCGCTTCGTATGATGCAACAGAACACCCGCTGTTTGCGGAACGATGATATACAAAAGAGCGGGACGGATCGCGCGATCCGCCCCGCATTCGTGTCATTCAGATGTGTTTTGTTCGGTTGATCCTGCGAGAATGTTTCGGAAAGCGTAACCTTTATCGACATAGGAATCAATCGACTCCTGAATCATCGCGAGGTCCGCTTCCGTCAGTTCACGCACGACTTTACCCGGTGAGCCGATGATCAGCGAACGGGGTGGGAAGACTTTTCCTGATGGAATCAACGTGTTCGCCCCGATGATGCATTCTTCACCGATGTCTGCGTGATCAAGAACGGTCGCGCCCATTCCGACGATCGAACGACGTCCGATTTTACAGCCGTGTAAAATCGCGTTATGTCCGACCGTCACTTCATCCTCGATGACGACAGGTGCGCCTTCGTACAGATGAATCGTTGCGTTGTCTTGGATACTGCAGCGTTTGCCGATTGTAATCGGTCCTTCGTCACCGCGTAATACAGCGTTGAACCAGATGGTAGACTCGGAACCGATCGTGACGTCTCCAATCAGATAAGCGCCAGGAGCGATGAATACATCGGATGCTACGTTCGGATGAATCGATTGATACGGAATCTTCATAACAGAACGACCTCATTTCTAGGATAAGATGAACTACTATTCATTCCCTGTCAGTATATCATGCGGTGGGAGTCGAGAACGGAGGAAAGATATGTTTCCGATTTGTGAGCTATTCAACATTCGTTATCCATTGATCCAAGGAGGGATGGGTAACATTAGTCATGCAGCACTCACGGCAGCGGTGTCGAATGCCGGAGGACTCGGAACGCTTGGGTGCGGTACGTTGTCGGTCGATGAAGTAGCGTCTCGGATTCACGAGACACGAACCCTGACGGAGCAACCATTTGCCTTGAACATCGCGATTCGTGTATCTCCTTATACGGAAGCACTGATCGATCTCGCGATTGCAGAAAAGATTCCGGTCGTCTCTTTGTCGGCAGGAAATCCGGCACCATACATAGAGCGACTTCAAGCTGCTGGCATCAAAACGATCGCTGTTGTCGCTTCAGTCAAACAGGCAGTAAAGGCAGAACAGGCAGGCGCTGATGTACTCGTAGCGGAGGGAGTTGAAGCGGCAGGTATCAATTCCCCGCTTGAACTGACGACCCTCACTTTGATTCCGCAGCTTGTCGACCGGGTCAAGATTCCGGTTCTTGCAGCGGGTGGGATTGGCGATGGGCGTGGGCTAGCAGCTGTCCTGTTGCTTGGTGCTGCCGGCGTCCAGCTCGGAACACGGTTGATCGCGACGGAAGATGCGAAGGTCCACCCAGTTTATAAATCGCGCTTAACGGATGCGACAGATACCGATACACGCATCATCGGGCGCTCCGTTGGATTTGTCCGACGTGTCCTTGATGGTCCTTACGTCGAACAGCTCACAGCCAAGACACCTGCTGCTTTTCTCGATCAGACGAATGAGTCGTATCATATTACAGGCGCTCTTGAAGGCGATGAAGAGAAAGGATATGTCAACGCTGGACTGGTTGCCGGTTTGATTCGTGATGTGCCAACGGTTGCTGAGTTGTTTACGCGCATGATGGAGGAAGCAGAGGAACAGCTGAAGCGGACGACTGCTCGTTTTGCGACATGAACATACAATGATGACCCGTAAACCCGCTTGTGGAAAGCGGGTTTTTCATGTTTTTTTGAAAATGGGACATTTGTCCTTTTCAAGTGAGGCACGAATAAGGTCTACTCTAGTGTAGAGATTAAAGGAGGAGATGACGTGCAAGGAGTCGTGTTTGCTTTGATGAGCGGTCTGTTCATCGCCCTGCAAGGTATATTCAATGCGCGCCTTGCGACAGGCGTCGGACCGTGGTTATCCGTATTGATCGTCCACTTTGTTGGTCTGATGGGTTGTTTAGTCATTTATAGCTTCGTACGAGATCGGAAAATCGGCGGATTCCGTCAGTTACCGTGGATTTATGCGAGCGGTGGTTTGATTGGCGTGCTAGTCGTCGTAACGGAACTGACAGCGATCCAAAAACTCGGCATGACATGGGCGATGTGTTTGTTACTCGTCGCGCAGATTTTATGTGCCTTTCTGATTGATTTAAAAGGATGGTTCGGTGTCTTAAAAAAACAAGGAAATCGTGGTCAGTGGGTTGGTGTGGGTCTCATGCTTGCAGGAGTTGCGATTTTCTCACTTGCCTAAAGGGAGGGAACGAACATGGAAACCGTCATCCAACAATATGGACTGGATACGATTTTAACGGAAGAGACGCGCGCTTGGTTGCGTGAAGAAACCTTCCGAAAAGGAGAACTCCTCTGTACGACCGGTGCGACAATCGACCGGATGTACTTCATCGTCGCAGGCAAGGTCAAAATTTCTGCTGCTTCGTCAGAAGGGAAACAACGGATTTTACGATTCAAAACACCACTGACAGTGATTGGTGACGCCGAGTTCATCAATGAACGAGAAGTGTTGAATACAGTTGAGGCGGTGACCGATGTCGATGTGTTGAGCGTGCCGTATGCGATTTTACGCGAGCACAATACGACGAATGTCTTTCTGCAATTTTTACTACGAACAATTACAGCGAAGTGGTATGCCGATTCGAAATCAGCGTCGCACCACGTACTCTATACGGTCGAGGAGCGATTTGCAGGCTACTTATTATCGATTGCGTCCGAAGCTAGTGACAGTTTGTTTTATCAGGAGATGCGGACGTCGAATCTACATGACGTCGCTGACTGGCTTGGAACGAGTTATCGTCACCTTAACCGGATCATCACGAAGTTGTGTGAGGAAGAGATCCTTGTTCGACGACGTGGCAAGATCATCATCGTCGATTTGGAACGGATTCGCGAGAAAGCGAACGGTAACAGCTATGAGTAAGGAGGAACGAACATGATAATAGGCATTGTATGTGCCGTATTGGCTGGAATGTTAATCAGTTTGCAGACGGTATTGAATGCTCGGATGAGTGATGCATTCGGCGCATGGGCGACGACGACGCTGGTTTTCTTCGTCGGCTTCATCGGAGCAAGCATCACGTATGTCCTGTTTCGTGGTGGAACGATCGGACAGATTCAAAACGTATCGCCACTCTATTGGTTTGGTGGACTTGTCGGTGTCGGCGTCGTTTTTTGTGTCATGCGTGGGATTCAGTTGCTTGGTCCGTCCGTCGCGATCTCTGTCGTTCTGATTTCGCAGTTAAGCTTTGCTCTTGCTGTTGATACGTTCGGCTGGTTCGGTTTACCGCAAATTGATTTATCATTCGGTCAGCTCGTCGGTCTCGCCGTCATGGTATGTGGGATCTTCGTTTTGAAGCGGTATCAAGTCGTGGCGCCGGAAGAGAAGGCGAAGGATATACCGAAGCAAGTCTCTTAAAAAATCTGATACTAGTTCGATCGACTGACGAACGTTTCTGTCATCCTCGCTTTCCGCAGGCGGGAGGTAAGCCGCGTCATCCCGCATTCCATGCGATTTGCCGGGTCTTACCTGACCCTGAAGAAAGCGCGATTCGCGCTTTCTTTCCCTGCAGGAGTCGAGGATGAACACTCACGTTCTAGATTGACTAAATAAAACATGCGCGTTTCCCGCTAATTCAATCGGGAGATTCGCATGTTTTTATGTGTTGTGACTTGATTTCAATCGAATAGATGAACCATTCGTCTTCTGAAGTAAAGCGAGAGGACAAGGATAAGAAGACCACAGTACAACATGATCGTCGTGATTGAAACATGAAACGACAGTAGAAAAGAGAGAAGCGCATAAGATAATGGAACGAGACCGTTTGACGCGGCATTCACGACACTCATGACACGTCCCATCGTCTGTTCCGCACACTGAGACTGGATGAACGTAATGAAGCGAATATTGATGATGGAAGAAAGGACACCAAGTGATAACAGGATGATCAGGTACAACAAAATCTGCTGGGCTTGACTAAGCAGGAAGAAAAGCAAACCTAAGGCGCCAATTAATCGGACCGATGAGGTAAGCCCATTTGCTTTCGTCTGCGCAAAACCACTCCAGAGCGCCCCTCCGAGCATTCCCATTTGATAAGCCCCTTGCATATAACTTAAATCCATCGCATCTCCTTGGAGCACATCATGAACGAGTAAGGGGATTCCGAGTAAGAGTGGTCCAAAGAAAAAGAAATTGACACAGATGACAAGAAAAAGTGTCTGCTTGAGTTGCTGAAAGTGAAAGACGTAATGTAGCCCTTCTTTTAGTTCAAAGAAAGCTGAATGCTGACGTGCTCGCTTGACCTTAGATTCACGAATACCATACGTGAAGAGAAGCGTCAGACAGAGTGTTCCGAAAATCACGAGAAAGACGTACGAGTAAGAAGAATGACTGAGGATGACTCCACCAAGAATCGGACCTGAAAAGAGAGCGATTTGATTAGATGTCTGAATCAATGAATTGGCTTTAGTGAGCTGTTTTTTCGAAACGAGTGTAGGCAGTAAGGAAGCATTCGCTGGCGAAAAGAATGCATCCACACTACCGAATAAAAAGGCAAATCCTAAAATCGTCAGCAATGTAAGCTGATCGGCATGAAGTAACACGAGGAGGCAAATTATAAAACTGATCCGTAGACCGCTTGAGATACGCATGATCGTTGAACGTTTATAGCGATCGGATAAGACGCCACCGAACAACATGAGAAAAATACGGGGTAACAAGGTGGCCATGAGGACGAATCCGAGATATGACGCCTGGTTTAGCGTATGGATGACATACCATTGTTCAACAAACAGATAGGTTGATAGGGAGAGGGCGGAGCACATACCGGACCCCCATAAAAATAAAAAAGATTGATTTTTAAACAGTGATTGTTCCGTATCCATTTCAACAGGTAGCATAAGACACCTCCGATTTAGACCTCGTCGTTCTCAAACAGTGGTTCATCAATTGCGAAGGCAGTCGACATGATATAGAAGTGTTTTTTATCTTCTTCGTCTAGTGAAGGAGACCGTGTGAACTCGTCCAATAGAGCACGATATTTTGTAGCAAAGCGTTGGAAGTCGGCTTCAGACATCGTCAGTTCCTTTTGAAGTGATAAGCTCATCCAGTCCTCGACGTTCGAAGATGAAGGAGAAAAAGTAGCTGTCGGAGCCGTTAGAACGCGTGTCTTTGCCCGGTCCAATACTTCGAGATACGACTGTCGGGTCGCTTCATTTGTCTCGACGAAGTTCAGTAGATGATCGGCAGGAATGTATCCTCGAGCAATCGCTTGATAGTATTTCAATAGATTGCCGCCCTGTTCTTCCGTCCGGACGAGACGAATCAAGTCATGCTTTTCAAGTTCCCGTACGTGATAGAGGACCTTCGCGCGGGATAACGTCAGCAAGTGGGCTAACTGATGTACCGTATGTGGTTTTTCGACGAGAAACATAAGAATTTTTGTTCGTAACGGATCACTGATCACTTTTAACTGTTCATAGCTCTCTAATATGTGAATCGCTTTTTGTTCCATGCAATCATCTCCTTTTTAACCGGTTAATTTTTATTAACCGTAAAACAAAAGACTGTTTTTGTAAACGGTTACAAATTTATGTAAGGGTGTTGATAAAGAAGACATCATTTGTTTGCATACAAAAAACTGACTCCCGTAACATCTCGATCATCCTCCACTTTCTACTGAAAGTAAGGGAAGAACGAGATGTTTGAAATCAGTCTCAGCTACTGTATGTGGTTCGAGGTGATTAGACCGTCGTCGTATCTTTCCATTCCTGCTCGATGAAAGCATCGCGACCAGAAGCAGCACGATCTTTTTTATAGTGCTCTGGATTTTTCTTATGGAAGTCTTGATGGTACTCTTCCGCTGGATAAAATTCAGAAGCGGTATCAATCCGCGTCACGATTGGCTGTTTGAAACGGTTGCTTGCAGCAAGAGCGTCACGAGAAGTAATCGCAGCTTCATGCTGCGCATCCGTATGATAGAAGATTGCTGGCGCGTACTGCGTACCGCGATCTTGGAATTGACCTTCTGCATCCGTCGGATCCGTTTGGGGCCAGTAGAGTTCAAGTAAACGCTCGTACGGGAACAGGCTCGGATCAAACGTGATTTGGACGACCTCGAGGTGTCCCGTCGTTCCTGTTTTGACTTGCTCGTATGTCGGGTTATCGACGTGTCCGCCCATGTAACCTGATACGATTCCCTCGATTCCTGGTAATTCTTCAAATGGTGTCACCATGCACCAAAAACATCCACCTGCAAATGTTGCTTTTTCCATCTGTCTCTTCCTCTCCGTGGGAAATCCCCATTGTATGTCTGACAGCGAGAAAACGAAAACGACTCCTTCGCTTGGTTGCAAAAGGAGTCGCCGCTTTTTATCAACCAAAGCTTTCGCTTTGCTGGTCGTAGCACCTTGCTATGCGCAGGTTGCTGGGACGTCATCGATCCAGATCTCTCGGTCCACTCTTGATAAGGGTATATGAAGTTGATGTCATTCGTTATCATTGTTGTGATGATACCATTCACAAAGAAATAAAGTCAATCCTTAGAATTTAAGGCACGTAAAACGGTTGCCCCAAGTGTCTTCGCACCGATCAACAACGCTTGTTCATTGATCTCGTACTGTGGATGGTGCTGCGGATAGTTGACGCGACCGTCCGTATAGCCAGAGCCGGTAAAGAAATAACTACCCGGGACGTGTGTTAAGTAATGTGCGAAGTCGTCCGCCGCCATCATTGGTGTGAGTGCCCGGACGGATGCTTCCGGTAAGAAAGCAGCAGCTTCCTGAACGAGTTTTGTCTCGTCCGGGTGATTCCAGAGCGCCGGGTAACCAGTCGTGAAGTCAATCGAATACGAAGCACCGATGCCAGCACACGTCGTCTTAGCGACAAGATCGACTTCTTGCCGGAGCTGATGCCGCAGTGTCTCATTGAACGTTCGGATTTCCCCGACAATGCGTGCCTCACCCGTAACGATATTTGGTGCTGTTCCTGCATGGAAAGAACCGATTGCGAGAACAGCCGGCTCAAACGGATCAACCCGTCGACTAACGAGATGTTGTAAGTTGCAGACGAGTTGCGCTCCAGCGACGAGAGCATCTTTTGTTTTATGCGGTGCCTGGGCATGACCACCTTGACCATGGACGATGATTTCGAATTCGTCGATCGCACACAATGTATGTCCTTCCCGGAACCCGATCGTGCCAACCGGTAAATCATTTTCGAGGTGTGTCGCGAAAATTGCATCGACCCCTTCGAGGACGCCGGCTTCGATCATTTGGATTGCTCCACCGGGAAAGACCTCTTCTCCATGCTGGTGGATGATCCGAATCGTTCCTTGCAATTGATCGCGTAACGGATAGAGTGTAGCAGCAAGGACCATCACGATCGCCGTATGACCATCGTGTCCACATGCATGCATGACCCCGGGATGGATCGACCGGAAGGCAAGCGTCGTCTCTTCTTGAAGTGGTAAAGCATCAAAATCGGCACGGACCGCAATCGTCGGACCAGGCTGTTTGCCTTCGATCGTCGCGACGACACCACGACCTCCGACGGCTGTTTGATGAGGAATGCCCTGTTCTGCGTAAAAGGCGGCAATCCGTTCTGGTGTGCGGACTTCCTGGAAAGAGAGTTCCGGGTGTCGATGAAAATCGCGACGTAACGCGATCATTGTCGGTTCGAATTGTTCGAGTGCTTCAAAAAGTTGAGTTTGCATGTTCAAGCTCCTTTAACGTGTGTCTTTTCGCGAAAATGGGTACAGATACAGGTAATCACGAAAGGGGATAATGTAACATGGGAGAAATCGTCGTCAATGCTGTACTTACAATCAAAGCTGGACTTGCGGATCAAGTCTTCCCGATTTTACAAACGGTTTATCATGCTTCACAAAAAGAAGAAGGATGCTTACGTTATTCCTTGCACCAATCGATCGAGGATGAGCATCAATTCATGTTGTATGAAGTGTATCGGGACGAAGAAGCGCTTGAAGCGCATATCGCATCCGACCACTATAAAGCCTACCGTGAACAGATCGAATTATACTTGATGGACCGACAAGTGGCGAAATACGTCGAGATGACTTTCTGACGTGTTGCGATAAGAAGAGACGAACCCGTCGAAACCGACGGATTCGTCTTTTTTATTACATCGATTTAAAGCCGAGGAAATGCTCCTGCCAACGCGGTTCATAGATTGAATTGATTTGCAGCTGTGAACCACCCGCATGGATGAAGTGTTCGTTATCAAGCATGATTCCAATATGCGATGGACCGTCTGTATAGGTGTTCTGGAAGAAGACGATATCTGAGCGTTTACCACTTGAGATGCTCGTCCGGCGATTCGTGAAGAACGCACCATACCAGTAGCCACGAACGTTCGTCCGACCACCGTATTTTCCAGCTTGGTTCGTCGCATAGTGAATCAGTCCGGAACAGTCGAAGCCACCGTTTACGGCATCTTGCGAACCCCATGTGTAGGGTGTTCCGATATGCTGGACGGCTGCTTGGATCAGCTTTTCACCACGCGTATTATTCTTTTTGACGACTCGTTTATCCGACGTGATCGTCACGGCGGATACCGGAAGATAGACAGGTGTCCAACCTGATTGGATGACATAGAAATTTCCGACCCGGTGACGCGGATAGACGCGTTTGCCTTGTTCAACAAGTCCACTGCCTTTTGGGCTCGTCGGACTTGCGAAAAAGGATGTCGTCTGTTTGACGGTATAGATTTTCGCCCGGTCGATCGCTTTTTGTGCCAGGCTCATATCGGGTTTACTCGTGCTGATATAAGGGTTGAGGACATAACCGGTTTGACCACTGACTAAGCGGACTTGCCAAAAGTCATCATCAATCGATTTCAAACCGACTAATTTCGTCCCTTTCTTCAAATAAGCGGCCGGACGACTGTAAGCGACGTCGGCAGAGAAGAGGGGAGTTTGATCTAGATGAACATAAAACGTCGTCCCTTTTTTTGCTTTTGCCATCGGTTTGTTCAGTCCGATACGACTCGAATCGACGAAACCAAAGGTATTTTTGTATTTGACACGTGTATAATAACCGCTTTTTCCGTAGATCGAGATCGAGGCACCTTTTTTTAATGTACCGATTTTTTTACCCGACAGTTTTGCCTGCGACCGGATGACGACGTCGTCTTCTGTCACGTAACGTTGACCAGAGACATCATACAGATCCGGCTTTTTCGTGACGAGATCCGTCGTCTTGACGTAACCGTAGATCGATCCTTTTTTCAAGCGTGTGTAACTACCGCTCGTTCCGTAAATCGTCAATTGATCAGCCCGTTTAACAGTATAGACTGTTTTACTGCTCGTCGAAGCCGACGTATAAACAGACAGGTTGCGTTTCGCGTATCGTGTCCCGGTTGATGCATAGACTTTTCCAGTACCGAGATCAGCTGTCTTGACGTAAGCATGAATCCCGCGGAAGTTGATTCGACTATAGACACCGTTCGTCCCGTAAACGGTCAGTAAAGTATTCGTTTGATGTTGCTTTAAGATAGGACTTGAAGATTTGGCATCCGAATAGATCGGTGTAGCGCGCTGAACATAGAGGCGTGCGGTCTTCGGATAGTACTTTAGTGTCCCAAGATGTGCCGTCAGCACATAGGCATACTCGTCGTTTCGTTTGATTCGTGTAAATGAACCCTCGATGCCGTACGTTTGAAGCGAAGTATTCACAGGAAGCGATTGTACGACTTTTCCTTTCGTAGTCGCAGTAGCATAGACCGTCGTCTGCTGTTGGACGTAACGTAGCCCTGTTTCCGGATGGTTCACGATTGGCGTATCAGCTAAATCAGTCGTCAATACGAAAGCGTAACCCGTTTTAGTCGCCACACGCGTAAAAGTACCCGTCGTCCCAAACGTTTCGAATGCTTGATTTTGAACGATGGCTGTCTTCGTACTCGTCGTCTTCGGCTCAACGAAAAGTGAAGTTGTTCGTTTAACATAACGCAGTCCTGTTTCCGGATAATTTTCGACCGGCGCATCTGCTAAATCAGTCGTCAATACGAAGGCATAACCTGTTTCAGTCGCCACGCGCGTAAAGGTACCCACCGTACCGAATGTCTCGAATGCTTGATTTTGAGTGACGGCTGTCTTTGTACTTGTCGTCTTCGGCTCAACGAAAAGGGAAGTTGCTCGTTTGACGTACTGTGTTCCAACCAATTTCGGAAGTTGCTCGAGTTGTGTCGTAGGTACGTAGACGTATTGCTCTTTCCATTTCAGGCGTGTGAACGTGTCAAAAGTGCCGTATGTATCGATTCGCTGATAAGCGGGAAGTGTCGTCACGACGGTGGAGTCAAAAGGTGAAGCGACTAATGAAAGTGGACTTTTCGAAGTCAACGTTGCTTGTTTTTGGAAGACAGGCGCTGTTTGCGTTAACGCACTTGTTGCGACATAAGCAATTCCTTCTTGCCAACTGACACGAGTGAAGTCACCGTCCGTATCGAGCGTCTTGAATGTCATTCCTGCTGGTAGTTGTTGGATGACAGTGGTAGAGTCAGCTGTTTGTAGCAATGCGGTATTCTCTTTCAAATAAGCCGTTCCTGTCGTTTCTGTGACTGTTTGTACTTCTGCCGTCGGTTGAGCAGGTGGCGATTCAGCGAAAGCAGGTGCGGGTAGAACCGAGCTCAACATCAATGTTGCAGCGAGTCCAGCAACATGAGCAGTCCATTTTTTCATCAAGAGGTTCACTCCAATTCTTAAAATTTGTCATTAGGAATAGTGTAGCATGCGCTTGTTTAAAAATTGATGAAAATCAAAAAAATAGGAGATTGGGCATAAAAAAACGGTATGCCGAAGCACACCGTTTGAAGTCATATTTTAGTCATCGTCCTCATGATCGACTTGCCATTCCCAGTCGAGCATGCCGTAAATTAAAGAGTCGCGCCAGTGGTCTTCTAAATAGACCGTCTCGCGAAGCTGTCCTTCCTTTGTCATACCGACTTTTTGTAAGACACGTTCAGAAGCGACGTTCCGTGGATCACATGTCGCTGTGATTCGGTGTAATTCTAGTTTTTCAAAACCGAATTGAAGAAGGAAAGAGGCAATTGACGTCGCGTACCCATTTCCCCATTCATCGGGTGAGAGGACATATCCGATTTCGGCGATTTTATGTTCCACGTCTGTAATGACGAGTTCACCGGCACCGATGACGACGTCACTTGGAAATGTCACGGCAAAGACATAACGACGTCTTGGTGTCTCGAGTTCACTTTCTAGTGCATCGTGCAGGAATTGTTTCGTATCGGTCTCGGAATTCGGTCCCCACGACTGAAATTGGCTGACGATGGGTTGTGACGCATAGGCGTGGACCGCTTCTACATCTTCCGGTGTAAAACGACGAATCCGAAGTTGGTCATTGATTTTATAACGCATGCAGCATCCTCCTCTTTCAGATGAAGTCACTTTAATTCTATTAGACAAATCGAAGACGAATTCCTGTTTGACACGGGAAAAAGGGCGTGCTAGGGTGGACGTATCGAATGAAATAGGCAGTATCCTCTAGGGTTCCGTACGGCTGGACCGAGGGAGGAACATGGACGTTTGTCCATGCAACGGAGGGATAAAAGCCCGGGAGTAAAGCGAATCGTCTCGCTTGCTCCCGGGCTTTTTCATTTGAAATCATCTATTAGGAGGCAATTACTATGGCAAAGTATTGGATCGGGATCATTATCGCAGCGTGTTTTGAAGTCGGTTGGGTCATCGGGTTAAAACATGCGGCAACACCATTCGAATGGGGAGCGACAGTCATCTGTATCATCGTTAGCTTCACCGTATTGATTAAAGCAAGTAACCATTTACCGGTCGGAACGGTCTATGCTGTCTTCGTTGGTCTCGGGACGGCAGGGACGGTCTTGACGGACATCGTGTTGTTCGATCAAGCGGCTTCCGTGATGAAATTAGCATTGATCGCTGTCTTACTCGTTGGCGTCATCGGTCTAAAATTAGTCAGTGGAGAGGAGAAATCAGCATGAGTTGGGTGTATTTAGTCATTGCCGGAATCTTTGAGATGTTTGGTGTCGTCTTGATCAATACATTTAATCAAAATAAGAATGCGAAGAATCTACTGTTGATGGGAACAGGGTTCGGACTCAGTTTTCTATTCTTGACGCTTGCAATGAATGGCTTACCGATGGGAACAGCGTACGCGGTCTGGACAGGAATTGGAGCAGCGGGCGGAGCGATTCTCAGCATGGTGCTTTATAACGAATCAAAAGACTGGAAACGGCTCGTCTGTATCGGTCTTGTCTTAAGTGCGACGATCGGTTTAAAACTTGTCGGCGAATGACCGTTTACATGTCAAACAGATGACGTTTTAACGGAACTCATATTTTTTGGCATATTTTAATGCAAAAGAGGAAATACTCCTTATAGAAGCTACGCATGACAAATCGTGTTAATAAGGGGAGAACATCCATGAAAACGAAACAATATATCGGAACGTTCTATTCAGAAGACGAATTGATCTCAAAAATGGACGAACTACACATTCAAGGACATCGGGAAGAAGACTTTTACGTGATCGTCAAGGAGAAGTCGAATATCGCACTCGTCCGTAGCCAGATGGACGCAGAAATCGCGACAACAAAACCGTCTTGGATGGACCGGATTCGTGGGAACAAAGGTCGTGATCAAGAAGTCGATGATCTGTTCGAGTCACTTGATCTATCAGATAATGAAATCGAACAACGAAAAACGGAAGTCGAAGGTGGGGGCTTCGTTCTGTTACTTGAAGTCCAAGACATCCAGTTCGATCCACATTTAAATACAGACAACACACATCCTGATGTAAAAGTCCGTTATGGTAGTGGAGAAGAAACGCATACGTCATCAGACGCTAATTCTAACGCACAGCTTGGCTCAGGTAATTCGCTTGACGTTGATAAGGATTCAAAGGAAGAGCACGCGGAGATTGATTTGCATCGCGCAGGTACCGATAAGATGCCGCAAGACGAGCAAGCAATCGATCATTCGAAAAAGCTCGATGGAAACCGAGAACCGAATATTGCGATGCGTCGGGATGATGATTTCCGGCGTCCAGAAACAGAATACGAGGAAAAAGAACAGGATGCAACGCAAGACGGTGAAGAACATCGTCAATCCAAACATCAATCGAATGACATTGCCAAGCAAGACCATGGAAATAATTTAGACCGCTAAAATAATAGAATGGAATCACACGTCAGGGTCATAATCGAAGAAGGTACCTTTCGGATAAAATCTGAAAAGTACCTTCTTTTTGTATGGAGATAAAACGAGAATCGTCTCGTTTTATTTATCATCCGGATTTGATCCTGTACGCACATTAGCGTTCAATTGATCAATCGCTTGCATATCAGTGTCTGACAAGCTGAAGTCGAAGACATCGAGATTTTCGCGAATCCGGCTTGGTGTGACGGATTTCGGAATCGCGACGATGTCATGTTGCAAGTGCCAACGGAGAACGACTTGAGCAGGTGTTTTCTGATGACGGTCGGCGATATCGACGATGATCGGATGCGTCAACGCATCGCGTCCTTTCATCAACGGACTCCATGCTTCGACGACGATACCTTGCTTGCGGCAAAAGTCTCGAATCGCTTCTTGGCTAAGAAACGGATGGAGTTCAATCTGATTGACGGCAGGAACAACCGATCCTTCGGCTAAAATTCGTTCCAAGTGAGGAATATGGAAGTTCGAGACACCGATGGCACGCGTCTTCCCTTCTGCATAGAGATGCTCGAGCGCTCGCCATGTCTCGACATAGCGATCTTCTTTAGGCATTGGCCAATGAATCAGATACAAATCAACATAATCAACGCCGAGCTTTTGCAGACTCGTCTCAAAAGCGGCAAGTGTCTCTTCATAGCCATGATCGGAATTCCAGACTTTCGTCGTCAGAAAGATTTCTTCCCGGGGAATACCCGAGTCACGCAGAGCACGACCGACGCCTTCTTCGTTCTCATAAATCATCGCCGTATCGATTGAGCGATACCCGGCGCGAAGCGCTTCGCTGACCGCTTCATATACTTCTTCTTCCGGTACTTTAAAAACACCATATCCGAGTTGGGGCATACTGATTCCGTTATTTAACGTGATCTGTTGCATCGATTCATCGACTCCTTTATAGTAAATTCTTTTCTTGTCTAGTGTACGCGCTCCTCCTATAAAAATCGAATGATTGCCGAAGCGCGTTCTTTTGCGTATACTGAGCGATAACAAATATTAGGAGGCGATTCTGTGATTCGACAAGCTGTTTTACAATACATACATGAGGAACACGCACTCGATCAACTCGAAGAAATAATAGGTAACCGTTCGGCAGTCTTGATTCATGGACGTCAAGCCTACGAAGCAGCTGCTTTTGCTTTACCGGATGTTCCCCGCTTTTTATTTGAAGGACATTGTACGGATCAACAGGTGGCATTCTTCAAACAAGTATGTGCTCCGTATGATGTGATTCTCGCACTCGGAGGTGGGAGTGTCATCGATACGGCAAAACAGGTCGCGTTTCAATTACAACGTCCTGTCATCGTCATTCCGACGATTGTCTCGAACTGTGCCCCGTGGACTCCGCTCAGTGTCATGTATAACGAACAGGGACAGTATATTCGATTTGACACGTTTCCTGTCGTGATTGAAGCTCTTTTACTCGATCATCGTATCATCGCAACGAGTCCGTATGATTATTTTGTCGCCGGACTCGTCGATACGCTAGCAAAATGGTATGAAGCACGTGCCTTGAGTGGGTCTACAGCAAGCGATCCCGTCATCGAGACGGCACTCCGGACAGCTGAGCGATGCAAGGACCTCATTTTGTCGACGAATGTGACAGAAAAACGTTTTCGTGAATATCAAGCTGAAATCCAATACCTCGTCGAGACCGTCATTCCATTAGCTGGAAGCATTGGAGGTTTTGGTGATGCGGCTACACGCGGTGCAATCGGACACGCGGTACATAACGCATTGTCTCCTTATCCAGAAACACATACATTCTTACATGGGAGTAAGGTCGGTTACGGGTTACTCGTCCAAGAGAAGCTGCTCGGACATGATGATGATTATATAGAGTTGCGTGACTACCTTCTTGCACAAGAGCAGCCAACGACCCTCACTGATTTCGGAGTTTCGCTCAACATTGTCGAAGCACTTGCTTTTCAAACATCGAAAGAGGAGCTGTGCCGTCTGTTGCGTCCAATCGTATCAGCAGAACAACTAGTCGATGCCATCACACAGAACGAGACAGTTTCCGTTTCGACTTCTTAACCTAAAAATACGCACATGTTCCGAATCAGACGGTCCATGTGCGTATTTTTATTGTGCTTTCGCCAAATGAGCGTAAGGAGTGGGACGACCGAGTAGGTATCCTTGACCAAGATCAAAGCCGAGTTCGCGGCAAAAATCGAGTTCTTCTTGACGTTCGATGCCTTCAGCTAAGATTTGAATCCCCATTTCTCGCGTTAGATAACGGGCTTTTCGTAAGAACGCTTCGTTTTCTGAGTTCGTATCGCAGTGATCGATGAAGGAACGATCGATCTTAATATAATCCGGTTGAAGCAAGGACAACATATCAAGTGTTGAGAAACCAGCGCCGACATCGTCTAGTGCCACTTGAATGCCTTGCTTTTTATACTGTTCGAAGACGTGTTTCAAATGGTTGACGTCTTCAATTTTTTCCGTTTCGACGACTTCGAAGACAAGCCGACTTGGATCAACTTGATAACGCTCAACGATTTCAAACGTATGGCGCAGGCAGTACTCCGGATTATAGATCGTCGAAGGGAGAAAGTTGATGAACGTTTTTGTTGTGCCACCGATATGATGTGTCGCGCGAATCGCTTCTTCGCGCGCCCGTTGATCAAGCCGAGAATGAAGCCCCATCTTCGATGCTGTTGAGAATAGGACACCTGGTGAGATAGGAGTGTTGTCATCTGCTGCTCGCAGTAATGCTTCATTCGCAACGAGTACATTTTGTTGAATATCATAAATCGGTTGCAAATGGCTCGTCATGACACCGTGTTGGATAAAATCAATTGCTGACCGATGCTTTAGTTGTTCTAGAAGTGCTGAAGCTAGAATGGGTGCTGTCACATAACGCGATTGTGTGGCGCGACAGGATACCGAATAATCCGCTACACGCAAGAGCGATGTTAGTAACTGTTCGAGTTGTTCGAACGATTGATAGGAATAGATTTCTGGTGTTGGTGATTGGATATGGAGTGCTCCAGCTTCGACGAAACGGATTGATGTCGTACATTCGGCGCAAGGATGCCACATAAAAGATGTCCACCTCTCGATACATCAAAAGATGTATTTATTAAATTAGTTAAACTCTTTACCCTGAGAGAAAAAGAAATTAAACCTATTTTTCATAATCATTGACCTCATATAAAAAAGAGAAGGGAACGACGGATGCATTTCCGTACGTTCTCTTCTCTATCGGTCACATGATTTCATTGTGAAGTGTAAAATATCCAGAAAGCGAGATGCAACACAGCTGCAAGTGGCACCAACCATTGAAATTTCGCTTTCCGTGTCTTGTGCCGGACTGTATACATACCGATCCAAGAACCAAGCGCACCACCGAGAAAAGCAATCGTCAATAGTGTCGCTTCCGGTGTCCGGTAAGCATGTTGTCGTGCTCGACGTTTATCCTGCCACATCGAGCCAAATCCGATGAGTGTCAGGAGTATGTAATAGCCTAAGATAATCCTCATGAAAACCGACTCCTTTTCTAACGTTCGGCACCACCGCCGCCGGAACTTCCGCCACCACCACGACTACCGCCGTTTCCACCACCGCCACCGCGCATGATTGCGGAAAAAATGTTCAAAATTGCAAAGAAGAACATACCGCCAGTGAACTTCATATCGAGGAACAATAAGATCAGTAATCCGGCACCGATCAGAATCTTCGTCCACAGCGGAAGCCCACCATCATTTTGAGATTTCCGAGGGTCTTGCGACTCAAGCGACTGATCTTTTGAAATGACACTGACGACAGCTTTGTATGTTTCGCTTGCTGCTTTTCCATACTGACCATTCTCTTTATAAGGAACCGCGTATTGATCGAGGATACGACCGGCCGTGATATCGGTCAGAACCCCTTCGAGTTTATAACCGACCTCGATCCGAAATTGGCGATTCTTTTCGTTCGGAGCGACGACGACGAGTACACCATTGTCTTTTCCTTTTTGACCGATTCCTTGTCGCCGGAATGTTTCATTGGCGTAAGAACTTAAGTCCTGTCCTTTTAGATCGGGAACCGTCTTCAGCACGACTTGCGCCGTCGTGTACTGTTCGAGTTCCTGACCGAGTTGCGCGAGTTCGGCTTCTTCCGACGGTGTGAGCAACTGAGCATCATCTTGAATGAAAAAGGCTGCTCCCGTTCGTTCTGAAACGGCACTAGCCGTCGGAACGAAGAGGAAGAAGACGAGGAACGCGCTCAACAGAAGTCGCGTCCACCGCCGAATCATTTCGAATCACTGTTAAAGTCGACAGTCGGATTTTCTCGGTCGCTGTCTGAAATTTCGTAATACGGCTTTTTCTCAAATCCGAATGCAGAGGCATAGAGTGCTGTTGGGAAGCTCCGACGTTTTTTGTTATAAAGCGTCACGGCATCGTTGTAATCCTTGCGGGCGATCCCGAGACGATTTTCTGTTCCTTCCAGCGTATCCATCAATGATTGGAATCGTTCGCTTGATTTTAGTTCCGGATAAGTGGTTTGCAAAGCAATCAATCCACGAAGCGAAGACGTGACTTGTTGATCGGCTTCAATCCGTTGTTCGGTTGACGCGGCGCGCGCAAGACCAGCTTGAGCTTCAGCGACTTTGCCGTATACTTTTTCTTCTTGACCCGCGACACCTTTGACCGTTTCGACGAGGTTCGGAATTAAATCCGCACGACGCTTGATCTGGTTATCGACTTGCGACCATTTATTCGATACATCTTCTTCTACATTGACGAGGCTGTTGTATTGGCCGATTGCTAAAAACGCAATCACGACGACGACAACGACTCCGATGATTAATGGGAGTTTTGATCGACTCCGACTTCTGCGTGCCATATGGCGTTCACTCCTTTAAGTATGTCTCATCCCTATATACCCTTAACCGAATGAATTAGTTTCAAAAAAAATAAAAAACCGTCAGCTAAAATAGCTAACGGTTAGAATTTACATGTAGACGATGACAGCAAGAATAGCTGCTAAGACAAGACGGTAGATTGCGAACGGGACGAGTTTGATCTTGTTGATCAGCTTCAAGAAGAAACGAATCGATAAGAGGGCAAACACGAACGATGCGATAAATCCGACGGCATAGAAACCGAAATCACTCGCATGAATGTTATCCCAGTTCTTAACGAGTGAGAGGAAACTGGCACCGAACATGATCGGTACGGCCATGATGAACGTGAAGTCAGCTGCCGTCCGGTGATTCATGCCGAGGAAGACCCCTCCTGAAATCGTTGAACCAGAACGGGAGAAGCCAGGCCAAAGGGAAATACATTGGAACAGACCGACGAATGCTGCTTGGCGATATGTAATCTGATCAAGCGATGTCGTTTTCGGTTCCTTTGGTCCGAGTTTGTCGGCTGCAATCATCAAGAGGGCACCGACCGCAAGACCGATGATGACTGTTTCAATCGAGAAGAGGTTCTCATCGATGAAGTCTTCGAATAACAATCCGAGAATAGCAGCAGGTAATAGACCGATCAAAACGTGACGTAGTTTTAACTTGTGTGTACCTGTCGCATCGTGTTCTCCTTCAATTTTATACAGACCAATCAAACTGAAGAGACGTTTCCAAAAGACGACGATGACCGCAAGGATTGATCCGAGCTGGATGACGACCTTAAAGGTGTTCGCTGAGTATTTACCGAGAAATTCGGTTGTTTGTAACCACATGTCATCAACGATGATCATATGACCTGTTGAAGAGACAGGTGCGAATTCCGTCATTCCTTCGACGAAACCGAGTAAAAGAGCTTTCAAGAGTTCAATGATATGCATGGTAATCTCCTTCTATAATGATGTGCTATGTAAAAACATATCATGTTTTATTCTTGTGAGATAGAACCAATCGGAATATCGGGCGCAGGTCTGAGGGAACGTGACCAATCTGATCCGTGAAGACGCACTTCGATCATAGAAAGCAAGAGAGACGAAATACTTAGGACAGCAACACAAACTTCAAGACGAAGTTTGTGTGTAGGACGGCATCTTGAATAAAATCCTCCGCTTATCACACAAGGTCAGGACAACTTCAAATTGAATAATGATTTGAATGGGAATAGATAAACGAGCAGTGGAGGATTCAATCCACTGCTCGTTGCTTTTGAGCTCAACCTAAAGCGACATCGAGAATCATCATGACCGTGAAACCGACCATTAGACCAAGTGTCGCTAAATCGGATCCGTTCTCTGCTTGTGATTCCGGAATCAATTCTTCGACGACGACGAAAATCATCGCACCAGCAGCAAACGATAACGCATATGGTAGAAGTGGTTGAACGAAGAAGACAGCCGCCGCACCGACCATCGCGGCAATCGGTTCAACGATTGCTGACAATTGACCGTAATGAAAGGCACGCCGGCGCGACATCCCTTCACCGCGTAACGGAATCGATAACGCAGCACCTTCGGGCATGTTTTGAATGCCAATCCCGAGTGCGAGTGTCAAAGCCCCGGCGACGGTCGCTCCGTCCATATTCAAGGCAGCGGCACCAAAAGCGACACCGATCGCAAGACCTTCCGGAATGTTATGCAACGTGATCGCAAGAAACAGCAACGTCGTTTTCTTAAGTCCTGTTGAAGGACCTTCAGCTGTTTCAAGTGGTGCGGATAAGTGCAAATGCGGTGTGACGAAGTCAAGGAGACGGACGAAAAATCCACCCGCAAGGAATCCAATTGCAGCAGGAATCCACGCGATGCCACCGTCCTGCTCCGTGAATTCGATCGCTGGGGCGAGCAAAGACCAGAATGAAGCGGCGATCATGACACCGGCTGCAAAACCAAGCATCATGTTCATGACGCGTTTTTCAATCGTTGTAAAGACGAAAACGAGTGCCGCACCAAGTGCGGTTAATCCCCAAGTCATCATACCGGCAAGTAATGCTTGCACGACGACGGGGAGGGAAGTGAACCAATCCAACATGACTATTCCTTCTTTCCGGGCACGATTTGAAGCGGCTATCTGTATGAAAGCTTACCCGTTTTCGATCCGAACGATTCGTGTGAAGGAGATTTCTACTGCAACACGACCACGCAGAAAGAGAACAGAACGTTCAGGCTCTAGCCGTTCAACAAAACCGACGACCGTCACGTAGCTACTTTCCTTATAATACGTGATTTCGAGTTCGTTTCCTTCTATTAAAGCCTCTTGAAGTAGAAAGTGCCACGATTCTTGCAGTTGTTCATCGATTTCAGGCAAGTCGAGCTGATGCATTTGGACATAATACTCCCGGAGCAATTGCAAGTGCTCCGGCATGAGAAAAGGGATCCACTTTAAATTCCCTCGATCACGATACGCTGTCATGAAGATCACCTCCTGGATGACCGCCAACGAAACGAAGCCGCCGTTTGGCGACGCTCGTATCGAGAAACGAGACAGCGAGACGAATCGTTCCTTTCCCGTAGCGGAGGTTAACGATGTCCATTGCTTTTAATAACCGCCGCCGCTTCCAGAGTCGCGTATTATCCTCGAACAAGGATAACTGTAAGGTGCCTTGATCGGCAGTTAGATGTCCCACTGCGACAGATAAAAAACGAACGGGTTCCCCGTCAAGCCAATTCGGTTCGAATAATTGTAAGACATGACGCAGAATGATTCGCTCATCGGATGTCGGATAAGGCAACCGGACTTGACGCGAGAAGCCACTTCGGACGACGTTTCGAGAATAGCGGACACCGATATGAACAGTCCAACCAACTTGATTCGAAAAGCGGCAACGTGCCGCAACATCCTGCACGAGTTCGTTGAGCACATTCCGGATACGTTCGAATTGATAATAGTCCTGCATCAAGGTCACACCGTGTCCAATCGTCCGTTGAGGGGCTTTCTCGAACAAATGGCGAGGGGCAAGCAGTGTCGGTGACGCGTCAAGACCCCAAGCGTGGTGCCATAGTTCGGCGCCGATGACACCGAAGCGTTCATGTAACTCTTCGACTGGGCGCATGGCAAGGTCACCGATCGTTTCAATCCCCATCATCTGCAGATGTTGTTCCATGCGGTGTCCGACTCCCCACATCTTCCGAATCGGAAAATCATGGAGACGTCGTGCGACATCAGCGTATCCACATTGTGCGATGCCTTCTTTTTTCCCGATTAAGTCAAGCGTCAGTTTCGCGATGACGTTATTTGGACCAATCCCGATGCGGACATGAATGCCGGTCTGCTTCAGAATCGCTTCTTGAATCTTTTTGGCAGCTTGCAGATCGGAACCAAACAGGCGATCGGTTCCAGTCATATCAATGAAACTTTCGTCAATCGAATAAACACGAATCGCTTCAGGTGGGGCAAATTGATGCAGGACATCTAAAACACGAATCGACGTTTTCATATAAGCGAGCATGCGCGGTTCGACGAGTTGAATCGTACGACGAATGGCGTAGGGTAATTGCTCGATTTCGTACAGTCGACCGGCTGTCTTGATTCCAAGCGCTTTTAAGGCGGGAGTAGCGGCGAGAATGACGGATCCGCTTCGTTTTAAATCGGAGACGACCGCAAGACGTGTCGTTAAGGGAGGGAGATTGCGATACTGGCATTCACAGCTGGCGTAGAAGGAAACACTGTCGACACAAAAAATACGTTTATTCTGTGGTAAAACGACGGAAGGAAACATTTGAATCACTCCTTTACATAAAAGAACGTATGTTCTTATTTTGATTTTCTTTGACTATAGCATGGTCTCAAAGTGTCTCAAAATAAAAAACTGTTGAAAAAAGAGGGAATTCGAACGATTGACCCTTATGCAAGAGGAGTTTGATACACTAAAGGAGAGAAAAAGGGGGAATTTCTATGAAAGAGATCGTTATCCGTTTACCAGAATTACCGAAAACGCTTCAAGCAGAGACGTTCGATCAAGTCGAAATCGACGATCCATATCTGAAAGGAGCACGTTATGAAAAGGAGTCGATGCCTGTCGAACTGACGGAACGTATCGATGCCTATCAAGTATGTTTTCAAAATGTCTCGTTCGCGAACCTCACCTTTGACCGCGGTTCGTTCGAAGATATTCGTTTCGAGCAATGTGACTTAACAGGATGTCACTTCCAAGAAACCCGTTTTCACCGCGTGTCTTTCGTCGGATGCCGGATGACGGGTGTTCAGTTTGAAGATTGTACGCTTGATCATCTGACGATCGAAGAAGGACTCGCAGACTATGCCCAGTTCATTCGTAGTACTGTCCGTCATCAGCATTGGAGTGAAACGACGATGAAAGAAGCACAGTTCTTCGAAGTGAAACCGACCCATTGGAAACTCGAAGCGGTCCGGCTTACTGATAGCCAATGGATTGAAACACCATTAAAAGGTCTTGATCTCCGGCAGACGGAACTCTCTGGTATCACAATCGATCCGCGATTTTTACCGGGCGCAGTCATTACGGAAGAACAAGCAGTCGCCTTCGCTCGATTATTAGGATTGGTCATTCCATGAAAAAAGTCTCTTTTCGATGAATTTCGAAAAGAGACTTTTGATTTGTTCTTAAAATGACATCGTTTCGCCATCTTCCGGAATGAGGAAATGGGCAGAGAGGTGGAAAGCAGCTAAAAAGTCAGCAATCATGTCGCGCCGCAGGAGACAGTGATTGACGGACTCGAGGTGCGAGACGATGATCGTTGCTTCCGCTGCTGCTTCGTGTACGGCAAGGAGATCACGCTGCGACATCGTGATCGGTTCTCCCGTCAGGAACTGGGCAGCCCCACTGTTGACGACGATGATATCTGGTGTATGTTGTTCAATCGCATGCGCGACCTCGTCACACCAGATCGTATCACCTGCGATATAAAGCGTCGGTTCGTCCGGATGCGTGAGGACGAGTCCGGAGACATGTCCCATTCGTTCACCGATTTCACCGACACCATGCTGTCCACCTGTTCGATGGACCTGGATATCACCGATCGTCACACCGGAATCGAAGGAAGAGACGTTCGTGAAGCCGGCTTCTCGGATTTGCCGTGCGTCTTCTTCTTGCTGCGCATAGAATGGCAAATGCTTGGGTAGAAATTGTTTTGCAGCATCATCGAAATGATCCGCGTGCAGATGCGTGACGAAGACAGCGTCAGGATCGAGCAGTGTCTTAACATCGACCGGTAAGTCGACGAGTGGATTGGCGACGGCATTCGGCGTTTGACCGAAAGGAGGTAAACTGCCTTTTTCGCCGAGAAACGGATCGATCAGTAAAACTTGATTGGCATACGTGACGACAAGCGTCGCATTACGAATTTGTTGAATATCCATTAGGTTCATCCTCTCTCAATGACTCGGATTGATTATTCCCCGTCTGGCATTCAATGAATCCTATCGTAAGCGTTTCTCCATCGCCATGACGTCGACGTATTCGCCGTTCAAGCGACCTTGTTCCTTAAATGTCCCAACAATCCGGAATCCGGAACGGATGTAGAGCTTTTGTCCGATTTTATTGAACGGGAAGGTAAAGAGAATCAGCTTATGCATCTGATGATCGCGCGCATGTTGTTCGGCAGTTTCTAACAACTGTGTCCCGATCCCTTGTCCGCGATGTGTTCGAGTAATGTAGACGGAAATCTCACCAACTGTCGCATAGACAGGACGCGGGTTATACGGATCAAGAGAAATGAAGCCGAGGACACCTGTCTCATCTTCTGCGACATATCCAGCGTAGCGATGCGTACGCTCTGCATACCACTGGGTCATGAACGATAAATCTTTTCGATCCGTCTCAAGCGTTGCGATTCGGTCTTCGATGCCTTCATTATAAATGGATAGAACGGCGGGTAAATCATGTTCCGTTACAGGACGAATATGCATGTTGCTCACTCCCCAATCGCTTTTCCCTCATTATATCTGTTACGTGTCGATGTAGTGATATGTTTGTGAGATAAGAAAAAGCGCCGATTTTCCTTATATAGAAGAAATCAACGCTTTTGTCGTTCTTAAGAGACCGTGGATGTCTCGTTCTCGTAAATTGGAACCCAGCCATCCGTCGTGACGAAAATTCGAACAGCGACGACTTTCCGATCCTCTTGGAGCGTAAAGTAGTGGCGTGTATTGACAGGAACAGAAATCAAATCACCGGGATTGAGTTCGATGTTATAGTAGCCGACTTCTTCGTCTTTGATCGCGAAGACGCCGTGACCGCTTACGATGAAACGGACTTCATCATCCGTGTGATGATGTTCTTTCTGGAAGTTGACGAGCAACTCGTCAAGGTTCGGTGTCGTATCCGAAAGTGAAATGATATCAGCTGTCTGATATCCACGACGTTCTGATACGTCTTTGATTTCTGGAGCGAACGTATCGAGAATCGTTTGTTTGTCGGCATCCGTCAGTGTGAAGTTCTCGACGAGAGGTGCTGGTAGTTTTGAGACGTCCCATTGTTCGTAAAGAACGCCGCGCGATGCGAGGAAGTCAGCGACTTCCGTTTGATCCGTATACCGTGTGTTTGTTTCTTGGAATAAGACTGTTGCCATGAGATGATTCCTCCTTTTAATAGATAGATTGACGGCATGATTGCAACGTCAACGTATAGTTGAATAAAAACTCGAAGGCTTCGAGGTGTTTCTTTGCTTCAAAGGCGGTCGGTGCCCAGACCGTGATTCCGTGATTGCGAATCAGGACGGCACCGCTGTCCGCTGTGACATATGGCGCAAAAGCAGCAGCGAGTGTCGGGATGTCCGCGTGATTCGGAATGATCGGTACCGTGACCGTCGCATCTTCTTCCCAGTGACCGAGTGCCTTGATGATTTCTTGACCGGAGAAGGTGATACTTCCCTGATCGCCATATAACTCCGAAATCACATTGTTCGCAATCGTATGGACATGCAGGGAACATCCGGCGTTCGTTCGGTTGAACACTTCGACATGGAGCAATGTCTCAGCAGAAGGGCGCCCGGATTGCTCGCCGATCAATTGACCGGTCGCATCGACATGAACGAAGTCGTCAGGAGTCGTCTGCCGCTTATCTTTCCCACTTGCCGTCACAAGAAATTCAATCGGAATACCGGACGTCCGAATGGCGAGGTTACCACTCGTACCAGGGAACCAATCGCGCGCTGCAAGTTCTTGTTTGATGGCGCGTAGTTCTTCATACCGTCGCATGAATGTCATATCGTCACCTCCGATCGTGCTAAATCATGAACGATATCGTGGAACGTCTCAAAAGGTGTATAGGCGATATCATTTTCTTCACACAACGTGATCAGATAATCACGGGCATAGACACGATCCGCTTGTTTTGCGAGTTCGAAGTCCGTCACTGAGTCACCGATGACGATGATGACGTCATCGTCTTTGCATAATGTACGGGCAACGGATGTTTTACAACAGCCGCATCCATTCGTGCAATGGGCATCGCAGGCGTGTGGCCAATCGATGTGGACGAATGGACCACTGAAATCGGCAATGTTACAGTAAATCTGCTCTTGCTCGAGGAACGGTGCTAAGATCGGTTCGACGAAAAAGTCCATTCCACCGCTAACAATCGAAAAATGGATTCCTTGACGACGACTGTACTGAAGCAACTCCGAAAATCCTTCGCGAATGACGGCGCGCTCCATCAAGAAATCAAGATAGTCCGCTTTACCGTCGGACGGCAGAAGCGCGAACATCTGCCCGACACCACTTTGGATCGATAACGTCCGGTCGAGCACGCCACGTTTCAACGGTTCGAAGTCATTCACTGGCACAAATACCTCCATGAGTGCAATGATGTTATCCTGCATCGTTACGGTACCGTCGAAGTCACAAAGAATTCGTAAGGTCATGACTTGATCCCCCAAGCGTCGAGCGCGACTCGTAATTCTTCATGTCGTGACGCAGCATTCGATAGGGATTCATTTGCGAGTGCCGCATCAAGTGCTTGACGAAAAGCGATAACACCAGCCGCAGCACCTTGCGGATGACCATGTACGCCACCACCAGCGTTGATGACGGAATCGATCCCGAAGTCGCGTACGAGTTGAGCAACGAGTCCTGGGTGAATACCGGCTGAAGGGACAGGGAAAATCGCTTTCGTCTGACCGAGGCGAGTCGCTTCGACCGCGATGCCGCGGGCGACGTCCTTCGGAAGAGCGACATTGCCGTAAGGTGACGGGAATAGTGTTAAGTCTGCACCAGCAACGCGCGGTAATGTGCCAAGTAAGACAGGCGCTGCAACACCGTGGTTCGGGCTAGCAATCAATGCACCGCTGTAAGCCGGATGATTGAAAATGGGAACGTTGATCTCCGGATCACTTGCCAATTCACGTAAGACGTCGAGTCCGTATGTGAAGGTATTCAACAAGAAAGCAGTTGCTCCAGCGTCAATCAATCGTTTGGCTTGATCCTTGAGCGTAAAGACGGGACCACTAAGTGTGATCGCATACAACGCACGTTTACCGGTCCGGTGGAAATGAGCATCGATAACCTCACGTCCGATCCGTGCCCGATCAATCGTCGGTGTCAACGGATTGTCATATAGGATCTCATCGTCCTTGACGAGATCGATCCCACCAGCAAGTTGTCCTTCGAGTTGATCACGAAGGAACGATAAATCGCGTCCGATGACCCCTTTGAAGATGCTCATTAACAGTGGACGATCTTCGACACCAATCAAGGAACGAACCCCTTCAATCCCGAACTTCGCACCTGGAAAATCCGACGTGAATGTATCGGGTAGTAGCAGTTCTGTTAATTTGATTTCACCGTCGAGTGAGAGTTTCCCGAAGACGGTCGTCAAGATCGCAGAAAAGTCGCGCGATACATTGTGTTCCGGGTAACGAATCGTGATATAGCCTTTACCGTCGCGCTCTTCCGTATGTACGACTTCTCCTTTGAATGAGGCGAGTTGTTGTTGCTCAAGATGATTCAGCTCCGTCCAGGAACCAACCGTCAGACCAAGCGCGAGTTGTTCGGCGCGTTGCTCCAGTCGATCACGGGCGGTCAATTGATAAGTAGCTGTGATGTAAGACATGTCTTTCCTCCTTCAATAAAAAAATGGTCTCTCGTCAGCGACAAGAGACCATGAATGATTCGAACGTGGACTCTTATCTGTCAGCTTAGTAGCTGCAAGAATTAGCACCGTGCCAAAAGGTCGGTTGCTGCGACATCGTAGGGCTTGTCCCTCCGTCTGCTCTTGATAAGAATTGGATGAAATTGTGAAATCTAATTGCAATTTTTACATGAGAGTCACGACTTGTCAAACTATTTTTAGAAAATTTATTTTTTTGAAAATACTCTTTCTATATATGGAGCGAAAACGATATCCGTTTTTGCTTAATTTCGATTTGACAGCAGAGAAGAGGATTGCGTAAGATTCAAATCAATATCACACACGACAACTACATACGACTCTTATCGCGAGTTGGCAGAGGGAATTGGCCCGATGACGCCGCAGCAACCGACCACTTGGCACGGTGCTACATCCAACAGACGTTTCGTCTGAGAGATAAGAGGACGCAGTGACTTTCCTGCGCCTCTTTTCGATGACGAAAAGAGGCGCTTTTTCGTGTATCACACAGGGGGAACTGAGATGACATACAAAGCATTTACAGAACAGGACGCGATCGAACGGGTCCGCTCACTAGGACTGATCGGCGACGGAACCGTCGAAGCAGAAGAGATTGGCGACGGCAATCTGAACCTTGTCTTTCGAATTCGAGAAGGTGAACATCGATTGATTCTAAAACAAGCACTCCCGTACGCGAAAGTCGTCGGTGAGAGCTGGCCACTATCACTCGAGCGGGCGTGGATCGAGCAATCCGCACTCCGTGAATTCGCCCGGCATGCCGTGCCGTTCGTACCGCGTGTCTTTCATGCTAGTCACGACGAGGCGTATACGGTCATGGAAGATCTTTCACATCTGACAATCGTTCGAAGCGGTTTACTCGCAGGTGAACAGTATCCGTTGCTTGCGGAACATATTGGTTCTTATCTCGCTCGGACTTTATTCCATACATCGGACTTTGCGCTTGGTCCGGTTGAAAAAAAACGTGTCGCCCGAACGTACTACAATCCGGACTTGTGCGACATCACGGAAAAATTAATCTTCACGGATCCGTTCCATGACGCGGAGACGAACGAGATTGAAGCCGGGCTTGAAGAAGAGGTGGCACGTCTGTGGGCGGACGATGAGTTGAAACGCGAAGTCGCAAAACTCGAAGCGCTTTTCATCACAAAAGGAGATGCGTTGCTACACGGCGATCTACATACAGGAAGCATCTTTGCTTCGGCAACGGAAACGAAAGTCATCGATCCAGAATTCGCCTTTTATGGTCCATTCGGATTCGATGTCGGACAGTTCATCGCCCACTTATTCTTTGCAGCATACCCGGATTATTCAGCACTTCGTGATGCCCGGATTCGCGACATCGATACGTTCTGGCTGACGTTCGCTTCGACGTTCCGCGCCTTATGGGAACGCGAAGCCGTCGAACCATTCCGGACATCGGGACTCGTCGACGATGTACTGAGCACGATCTTGCAGGATGCACTCGGCTTTGCCGGTTGCGAACTGATTCGTCGGACGATCGGACTCGCACCAGTCGCTGATTTAGAAACGATTAGTTCTATTACGGAACGACTAGAACGAAAACAACATGCTTTACGTTTAGGATCGGCGTTAATCAAACGTCGGACCGAATGCCGGACATTTGATGATTTACGAAACTTCGACGTAACGGAGGAACTTAGCCGATGAGTACATTCGTTCAAAGTATTCGTTATGAAGATCGTGTCTTGACAATTCTCGATCAGACACGTCTACCGCAGGAAGAACACTATGAAGTCATTACCGATCTTGCACAAGCGGTCGAAGCGATTAAACAACTGCGCGTCCGAGGGGCGCCTGCGATCAGTTTATTTGGCGGATTCGTACTCGTTCAAGAGGCGTACCGGTTTGAAGCAGAACTGTCGATCTATAAGCAGACTTTGCTTGAGACATCAGCGACGTTACTCGCGACACGACCGACGGCTGTTAACTTACGAAATGTCCTTGATCAATTGAATCCAATCATTCAAGACGGGACGTCGGTAGAAGAGATCCGCGAACGGCTCGAGCAGCGGACGATTGCCTTATACGATCAGGATGCGCAGACGTCACGTCAAATCGGGATTCATGCACTTGAATTGTTCCAGTCAGGTAACCGGATCCTAACGATCTGTAATGCTGGATCGATTGCGACCGCTGCTTATGGAACAGCACTTGCGCCGTTCTATATCGCAAAAGAACGCGGCATTGAATTATCTGTTTTTGCGAGTGAGACGCGACCATTACTGCAGGGAGCACGACTGACGACATGGGAGCTACAACGTGCCGGCATCGATGTCACGCTAATTACAGATAACATGGTCGCCCATACGCTGAAAGAAAAACAGATCGATGCAATCATCGTCGGGGCGGACCGGATTACACGAAACGGAGATACGGCGAATAAGATCGGAACGTTCCAACTAGCATTACTTGCTCAAGCTTTCGGTATCCCGTTTTACGTCGCAGCACCGCTCTCGACGTTTGATTTCTCACTTATTTCCGGAGACGCGATCGAAATTGAAGAACGTGATCCGCAGGAAGTGACGACTGTCCAAGGTGTTGCGACAGCACCAGAAGGAGTTGCTGTCTTCAACCCAGCTTTTGATGTCACACCACACACCTTAATCACGGGCATCATCACCGAACTTGGTGTCATCACGCAACCGAATGAAGAAACGATTGAACAATTAACAGGGCTTCAACCCCTCGGATAAGGAGATATGTCATGAAAAAACTAGCTTACGCCGTCCTAGCACCGGCCTTATTACTAGCGGCTTGTGCGAATGGAGAAGCCACGACGACGAAGGTCGTCAAGGATGTACCAAAAGGGGTTCAATCGGACGTCAAGATCGCCGTCATCCGCAACCTGGCATCGGACGACCATACGAAACAATTCCTTGATGGCGCACGAAGTGAAGGCGAAGCGCTCGGCTTTAAAGTCAGCACGTTCATTTCGGAAGGTAACGATGTCAAGTTCAAGGAACTGGTCGCGCAAGCGATTCAGCAAGATTATGACGGGCTCATCATCTCGCACGGTAAGGAAGACTATGCCTATGACATGATCAAACCAGCAGTCGATAAAGGACTAAGGGTCGTGACGTTCGATACGGTCACGAAGAAAAAAGGAGCATCTCTACAAGGCGTGACGGAAACGTTCCAAAACGATCATCAACTTGCGAAGCTATCACTCGATGAAGTGACGAAGGTGACGGACAAAAAGCCGGTCCGTGTCATCAAACTCTGGTTCGGACCAGGTTTTGCCCCGCTCGATCGTCGTCAGGAAATCTATAAGACGTACGAAGCAGACGGAAAAATCAAAACGCTTGAGACGGTTGGACCGACGAACTTCCAAGATGTCCAAGGGGATATCGCGACAAAGATGAATGCCATTCTCGCGAAATACCCGAAAGGAAGCGTTGATGCCGTTTGGGGAGCATGGGACGAAGTCGCAAAAGGCGCTTACAAATCGCTCAAGGATAATAAACGTCAAGAAATCCCATTGATCTCGATCGATGTCTCAAATCAGGACATCAACCTGATGCGTGAGAAAGGCAGCAACTGGGTTTCGACGAGTGCGGTGGATCCATTCCTGATTGGACAAACGGACATGCGACTACTGGCTAAGAAAATCGCCGGAGAGAAGACACCAGATAGCTTTGATCTCGATGCGAAACTCGTTGAGCAGAAGGCATTGAAGCAGGACACAACGATGTATAATCTCGATACGATCATCAAAGGTTGGAGTACGTCGGATAAATTCAATGAGCCGTGGATGGACCGGTTGCGTGACGTCCATAAAAAACAATGACGTCTATCAATCATCACCTGGAAATGACCGGGATTTCACTTGCGTTTCCGGGAGTCCAGGCACTCAAGCAAGTCTCCTTTGAGGTGAAGTCTGGTGAAATTCATGCGCTTGTCGGTGCGAATGGTGCCGGTAAGTCGACGCTGATGAAAGTCTTATCTGGAGCGGAAACAGCGGACGAAGGAATCATCCGTCTTGACGGGAAAGAACTGTCAATTCAATCTCCGCGTGATGCAAAACGAATCGGGATCGATCTCGTCCAACAAGAGGTTGATGTGGCGCTTGTCCCGTATTTGACGGTTGCTGAGAATATCTGTCTCGATCTGTTGACGGACGGAACAATGACGGGTTTGGTATCCCAACGCCGTTACATACAGCGTGCGAAAGAAGCGTTAGCGACATTACAGGCGGATATTTCCGTCAAGACACGTGTCGAAGAATTACGTCTTGCTGAAAAGCAACTCGTATTGATTGCACGCGCCCTCGTTCAGGAACGTCGTTTTTTAATTTTGGATGAACCGACGGCACCTCTCAGTCAGGCGGAAACAAGCCATCTCTTTTCAGTCGTGCGTCGTTTAGCGGAACGGGGACTTGGGATCATTTTCATTTCCCACCGCCTACAAGAATTGTATGACATTTGCGACTCCATCTCGGTCATGCGCGACGGTCAACTCATCTCGCGACATCTTTTGGCAGACATCCCGAAAGAAGCTGTCGTTGAGCAGATGCTCGGGCGTAAGCTTACGTCTGTCGCGAAAACGTCACGGATCAATGCGACGAACGTACTGACGGTCGAGAGTGCCACGAATGCGGACGTCCGCGACATCTCCTTGACGGTTCAAGCAGGGGAAGTCGTTGGTATCGCGGGTCTTGTCGGTGCCGGTAAAACGGAATTATGCAAAGCATTATTCGGTGATCGCCCGTTTCAGGAAGGGGAGGTTCGTATAGGTGGAAAAGCCCATCGCCTTTGCAATCCACAAGCTGCGATTCAAGCGGGAATCGGTCTCGTTCCGGAAGAACGGCGAAAAGAAGGAATTCTTGTTGCCGATTCTGTCGCAGAAAACCTGACAGCAGCGGCAGCTCATGATTTCGTCAACCGCTGGGGACTGATGGATCGTCGTAAAGAAGTCGAACAGGCATCGAAATGGGTTAAGGAGCTGGGCATCAAAGTGGCAGACGTGAAACAGGAAGTAGGTCAACTATCCGGTGGAAATCAACAAAAAGTCGCCATCGGAAAATGGTTACTGACCGATGTTTCTGTCCTCGTCTTAGATGAACCGACGAAAGGTGTCGATGTCGGAGCTAAACAAGATATCTATCGTCTGATTGACGAACTCGCGCAACAACAAAAAGGGATCCTTTACGCGACGAGTGAATGGGATGAACTTTTGACCGTCACGGACCGAATCTACGTCATGTTCGATGGACGGATTGTCCATGAAACGAAGACGGCGGATACATTAGAAGAAACCTTGTTGTGGTATGCGACAGGAGGAGGGCAACGATGAATGAGGTAGTATCAAAACAAATGAATCGGGGGAAAGGTTTACGTCCGGTCCTTGGATTCTTGAACGACTGGGGGATCGTCCTCGCGATCCTTGCCCTCGTCCTGTTTTTTGCGACGACGGCTCCAACATTCCTACAAGGGACGAATTTGATCAATATTTTACGAAGTATCTCCATCGTGACGATCATCGCGATCGGCTTGACGGTTTCATTGACGATCAATGGATTTGACTTATCCGTAGGATCAACTGCAACACTTGCAAGCTCCTTCGTCGTCTCATTCTTCGTCTGGTACAGTCTTCCACTCGGTGTCTCGATTGGTCTAGCACTCCTTCTGTCTTTAAGTGTCGCCTTGTTGAACATCTTACTTATCGTCTGGTTTAAGATTCCGGATTTGTTTGCGACGCTTGCGACGATGTTCATCGTCGAAGGTGCCGCGATGACGTATACTGGTGGTGGTTCAATCAGTGCCGGAATGCCGCGCTTAGACGGTACACCAACAGTCGGCACAATTCCGGAGGCGTTCGCGAAAATCAGCCAGGCGCCTTGGATCATCGTCATCATGCTCGTCGTCGTCGCTATGACACATGTCTTTTTAAGTCATACGCGACACGGTCGTTTTCTCTATATCATCGGTGGGAATCCAGAAGCCGCACGACTGACGGGAATTCGTGTCAACCGCTACCGGGCACTCGCATATCTGATTGCTGGGTTACTTGCTGCAATCGGTGGGATTTTGCTTGCGTCACAAGTCGGATCGTCGCAAATCAACGCCGGGTCCGGTTACTTGATGCCAGCGGTCGCAGCTGCCTTCATCGGCTCGTCGTTCGCAGGGCAAGGAAAACCGAATGCCCTGGGCACACTCGTCGGGGCTTGTCTCGTCGGGATTCTTGAAAATGGTCTTGTCATGTTGTCTGTTCCATACTATTCGTTGAATATCATCAAAGGGCTGGTCCTTGCGGTCGCACTCGCGACGACCTATGCGCGGTATCGGAAAAAATAATTAAAATTCGACGTTTCATTTATAACATATTCGGTAATATTCAATATATGAAAGGATGGTGATGCACATGAATGATTACCAATGTAGAGGGAACGATCGCATGTCGCTTCTGAAAGAAGAGGATCACCGGACTTGACGAACGTTGTCCATTGACACGGATGTATTCGTGTTTTACGTGCAACTGCACGGTTCAAGAACGGATCACGGCATGTGTTCGTTCCTGAAACAAATAAGGGGAAACGCTACGGCGTTCCCCCTTTTTCACGTGCTTGAAACTGCTCGTATTTCTTTAAAAGTATAGCGGAATATGAGATGATATAAAAAGTCAGAAAATTCAACTACTATGAGAGCAAGGGGCCTGACAATGCGAACATACACTAAGGAGATTCAAGCGATTATCGACAACGTAGAGAAAGTCATCATCGGTAAGGAAGATGTCATCACACAATCATTGGCAGCATTACTAGCGGGCGGTCACGTTCTATTAGAAGACGTACCGGGAGTCGGGAAAACGATGCTCGTCCGTGCGTTCAGCCGATCGATCGGGTTGACCTTCAAACGTGTTCAGTTCACGCCAGACCTACTTCCGTCAGATTTGACGGGTGTATCGATGTATAATCAGAAAACAAGCCAGTTCGAATATAGACCGGGTCCTTTAATGGGAAACATCGTCTTAGCCGATGAGATCAACCGAACATCACCAAAAACTCAATCTGCCTTACTCGAGGGAATGGCGGAAGCGAACGTCACCGTCGATGGTGAGATTCATACGCTTCCGAATCCCTTTTTCGTCATGGCGACACAAAACCCGATTGAACATGAAGGAACGTATCCGTTACCAGAAGCACAACTCGACCGTTTTCTCGTCAAAGTCAAAATGGGTTATCCTGATTTCCAGCAAGAAATGAAGTTGCTCACGCGTTTTGAACGGGATGAACCAATCGAAATACTCGAAGCTGTAATTGGTCGCGAGCAATTGCTCCAGATGAAAGAAGACGTCAAGAACGTCCATGTCTCACAGCCTGTCAAAAAATATATCGTCCATCTCGTTCAAGCGACACGGACGAATGGGTCACTCTACCTCGGCGCGAGTCCTCGTTCTTCGATCGCCTTGATGAAGGTCGCGCAAGCGTGGGCGTACATGGAAGGACGCAGTTTCGTTTTGCCGGATGATGTTAAACATCTCTTGATTCCAGTCCTGTCACACCGCCTGATTTTGACAGCGGATGCGCGTTATCACGGTCAATCGTCGGAACGGATTTTAGAACAGATCAAAAAAGAGGTTGCTGTACCGATCCAACAAGACGTGGAGTCCCTATGACGAAGTGGCAAATTGGTTGGCGTTACGCTGTATTACTTTTGACGACGGCAGCCTTATGGGCATATGCGCGCGTTGATGGCGGAAATGTCGCTTCCTTGCTGTTTTACGTCATGGCTGGTCTGACCGTCTACTGGACGCTCTTCCTCGTTTGGCCCGTCACGCAGGCACTTGCGACGCGCGAAGTATCGAACAAGATGCTCGTTGCTGGAACCGATATCCCGGTTTCCTTACGGGTTCGTCGACGTTTTCCGTTTCTCGTCGGAGCCGTCGAAGTGACGGAGGTGATTCCGAACGAACTCAGTGAAGAAAAACTCGATATCAGCCGTCCACTCCGAGCCCATTACCGGAAGACGGAGCAAATCGATTACACGATACCATCGATTCGTCGAGGGGTGTATCAGATTCCAGGCTGTATCGTCGAAATCACGGATCCATTCGGGTTATTCAAGCGGAAGCGGATGTTTCCGGTCGAGACGTATCTTGCGATTGAACCAGCGCGCCTTGCCGTTCAGCTTCCCCATGAGGAAGACCGTGGCGATGGCGGGATCTCACCGGTGTCACTTGATCTTCGCCAGTCGTCCTTTACCGTCGTCGGGGTCCGGGAATACGTCAGTGGGGATCGGATGAATCAGATTGACTGGAAAGCGACAGCGAAACGCCAAGGGTTGATGACGAAGACGTTCGAACGAGAGCAAGAACGGGAGACGACGATCGTCTTTGATGAGGGAACGGAGGCGGGTGAAGCCTTCGAACGTGTCATCTCGATGCTCGCAGAAACGACGGATCAGTTGAACAAACGACGACTGAGCTATCGGATCCATCTCGTCGGGCATGCCGTTCAATCATTGTCATTACCACTTGAAGGAGCGAAACTGACGCATTACCTGATGACGGCGCAACCGAGTCGGACGCGGACGTTCATCGAGTCATGGGAGTACTCGTCTAAGGCGCTTCGATTGAGCGGGAATGTCCTCTTTATCACACCGGATCTTGAATCAAACAATAAACTATGGATTTCGAAGATTAATCAAGAAGCCACCGTTCATGTCTATACACCAGAACGGAGGGGAGTGCGATGATACGACGATTAATCTGGAACGCCATCGCAGCAGCCCTTTTGACTTGTTTCATGCCACCACTTCTCGAACTGACGACATTCGAGCATCTTTGGTCCTTCTTACCGATGCTGTTCCTGCCTTTACTGTTATCGCATCTCGCGCGACGTTACTTCTTACTTGGCAGTCTCGCGGGGCTACTATTGTCGTTCTACTTGATTTTGACACCGGGTTCTGCACCGTGGGGAATTTTTACGGAAATCAGCTCGGATATTCGAAGTGTCATCAATGGTGAATTACCGGGACGACCAGCCTTTGCGCTGTCGATTGGTTTGATCAGTTTCTTGATCGCTTATCTCGCGCGCCGGACGTTCCCGAATCGTGGGTTCGTCTTCGGACTTGCCTTCGGAGTCATCGGGTTCATTGCCTATTGCGATACCTGGACGGATTACTCGGGAGAGACGTTCATTCTTTATCCGATCATCTTGTCTTTGGTATTGCTGTATGCGACGGAGGTCAATGAACGACCGCGTGCTTCCTACGTACGCCCACTGAGCGCATTATTCATCATGGGAGCTGTCATCGTCGCTGCTGTCCAAAGTCCTGTCATCAATGCGACATGGCAAGACAGTTGGTATGATTTGACGTCGGGTCTTGAAGGGGAAGGGGAGCCGACAAATGCGATTCAGAAGGTCGGATACGGTAACAATGATGAGCAACTCGGAGGACCATTCCAGATGGACGACCGGGAAGTCTTCCAAGTCGAAAGTGAAGGGAACCGCTACTGGCGAGTCGAGACGAAAGACATCTATACTGGTAAAGGTTGGATCTTGTCGGAGTCAAACCCTGAAATCGATGGACGTGGTTTTTTCTCGACCTTCGGTACAGAGGTCAAGACCCGCGAAGAGACAGCAACATTTGAAATGGCGCGTGAATTACCATTCGTGCCATATAATGGTGACAATGTACGGGTCGAAGTGAATCAACAACGACAAAATGTGTTGGTTGACCCCGAGAATCAAAAAATTTCGTATCTCGACGAGGCGGATCGTCAACGGAACTATCGAATCGACTATTCGTACCCACTCTTTACGGAAGAACAGCTCCAGACAGATGAACCCGTCAATTTATCGGAGAATGAAACGGAGCGGTATCTCCAACTGCCGGAAGGTTTACCGCAACGAGTTCGTGATTTAGCGGAACAAATCGTCGAGGGTGAGGAGACACCATGGGACAAAGCACGGGCGATTGAAAATTATTTCGAAGAAGAAAACTTTGAATACAATACAGAAGATGTTGCTGTACCGAAAGAAAATCAGGATTACGTCGATCAGTTCCTGTTCGAGACGAAACTCGGATACTGTGATAACTTCTCGACGTCAGCCACTGTATTACTTCGGGCAGCTGGGTTACCCGCACGTTGGGTGAAAGGATTCACGGGGGGCGAATCCGACGTCATCGGAGCTGCCGTGACGAGTTATACAGTACGCAATAAAAATGCCCATTCGTGGGTCGAAGTTTACATTGAAGGACCAGGCTGGGTACCGCTTGAACCGACAGTCAGTTTCGATGGAGCAGGACAATACACGATCGATCGGGAAACGAATAACGAGACGGAACAAGCAAACCCGCAACGTGAGACAGAAGATAATACGGAGACAACGACGCCAAATCGTCCTCAAGAAAATCTTCTCGATGAAGAACAGACGACTAGCGCCGGACAGACGGAGCAGAAGTCAATTCCATTTTGGCCAATCTTCCTGACGGCACTTGCTCTCTTGTTCCTCTACTTGTTCAGAAAACCGATTATTCGGACGCTTGCGATTCTCTTCTTCCGGAGACAGATTGAACGACCGGAAGGATTCCGACGGATGTATCGGTATCTCTTGCGGCGTCTTGATAAAAAAGGATTCCATTATCAAGATGGTCGGACGCTTGCGGAACTTGCTCACGAAGTCGATAGGTACTACGAGACGTACGCGATGCGACCGTTGACGGATGCTTACGAGCGGATGGTTTATGGTGGAGAATCATTATCAGTCGAGAAAAAACGTGAATATTTCGAAAATATCATTCGTCATGTAGAGGGTTGATATTTACGAAACGATACAGGTACAATGGGAACAACGTAAATCACACACATGCAATCTCCTTTGTATATACTCGCGAATATGGCGCGAGAGTCTCTACCGGGTCACCTTAAACGACCTGACTATGAAGGAGCAGACCCTTCGTATACATTTTTTTGTGAAGCGGCCTGCTCTTTTTCCATTTTATCCATGGGCGAAGAGTGGGCTTTTTTCATAGGGTGCGCATGAAATCAGAAAGGCGGGAACAGATTTGGAAGCACATTTGGACCAGGAAATGATTCTCGTCCTCGATTTTGGAGGACAGTACAATCAATTGATCACACGTCGTATTCGGGACCTTGGTGTCTACAGTGAATTGCATTCGCATAAAATCACTGCAGCTGAAGTAAAAGAAATCGCACCTGCTGGTATCATCTTCTCGGGTGGTCCACGTAGCGTCTACGCAGAGGATGCGTACCGGTGTGACCCGGAAATCTTCGACCTCGGTATTCCAATCTTCGGAATCTGTTACGGCATGCAGCTCATGTCACAACATTTCGGCGGAACAGTAGAACGTGCGGGACATCGTGAATATGGAAAAGCCACATTGACGTTACAAGACCCGTCACCGATGTATGCGAACTTACCGCTTGAACAAACGGTCTGGATGAGTCACAGTGACCTCGTCACATCTGTGCCAAACGGATTCGTCGTTGATGGGACGAACGTGTCATGTCCAATCGCTTCGATCAAGAACGAAGAGTTGAAAATGTATGGTGTGCAGTATCACCCAGAAGTAAACCATACGGTCTTTGGAAAAGAATTGCTCAAGAACTTCCTCTTTGAAGTCTGTAAATGTGCAGGCGACTGGTCAATGGAGAACTTCATCGAAATCGAAGTAGCGAAGATCCAAGAACAAGTCGGCGATAAAAAAGTTCTTTGTGCTCTTTCAGGTGGTGTCGACTCGTCTGTCGTCGCAGCTTTGATTCACAAGGCAATCGGTGATCAATTGACATGTATGTTCGTCGATCATGGTTTACTGCGTAAAGGTGAAGCGGAGAGCGTCATGAAGACGTTCGCGCATCACTTCCACATGAACGTCATCAAGATTGATGCACAGGATCGTTTCCTCGACAAACTCCGTGGTATCTCGGATCCAGAGCAAAAACGTAAAATCATTGGTAACGAGTTCGTCTACGTCTTTGATGAAGAAGCTTCGAAGCTGACGGATATGGACTTCCTTGCCCAAGGTACGCTCTACACGGATATCATTGAGAGTGGTACGGATACGGCACAAACAATCAAATCACACCACAACGTCGGTGGATTGCCAGAAGACATGCAGTTTGAATTGATCGAACCGATCAATACGTTGTTCAAGGATGAAGTCCGTGAACTCGGGAAAGAACTTGGTCTTTCTGATGAAATCGTCTGGCGTCAGCCGTTCCCAGGACCAGGTCTCGGAATTCGTGTCCTCGGTGAAATCACAGATGAGAAACTCGAAATCGTCCGCGAATCTGATTTCATTCTTCGGGATGAAATCAAAAAAGCAGGACTCGAGCGCGAAATCTGGCAATACTTCACAGTCCTTCCTCCGATCCGTTCGGTTGGTGTCATGGGCGATGAGCGGACATACGACTATGCCGTCGGAATCCGTGCTGTCACGTCAATTGACGGGATGACTTCAGACTGGGCACGTATCCCATGGGACGTGCTTGAGAAGATTTCGGTTCGAATCGTCAACGAAGTCCAGAACGTTAACCGCGTCCTGTACGATGTGACGTCGAAACCACCTTCAACGATTGAGTGGGAATAATAATGAATCAGCACCACGTTTCTGTAAAAGAACGTGGTGGCTCATAAAGCACGTCATATCAGTGTTTTAAGAGGTATTTAAAGGAGAAAGGCGAAGATAAGTCTGTTTCATCCTTAACAACTCTATTTCAAAATGAAGCTCTCTTTTGTTCACATAACGTGTGAATGAAAGGGGCTTTTTTCGTGAACAAATGTATGGAATTAATGTAATTGGATTGATACAATAATAAAATCTTTAAATATTTTGCTGTGATAACTATATAAGGGGTGGAATTTTTGTCGGATTGGAAATGGAAAGTTCAATATAGTGCTGAAGTAGAAGGCGTTTATTTTGAGAAACCGATTATATTCTTTGATACAGAGTTTGAAATGAGAGTCAAAATTAGTTTTTTAAATGTAAATGATTCTTCGAAAGGTAGAATTGATTTTTTATTCCTTGATTTTAACTCAGATAATAAAGAAGAAAGTAAGCAAAAAACAAAAATAATCGTAGATAATTTTATAAATATTATGGCAGATAGATTTTTATTAAAATCTACATGTCCTTACATTTCTTATATAAGCGAAAATGGAGGGGAAGAAACAGCCATAGGTAGAATCACTTTAAAAAAGCCTGAAAGTGTTAATTTGAATGCAAATCATGCAGATGAAATAATTAAAAGCTTAGGTGACAAAAGCTATTTAGATTTTTTGGCGAATAATGGGCAAAAAAATTTATTTAAAGCGATTATGTTTTCTGAAAATAAAGTAGGCAGTTTCGTCGCAATGTATAGTATTTTAATGGAAATAATAATCCATCATGGGATCGAGAATGGTAAGGGACAAGCAAAAGTTGACGATTTTATAAGAGCACAATCTATTTGGAATGTTTCGGATGATAAAAATAGTGAGTTGCATAAAGATAGACAGGGTATTCCATATAAAGAAACTAAATATACTTGGCTTAGAAATCAAATTGGACATACAAACTTAAAAACTAATTATTTAGAGGTCGAAAGAGAAATTGAAAACTCTTATGCAGATTTAGTCGAGCTTGTTCGATGTGCTATAAATAAATATATAAAATAAATTCTAAAGATTTAACTATCCTGTAATGTGACGTCAAAACTACCTTCATATGATTAAAAACGTTTGGTAGAGACTTATTTAATAAGTCTCTACCAAACGTTTTTACAATACTTACAAATTAATGATGATAAATGTAAAAAATGGTATTATTGCTTTGGGGTGATAGTATGGGAGATTCAAATATATTAGAAGTTGATATTGATTCACTCGTTTCTAAGTTGGATTCTTTTGTTAAAACGTTACATTTCTATAAAGATGATTATTCCATAGGAAATAATAATGAACATATAGGGATGTGTATTAATTATGCGGATCTTATAGAAATGAGACAGGAATTTTTAGAGGAATTACAGTCTACCGTTATATCTTATGTTTATGATAAAAAAAAGCAAGAAAAGTTATTAAATCAATTTAATATAGGTACTCAGCGAGATGATGGGTCAGCCTGGATAAAGCTATACCAACATACCAGAAAAAAATTTAGACGAAATTCATTACAAGGTCAATTCTCTGAGTTATTAATTTTTAATTTATTACAGTATCACTTTAGAGCGATTCCATTGTTAAGAAAAATGCCGATAACAACTAATCCTAATTTAGAAAGAAATGGTGCAGATGCAATTCATATTAATATTGAAAATGGGATATACAAGATATTTATTGCCGAAGCCAAAACTTATAATAGAAAAAAAGGTGGTCTTAAAGAGGGGTTAAAAGATGCGATTTCAGATTTATATGAAAAACATTACATTAATCATAGAAATGAACTTGACTTATATATATATGAAGACTTTATCAGTGCGGATATTGAACAAATAGCTATCGACTACAAAGAAGGAAATAATCTGAATCAATTTGAAGTACACCTTGTTTGTATTGTTACATATGATATGAAAAAAGATATAGACCTAACATCTCGAGATACTGCATTAAATTCGTTAATTCAAGATATCAAAGACGAAACAATGAACTTTACAACTTTAAAAGCATATAATGACTTTCCTAAGCACTTACGTCCAAGGTTAAATTTAATAATGTTTTCTGTAAAAGCTCTTCAAGATTTAATTGATGATTTTACTAAACAACTGGGGTGAAAATAGAATGGAAGTAGATGATAAATTAATAGGAGATCTTTTAAAGCATGATTTGAGAGCATTTTCTTTTAAGATTGGAGCAATCGACTTAAGACCTGATTTAGATGTTAAATTGGCTACTAAAGCTTTGAATTTAGCAGAGAAACTATCACGAGACTTTAATAACACTGTTTCAAAACAAAAGTGTTTATTAATATGTGGTCTTATTTGGGAGCATAGAAATATTGAATGGGAAGGTTTAGTACCATTTATGGTGAGATTGTTGACCAGGATAGGGCTTTCACCAAGTACTATAATGATTGATCAAAATATTGATAATGAATCACTTACCTATAGTGGGTTAGGAAGTATTTTAGATGAAACTTATGTAGCTTCATATTTAATTGATAGTGAGGTGGAAGTTTCTAAAGGAAATTCAATTTTGCTATCACAGTTTCAAAAAAGCATATGGATGACTATAGATGAGCATAAATTTTTAGGAATCTCAGCACCAACTTCTGCGGGGAAATCTTATGTATTAATAAATAAAATTATTTCTATGATACAGGCAGATAAGAAGAAATTTCTTTTTGTTGTACCTACATTAAGTTTAATAAATCAACTTTCGAAAGATTTTGCCAAAAATCTAAAGAGCAGAGGTTTCGATGATGTAGTAATACATCAAGTAGTACCAAATGATTTTTTCGAAGATAATCTTATACATATATTTATTTTGACTCAAGAGAGATTAAGCACAGGTTTAAATGGGAAAAATAATTTTCTTGAAGAATTAGATTTAGCAGTTTTTGATGAAATTCAAAATATTGAACGAGCAAATTTAGAAGACGATGAAAGAGCAAAAAGATTGTATGAATCAATTTTAACTTTAAGAGATGAATTTAATCCTCATAAAATAATTATTAGTGGACCTAGAATAAGTAATATCTCGGTTTTAACTAAGCAATTATTTGGACAAAAGGCCGTTGCTTTAAGTACCAATGTACCACCGGTAGTTAATATAACTTATTCTTTCTCGTATAAGAATAAAAAGTTAATTTTGAATCAATATAATTACATAACAGAAAGTCAACAATCTATTGAATTGAATAATGAATATATGGATAAAAAACTTTTTGGAAAACAAAAGTATGGAAAAGAAATAGTAAACTTACTATTGAAATTAATTGAAGGACTAAATGAAGATGAATCAGGATCAATAATTTTTTCGCCAACTGCAAATTATGCACCCAAGATAGCGAGTATGATTTCGAGTGAGATGCAACAAAATAAATTGAATAAAGAATTAACTGAATTAATAACTTATATTTCGGATACAGTACATCCGAAATATAGTTTAATAGGATGCTTAAAAAAAGAGTTGGCTTATCATCATGGCAAAATGCCAATGCATGTGAGAAATGTTGTAGAGATTGCTTTTAAAGAATTATTAATTAAAAATTTGGTTTGTACAACTACTTTAATACAAGGAGTTAATCTACCTGTTAAAAATATAATTACTAGAAATCCGCATTTGTTTACAAGGAGAAACGTTAATAATGTAAATCCAACCCTGTCTGGATATGATTTTTCAAATTTAAAAGGTAGAGCAGGAAGATTAATGCAAGATTTTTTAGGGAGGACGATAATTCTTGATGAAGAAATGTTTGTGAAAGAGTCTATAAATCCTGAAGAAACTCCTGAAAAAGAAATTAACACGGGTTATGCATCGAGATTTAATGAACACGAGGAATATATTTTGAAGGAGTTAAATAATAATACTGAAGTGAGTTTTCATACTTATGAAAAAGATATTTTGATTTACATAAGACAAACCATAATCAAGTACGGCTTAAAATCTAGTACATACTTAAATAGAGTAGGAATATTTTTATCAGAATTAGATATAAAAAAAATCAATGTTGCAATGAGTAGCTTAAAAGTTAGTAAAGAAATTTGCATAAATAACAGGTACTGGGATCCCATAACATTGAATCGTTTGAAAAAACTTTATGAGAATGGTTCTTTTCCTTCGATTCCGACTAGACCGAATGAAAATGATTTTGTTGAAAAAATTATGGCTTGTTTAATTTTTATAAAAAACCACTGTTCTTTGCAGTATTTTAAATACATCAATATTACAGAGGAGAATTGGTTATACGCTATAGTTATTACAGCGCAAAAATGGAGCTCGGGTGATTCTTTAAAAGAAATCATTTCGTGGAAAAAGGATATAAAGGAAGAAGATGTAGAAAAGGTTTTAAATAATATTAATTCAATGGTATCCTACAACATACCTATAGTTTTAAAACCTTTAGTTGAGATTGTAGGAATTGAGAATAATTTATTAGCTTATTTAGAAACAGGATTATTTAATCCTATTCAAAGAAAAATGCTTGAGTTCGGAATAAATAGAGAGTTGACAATAAGTTTATTTAAAACGCTCACTAAAGATGAAATCGAAAAGTATAATTCAGGAAAGTTAAATGATAAAAGTTTTAAAACTATTTTATCGAGTAAATTAAAGTTTTTAAGTACTTGGGAACAAAAACAGTTAAAATTAATAGTATAAATTTCTTTTTTTTGAAATTACGAACGTTCGGATAAAATAAGTGGTTAAATTTCGTTTTTATGGTTGACCCATGAATTTGACCGTGCTACGATGTGTCTGTTCTTATTTTTCATACCACTAAAAAACATAAATAATGCCGTATAATTCTGGGGATAGGGCCCGGAAGTCTCTACAGGAACACCGTAAAGGTTCCTACTACGGCGCACACGCAACATCGTGCGCTTATTGAAACGGCTTTTACCGCTTAGGTAAGGGCCGTTTTTCGTTTTCAAGGAGACGGCTTATTTGGAAGGAAGGCAATCATGAGCACACAATTGAAACAGCCACACCAACCGAAAGCAAAAGAAAATGCGATTGCGCGTTTCTTTGATTTCAATGGGCTTGGTACGAACATGCGTACAGAGTTCATCGCCGGCATGACGACGTTCTTCGCGATGGCGTACATCTTATTCGTCAACCCGAACACATTAGCAGAGGCAGGCATGGATGCGGGAGCGGTATTCGGTGCTACAGCGCTCGTCGCAATCATCGGTTCCATCACAATGGGAGTATTTGCGAATTATCCAATTGCGCTTGCACCGGGTATGGGTTTAAACGCCTTCTTCGCATATAGTGTCGTCATTGGCATGGGTATTCCATGGCAAACTGCACTTTCGGGCGTTCTCGTCTCAGGTCTCGTCTTCATGGTATTAACGGCTTCAGGCATTCGTGAAGTGATCATCAATGCGATTCCAGAGCCGTTGAAAATGGCAGTCGCAGCAGGTATCGGTTTGTTCATCGCCTTTATCGGCTTGAAAACAGGTGGTTTAGTTGTCGCGAACGAAGCAACACTTGTTTCGCTCGGTGACCTAAGCAAGGGAACAACACTTCTCGCAGTATTCGGTCTTGTCGTATCAGCTGTCTTGATGACACGCGGTGTCAAAGGCGCGATTTTCTTCGGAATGATTATAACGGCCATTGCCGGAATGATTTTCGGATTAATTCCAGTTCCGACTAGTTTTGGTGAAATCGTTTCAGCACCACCAAGTATTGCACCGACCTTCGGACAGGCATTTCTTCACTTTAATGAAATCTTCACGGTCCAAATGATGATCGTCATCCTGACTTTCTTCTTCGTTGATTTCTTTGATACAGCGGGCACGTTGGTTGCGGTAGCAAACCAAGCGGGTCTAATTAAAGAAAATAAAGTACCACGCGCAGGTCGCGCATTAATCGCTGACTCAACAGCAACCGTAGCCGGTTCGATTCTCGGAACATCGACGACGGTTTCATACGTTGAATCCAGTGCTGGAGTCGCAGCAGGCGGTCGTTCAGGGATGACAGCCATCGTTACAGCATTGTTCTTCGGTCTCGCTTTATTCTTCTCACCGTTACTCGCGATCATCACTGCGCCGGTCACAGCACCCGCATTGATCATCGTCGGTGTATTGATGGCAGCTTCATTGCTGCAAATCGATTGGAAAAAATTCGAGTATGCGGTTCCGGCTTTCTTGACCGTCATCATGATGCCATTAACGTATTCGATCGCAACAGGGATTGCATTCGGTTTCCTCTTCTACCCGGTCACGATGATCGCAAAAGGACGAGCAAAGGACGTACACCCAATCATGTACGTATTATCACTTGGATTCCTCGGTTACTTCATCTGGTTGCACTAATTCAAACTGCGTCTTTCTTCTATATAGAAGAAAGACGTTTTTTTGTTAGGGAGAGGGTAAGGGAGAAGAGAGAGGGTGATTCAGATGTTACAGCAGATTACTGGACCTGTATTCGAGTACTTGGCTGAGAATAAGTTACTTATTCAATTCGCCAGAAAAGTCGGGTTACCACTTGGTGGAACATTGTTCGTCGGAGGGCAGGGCGCGGAAGAGACACTCGACACAGTCAAACAGTTCAATCAAGATGGACGAGCGGCGACAGTAGATTGTTTAGGCGAATTCATCGAGACTGAACAAGACGCAGTAGATATTGCGAATGAATGCATCAAAGTCATCGGACAAATCAAAGCATATGATCTAGATGCACAAGTATCTTTAAAACTTACTTCAATCGGATTAAGGATTGATCCAGATATCGCCTATCAACAGTTGAGTCGTATTGCAGAGGTTGCTGATCAGAGAAATATGCGTGTGACAGTCAACATGGAAGAAGCTACGATGGTTGAGTCGATTGTGCAAATATTTGAACGCGTGCATGAACGATATCCGAACGTCGGAATTGCATTACAGGCAAATGTATACCGCAGTCGTTTTGATCTAGAACGTCTTCAGGCAACAGTACGTGTCGTCAAAGGCGCATACGATGGAGACGATGAAACCTATATTCAACCTAAAAAGACCGTCGATGAGACGTACCTTCAATTAGTGAAGATTAATTTGTTAGAAGGCAACTACACGCAAATCGCGACACATGATGAACAAGTTATTCAGCAAATCATTGACTTTACTCAAATGAAACAAATTGATCCATCACGGTTTGAATTTCAAATGCTTCAAGGCATGCGACCAAAACGACAACAAGAGTTAGTTCGACAAGGTTATCGTGTCGTCATCTACGTTCCGCATGGTTTGGACTGGTATACGTATTTGATAAGACGGCTAGCAGAACGCCCAGCGAATATCGCGTTTACAGTAGGCGCCATGTTAAGAAGGTAAAGACTTTGCGAAGAGGATTTAAACTCTTTGCAAAGTTTTTTTAAAATAATGCTTGTGTTTGTCGAATTTTGTTGTTATATTAATAAATGTTCCAGCGAGACGCCTTTTATAAACGGTTCGTTGGGGCTGAAAAGTTTTTTAAAAAGCATGGTTGACATAAACAAAACAACCTGTTAATCTATTAAAGTCGCTAAGGCGGCAGACGAACTTTGAAAACTGAACGATGAGGCAAAAATCGTATTCTACGGAATACAAAA
>NZ_JAUTYQ010000003.1:0-244056 GCF_041945985.1 Exiguobacterium sp. PHA03
GAAACAAGAAGTCAACAACTTTTTTGAAATTGTTTTTTCGTTTGTTTCAAGCGCTTGTCTTTGTTAAGGACATGTAATAATATATCATGCGTTTTATTATTGCGCAACACTTATTTTAAAATTATTTTTAAAATCATGAACAAGCCTCTTGAACCTTACGAATTCGGCTCAAGAGGCTATTTATTCCTTATCAATCCATCAATTGAATGATGCTATGCTGTCGTTCTTCCATTAAATCAACGATGATCCTTCTTCCCTGGTCTTCATAAGAAATGACGGGGCGATCAAAGACTGGATTCTTTTGAGCGATTGTTGCAATCTTCCCATTACTCATCAATACGCGATCACCGACTTCAATCGGTAGAAGTAACTGTCCAAGCAATAATACATATTTTGAACAATATTGCATCGGTCGCGCTTTTAAATGACGATATGCGTCAAACGGCGTATACGCTTCCCGGTATGGGCGCCAACTTGTCATTGCAGCAAAAACATCTGCTACAATGAACAATCGAGCATGATCTGCAATCTTATCACCTTTTACCTTTAGAGGATAACCAGATCCATCTAAACGTTCATGATGTTGAACAATCAAACGATTTACCGTGTCGGAGATAATCGTCTCCTTTTGCAAGACTTGATATGCCATTGCCGGGTGACGTTGAAAAATTTCCTGTTGCATCGCTTCATAACGTTTCGTGTGACGCCATTCCATGATCCGCGCTAGTCCGTAATCCGCAAAATAAGATGCCGTCCACAGCTCATGGATCATTTTCCGTTCTTTTCTGACTGCTTCAGCGAGCATCTGGGCAACTGCTCCTCGATAAATGGCATGTCGCACAGTGTAAGCTTCCGTTCCCCGTTCAAGGAAGAATGGCAGAACATCTTGTCTCGTAATTTGTTCCGGGACGGACTGTTTGACCCAACTCAAAGCTTCATACACATTTGGCTTCATCCCCTGTTCCCATGACATGAAGACTTTATTATAGGAGCGAATGAACTCTTCAAAAGGATGTTCTATCTGCGCAGCCACTGTTTCAATCTGTATCTTTTCACCTTCGACAAGATCAGGACGATCCTCGATGGTGACTTCTTTAATCAAAAACCGTTGGATTCGTCGTAACTCGTCGGTTCCAATTTTTTTCCCTGCTTCTACGATCGGATGATCTGTATGTAAGTAGATCGATTCGGTTAAACGATCCCCGATGCGTAATTGGTCACTTGCCACTCGCATATCGCTTCGTTCCTTTCTCTTCTTTCTATATATGTAGATAAAAGCAGCAGAGTGGTATCACTCTGCTGCTTCCTTACTAACGTCTTGCTTACTCTTCCACTTCTTCTGAAGCATCCGATTCGATTACATTCTCTTCTGATACAAGATCCGTATCTTCTTCCGTTTCATCGGTTTCTTCTCGTTTCAGTTTCGCAACCGTTGCAACACGGTCACCTTCTTCAATTCGAATGACCTTCACCCCTTGGGTGTTGCGGCCGACACGTGAAATGTATTGCGAGTCTGTCCGAATAACGATACCGCTCTCTGTCATGATCATGATGTCATCATTGACATCAACGATTCGCATGGCAACGATTTGACCGACGCGATCTGTTACCTTACTCGCGATCAATCCTTTCCCACCACGCGATTGACTACGGAACTCGGTCATCGGTGTTCGTTTACCGAATCCTTTTTCCGTAATAACCAGAACATCTTGTGCATCACGTGCAAGTTCCATCCCGACGACGAAATCGTCTGGGCGTAACGTCATCGCTTTGACACCACGAGCACCACGTCCCATCGAGCGGACATTCGTGATTGGGAAACGAATCGCTTTCCCGCTTGTTGAAACAGCAAAGACTTCATCATCCGTCGATGCAAGACGAACGGATGTCAATTCATCGTCTTCAAACAACCGAATCGCAATCAAACCATTTTTGTTGATCCGGGCATATGCGGACAACGGTGAACGTTTGACGCGTCCTTTACGTGTCATGAAGATCAATGATTTTTGCTCATCTTGAACGACTTCTTCCGTTTCGAGCGCTTCTTCCGTCTCTTCAATCTCTCCTTCAACCACCTCGACAGGTGCTTCAGTTGCTTGTTGCTCCTCAAGATAACGTTTGAAGTTGACTGGAATCATCGTCTCGACCTTTTCATCGCGTTCAATTTGGATGAGGTTGATGATCGGCACACCTTTTGATGTCCGGCTCATCTCCGGTACTTCGTATCCACGAATCCGGTAGACTTTCCCGCGGTTCGTAAAGAATAGAATCGTATCATGCGTCGAACAAGACAAGAGACGCGTAACGTAATCCTCGTCGTTCGTTCCGATTCCTTGAACGCCACGTCCACCGCGGCGCTGTGTCCGGTACGAATCCGTCGTCATCCGTTTGATATAACCACTGCTTGTCAACGTGATGATGATATCTTGTTCTGGAATCAAGTCTTCATCTTCGAATTCGATATGATCCATCCGGATTTCCGTCCGACGCTCGTCGTTGAAACGTTCCTTCAACTCCTCGAGTTCTGTCCGGATCAAATCAAGCAAGACTTCTTCACTCGCAAGGATGCGGTTCAGTTCTGCGATCAATTGCATGATTTCGTCATATTCTGCTTCAATTTTTTCCCGCTCAAGACCTGTCAGGCGTTGTAAGCGCATATCGAGAATCGCTTGTGATTGTTTCTCAGATAACGCAAAACGCTCCATCAACTGTTCACGTGCTGCGTCTGCTGTCCGGTTCCCGCGAATGATTTGAATGACTTCATCCAAATGATCAAGCGCAATCCTTAGACCAGCGAGCAAGTGTTCACGTGCTTCTGCTTTTTCGAGATCGAACTGTGTCCGACGACGAACGATTTCTTTTTGATGCTCGAGGTAATGATAGAGCATTTCTTTAAGCGTCAATGTTTTCGGACGCCCTCCGACGATCGCAAGCATGTTGACACCAAACGTCGTTTGCATCGACGTCTGTTTATACAAGTTGTTTAAGATGACACTTGCATTCGCATCACGACGGACTTCCATGACGATCCGCATACCGCGACGATCTGACTCATCCCGTAAATCCGTAATGCCTTCGATTTTTTTCTCGCGGACGAGATCGGCAATCTTTTCAACGAGGCGGGCTTTATTGACCTGATAAGGCAACTCCGTCACGATGATCCGTTCGCGGTCTTTTTTCGTCTGTTCGATTTCTGCTTTCGCACGGACGATGATCGAGCCACGTCCTGTTTCATATGCGCGACGAATCCCGCTACGACCAAGAATTTCACCAGCCGTTGGGAAATCAGGTCCCGGAATGTGCTGCATCAATTCTTGAATCGTGATTTCGGGATCGTGAGACAGTGCTAAGACACCATCGATGACCTCACCTAACTGGTGCGGCGGAATGTTTGTTGCCATCCCGACCGCGATCCCGCTTGAACCGTTGACGAGCAAGTTCGGGAAGCGCGACGGTAAGACTTCCGGTTCGCGTTCCGAACCATCGTAGTTATCTTTAAAGTCAACTGTGTTTTTGTTGATATCGCGAACGATTTCCATTGCGATTTTTGACATACGAGCTTCCGTATATCGCATCGCAGCCGCCGAGTCTCCATCGACCGAACCGAAGTTTCCGTGTCCATCGACGAGTTCATAACGATAGCTGAAATCTTGCGCCATGCGGACCATCGTGTCATAGACGGCAGAATCTCCGTGCGGGTGATACTTACCAATGACTTCCCCGACGATACGGGCAGACTTTTTATGTGGTTTATCGGCACGAATACCGAGGTCGTTCATCGCATAGAGAATCCGGCGGTGTCCGGGTTTTAAACCGTCCCGTACGTCCGGAAGAGCACGTGCGACGATGACGCTCATCGCGTAGTCCATGAAGGACGTACGCATCTCTTGACTGATATTAATATCCTTGATGATTCCGTGATTTTGTTCGGACATGCTTCTGGCCACCCTCTCTGTTCAGCGTTAAATATCCAGGTTCTTGACGTAATGTGCGTGGGATTGAATGAAGTCGCGTCGTGGTTCGACCTGATCTCCCATCAAGATATCGAAGACTTCATCCGCTTCGATCGCATCTTGAAGCTCGACACGCAACATTTGACGACCACTTGGATCCATCGTCGTTTCCCAAAGCTGCTCTGGATCCATCTCTCCAAGACCTTTGTAGCGCTGAATATCGTACCGTGCGTTTTCAGGAAGCGCTGCAAGCGCCTCTGTCAATTCACGTTCGTTATGCACGTACGTGATGTTCTTCCCTTGTTTGATTCCGTATAGCGGTGGCTGAGCGATATAGACATACCCATGCTCGACAAGCGGACGCATGTAACGGTAGAAGAACGTCAACAAGAGTGTCCGGATGTGGGCACCATCGACATCGGCATCGGTCATGATGATGACTTTGTGGTAGCGTGCCTTCTCGATATTGAACTCAGAACCAATACTTGTTCCGAGTGCAGTGATGATCGTCCGGATCTCATTGCTTCCAAGAATCTTATCAAGACGTGCTTTCTCAACGTTCAAGATTTTACCGCGAATCGGTAAGATTGCTTGGAAATGACGATCACGTCCGGATTTCGCAGAACCACCCGCTGAGTCACCCTCAACGATATACAATTCGGAAATCGACGCATCACGTGACGAACAGTCGGCTAGTTTACCTGGAAGCGAGCTGACTTCAAGAACACCTTTACGGCGTGTCAATTCACGTGCGCGTTTCGCTGCCATCCGGGCGCGCGACGCCATCATCCCTTTTTCGACGATTGCGCGTGCGTTCGTCGGATTTTCAAGCATGAATTGCTCAAATGCACCAGAGAAGAGCGAATCCGTGACCGTACGTGCGTCGGAGTTCCCGAGTTTCGTCTTCGTCTGTCCTTCGAACTGCGGGTTCGGGTGCTTGACGGAAACGATCGCTGTCATCCCTTCCCGTACGTCTTCACCGGACAGTGTACCGTCTGCATCCTTCATCAGACCGAACTTTTTCGCGTAATCATTGATGACGCGTGTCAAAGCTGTCTTGAAGCCGGTCTCGTGCGTACCACCCTCATGCGTCGGGATGTTGTTCGTGAACGAGTAGATGTTTGACGCAAATCCATCGTTGTACTGAAGTGCAACTTCGACTTCGATGCCGTCTTTTGTGCCGTGTACGTAGACAGGTTCTGCGTGAACGACTTCTTTTGAACGGTTTAAGTGTTCGACGTAAGATTTAATCCCACCTTCGTAGTGGAAACTACGCGTCATCGGCTCATCCGCACGATCGTCCGTGATGATGATCTTCAAGCCTTTGTTTAAGAAAGCAAGTTCCCGCAGGCGTGTCGCTAGCAAATCGTAGTCATACTCGAGCGTTTCTTGGAAAATCTCACCGTCTGGGAAGAAACGAATCGTCGTTCCGGTCTCTTCTGATGTTCCAATCACTTCAAGATCTTGTGCTGGTACACCGCGATGATACGCTTGGTAATACAACTTTTCATTCCGTTTGACGAATACTTCAAGTTTCGTCGACAGGGCGTTAACGACCGAGGCCCCAACACCGTGTAATCCACCCGATACTTTATATCCGCCACCGCCGAATTTACCACCGGCGTGGAGGACTGTCAGGATGACCTCAACGGCAGGACGACCCATTTTCTCTTGAATGTCGACTGGAATACCGCGTCCGTTATCCTCGACTAAGATCGAGTTCCCCGGTTCGATCGTGACTTTGATCGTGTCACAGTATCCTGCGAGCGCCTCATCGATCGAGTTATCGACAATCTCCCATACGAGGTGATGGAGACCTTTTGATGCCGTCGAGCCGATATACATCCCTGGACGTTTACGTACTGCTTCTAATCCTTCAAGAACTTGAATCTGATCGGCACCGTATCCTTGTTCCAATTCCATATCTTCATGATTACTCATCGGTTTTCTCACCTACTGTTTCTTTATATGATGTCTCTTCCAAATCGACCGTCCCTTGTTTCACGTGGAACAACTTCGCTTGGTTGATCGTTTCATGCGCAATCCCATCGACGCTTGTCGTCGTCAGGATCGTCTGGACCTTTTGTTGCATCGTATCGAGCAAATGTGTTTGACGATGATCATCAAGCTCGGATAAGACATCGTCGAGTAGAAGAAGTGGATACTCTCCGACTTCCTCGTGAATCAATTCGATCTCTGCAAGCTTTAACGAGAGGGCTGCTGTTCGTTGTTGTCCTTGTGAACCATATGTTTGGACGTTTCGTCCGTTGACTTCCATCTCAAAGTCATCGCGATGTGGTCCAAACAACGTAACTCCTCTTCGGATTTCATTTTCTTTTATTTTACCAAACTTCTGCGTGTAGGACGCAGTCATTCCTTCGACATCGAGTAATTCAGTGCCAAATGTGTCCGAACGATAGATGAGCGTGAGTTCTTCCTGTCCACGACTAATTCCGTCATGAATCGGTCGTGCCCACTTTTCGAGTTGGGCCATGAAATGATGGCGGCGCTGAACGATTTTAACGGCTAGCGTAATCATTTGCTCCGTCAAGATATCAAGGAAGGTCTCGTCTCCTCCCTTCATGGACAGTTGTTTCAGCAACGCGTTGCGCTGCTTCAACACTTTCAGATACTGACTCAATTCATGCAAATAGACCGGGCTAACTTGACCGATCTCCATATCGAGAAACCGTCGGCGGACTTGTGGACTGCCTTTGACGATATGCAAATCTTCCGGGGCGAATAAAACGATGTTCAGTGCCCCGACATAATCACTCAAGCGTCGTTGCTCTAGATGATTTAGTTTTGCTTTTTTCCCGCGACCCGAGATGACGATCTCCTGGACATGAGAACCTGTTCGTTTGACGACACGTCCTTCGACGCGCGCTGTCTCCTGGTCCCAACCAATCAGTTCCTTATCATGCGTCGTCCGGTGAGACTTCGCGAGAGCGAGAACATAGATCGCTTCCAATAAGTTCGTCTTCCCTTGTGCATTTTCACCAATCAGAACATTCGTCTTTTCGGAGAATGACAGTTCGAGTGCGTCATAGTTGCGATAATGACTGAGTCGGACTGAATCCAGCCGCACGTTAGTTACCCTCGTTCTTGATGATGAACTGACCGTAGTCTTCTACATCAATGATGTCTCCATCCCGTAATTTACGACCACGTCGCTGATCGACTTCGCCGTTGACTAGAATTGGCACCTCTGCTAAAAACGGTTTGGCTTGCCCTCCGCTTGAGATGATATCCGACAGTTTCAGGAACTGCCCTAATGTGACATATTCCGTTGTAATTCTGATTTCTTGCATGGATTGACTCCTCCTACCTACATATTATAAATGACGTACTCTTTATTGTACTAAATATTGAACGATTTAGCAAAATTCCCGAACGTATATACGGTATACGAAAAAGACGGGTCCGATGTCGAAACGATCGAACCCGTCTTGTCACGTGTTTTATGTTGATGCTTACGCCGTCCGGACTGGAAGAATCAGTTGCAAGACGTTATCTTGATCAACTGGATGCAAGATGAATGGACGAATCGAACCCGTGAACTGGATTTCGATATCTGTAGCGTCAAGCGCCTTTAAGGCATCCATCATGTACTTCGAGTTGAACGAGATTTTCAGTTCTTCCCCTTCAAGCGAAAGGATACTGACTTGCTCCGAGACTTTCCCGACTTCTGGTGAATGCGAAGAAATTTCGACCGCTGTCGTTCCTTCAGCTGCAAACTTGATGACGTTGTTACGGTCCTCACGTGCGAGCAGTGACGCGCGATCGATCGCTTGGAGCAATTCTTTCGCGTTCATGCGGACAGCTGTCCGATACTCTTCTGGAATCAAACGTGATGTATCCGGATAGTTTCCGTCAAGTAGACGTGAGAAGAAGAGGACGTGTTTCATCTTGAACAAGATTTGTTGGTTCGTGATCGTAATATCCACATGACCGTCCCCAAGTAACTTCGATAATTCATTTAAGCTCTTACCAGGAACGATGACGTTCTGGAACGAGATGTCCGTATCTGTCTCAAACTGAGCACGACGCAGGGCTAAACGGTGACTATCCGTTGAGACACACGTCAAGATGCCTTTGTCGGCTGAGAAGTTCACACCTGTGAGAACAGGACGTGTTTCTTGAACAGCGACAGCAAAGCTTGTTTGACGAATCATCGACCGTAAGAGATCAGCCGGTAAACGGAAACGTTGTCCCCCATCGACTTGTGGAAGACGTGGGAACTCATCTGGATCAAGACCGTTTAAATGGAATTCCGCTGTTCCTGACTGAATCCGTGTCATGAAGTTCGGTGAGACTTCAAGTGTCACTTCGTCTTTTGGCATCTTTTTGACGATATCGCCGAAGAAGCGGGCATTCAAGACGACACTACCAGCACGGTGGACCGTGACATAAGACGTTCCGTTCTCTTCTGCATAGATTGTCCGTTCAATCGAGATTTCTGTATCGCTTCCTGTCAGCGTCATGCCATCTCCATGAGCTTCGAGTTTGATCCCTGTCAGAATCGGAATTGTCGTGCGGGATGAGACCGCTTTGGCTACATCTTGTACTGCTTGAATTAAAGCTTCGCGTTGAATGGTGATATGCATATCGTCGTTAGACTCCTCTCGAAAATAATGGGCATGCGCCCATCATAACATAATAATATATTTTTTTAATAATAGTCTTAGGGGCTGTGGATAGTGTGGATAAGTCGGTGGATAACTTGATATAGAGCCAAAAACGGTGTGGATAAGTTGTGGATAACCACCCTACTTTATCCACATGTTTATCCACAGTTTTACGAATGCTTCAACTCATGCTTGATTTGTTCGATGACTTTTCCTGTTTCACCGTCTGATTTGATCAACATACTGATCTTTTCATGGGCATGGATGACGGTGGTATGGTCGCGTCCTCCAAATTCCTCCCCAATCTTCGGTAATGAGCTTTCCGTCATCTCACGCGAAAGATACATCGCGATTTGACGTGGAAAGGCAATCGATTTCGTCCGTTTCTTCGCCTTAAGATCATCAAACGGCAAGTTGAAATGCTTACTGACCGACTCCTGGATGTCACGAATCGTGACTTTACGCGGTTCGGCGACTGGCATGATGTTATGCAAGGCTTCTGCAGCGACATTTGGATCAATCGGTCGTCCGACGAGATTCGCATAAGCGATGACACGCGTCAACGCTCCTTCGAGCTCACGGATATTCGTATCAATCTGACTCGCGATGTAGAGCATGACTTCGTTTGAGACATCAAGCTGTTCAGCATTCGCCTTTTTCCGTAAGATTGCAATCCGTGTCTCGAGATCCGGTGGCGTGATGTCGGTAATCAATCCCCATTCAAAACGAGAACGGAGCCGATCTTCAAGCGTTGGAATCTCTTTTGGCGGTCGGTCACTCGAAATGATGATTTGTTTTTGGTCGTTATGCAGTGCATTAAATGTGTGGAAAAACTCTTCTTGCGTCTGTTCTTTGCCCGCAAGGAACTGGATGTCATCAATTAAGAGGACATCGATGTTACGGTATTTATTTCGAAACTCAACCGTCTTATTATCACGGATGGAGTTAATAAAGTCATTTGTAAAGCGTTCAGAAGAGACATAGGCAATCCGTGTCCCAAGATTTTGATCTTGAACGTATTGTCCGATGGCATGCATCAGATGGGTTTTGCCAAGACCAACGCCACCGTAGATGAAAAGCGGATTATATGCTTTAGCAGGTGCTTCAGCAACAGCCAGTGAAGCGGCGTGTGCAAAACGGTTCCCCGATCCGATGACAAATGTATCGAACGTGTACTTCTCATTTAATTGTCCAAGTTCACTCATCGTCAGTTCATCTGTCGGTTTGCGCGTGTTCAATGGACGTGATTTTGGAGTTGGTGTTGCTTCGATCCGTTCCTCTTCTTGTCGGTCGAGCATTTTCTTCGCTTGTCCCTCTTCAATGAACTGAATATCGAGTCGGCTTCCGGTTACTTCCTCAACTGTGTCTTCGAGTAAAGATAAGTACTGGCGCTCAAGCCACGTCACCGTAAATGCAGCCGGTGCTGAAACGAGTAAAGTCGTTCCATTTAGCGTAACGCCTTCTGTGGACTTCAACCACATATCATAACTGGCTTTCGGTGTTCGTTCCTCTTCCTCAATCACAGATAAGACATTATGCCAAAGTTCGGCAGCGTTTTTCATAAATACCCCCCTTTTTTTATCAAGATAGAAAAAATTTGTACACAGGCTTATACACAGACAAAGTTAATGAAGAAACTCGACTTATCCCCATAACGTAAAAACTGTGGATAACGTTATCCACAGGCAGTTGAATCTGTGTATAAAGTTATCCACAGGGTGTGTATAACTTGTTTTGTCCTAAGCGATCAGGATCATGTTATGCACAATTAGTGTATCAAAAGAAATAAGCTCTGGCAATGGTTGGAATGATTTATCCACAAGTAAATTCAATCGTCCACAGGTAGTTACCCACAAGCTGTGGATAGTGTGGATAAATTGTGGATAAGAGGTGGATAACTTTTTGAAAGAGGAAGCGTTAAAAAAGAGTTATTCACAAAATACAAAAGAAGTGGAAAAAGGAAATCCAAAATCGAGGATTGACGTCGATTTTAAAAAATACTATCGTAGACAAAGTGAAGAGTTATCCACGGAAAGTGTGGATAATGTGGATAAGTCTGTGGATAGGTGGATAAGTCTATCAATCTGTTCTTTGTGATCCAGTCGCATTCTATTGTGTAATAGAGTTTGCATGCTGGAATCCTATCGCCTGTTTTTAAGAAACAAACCTTTACGCAATGCGAGAAATCTTCCGAACTTTCATTGACAATGCCACAATCAGTTTATATAATGTACAAGACTGCCTTAAAGTAGAAAATAACAATTGGTTATAAAGATCTTTTAAAGGAGGTGCAGACGAATGAAACCAACTTTCAACCCAAACAACCGTAAGCGTAAAAAAGTTCACGGATTCCGTGCGCGTATGGCTACGAAGAGTGGCCGCCGTATCTTGGCTGCTCGCCGTCTTAAGGGCCGCAAAGCCTTGACTGTCTAATGCATTGATGCATCCATCACTTCGGGCATGATCCGAGGTGATTTTTTTTTATGTTTTTTAGTGTGTTCGTGCTTTTGTCACATGCGCCCTATCGCGTCGCATGTTTATTCTATGATATGATGAGAGACGACGAATTTTCGTAGTGTCAGGATGGAGTGTGAATAAGGTGAAGAAGGAATACCGCGTCAAGAAAGACAAGGAGTTCCAAGCGGTGTTTACTAAAGGAGCCTCTGTCGCAAATCGGCAATTTGTCGTGTATGCCTTGAAAAAGGAGCAACAGACTCACTTTCGGGTTGGTTTATCCGTCAGCAAGAAAATCGGGAATGCCGTCGTCCGGAATCAGGTGAAACGGTATCTTCGGGAAGCATGCCAGCAGCATGAAGCCTCGATTGCCCCGAATTATGATTTGGTGATCATCGCGCGCAATCCGGCCGCTAAGATGACCGCGCAAGAAGTGGCTGACAGTCTCCGTCACGTCCTCAAACGTTCCGGTGTCTGGATGCGATCAAAAAAATGAATCGTAGCAATGCATCCTGTTGATTTGTACGGCGCTCCCTTTCCTTGCCTTACTATAGAAGAAGATGGCGTTCGACAAAGCGTAAACAATTTCTAGGAGGAATTATGAACAAGAGAACTAAGATTTGGTTAACTCTCGGGCTCATGTCTGTGCTCGCGATCGTGTTATCAGGTTGTGCACCGACGAACTATGGCGCACACGAAGAGATCACAGCAAATACTGATGGTTTTTGGAAACATTATTTTGTTTGGCCGATGGCGTGGTTGATTCGCGAAATTTCGCATCTTGTCGGAAATGATTTCGGAATCGGAATCATCATCACGACACTTCTCGTTCGTCTTGTCATCCTTCCGTTGATGATCAAACAAACGAAGAGTATGGGTGGAATGCAAGTCATTCAGCCTGAAATGGTGAAACTTCGTGAGAAATACAGCTCAAAAGACCAAGAGACGCAACAGAAATTGCAACAGGAAATGATGAAGCTTTACCAAGAGCATAACGTCAATCCGCTTGCTGGCTGTTTACCGATCTTGATCCAAATGCCGATCTTGATTGCGTTCTATAACGCCATTATTTATACGCCGGCTATTTTCCAACACACATTCCTTTGGTTTAACCTCGGAAAACCGGATCCATTCTTCATCTTGCCGATCATGTCTGCGGTACTAACGTATCTACAGCAAAAAATCTCGATGGCAGGTCAAGAAGACAATCCACAAATGAAAATCATGCTCTACGTCTTCCCGATCATGATCTTCATCATGGGGGTCACACTCCCATCTGCCCTTTCTCTTTACTGGGTCGTCGGTTACATCTTCTCGATCATCGTCACGGTCGTCATCATGAAGCCAATGCGTGAAAAGATCAAAGTGCAGACAGAGGCAACACTTGCAGCAAAACGCGATAAGGAAGCGGCGCAAGCAGCTCCGGCTCCTAAAAAATCGAAAAAGAAACGCTAATACGTGAAGAGCGACGCTTTGTTTTGACAGAGTGTCGCTCTTTTTCTTTTGCGTCATTTCGTGTATAGTTGTTTCGTTATACCTATTGCAACGATTAAGGATTAAATACTCATAAAAAGACAGAAGAAAAACGAGGTGGAAGAACGGATGATGGAATTTGATACGATTGCCGCGATTTCGACGCCGATGGGAGAAGGGGCGATTGCAATCGTGCGCTTATCGGGTCCTGATGCAGTCGCTGTAGCCGACCGCGTCTATAAAGGAACCAACCGCTTGACGGAAGTACCAACCCATACGATTCATTACGGGAAATTGGTCGATCACGAGGCGGATCGTGTTGTTGATGAAGTGATGGTGAGTGTCATGCGCGCACCAAAGACGTTCACACGTGAAGATGTCATCGAATTGAATTGTCATGGGGGAGTCGTCGCGGTCAATCGTGTCCTCGAACTCATCCTCGCACAACCGGAAGTCCGATTAGCGGAACCGGGTGAATTCACGAAACGTGCGTTCTTGAACGGACGAATCGATTTGTCGCAGGCGGAAGCTGTCATGGATCTCATCCGCGCGAAGACGGATCGAGCGATGCATGTCGCCGTCAGTCAAATTGAAGGACGTCTCTCAAAACTCGTCCAAGACTTACGTCAACAACTGTTGCAGACGATTGCTGCGATCGAAGTCAACATCGATTACCCGGAATATGACGCAGAAGAGATGACACAACAGATCGTCGAACGTGACGCTGGAGCTGTCCGCGCGATTCTGGCAGAGTTATTAACAACGGCACGCCAAGGAAAAATCCTTCGTGAAGGGTTATCCACAGCGATCATCGGTCGTCCGAACGTCGGTAAATCGTCTTTGCTCAACACATTGGTGCAAGAAGCGAAGGCCATCGTCACGGATATCGCGGGAACGACACGCGATACGATCGAGGAGTACGTCAATGTTCGTGGTGTACCACTAAAGTTGATTGATACGGCAGGGATTCGAGAGACGGAAGATATCGTCGAACGGATGGGTGTCGAAAAGTCGCGTCAGGCTTTAAAGACGGCCGATTTGATCTTACTCGTCCTAAACGGGAACGATGTCCTAACGGATGAGGACGTTTTGCTGTTTGAAGCGATTAAAGGGATGAACGCAATCATCATCGTCAACAAGAGTGACTTGGCGCAACAGATTGATTTGGTACGTGTCACGGAACTTGCCGATGGTCGACCAATCGTTACGACGTCCTTGCTCGAAGAAGCAGGGGTCAACGATCTTGAAGCGGCGATTGCGAGTCTGTTCTTTGAACAGGGTGTCGAGAGTCAAGATATGACGTACGTCTCGAATGCACGACATATCCAACTGATCAAACGCGCGAGTCAAATGATTGAAGATGCCCTCGGTGCAGCAGAAGCAGCGATGCCGATTGACATGGTACAGATCGATTTACGACGGGCATGGGACACGCTCGGCGAAATCAATGGAGATACAGCACAGGATAGTTTATTGGATCAGTTGTTTTCGCAGTTCTGTCTCGGGAAATAACTCGAGACGACTGCGTGTGGAATAAGAAGGAGGAACCAGTACTATGGCTTATCAAGCAGGTGAATTCGACGTCATCGTCGTCGGAGCCGGACATGCCGGCATCGAAGCCTCTCTTGCTGCGGCACGAATGGGCTCGAAAACGGTCATGTTGACAATGAATCCCGATATGGTCGGATTCATGTATTGCAACCCGTCGATCGGTGGTCCTGCAAAAGGGATCGTCGTCCGGGAAATCGATGCGCTCGGTGGTGAAATGGCACGCGCAATCGATGCAACGTATATTCAAATGAAAATGTTAAACACGTCAAAAGGACCTGCCGTGCGAGCATTACGCGCACAGGCAGATAAATTCGAATACCAAAACCGGATGAAAAAAGCGCTTGAGGATGAGCCGAATTTGCTCTTACGTCAAGCGCTCGTCGAACGGTTATTGATTGACGACGAAGGACGCTGCGTTGGTGTCGTCACGAATACTGGAGCGGAATACCGGGCAAAAGCGGTCGTCATCACGACAGGAACGTTCATGCGTGGGAAAATCATCATCGGTGAATTGTCGTACGAGAGTGGTCCGAACAATCAGATGCCATCGATTAATCTATCGAAACATCTTGAAGAACTCGGATTTGAGCTCGCACGTTTCAAGACAGGTACACCACCGCGAATCGACGGGAAAACGATTGATTACTCGAAGACGGAGATTCAACCAGGTGACGAAGTAGCACTTCCATTTAGTCATGAAACGACTCAGATGATCACGGAACAGATCCCATGCTGGTTGACGTATACGACGGAGTATACGCATCAATTGATCGATGCGAACCTGCATCGTTCCCCGATGTTCTCTGGGATGATTAAAGGGACAGGTCCACGTTATTGCCCATCGATTGAAGATAAGGTCGTCCGGTTCAACGATAAACCGCGTCACCAAATCTTCCTTGAGCCAGAAGGTCGTGATACGGAAGAAGTTTACGTCCAAGGGTTATCAACAAGCTTGCCGGAAGACGTCCAACACGATATTCTTCGCTCGATTCCAGGGCTTGAGAATTCAGAAATGATGCGTCCTGGTTATGCGATTGAGTACGATGCCGTTGTTCCAACACAACTCTGGCCAACGCTCGAGACAAAACGTGTTCCTGGTTTATTCACAGCGGGTCAAATCAACGGAACAAGTGGGTATGAGGAAGCGGCAGGACAAGGGATCATGGCAGGGATCAATGCCGGACTACAAGTCCAAGGTAAAGAACCACTTATCTTGTCACGTTCACAAGGCTACATCGGTGTCATGATCGATGATCTCGTCACGAAAGGTACGAACGAACCGTACCGCCTCTTGACGTCACGTGCCGAGTACCGCTTATTGCTCCGTCATGATAATGCCGATCTTCGTCTATCGGAAATCGGACATGAACTCGGTTTGATCTCGGAAGAACGCCAAGCGAAGTTACTCGATAAACAAGAGCAAATCCGTCTTGAGATGAAACGTCTTGAGAAGGTCGTCATCAAAGCGACACCGGACGTGAATGCACAGCTAGAAGCGATTGGTGCATCGCCACTTAAGGAAGCCTTGCATGCGATCACGTTGCTGAAACGCCCGGAAATCACATATGCGATGATTGCGCAGATGACACCACCGGAAACACCATTGTCTGCAGAAGCAGCAGAACAAGTCGAAATCCAAGTCAAATATGCCGGCTACATCGATAAACAACTCGATCAAGTCGAAAAAATGATGCGGATGGAGCAAAAACGGATTCCGGATCGTCTCGATTACGATGCGATCAGTGGATTAGCGATTGAAGCGAAACAAAAACTAAACCAAGTGCGTCCGCTCTCGATCGGACAAGCATCCCGGATTTCAGGGGTTAATCCGTCTGATATCTCGATCTTGCTTGTCTATATCGAACAAGGCCAATACGCATTGACTGCGGAGTGAACGAGATGAACCAACAGCAATTCGTAACAGCATTGGCAACACAGGGACTTGAGGTCTCAGAACATCAGTTGCATCAATTCAAGCAGTATTATGAACTGCTCGTCGAGTGGAATGAAAAGATGAACCTGACGGCGATTACCGATGAAGAAGGTGTCTATTTAAAGCACTTCTATGACTCGATCACAGCAGCGTTCTATTTTGATTTCACGACAGTCACGACGGTTTGTGATGTCGGAGCAGGTGCTGGGTTCCCGAGTCTGCCGATCAAAATCATGTTCCCGCATCTTCAAGTGACGATCGTCGATTCACTGAACAAACGAATCGGCTTCCTGAATCATTTAGCGACGGAACTTGGACTCGAAGGTGTCGCGTTCCATCATGGACGCGCAGAAGAGTTCGGTAAAAATAAACAATTCCGCGAACGATTTGACGTCGTGACCGCACGAGCGGTTGCCCGGATGTCCGTTCTCGCGGAATATTGCCTACCACTTGCGAAAGTCGGAGGACAATTCGTTGCCTTGAAGGCGGCGAAAGTCAGTGAAGAGCTTGAGGATGGTGCGATTGCCTTGAAAGTACTCGGTGGGAATTTACGGGAAAGTTTCCAGTTCCAATTGCCAGGCGAGGAAAGTGAGCGTAATATCGTTATTGTAGATAAAAAACGAACAACACCCGGGAAATATCCGCGTAAAGCGGGAACGCCTGCGAAAGATCCATTAAGCTAAACACCGTTTCACGTGAAACGATGACTGATAAAGGTGAGGTGCGCCAACGTGAGAAATGCAATTGCCAAACTGCTCGGTAAACCTGCTACGATCGAGCTTGACCCCCAAGAGACGGTTCAGGAATTACCATTGACAGAACTTGTCGCGAATCAGTTCCAACCACGGACTGTGTTTGACGGGGACCGAATTGAAGAACTAGCGGTTACGATCGAAGAGCACGGGTTACTCCAGCCGATCGTCGTTCGAAAACAAGGAACAGGGTACGAAATCATTGCCGGAGAACGACGGTACCGAGCAGTGCGCTCGCTTGGCTGGGAAACGATTCCTGCCATCGTCAAAGAGATGACGGACGAGACGACTGCTTCCCTGGCATTGATTGAAAATCTGCAACGCGAAGACTTGACACCAATCGAAGAAGCGGAAGCTTATGAGCGTTTGCTTGCATTACAAGACATCACGCAAGAAGTGTTAGCCCGTAAGCTCGGACGTAGTCAGTCGACGATTGCCAACAAATTACGTTTGCTCCGATTGCCAATGGATGTCCGGGAAGCATTGAAGCAACGGACAATCACGGAACGTCACGCCCGAGCGTTATTGCCGCTTAAGGATGAAGCGTTACAAGTAACGGTACTCGCTGAAATTCTGGAACGGGAATGGAACGTCAAGGAGACGGAGCGCCGGGTGGAACGATTGATGACACCACAGCCACCGAAGAAAAAACGTCATAAAAGCTTTGCACGAGATACACGAATCGCGTTAAACACCTTGCGGGATTCCGTCGATATGATCGAGCAGACTGGATTGACGATCGAAAAAGAAGAAGTCGATTGCGAAGAATATGTAGAGGTGCGAATTCGCATCGTGAAGGCACGTCCGGAATAAGCGGTCGTGCCTTCCGCTACGTTTAGGAGAGAAAGCACGTGAATGAATTACCTGTTCGGGCGATTCGCCCGAATCCGACTCAACCTCGGAAACGATTCAATGAAAAAGCATTAGAAGAGTTAGCCCAATCGCTCGTTCGTCACGGGATGATCCAACCGATCGTCGTCCGACCACGAGATGGCTATTACGAAATCATCGCCGGTGAACGGCGCTATCAGGCGGCGAGTCGCGCAGGATTCGAACGTGTACCGGTCCTTGTGATTGAAGCAGACGAGACACGCGTCATGGAGCTCGCCTTGATCGAAAACATCCAACGAGCAGACTTATCTGCAATTGAAGAAGCGATGGCATATGCGGAGATGATCGAGGAATTCGGCATTACGCAAGCAGAGCTTGCACAGCGTGTCGGGAAAAGTCGTTCGCACATTACGAACAGCCTTCGACTGTTACAGTTGCCATTGCTCGTTCAACAAGCGGTCATGGACGAACGGTTGTCAATGGGACATGCCCGCGCGCTCCTGTCGCTGAAACATCCAAAGAAGATCGAACAGATGGCAGAACGGGTCATGGCGGAGAACTGGAACGTCCGTCGGTTAGAGCAGGCGCTTCGGGAACGTAAGGAAGCCGCCCGTCCGCAACAAGCGACCGCTGTTCAATTCGTCGAGGAATCACTTCGCGAAAAATACGGGGCGACCGTTCGGATTAAACAAGGAAAACAAGCAGGGAAACTCGAGATCGATTTTATAGACGAAGATGACCTCAATCGGTTGCTCGACTTGTTGTTACCTGAATCGGATCACTAAAAAGAAGCGATCCGGGCGACGGTTCGCTTCTTTTTGCTTACATTGAACGCGGCGTGAAAGAAATCGTCTTCCGTGTGGATTCAGCGGAGAGTTTCGCATCAAGTAAGTGGAAGCTGTTCGCGACGAGTTCCGCTAGTTCATAAACAAGGTGTAACCGTGTGTTCTGGAGAATCATCATCTCCATGAATCCACTGACGTTGACGACAGCCTTAATGTTGAAGTCACCGACCGCAGGCAATTCTTTTTGGACGCCGGCGCCGGGTGCGAGTGGACCTTCCGAGAAAAAGACATGTCCGACACTTGAAAGGCGACCGAGACACGCATCGATCGCGATGACGAGTGGACGGTAATGGGTCGTTTGGATCGAGTGAATGGTTTCTGCGAGATTCAGTGCATGGACGGGTTTAGCGAGTGTACCGTAGACGTGAAGATGAGCAGGCGCTTGTTTCTCGAGGAATGTCCCAACGAGTGGACCGAGTGAGTCACCTGTCGAACGATCAGAACCAATGCAGACGAGTACGATCGGACGTTTTTCTTGGACGGCAGAGACTTGTTCGAATAATTGTTCAGCTAAGCGTTCTTTCGCGAACGGTTCCGTATATTCTAAAAAGAAAGAATAGGGCTTGGGCTCGTGCGAATGAAAGCGGAAGTTCATCGAAATCATCCTTTCTTCTCTTGATGTCGGTGTCGTGGTGGATTGGCAAGAGTGAAGGGTTCTTAGATGATTTTCCTTTCCCGGTTTTTCCAGAAATCTAACGTCAAAATCGGCTCTTTGGTTGAAACTCGATTAAAATCACGTATACTGTCGTAATAGAGAGAATAAGAAAGGATGAGAGAATGGCTACCAATCAAGATGTACAAGAATCCGTCGCCCAAGTCGATAAATTGATCAACCAAGTAATGGATGCGGATATGTGGATTCGTTTTGGGATGAAACTACTGATTGCGCTCATCATTATCGCGGCGTTCTACGTGTTGACGCGCGTTTTGACTGGGGCAGTCTCACGTCTCTTTACAATCAGGAAAATCAATGAACAGGACTACTTGGCGCAACGACAGAACGAGACGCTGTTGAAGTTGCTCCAAAATGCGATTCGTTACGTACTTGGAATCATCATGTTGTTGACAGTGCTTAGTCAGTTCGGAATCAACATCACCGGTCTCGTCGCCAGTGCCGGAATCGCTGGTCTCGCGATTTCGTTTGGTGCGAAGAACTTGGTGCAAGATATCATTACAGGAGCGTTCATCATCTTCGAACGTCAGTTTAAAGTCGGAGATTATGTACGCGTCGGTGTAATCGAAGGCGTCGTGACGGAACTTGGTATCCGGACGACAAAACTCAAAGGACTCAACGGGGAAATCCACATCATCCCGAACGGTCAGATTTTGCAAGTCACGAACTATTCGGTCGACAACAGTTTCGCACTCGTCGATGTCCAAGTCTCCTATGATGAGGATCTTGAACGCGTCGAACAAGTTCTGCATGAGATTGCAGACCGGACGACGAAGAAGTATGTCGATATGTTTGTCGAGCCGATTCAGATGCTCGGTGTTCAGACACTTGGTCCTTCAGAAGTCGTCTATCGTTTGATGGCAGAAGTACCACCGATGCAACATTTCCAAGCTGGTCGTCTGATCCGGAAGGAATTGAAGCAAGGACTCGAAGAAGAAAACATCAAGATCCCGTATCCACGGATGGTCATGATGAATCCAGAACAAAAGAATGGTGGACAGACGGATGATTCCAAAAACGTATCAACTCCATGATTATGTTGAGATGAAGAAGCAGCATCCATGTGGAACGAACCGATGGCAGATCATTCGGGTCGGCATGGATATCCGAATCAAATGCCAAGGTTGCGGGGCGAGCATTTTAATGCCACGTCGTGATTTTGATAAACGATTGAAAAAAGTCTTACCAGAGTGACGAAAAAGCGGATGTGATTCTCGTGATCACATCCGCTTTTTCGTTGTCTTTCATAAGCGAAGTGATTGTGTTCGATTAGAGCGTGATTAAAAAAGACGGTCGAGCTCCTTGCTTAAAAAAAATGAACTATCTATAATTGTGAAAGATGTGCTGACGTGGTGTAATCATTCTACCACTGCGGCCGCTAGCACGGATTTCCTAGGAAATACCGAAAAGGAGGAATTCCAAGTGGGATTAACAGCAGGAATCGTTGGCTTACCAAACGTAGGAAAATCAACACTTTTTAACGCCATCACACAAGCAGGTGTCGAGGCAGCGAACTATCCGTTCGCAACGATCGACCCGAACGTCGGTGTCGTTGAAGTACCAGATGCACGTCTTCGGAAATTGACAGAACTCGTCAACCCGAAAAAGACGATCCCGACAGCATTCGAATTCACGGATATCGCCGGTATCGTAAAAGGTGCGTCTAAAGGGGAAGGGCTCGGAAATAAATTCCTCGCGAACATTCGTGAAGTAGATGCGATCTGTCAGGTCGTGCGTTGTTTCGTAGATGAAAACATCACACACGTGGCCGGAAAAGTCTCACCGATCGATGATATCGAGACGATCAACCTCGAATTGATCCTCGCAGATCTTGAGCAGGTCGAAAAACGGATTCAGCGTGTCCAAAAACAAGTCAAGTCGCGCGATAAAAACGCAGCGGCTGAGCTTGAAGCACTTGAAATCGTGCAAGCGTTGCTCGAAGATGAGAAACCAGCACGTCTCGCTGAATTGAACGAAGATCAAGCAGCACTCGTCAAACACTTCCAATTGTTGACGATGAAACCGATGCTTTACGTCGCGAATGTCGGCGAAGATGAAGTCGCAGATGCAGACAGCAATGAGAACGTGCGTCTCGTCCGTGAATTCGCAGCAAAAGAAGGCGCAGAAGTCATCGTCATCTGTGCTCGGATCGAAGAAGAAATTGCAGAGCTTGAGCCGGAAGAGCGTCAAGAGTTCCTCGTCGATCTCGGAATCGAAGAGTCGGGTCTTGATCAATTGATCCATGCGGCGTACAGCACGCTTGGTCTTGCGACATACTTCACAGCAGGTGAAAAAGAAGTACGCGCTTGGACGTTTAAAAAAGGCATGAAAGCTCCACAATGTGCGGGTGTCATCCACTCGGACTTCGAACGCGGATTCATCCGTGCAGAAGTCGTTTCGTACGAAGATCTAGCAGCTGCAGGTAACATGGCGACAGTCAAGGAACAAGGTCGTTACCGTTCAGAAGGTAAGGAATATGTCTTCCAAGACGGCGATGTCGTCACATTCCGCTTCAACGTCTAATCGAAAACGAATCGTTATTGCATAAAGCAAAATACTTTGGTAGTATTAACGAATGTGAGTAATGAATTATTGCTCCTTGCTCGAACATTCGAGCCGCCAGTCCAAGAGGAGGTGACAGATATGCGTAAATACGAAGTACTTTACATCATCCGTCCGGAACTTGATGAGGAAACACGCAAAGCAACAGTGGAGCGTTTTAACAAAGTCCTCACTGATAACGGTGGTACAGTTGATAAAACAACTGAAATGGGTAAACGTCGTTTCGCTTACGAAATCAATGATATGCGTGAAGGGTTCTACGTTCTTCTTAACGTGACTGCTGAACCAGCAGCTACAAAAGAACTTGACCGTCTCATGAAGATCAGTGACGATATCGTTCGCTTAATGATCACAAAAGACGAGAAATAAGCTGAAACAGGAGAGTGATTCTGATGATTAACCGCGTCGTTTTAGTCGGTCGGTTAACTCGTGACCCGGAAATGCGTTATACGCAGAGCGGGATTGCGGTAACGCGATTCACACTCGCATGTGACCGTCCTTTCACAGGGCAAGATGGGAAGCGAGAAGCTGATTTCATCGATTGCGTCGTTTGGCGCAAGCAAGCAGAGAACGTTGCTCAGTATTTGAAGAAAGGTAGTCTTGCTGGTGTAGAGGGTCGCCTCCAGATTAGCAGCTACGACGATAAAGAAGGGCAACGCCGTTACCGTGCGGAAGTCGTCGCTGATAGCGTCCGCTTCCTTGAGTCACGTAACGCGAGCCGTTCTTCGGATGGTAGCGAAGGCTACGCTTCATCAACTGGTGGAAACGGGAATGCTGCAGGATGGGGTTCACAGCAACAGCAGAACAACTCTTCCTCGCCAGCACCCGCTTCATCGAATTCGGGCTTCGGCGCTGATCCGTTCAGCGGCGGTAGTTCGATCGACCTTTCAGACGACGATCTCCCGTTCTAAGGAAATCGTCCTGAAAAATTCAAGTTAAAAAGGAGGTTAATCACATGGCACGTCGTCCAGGTGGAAAACGTCGTCGTAAAGTATGTTACTTCACGTCGAACCACATCACTCATATCGATTATAAAGACGTAGAACTTCTCAAACGTTTCATTTCGGAACGTGGTAAGATTCTTCCACGTCGTGTGACTGGTACTTCAGCGAAATACCAACGTCCACTTACAATCGCAATCAAACGCGCACGTCAAATGGCTTTAATTCCATACGTGGCTGACTGATTTCGTAGCACCATCCTCAAGCGTGAGGGTGGTGCTTTTTTTCGCTTCTCTTTCATCCCCTCCTGCTTTTCGGTTATAATAAACAAGTTACTAAAAATTTTAATTAACCCTATAGAGCATATAAGGAGGACACGATGGAGTCAGGTCAACAAGTATCACCGGAACGCGAACGACGTATCGTTCGCTTCATTCCGTATCTATTAATCGTCGGTCTGCTTCTCGTCGTCGCTGTCCGCGAACCGGTCATCTCTGCCATCGGAGCCGTCGTGACTGCCCTCCTCTTCGGATTGCACCTATTTGAAGAACGTCGTGCACGCAGGGCATGGGAGACGTACGTCGCCGGAATCTCGATGCAAGTCGAGGAGACGGGACAAGATGCGTTGACGAACATGCCAATCGGGATTTTGTTATACGATGAGGAAACGCTTGTCACCTGGTTCAATGATCCGATGCGGGATATCTTTGATGATGTAGCAATGGGACAGACGCTCAATGAGCTCGATCCCTTATTCATCGAAATGGTCGCGACGAATGAGGATCAAGCGACGCTTGAAATCGGCGATGCCGTGTATCGTGTCTTTTCGAATCATGAGAACCGGACCTTTTACCTGTTCGATATGACGGAAGAAGCACAAGTTGAACAACAACTCGTCGATAATCAGACGGTCATCGGTGTCATCTATCTCGATAACTACGATGAGATGACACAAGGCATCGAGGATCAGTTACGCAGTGAACTGAACAGCCGGGTCACGCAGTTGTTGAATCACTGGGCAGCGGAACACGGGACGTATATCAAGCGGACCGCGTCCGATCGGTATTTCATCGTTACGACAGAAGAGAATCTACGGATTCTCGAACGATCGAAGTTTACGATTCTCGATACGGTTCGAGAAGAGACGAGTCAACGCGGCGTCCAGTTGACGTTATCCATCGGAATTGGTTGCGGAAGTGACCCGATTCCGGCGCTTGGTCAGATGGCTCAGTCGAGTCTCGATCTTGCGCTGGGACGAGGAGGCGACCAAGTCGTCATCAAACGTGATGGGAAGGTCCGCTTTTACGGTGGCAAGACGAATCCGACGGAAAAACGGACGCGCGTCCGGGCCCGGGTCATCGCTAACTCGCTTCGTGACTTAATGCAGGAATCGAGCCGTGTCCTGATCATGGGTCACAAAAATCCAGACATGGATGCACTCGGATCAGCAATTGGCATTTTGAAGCTTGCGGAAATGAACGATAAGGAAGCACATATCGTCTTACCACCGGAAGAAATCGGACGCGGGATTCGCCGGATGATGGATGAGATTGCCGAAGTACCACAACTCGAGACACGATTCGTCAATGCGTTTCAAGCTGATCAATTGATCGACGATCAGACGTTACTCGTCGTCGTCGATACACACAAACCGTCACTTGTCGTCGTACCGGCCTTGCTCGATCGATTCGAGCATATGGTCGTGATTGATCATCATCGTCGGGGCGAAGATTTCATCGAAGATGCGGTTCTCGTGTATCTTGAGCCGTATGCTTCTTCGACATCAGAGCTCGTCACCGAGCTGATCGAGTACCAACCGACGAATCAGAAACTGGCGATGCTTGAAGCGACGGCGTTACTCGCTGGGATCATCGTCGATACGAAAGGCTTTGCCCTACGGACCGGTTCCCGGACGTTCGATGCTGCATCCTATTTACGCTCACAAGGTGCTGACACAGTGCTCGTACAAGAGTTCCTCAGTCAGGATCTTGAGACGTACGTCGAGCAGTCACATATCCTCGAGCGATCCGAAGTCTATACGGAAGGGATGGCGATTGCGACAGCGGAGCCAGGCGTCATTCACGATCAAGTGTTGATCGCGCAAGCAGCCGATCAATTGTTATCGCTTCGAGGCATTCGCGCCGCTTTCGTCATCGCGGAACTTCAAGATGGACGAACGGCGATTAGCGCCCGTTCGCTTGGGGATGTCAACGTTCAGTTGATCATGGAGACGCTCGGTGGCGGCGGTCACTTGACGAACGCGGCGACACAGATGTCAGAATCAGTCGTCACCGTAGCGGATGAGTTGCGTAAAGCAATCGATCAATATTTAGAAGATGAGACAAAAGGAGAGGAATCAGAATGAAGGTTATTTTCTTACAGGATGTAAAAGGACAAGGGAAAGCAGGAGACGTCAAAGACGTGGCCGATGCTTATGCAAATAACGTACTCTTCAAGAAAAAGTTGGCGCGCCCTGCGACGACTGGCAACTTGAAGCAACATGAAGCACACGAACGTAAAGCAGCAGAAGAAGCAAAACAAAACTTGCTTGACGCGCAAGCGTTAAAAGAAAAAATCGAAAAAGAGACGATCGTCGTCTCGACGAAAGCCGGTGAAGGCGGTCGTGTCTTCGGATCAGTCACAAGTAAACAGATTGCAGAAGCACTTAAAAGCATGGGTTACAAGATCGATAAACGCAAAATCGAGCTCGAGCACCCGATCAAGGCACTTGGCTTTACGAAGGTACCATTGAAGTTACACAACGAAGTGACAGCGACACTGAACGTTCAGGTCAAAGAGGCGTGAGTAGAAAAGGGGACCGGTGATGAGTGAAGTCATGCAAAATATGCCTCCCCAAAGCATCGAGGCAGAACAAGCCGTCCTAGGGGCGATCATGATTGATGCAGATCGTTTGATCAGTGCATCGGAACGTCTGTTACCGCAGGACTTTTACCGTGCCTCTCACCAACGGATCTTTGAAGCGATGCTCGTGCTGTCCGACCGAGGCGAAGCGATCGACCTCGTTACGGTGACAGCCGAGCTCAGTACGCTTGGGATTTTAGATGAGATTGGTGGTCTACCCTATCTAGCGGAACTGGCGGAAGGGGTACCAACTGCAGCCAACATCAATTATTACGTCAACGTCGTTGACCAGAAGTCGACGCTCCGGCGTCTCATTCGGACGGCAGGTGAGATCGTCACTGATGGATACGAACGGCAAAATGAGGTCGATGTCCTGCTGAACGAGGCAGAACGGAAGATTCTCGAAGTATCACAAGGAAAAGGAAGCGCGAGCTTCATCCCGATCTCGGACGTCTTGACGAGTGCCTATGCAACGATTGATAAATTGCATAAGCAAAGCGGCGAGACGACGGGGATTCCGACTGGTTTCCAGGATCTCGATAAGATGACGGCCGGCTTTCAGCGCAACGATTTAATCATCGTCGCAGCACGTCCGTCGGTCGGGAAGACCGCGTTCGCCTTGAACATCTCGCAAAACGTCGCGACACGTGCTGACGAGAACGTCGCCATCTTCAGTCTTGAGATGGGTGCCGAACAGCTCGTCATGCGGATGCTCTGTGCCGAAGGAAACGTCGACGCGCAGCGTCTGCGGACGGGTCAACTCGAAGAAGAGGACTGGGGGAAGTTATCGCTTGCGATGAGTAACTTGTCTCAAGCCGGTATCTACATCGACGATACACCAGGTATTCGGGTCAATGATATCCGGGCGAAATGCCGTCGTTTGAAGCAGGAGCATGGTCTTGGGATGATCATGATCGATTACTTGCAGTTGATTCAAGGGAATGGTCGCTCTAGCGACAACCGTCAACAAGAGGTTTCGGAAATTTCCCGTTCCTTGAAATCACTCGCGCGTGAACTTGAAGTCCCCGTCATCGCCTTATCGCAGCTCTCGCGTGGGGTGGAGAGTCGTCAAGATAAGCGACCGATGATGTCGGATATCCGGGAATCGGGAGCGATCGAGCAAGATGCCGATATCGTCGCCTTCTTGTACCGTGATGATTACTACAATAAAGAAACGGAAGATGCGAATACGATTGAGATCATCATCGCGAAACAGCGGAATGGTCCAACCGGTACCGTCAAGCTCGCCTTCCGAAAAGAATTCAACAAGTTCGTGGATCTCGAGCCAAGCAACTCGTACGCGCCACCTGCTTAATCCAAGCTACGTCTTGCCCTCGATGAATCGGAGGCAAAACGTAGCTTTTTTTATTTTCACCTAAAGATTCTCAGTTTATTCACTAAAAACGATAATTAAACGAACGAAAGAGAATTGTAACAATTAATTGTTCGGTATTTGGTTGACTTCTTTTTTTTATCGCGTTACACTTAGTCGTGGTTTTGAATCGTACGTGGAGGTGGATGATAAGATGTCATCAGTAGTAGTAGTCGGAACACAGTGGGGCGACGAAGGAAAAGGGAAAATCACCGATTTTCTTTCAAAACAAGCTGACGTCGTAGCACGTTATCAAGGTGGAGACAATGCAGGACATACGATCGTATTCAATAACGAGACGTACAAATTGCACTTGATCCCATCAGGTATTTTTTACTCGGATAAGAAATGTGTCATCGGGAACGGTCTTGTCGTCAACCCGAAATCACTCGTCAAGGAATTGAAGTATCTGCACGATCGTGGTGTTTCAACGGATAACTTGTTAATTTCGAATCGGGCGCATGTCATCTTGCCGTATCATCAGTTGCAGGATCAGTTAGAAGAAGAAGCGAAGGGCGACGCAAAAGTCGGAACGACGCTAAAAGGGATCGGACCGTGCTACATGGATAAAGCTGCACGAATCGGTATCCGGATGGCAGATTTACTCGACAAAGAAACGTTTGCTGAGAAGTTAAAGATCGTTCTCGACCAAAAGAACCGCATGTTTACGAAGATGTATGACGCTGAACCAATCGCGTTCGACGATATCTTCGAAGAGTACTATGCATATGGACAAGAGTTCGCGAAATATGTCTGTGATACATCCGTCGTCGTCAACGATAGCCTTGATCACGGTGAAAAAGTGTTGTTCGAAGGCGCACAAGGTGTCTTACTCGACCTTGACCACGGAACGTATCCGTTCGTTACATCATCGAACGCATCTGCCGGTGGTGTCGCATCAGGTGTCGGTGTCGGTCCAGCTCGGATCGATCACGTCGTTGGTGTTTGTAAAGCGTACACGTCACGTGTCGGTGACGGTCCGTTCCCAACGGAATTGTTTGATGATATCGGTCATCAAATCCGTGAAGTCGGTCGTGAATACGGGACGACGACAGGACGCCCGCGTCGTGTTGGTTGGTTCGACTCTGTCGTCGTTCGCCACTCGCGTCGCACAAGTGGGTTGACGGATCTTTCGCTCAACTCGATCGACGTTCTGACAGGACTCGAAACGTTGAAGATCTGTACATCGTACGAATTCAACGGTAAACAGATCGATGAGTACCCAGCAAGCTTCCGTGATCTTGAAGCATGTGTCCCAGTTTACGAAGAGCTTCCAGGCTGGAAAGAGGACATCACAGGTGTCCGTCGCTTTGAAGATCTACCGTTGAACGCACAGAACTACGTCAAGCGGATCGCGGATCTGACAGGCATCTCACTCGTCACGTTCTCGGTCGGACCGGGTCGTGAACAGACCGTCGTCTTGCGTGATCTCTACGAAGAAGCATAAGTCTCAATAGCCTCTTGCCTCCTGCAAGAGGCTGTTTTTTGTGCGAAATGGTTCACAAACGGAAGCAAAAACAGGTATACTAAATACAGTGTTTCACGTGGAACCTCTCTCGTGAGACGACGAACAGTAGAGCGAGTGGCGCCGGGAGTTTCCGTCGCCACCTTTCTATATGCCGAAAAAACAGGTAAAATAGATTGAATAGAAATTTTTAAGGGGGCACACCCAGTGACGGAACGTAAAATTCTAGTCGTCGATGACGAGTTACCGATTGCAGATATACTCAAGTTTAAATTAGAAAAAGAAGGCTACCAGGTCGCGATCGCAAACGACGGTGTGGAGGCATTAGAAAAATTCGAGGAGTTCAAACCGGATTTGATGTTACTTGATATCATGCTTCCACTAATGGACGGGATGGAGGTCTGCCGGGAAGTCCGGAAGACGTCGAAGATTCCAATCATCATGCTGACAGCAAAGGATTCTGAAATTGATACGGTACTTGGTCTTGAGCTTGGTGCGAATGATTACGTGACGAAGCCATTCAGCTCACGTGAGTTACTCGCCCGCGTGAAAGTCCACTTGCGCAATACGAGTCCGGAAGCTACACCACAACCGGTTGGACCAGGTCCACTCAAAGTCGGAGAACTGTATATCGATACGAATTCACATACAGTGACGCGTAAGGATCAAAAGATCGAGCTGACGCAACGTGAGTTCGAATTGTTGCATTACCTCGCGAAAAACATCGGTCAAGTCATGACACGTGAGCATTTGTTGCAGACGGTCTGGGGCTATGACTACTTTGGTGACGTCCGGACAGTCGACGTCACAGTGCGCCGTCTTCGTGAAAAAGTCGAAGATAACCCAAGTACGCCGGTCTATATCATGACGCGTCGTGGGGTCGGCTACTATCTCCAAGACGGGGAGAATGAATAACGATGTTAAAAGGAACGAACTTCTTTAAATCCATCCAATGGAAACTTGTCGTCATCTATGCCTTATTGATTTTAGTGGCGATGCAGGTCATTGGTGTCTACTTCGTTCGTTCCCTTGAAAAGCAGTACATTACGAACTTCTCGAAGTCGGTCGAGGACCGGGCAGGTCTTGTCGCCTATAACGTCGGGAAGGAATTCGATAAAACAGGCGATGATGAAGCCTCCAAGCGGCAGTTGTCCCAATCACTAGGGCAACTGCTGTCTGAGTTTAGTAATGGCTCCACCTCAAGGAACGACATCCTCGAAGTCCAGATCATCGATCAGGACTCGATCATCCAAGCGACATCGGATGACGAGAACCAGTCGGCGGTCGGTCAACGGGCGACGAATTCACTGATTAAAAAAGCGCAGGCAACGAGCTCGACCCGGACGGACACCGTACTCGATCCGGAATCAGAAGATAAGATCCGGATCTTTGCCGTACCCGTCACCTCGGAACGAGACGGTGTGACGACCGGGATGATTTATGTCCGTGCCTCGATGGAGTCGATCTATTCGCAGATGCAACAGGTCACGCGGATTTTGGCGACCGGAACAGTCATCGCCCTCGTCATCACGTCGATTCTCGGAGTCTTGCTGTCGCGGACGATCACGCGTCCGATTTCGGATATGCGGCGTCAAGCGATCGAGATGCGACGCGGGAACTTCTCGCGGAAGGTTAAAGTCTATTCGGATGATGAGATCGGGCAACTCGCTCGTTCGTTCAATGAATTGACGGATGAGCTGCTCGAAGCGAACGCGACGACGGAAGCCGAACGGCGGAAGTTGACGAGTGTCCTTGAGAACATGACCGACGGGGTCATCGCGACGGACCGGACGCTGCGCGTCATTTTGATGAATGATCAAGCGAAGGATATCGTCGGCGCTGACGATGCGAGCGTCGTCGGAACGAACTTGAAGGACCTACTGGCACTCGGTGACGATTTCATGATTCCGGAAGACGGCACGATGCCACCGCGTCTGCTCGATTTCAGTAGTGAGGACGAACTGTTCCTCGTCCGGGCATTCTTCTCGCCCGTCAAGAAACACAGTGGACCGATTACCGGGATGATCGTCGTCCTACATGACGTCACGGAACAGGAGCAGGTCGAACAGGATCGACGTGAATTCGTCGCGAACGTCAGTCACGAGCTCCGGACACCACTGACGACGATGCGCAGTTACCTCGAAGCCTTGGCAGAAGGCGCCTATCAGGATGAGGAACTCGCACCGCGTTTCCTTGAGACGACACAAAATGAGACGGAGCGGATGATCCGCCTCGTCACCGATCTTTTACAGCTGTCGAAGATGGACAGTAAGGAATACAAGATGAACAAGGTCCGCTTCGATTACATTCAGTTCTTGAATGAGATTCTCGATCGCCATGACATGACGAAGCCGGAACGGATTCGTTTCCGTCGTAAGATCATGAAGCGGAAAGTCTATATCCGTGGAGATCAGGATAAATTGATTCAGGTCGCAGATAACATCCTGACGAACGCGATCAAATACTCACCGGAAGGCGGAACAATCACCGTCCGGACGATGCTCCGGGCAAAACGGATCGTCATCAGCATCAAGGATGAAGGTGTCGGAATCCCGAAAGCGAATCTCCAAAAAATCTTCGAACGCTTCTATCGTGTCGATAAAGCCCGTGCCCGTAAAATCGGCGGCACCGGTCTTGGTCTGTCGATTGCGAAAGACGTCGTTTCGGCTCACGGTGGCGACATCTGGGCAGAAAGCGAATGGGGACGCGGTACGACGATTTACTTCACGCTTCCGTATGAGGTGATCGAAGAGGTGGATGCCGGATGAAGAAACAACACTGGAGTTCGCTGTTACTCGTCCTGCTCGTCGCCGGTTCGATCGCTCAGACAGCGATGCTCTGGACCTATCATCCAAGCAGTGAATCGATCGAGCGGGAACAAGTCTCGTTCAACGAGATCGATGCCTCAAAGACGATTGAAAGCAACCAGCTGATTAATCCGGAATTACTTGTCTATTCGGATCAGGAAGGGACGTACCAAACGCAAATCATCGGGCGGACCTTCCTCAACCGGATCGGTGCATCGTTCAATATCGGGGTCCTTGTCCTGACGGATAAAGCAAAGAACATCCCGGTCGGCGAGCGGAGCGTCGAGATGATTTTTCCGACACCGATCAGCGCAACGATGCTTGAGGAGTTACTCGGAGAAAAACAGATCGCGTTCTCAGAACCGATCAAACGGCTCTATCTCCTCGATTACGATGGTCCGATTCTCCGTCTTGAGTCGGCGACGGGGCGCCTAAAGGACTTTAAACTCGTCGGCGATGAGACGGTTCTGAAACGACTGTTCGCGTACGATAAGAAAAAACCGATGACGCGCGTCGAACTCAAAGGGGGCGATTATACGTATGTCGCGAGTGGTACGACACGGCTGGAACAAGTCTTCGTCTATGACGAGGTCGGGCAATCGCCGCAACCACTCGATCGCATCCGGAGTGCCTTCTTTGCCGAAAATTCGAACGTCCAGCAAATCAAGAGTCGCGATGATCTCGACGTCTTGACGGATGGCGTCAGCGTCTCAACGTACGACCGAAACTACAATGTCTATCGCTTTAACACGTTATCGCCGAACACCCAAAGCTCGACCGTCGATTACAGCACGCTCGTCAGCTACGTCAACATTCATGGAGGCTGGCTGGATCAAGAGACGCAACGGAGTGGTTTCCGCTATTACTTCGATCAGATGAGTAAGAAGGGCGAGGAACAGACGGCGACGTTCCGGTTGTACTTGAACCGGTATCCGGTGTTCGGGGAGAGCGGTCCGTTGCTCGAACAGACGAAGTTCGATCTCGCGACACTGAAGATCATGTATGAAGAAAATCAAGTCCGGTCGCTCAGCCGCAGCATGCTTCGGGCGAAGCGGAAGTTGATCCTTCGGGAAGAGACGGTGCCGGCTGTCGAAACAGTTCTTGAACGTTTGAGACGTGCTGATCTCTTAAAAGAAATCAGTGGGATCCGGGTCGGATATGAGATGACATATAAGATTTCAACGAGCCGCTACGCCGTCTTTGAGCCGACGTGGTTCATCAAGGTCGATGGAGTGTGGCAATCGATCAATCAAGCTGTCGGGAATGAGGGGTGAGGACGAATGGACTGGAGTAAAGCGAAGACCTTATTGATGCTGACCTTTTTAATCCTCAACGTCTACCTCGCCATTCAATTGATGGACCGAATGGTCGAGCCACGGATCGTCGCGACGAGCGCGACCGGGAAATCGATCTTGAAGGATCGTCACATCGACGAGAAGAAACTGCAACCGGTCACGCGGGACATTGGCTATTTAACGGCTGAAGTCGACGCACGGACGTTGTCCCCACTTGCGAGTTCACCGATTCGTGATGCGGTCGCCTCCGTCAAAAACGATGTCGAGTGGTCGGTCCGCTTAACGAAACCGTACCGACTCGAAGCGAAGACGATGCGGGATTCCGCTTCATCGTTCGTTCAATCATCCGTTCGGTATGGTGCCGAATATACATTTTGGAAGTATGATAGTAAGTATCAGGAGATGACATTCGTTCAGACGTATAAGGGACAGCCGCTCTATTCGACACCACAGCAGTCGCGTGAGGACGATGCGATGATCGGACCGTCCCTGCTCGTCTTGCAACTCAACGATGCGAAGGAAATCGTCAGCTACAAACAACGCCACTTGAACAAGGTCGTCCGGCAAGCACAGGACGTGACGTTATTATCGGCAAGTGAAGCGATCGTCCAGTTGTCGGAGCAAGGTTTGTTCCCGGCATCGAAGCGATTGACGAGTCATAAACTCGGGTATTTCTGTCTCGTTACGGAAGGCACGGAATCCGTTCAAATCCTGCCGCCGACGTGGCAAATCGAACTCGACAACGAGGAAGTCTACTTTGTCAATGCAATTGATGGCGGTGTCCAAACCGTTGAACGATTGGATACAGTCTCAGAGAAATGAGGAATGCACGATGAGCCTACACTACAGCGTCATGGCCAGTGGCTCGACGGGGAACGCCCTCTATATCGAAAGTGAACAGACCCGTTTGCTCGTCGACGCCGGACTGACCGGCAAGGCGATGCTCGCCTTGTTCGACCAGATCGACCGGTCGCCGCAAGGCATCGATGGTCTGTTCGTCACCCATGAACACTCCGACCATATCAAAGGCGTCGGCATCATGGCACGCAAGTACAACATCCCGCTCTATGCCAATGAAAAGACGTGGGCGGCGATGGAAGCGAAGATTGGTAAGATCGACCCGGCGCTGAAGTTCCTCTGGGAAGTCGGAGAGATCAAGCAGTTCGGTGACATCGAAGTCGAATCATTCAACGTCAGTCATGATGCAGCGGATCCGATGTTCTTCCAGTTCGCGCATGAAGGAAAACGATTGGCACACATCACCGATACTGGATACGTCTCGGACCGGATGAAAGGTGTCATTCGGGGCGCCGATGCCTATATCTTCGAAGCGAACCACGATATCGGTATGCTCCAGATGGGACATTATCCGTGGAGCGTCAAGCGGCGGATCCTCGGCGACTACGGACACGTCTCGAATGAGGACGCTGCGATTGCGATGAGCGAGGTCCTTGACGACCGGACGAAACGGATCCACATGGCCCACTTGAGCAAGGACAACAACATGAAGGAACTCGCCCGGATGAGTGTCTCCCAGACGCTCGCGAGCCGTGACGTCGATCTGAGTAAGATTCAGCTTCTCGACACGGATCCGGTCATTCCGACACCGCTCCTAAAGCTTTGATTATGGGAAATTACTGAATATGCTCAAAAGACCCCCACATTTGGCTCACTTGCCACGTGATGGGGGTATACTTGTGTAAAGAGAGTCATAAAGGAGGCGTATGTCGATGGATCGACCGGAAGAACCACGGAACGAATCCGAACGATACGAACAGTCATCCGATGAGAGCGGCTTCCCGCCCCGTCAACCGGCAACGAGCGAACCGGTCAGCCCTTATCGTGAACCATATGAAGAACAACCAGAACCACCGCGTCGTCGTGGTGCCGGAAAAGCCTTTTTCGTCGGTCTGATCGGCGGAATCGTCGGAGCCTTATTGATCGCCCTCGTCGCGTGGCCGTTCGTCCGCGATGAGATGACGAGTCCGACTCCGGTTTCGTCGACGACAGCGGAACAGACTGCGACACAGACGACAGAGGATGAAGCCGACATCGTCGGTGCGGTCGGTAAGACGAAGGAAGCCGTCGTGAGCGTGACGAACCTTCAGAGCTCGTTCCAAGGAACCGATCAGGAAACGGGTGCAGGGTCCGGCGTCATCTATAAAAAAGACGGCAATAAAGCCTACGTCGTTACGAACTACCACGTCGTTGAAGGCGCGAGCCGCTTGTCTGTGACGTTATCCGACGGAACAGCACTCGAGGCAAAAGTCCTCGGCGAAGATCCGACGTACGATTTAGCGGTCCTGTCGATTGATTCATCGAAAGTGACACAAGTCGCAAAACTGGGGGATTCGGATACGTTACGTGCCGGTGAAACGGTGCTTGCGATCGGAAACCCACTCGGAATCTTCGCGAACTCCGTCACGCGCGGTGTCATCAGTGCGCAGGAACGGACGGTTCCAGTTGATACGAACAAAGATGGACAGCAAGACTTCAATACGGAAGTCATCCAAACCGATGCAGCGATCAACCCGGGGAACTCGGGTGGAGCGCTCATCAATACAGCCGGTCAATTGATCGGGATCAACTCGATGAAGATTGCGGAAGCAAGTGTCGAAGGAGTCGGATTTGCGATTCCAATCAACGAAGCGTTACCAATCATGCGTGATCTCGAGCAAAACGGCGAAGTCGTTCGTCCACAGCTCGGGATTCAGATCCGTGACGTGCAGGAATTCCCAAGCGGATACCGCGAAGATCGGTTGAAATTGCCGAATGATGTCACGAAAGGAATCGTCGTCGTTGGTCTAACACGTAACAGCGGAGCCGAAAAAGCGGGAATGAAGGCAAACGATGTCATCGTCGAGATTAACGGAAAAGCAATCGCATCGTTCGCTGATCTGAAAAGTGTTCTCTACCGGGATGCAAAAGTTGGCGAAACGGTCAAAGTCACGTTCTACCGAGGCGGGGAAAAGCAGACAGCAGATGTGAAGTTGTCAGCTCAGTCACCAACCGTTCAGTAAGGCATCACTTGAAAACCATCCACAGGTCCGACCTGTGGATGGTTTTTTTAAGTAAGGAACCTGCGGCTTTTCCGGTCAGGAAGGTTGATATTTGTTATACTGGAAGCGGATAAATGTGGATAAGTGAAAGGAGGAGACCACCTGTGGATAAGTACGTCTGCTTAGAACATGTCGAGCTCGCACTTGACGAAATCGTAGATGAAACAGAACAATACCCGATTCTCGATCAGCTAAATCCAGAAAAAAACATCACGTGTGAATACTGCGAGGCACCGGCAACATATCTTGTGTCAAGCAAAAAATAAATATCAACATGTGGATTTGTGGATAACTCTGTGGATAACTCCTGAATTTTCTGTCAGAAAGCGAGAAAAAAGATGCAAATTACCATCATTACGGTCGGAAAGCTAAAAGAGAAGTATTTAAAGCAAGGCATCGCCGAATATACGAAGCGTCTCGGCGCCTACTGTTCGATCCAAGAAATCGAGGTCGCGGACGAAAAGGCACCGGAGCAGTTGAGTGAAGCGGAGATGGCGCAAGTAAAGAAAAAAGAGGGCGAACGGATTTTAGCGAAGATTGGACCGGACGTTCATGTCCTTGCACTTGCTATCGAAGGAAAACAACGGACGAGTGAACAGTTCGCAAAAGAACTCGATCAACTCGCGACATACGGCAAGAGTAAAATTGCTTTCGTCATCGGTGGATCACTCGGTCTCGCACCAGAAGTGATGCAGCGTGCGAACGATACAATCTCGTTTTCGAAGATGACATTCCCGCATCAATTGATGAAGATGATTCTCTGTGAACAGATTTATCGGGCGTACCGGATTAATCGGAATGAGCCGTATCATAAATAAATGAGTTTAAAAAGCAATCAAGTTGATTGCTTTTTTTGTGTTAAAAAGCAAATAATGCATCATTTATAGTAAAATGTTGGAAAGTGGAACTAAGGAGGATATTACATTGTATTTAAAAAAGATAAAGATTTGGAACTTTAGAAAGTTTGGAGAAAAAGAAGATAATAAACCTGGAGTTGAAGTTGAGTTTAGCAAAAAATTTAACATAATAATTGGAGAAAATGATGCTGGAAAAAGTTCAATTATTGATGCTATATATTTAACCTTAGGAACAATAAGTGCAGAAAATCCAAGAATAACGGAGAAAGATTTTTATTCGGATTCTGATGGAATAAAAGATAATTTGAAAATAGAGTGCATATTTTCAGATTTAACGGAAGAAGAAGCAGGAGTATTCCTTGAGTGGCTATCATTCAATAACATGAATGAATATGAGTTGGAAGTCAGATTAATTGCAAAAATATTAGATAATGATTATATCGGGAAAAAAATAGAAAAAAATATCAAAGCTGGACCTTTAGATGCAGACTTTGTTCTAGAAAGAATTCCAAAAGAGTTGTTAAAAACAACATATCTTAAGCCGCTACGTGATGCTGAAAATGAATTAAGACCTGGTTTTAAATCACGCCTCGCTCAAATTTTAAGAGGACATTCAGCATTTCGAGTAGATAAGAATGAAACACATGTATTAGAAGAAATTGTATCAGAAACAAATCAAAAGATTGAAGATTTTTTTAAAACAACTTATAAAGACGAAAAAACAATTATTGGTGAAATTTCATTTTATCTAAACGAATTTTTTAATAAGAGTAGACAAGGTAGTACTAATGTTTATCAACCAAGGTTTCAAGTTACTCCTGCTAAACTAAACGATATTTTAAAGAAATTAAGTTTAGATTTAGATGACAATGTCTCTGGACTTGGGAGTTTAAATTTATTATTTATTGCTGCTGAACTTCTTTTATTGAACGAAGGAAAAAAAATAGGTCCATCATTAACATTAATCGAAGAAATAGAAGCACACCTTCATCCTCAGGCTCAATTAAGATTAATCAAATTTCTCCAAGGGATGCTTGAGGATGAAAGTGGGAGTAATGGTCAATTTATTATATCGACCCATAGTACCACTTTAGCAGCGTCAACTCCTCTAGAGAATATTATTTTAGTTCACAATAACAATGCGTATCCTATGAATTTTGAAAATACAGAATTAGAAAAAGAAGATTATGAGTTTTTAGAAAGATTTCTGGATACAACAAAGGCAAATTTATTTTTTGCGAGAGGAGTAATCTTGGTTGAAGGAGATGCGGAGAATTTATTATTACCTGCATTAGCTGAAGTTATCGATCGTCCGCTTCATAAGTATGGAGTTTCAATAGTTAATTTAGGAAACACTGCATTCAAACGATATGCCAAGATATTTTCAAGATCTGAAGAATGGATTAAAAGAGGTTTACCACCATTAGAGCTTCCAATTTCAATAATTACAGATGTAGATGTGAAACCCTATATTTACTATGAAATAGAAGAAAAAGAATTAGATATATATTCAATTGAAAATGAAGAACAACTACATAAAGTTTTTGATCTTTATAAATTGAAAGATGATGAATTACCAACAGATATTTTAGGAAAAGAATTTTCTACACTGAAAAAAATTAAAGATGCCTTAGAGGACAGTTTATTAATTTGTGATAATAAAGATGAATTACTAAGAGAGCTGACCTTAAAAAAAATCGATGATTATTATATTTCAATGCTTGAGAAAGATAAAAAAGAAAAACTAGAAAGTTATTATAAAAGTGAGACTTCAAACATTGAAATATTTATTGCTCCTCATTGGACACTAGAATATGTACTAGCTTTAAGTTCTTTGAAAAAAGAATTAGCTGTTGCAGTTCATTATAGCAGATATAAAAATCCTGAAAGCAAAAGTAATATGACTAAACTAGAGACTAAGATTATAGAATTGAACAAAGAAGAAAATATAGTAAAAGACGCATATACTTTGTTTAAGCCTATAAACGAAAAAGTAGTATCTAAAGCAATAGTAGCTCAACAACTAGCTAAAAACTTACTAACAAAGAGCGATGAAATAAAAGAGACCATAGAGGATGATCCTTACTTGAGATATTTAGTAAATGCTATCTATCATGTAACTGAACCAAAAGGAGAAAGATAGAATGGTAGAAAAACATGAAATTCTAACTCACTTCGAACAAAAACTATTACCTGAAGGCAATAATTTTTCAGAGGAACAAAAAAGAGTAATTTTTTCTGAAAGTGACAGGAATATAGTTGCCGGACCGGGGAGTGGTAAAACGACTGTACTAATGGCAAAAATAGCAATGTTACTTAATGAACAAACAAAAGATTTCAAAGGAATATGTGTTATTACTCATACGAATGTAGCTGTTGAAGAAATAAAAACTGGTTTAATGAACATGGGTATAACTGAAATTGGATACCCGAATTTTATTGGCACGATTCATGAATTCTTTAATTATTTTTTTGCATTTAAGGCATACAATGAGATTTTTCCAGGTATTGTTCCTTCATTTAGGGACGAAGAATTATATAAAGAAAGATTTAAAGAAGTTTTTATCAAACACAAACCTTCTTCATATAAAGCATCGCCTCCGACTACTAAGGTTGAGAAAATTCATTTGCTGATAAATGATAATAAAGAAATTCTTTTAAGAGAAGAATGTTCTGACTTCTACAAAATTGCTTTGATAAATACCTTAGAGGAAATAATTAAGTTAGGTGAACTTAGACATAATGATTCTTTATCTTTGTCACACTGGTATATAAAAAAGTATGAGAGAAAGATAAAAAAGGGATTTGAAGAAAGGTTTTCATGGGTGTTTTTAGATGAGGCTCAAGATACAAGCACATTTCAATACGAGTTACTGAAAACGCTGTTTAATGACTCTTCAATTACTTTTCAGAAGTATGGTGATCCTTACCAAGCGCTCTATACTCTTTACGATAATGGTCCAGATGCGTGGTTACCTCATCAAGAAATAGCAGAGGGTGTTATACTCGACTCAATTTCTCAGAGTACTAGATTTGGTGAAAGCATTGCAAAAATATTAAGAACAACTTGTATAAAAAAGTATGAAATTTTGAGAGGAAGCACTAGAAGAAATTCATTTAAACCACATATGTTTTTATATAACACAGAAAATGAAGTTGTAAATAAATATATTGAAGTCGTTGATAATTTAAAAGAGCATCATGAAGAATTTAATAAAAGTAATAAAAAGATAGCTGTTGTGGGGTTAACGCATTATGATTTATCGAGGTATAAAAATGGATATAAAAAAGTTAAATCAGTTAAAACAAGATCAGAAAGCATTATCAAAAGTTATTATGAATTACTTTTGAAGAGTATTTTAGAGATAATCAAAGAAACTGATGAATCTACATTACCCAATCCAAAACTTTCTTATAACATATCTTTTGTAAAAAGAGAAATAGAAAATAACGATATGAATATTAAATCTAAAATGAGCAGTTTAATTGTTTCAATTGTAAATGATAGAGGTAAAATAAGCGAAAACTCAGAGCAATTGATTCTTTATATATTTGAAGAGTTTTGTGAGAATCATTTTATAGGCAATCCAAAACCGCTTGATTATAGTAAGTATCGGGATTATTTTAGTGAAAATTTAGAAAGAATTTATCTCAGTTATTCTGTAACAGACAAAGAATATTCTATTGAAAAAAATACAATTGAGAATAAAATTTATTTTGGTACGGTTCATTCTGTAAAAGGAGAAACACATAAGGCGACTCTACTTCTTGAATCTACATTATCTGAAGGACCTTACAAAAATCCTACTATCTTTTACGACTGTTCTCTCATTTCTAATTACTTAATCGGAGAGTTTGAGGACTATGTTCGATTTGAAGATCAGTTTAAAAAAAATGCTACTAAAAAAGCACTGAAAACTGCTTATGTCGCATTAAGTCGACCAACACACTTTGCGGGAGTTGCGATAAAAAAATCGCAAATTGGAGCTGACTTGAAACAATTTATTGAAAAAGCTACAAATGCTGGATGGGAAATTGTTGATGTAGGGTAGTTTTAAACATTGCAAATATACCTCATTTAGATTTAGATTTAATACGGAAATCCGTATCATAAGTAAAGTAGATTTAAAAATACAAGTATGATAAATTCATAAAAACTAAAAAATGTTATTGAATAATAAAATAATCTAATTTATGAATATTAAACTAATCATAAAAATTTTAAGGAGAAGATTTATGACGAATGGGGAATTAGTAACAGGATCAATAAGTATTGATAGATTAAGAAATAAAATCATTGAAGGAGAAATAAAAATACCTCCTTTTCAAAGAGCTTTTGTGTGGAGAAAAGAGCAAATTACAGACTTAATGGACTCTATTTTTAATGATTATCCAATTGGAAGCGTACTATTATGGGAAGTAAACGAAAAATTACCAGCACTAAGGAATATCGGAGGATACAGACTACCTGAAAAGGCTGGAGAATTTCCTTTAAACTATATTTTAGATGGACAACAAAGGATAACATCAATTTTTGGGGCATTTATAGGCGAAGAAATAGATGCAGAAGATTTAAACAAAACAAAAAATTTCAATATATATTTTGATTTAGAAGATGAGCGCTTTGTTCACTATGAAGATCTAAATAACTCCCATCCAAATTTAAAAAGCAGTGTATTGTTTAATGTAAATGGATTTTTTGACGAAGTTGTAGGTTTATCACCTGAGTTACGAGAAAAAGCTAGAAACCTGCAATCTATTTTTCAAAATTATGAATTACCTACTGTAACTATAAAAAAAAGGAATAAAGGGGAAGTAGGAACTATATTTGAAAGAATAAATAATACAGGTACTCCGTTATCAGCTTTAGAATTAATGATAGCTTGGACATGGTCAGAAGAATATCATTTAACTGAAATTTTTGACAAAGTTTATAAGCTTCTTGAATCAAAAAGTTTTGAAGATATAAAAGAGAAAGTAATCCTACAATGTTTTGGAGCCATTATTAAAAAAACTACAGTTACAAAAGATATACTAGAGCTTAATCCTGAAAGTATAAGAGATAATTCAGAAGGATTAATAAAAAGTATTGAGAAATCATTAGATTATTTACAACAAGAGTTTAATGTTATATCTGAAGATTTTTTACCAAAGCCACAAATATTAGTTCCGTTAAGTTTTTTATTTTCAAAAATTCATAGTCCTTCATCAGAGCAAAATAAGGTAATTAAGCAGTGGTTTTGGAGAGTTGCTTTCTCAGATCGTTATTCAGCAGGTACTGATAAAAAGATGGATGAAGATATTAAATTTTTTGAAAGGGTTTTAAAAAATGACTTCTCAGATATAAATAAGTACTCAATATCAATTGATAGTAATTTCTTTAAAAAACAAAAACTTACAAAATCTAATCCTTATATTAAGGCTGTATTACTTATGATGAGTAAAGAAATTCCTTTAGATTTAACTAATGGAAGAAAAATAGATACGGGTTCAGCATTATCTGTATATAATCGAAAAGAATATCATCACATTTTTCCGAAGGCATTTTTAAAAACCGAATTTAATTTAGATGATGATATAATCAATGTAATTGGAAACTTTTGTTTCCTTCCAGCGAGTTCTAATAAAGTTATTTCTGATAAAAAGCCTAGTAAATACTTTGAGGAAATTATTCCGAAAGAACATTTAGAAAAAATATTAAAAAGTAATATCATTCCTTTTGAAATGGAGATTTATGAGGAAGATGATTATGAAAAATTTTTAGAAGAGAGAAGTAAATTATTGATTGAAAAAGTTAAAGAGTATACTATTCAATAAACTAAAATTAATTTAAATATTGTTTGCTGAATAGAGTAGATAGTAACGTCACTTATAGAAATAGTCCTATTAACATTAGAGTATAACTGCGGTTCATTGATGAATTGTTAGATCATAGTTATCCTCTTAACTGGATCTATAGATTACTCCGACTTTTCTTTCGTGATGATACCGATACCGCAACCAAATAGCATGATGATACCCGTAACGAGTAACGCAGGCACGTGACTTTCTAGTACCATGTAGAGACCTGCACCACTTAAGATGACGCCGGTTGAAATCAAAACGTTTCGCATGAAGTATTCCTCCTGAAAGGATAATGACGTTGTTTTCACTATACCGGATAGAACGTCAGATAAAACACATACTTTAGTAAATAATGACAATCTGATTTTGAATATACAGAACGAAAACAGACGCCGTCTATTAACTTGGACAGCGTCTGTTTTTCATTATGTTCGCTCTAGTACATTGACGAGCATCTGATGGATGACGTCATGATCCCGAACGTCATGGACACGATAACTTCCGGGTAACGTATAGACGTCTATCGCTCCGACGTAAGCAATCTTCAGTTCCAACGTTCCGTTTTCCTGACAAGTCGTCCGGAGTTCGAGTTCACCGCTGATGACACCAACTTCTTGCGTCATGACACCATGTGTGGCGGTAAAGGTAGAGGTTTTCGTTTCCATCGAATCGACTCCTTTTTAGTATGTACATGTGTTCAACATCGTTTGTAGAGCTGTTTTTTCACTCGACTGTAAGCTGAGGTTCCAGCGGCTCTTCGTATTGATCCACATCTTCGAGTAGGCACAGCTCGCACCTGCCCGTGTCGGCTTCCATGTCGACGGATCCTGGTCCCCTTTTGAACGGTTCGAGCTTGCAGAGACAGCAATCAATTGTGGACCTGTCAAATCGTTTGCGAATGCTTGACGTGTCGTCGTCGTCCAGCTGCTTGCTCCTGAACGCCATGCTTCCGCAAGCGGTACGACGTGATCGATGTCGAGGTCAGACGGATTCGTGAATGTCAGTCCGTCATAGTAACTATACCAAGAACCGGATGTAACGGGGCACGATCCGACATATGAATCAGCGTCACGTTTTAAGACGACTTGTCGTGTATCACAGCCGCCTCCTTGACTGCTCCAGTGCGGGAACAAATCACGCGAATAACCGGTCATGCTGCCTTCTGTTTTAACCGTTAAGGCATCGAGTTGAGACTGGGCCGTCGCTTTCGATGAGATACCTGAGGGGAGTGCAGAAACGGATGTCGTATCGAACTGGAAAGCGGTCAGGCAGACGAGCGTAGTGATGACGATGGACTTGATGGCTTTGAACACGTGGCATTCCTCCTATGTATGAGACGAGATGATGTGAAGACACCCTTCACAATTTTTAGTATGGCATCACTTATTTAGGAAAAAATAAATACCGTGTAAATGTTATTAAAATTAAACTTTTGTCATTATATACAAGGGTCTGATGTTAGGATTTAGGTGGAGAAGAAAGGGGGCTACATCATGAACGAACGAATCAGAGGATGGTTGATCGTGTTCGGCGTATTTTTAGTCGTAAGTGGCACGTTGACGGAAGCACAACGTTATTTCAACACAAAAGAACTAGATAATTGCATCGCGCAAGCTCGCGCTGCCCACCAAGAATATGAATATGAAATCGTTAATCCTGTCACACGCGCGTATTCATTCCGTGCGCATTGATTTTCTAAAAGATGTCGGGTCATCTCGCATATGGTACGCTTTTCAGGAAGCAGGATTTTAATGATTCGAGGAGCTGGTATGCATGAATAAAAAAGACATCGCCGACATCCGTCGTCACTTCAAGATGGATGCCGATTTACTAAAAATCCATGAAATCTACAACGTCTATATTCGAAAAGAGACGAGCGAAATCTATCATGAGGAAGCCCGACCATTTCCATTGCTTGATCCGGAACAACAGGAGCTGTTCCTTGCGAACTTCAAGAAGGTACTAGGTGGAAAACTCGACGTCAAGCTGTTCGAGGTCAAGTTCACGCATCCGGAAGAAGGGGAGACGGGTCATACGCAACAGCTGCTCTACGAAGGACTGTATGCGGAAGAGCCGGAGGACTGGGTCGAGCAGATGCAGACGATGGCGTTGAAGATGGTCCAGGACGTCCAGTACGAGAATGATCTCGTCGTCACGTTCATTCGCGGTCAATACTACAAAACGACGAAGCGCCAAGCGGACGAGACAGAGATCGATCCAAATGACGATGTTTATACGACGCCGTTCATCCTCGGTAGCCTTAACTTGACGGAGCTACCAAAACAATCACTCGTCTTTGATTTTGTCGAACGCGAATTCAAGTCGAACTTATTCATCAATCCGGTCATCAAACTGGCGTCGCCGATCGGTGGATTCCTCTTCCCGACCTTCACCGACAATGCTGCAGACGTCAATCATGTCTTGTATGCGGCGGGCAAGCCGAATAAACCGGATTTCGGCTTCCTTGAAAATGTCTTGAACGGTCAACCGATCGTCACGGCAGATGAGGATAAAGCGATCTTCGAGGAAATCGTCAAATCGGTCGTTGGTGAATCGATGGATACGAAGACGTTAGCCGGTGTCTATGAAAACATCAATCAGTTGATCGTCGTCGAAGAGGATCAAGATGAGGAAGAAGTGCCAATGCTCGACGTTCAGGAAGTCGAACGTGTGCTCAAGGCAAGTGGTGTCGAAGATGTCAGCACGGAGCAGGTCGAACGGGCGTTCAAGACGGTCGTTGACGATCCAACATACGAGATGAAAGCGAGTAACATCGTCCCGAACTATGAAGCGAAATCGATTAAAATCAATACGAAGGTCGCGAACATCGCAATCAGTCCGCAAGACTTGAAGTACGTCAAACAAGTCAACTACCAAGGGAAACGCTGCCTGTTGATCGAGGTCGAGGAAGACACGGTCATTGATGGTTTTACGATCGTTTCACAAGAACAATTACGATGAGGATCAGCGCAGGCGACTGCGCTGATTTTTTTAGGTGAAACATTTGCTTCTCCTGCCAAAGACAGGTATATTGTGATGTAAGCGGTCTCTTTTTTAAAAAGTGGCATTCGAAATTTTTTTAATGGTTATCGAAAGCGCTTTCGATAACCATTTGATAAGAAAGGAAGCGATCCAATTGTCTACCACATCAATGCAAGATTTACTGCGAACGTTACGAAATCGTTCATCCATCCATCAAGACGGACTTGAGATCGTCGATAAGCCGATTCCTGACGTCTCGACTCCAGGGACACTCGATCCGCGTGTCCATGAGGTCGTCCTCACGCAGCGTCCATCGGTCTCGATTCCAGAAGGGGCGTCGCCAGTCGAACTGGCGCGTGCCGGAATGGGCTGGGACAATGAAGATATGACGACACGGCAGATTTCAACAAACGTCCTCTCGATTCCAAGACCCGATACCACGATCGAAGCACGGCTGTATCGTCCAGAAGCAGCGCGTCCGCTCCCGCTCGTCGTCTATTTCCATGGCGGTGGTTTTTTCGGTGGCACGCTCGAGACGGTCGAGAATCCATGTAAGGCATTAGCAGATAAAGGGAACGTCGCTGTCTTGTCGGTCGGCTACCGATTGGCGCCAGAGCATCCGTTTCCGACAGGGCTTGAAGATTGTCATGCAGCGATCGATTGGGCAGTCGAACACGCTGATCGACTTGGGATTGATCCAGGCGCAATCGCGGTTGCCGGCGATAGTGCCGGTGGGAACTTAGCGACGGTCTGTTGTCTACTCGACCGCGAGCGTCCGACGCCGTATATTCGCTATCAAGTCTTATATTATCCGGTCGTTAATGTCGGTGAACATCCGAATTCGGAATATGACTGGACGCTTGAAGCATATGACCGACAAACGGAACCTGAGTTACTTGAACGGATCATTTTGTCGCTACAAGATGAAGAAGGTGTTCTCGAGCAATGGTATGTCCAAGCAAGTGATTCGAAGGATCCACGGATCTCGCCGTTGTTCGCGACGCTCACCGATTTACCAGAGGCAATCGTCATTACAGGGGAGTTTGATTACTTACGTCTTGAAGGGGAAGCGTATGCGAAAAAGCTCGCGCGCGCTGGCGTCAAGACCCGTTATCTCCACTACCGCGGGATGGAACATGCCTTTCTTGATAAACTCGGTCTGTATCCGCAAGCCGAAGACAGCTTAGACGAAATCGCGAAGGACTTAAAACGACTTTTTTCTCAAACTAACTAACAAAGGTGGATGACGCATGACATACACGCTCGATTGGCAAGCCTATACAAAACTCGCACGACAAACCGTCGCGGAAGGGGCGGTCCTCTTACACAATGATGGTGTGCTCCCGTTGCAACCTGCATCGACGGTCGCTGTCTTTGGACGTAACCAGTTCAACTACTATAAAAGTGGCACAGGATCAGGCGGGATGGTCAACGTCACGAACCTCGTTAGTCCACTCGACATGTTGCGCGAAGACGTGACACTGAATACGGACGTCCTCAAGGCGTACGAAACATGGCTTGAAGACCATCCGTTTGACCAAGGTGAAGGCTGGGCAGCCGAGCCATGGTCGCAAGAAGAGATGCCGCTTGACGCGACGCTCGTTCAGCAAGCAGCGCTTGATTCCGATGTTGCCTTGATCATGATCGGTCGCACGGCTGGGGAAGATCGCGATAATACAGCGGATCCAGGAAGTTATTTTTTAACGGAGACGGAACAGGAGATGCTCCGTCTCGTGACGACACACTTCAAACAAACTGTCGTCGTTTTGAACGTTGGGAACATCATCGATATGCGCTGGGTCGAAGAGACGGCGCCAAGTGCTGTCCTCTACGCGTGGCAAGGGGGGATGGAAGGTGGCACCGGGCTGAGTGATCTTTTGCTTGGACGCATCTCGCCATCCGGGAAACTACCGGATACGATTGTCCGTTCACTCGATGATTATCCGTCGACACCCCACTTCGGTCACGCTGATCGTTCGTTGTATCAGGAAGACATCTATGTCGGGTACCGTTATTTTGAGACGTTCGCACCGGAAGCGGTCTTGTATCCGTTCGGCTACGGATTATCGTATACGTCGTTCAACCTTGCGACAGATGTGACGACGTCAGCTGATGCCTGGACGATTACAGCGACAGTGACGAATACCGGGCAGACGAGCGGGAAGGAAGTCATACAAGGATACCTTGAGAAACCACAAGGACAACTCGGTAACCCAACGCGTCAACTCGTGACGTTCGGAAAGACAAAAGAACTCGCACCGGGCGAGCAAGAATCTCTCACACTCGTCGTACCGTTCGCCTCGTTTGCGAGTTATGACGATAGTGGCGTTACCGGGCATAAGTCGTCTTATGTCATTGAACCTGGCGCGTATCAGCTCTATCTCGGGACGGACGTCCGGTCGGCGGTTCCAGTCGCAAGCCATTCCGTTGAGACGCTTGACGTCACGGACGTCTTAACGGAAAACATGGCACCGGTGACGGCGTTTGAACGTATCAAACCGCAAGCGACCGAAACGGGATATACGGTGACATATGAAGCGACACCACTGCGGACGATCGATCCGGAACAGCGTCGTCAACAGGAGCGTCCCGTTGAACGGACACAGGCAGAAGATGCCGGTTGGAAGTTACGCGACGTCAAAGAAGAACGGGTCACGCTCGAGACGTTCCTCGATCAATTGACGGATGCGGATCTCGCCGCGATCGTCCGGGGGGAAGGGATGAACTCACCGCGCGTCACACCGGGAACGGCGGGAGCTTTTGGTAGCGTGACGGCAGAACTCGAAGCACTCGGCATTCCAGCAGGCTGCTGCGCGGATGGTCCGTCCGGAATCCGGATGGACATCGGGACGAAAGCCTTCTCGTTACCGAACGGAACATTGCTTGCCTCGACGTTCAACACAACATTGATTGCCGATCTATTTGAGATGACAGGTCTTGAGTTACGGAAGAACGAGATTGATACGTTGCTTGGACCCGGGATGAACCTCCACCGTCATCCACTCAACGGACGGAACTTCGAGTATTTCTCGGAAGATTCGTATCTGACTGGAAAAATGGCCGTGGCACAGCTCGACGGGATGCACCGGGTTGGTGTGACGGGAACGTTGAAGCACTTTAGTGCCAACAACCAAGAGTTCCACCGGCATGATCTAGATTCGATCGTATCAGAACGGGCGTTACGTGAGTTGTACTTGAAAGGGTTCGAGATGGCAGTTAAAGAAGGGAAAGCATACTCGATCATGACGACGTACGGTGCCGTCAATGGCATCTGGACTGCCGGCTTATACGATCAGAACACACGCATCTTGCGCGATGAGTGGGGCTTTGATGGAATCGTCATGACCGACTGGTGGGCGAAAATCAACGCCGAAGGAACGGAAGCAAACCGGCAGCAAACGGCGACGATGGTCCGTTCGCAAAACGATCTCTATATGGTCGTCGGCGAACCGGGAACGAATCCGTTCGAGGATGATACATTGACGGCTCTCGCAGACGGAACACTTCGACGTTCCGAGTTACTGCGGAGTGCTGCGAACATCTGTCAGTTCTTACTCCGGTCACCGGTCATGGATCGCGTGATGGGAACGGCGTCACCTGTCGAGGTCCTCGGGGCACCGATCGAAGAAGAGACGCTCGAAGATCAAGCCGTCTCGCACCAACGCCTCGTCAGTGGGGATGCCTTCCCGTTAACGGACGTCACGACGACGACAGGAAGTAGTCATGTCTTCGCTGTCACGGCGGAAGAGACAGGGATGTATCAGGTCACGTTGACGGCACGTTCGAATGCTGGTGAACTGGCGCAGATGCCAGTGACGTTGTTTGCGAACAACATGCCGGTCGCGACCTTTACCTTCAATGGAACGAACGGCGAGTGGGTCAGCCAGACGAAGGACGTCTTCGTCTTCAACCCACACAACTATTTAAAACTCTACTTTGCACTCGGTGGTCTCGAGTTAAAAGAGTTGACGTTTACGCTTGCGGAATCGTTTCATATGAAGAACGGCTGATTAGATTAGCCGGACGGAAAGGACGGATTGTGTGCAGTTTTCCATCATTAAAAAACGGGTCGAGCAACTGCTCGCCCCGTCGTTACAGGGACGAATTGCTTTTCATGCAGCCGTCTACCGGATTCAAGATAACCCCAGCCGAGTCTGGATGACGTTTGACGGAGAAGAGAATTTCGGAGCAGACGACTTTCACTTCGAACGGGAAGTCGATCGGCGCTACGCGATACAAGCTGCACAGTTACCAGAAAAACCAGCCGGATCGCTATGGCAGTCCGACTGGTTGAAGCAGTCGCATGCGTTATCCGCTGAAATTGAACGACAGGTCAAACAGGATGGATATCTAGAGAACTATGAGATGCAGCAAGACTTGTTGCAGTACCCGAACCTCGCATTCGAACAAGCGCTTGTTCATCCACATCCTTTCATCCGTGGTATCGCACGGCTCGATCGACGACTCGGGAAACGACGTTTCTTATTACTGACACATGCTTCAGAATTTGAACAATGGTGTGCGGATACGCGGCAAATCGTCGAACGCTGGTGACACCAAAAAAGCACGCTTCCTCGAGCCGAGGAGGCGTGCTTTGCTGTTAGATTGAAAACGAGTTGACCTCGTGAATCCCTTCTTCTTCAACGAAAGCGTCGAGTAAAGCGCGCACTTCGTCCGTTGAGTTCGTCTCCATCAATTTGACACGAAGTTCACTCGCACCGCGGAATCCACGGACGTAAATCTTGAAGAACCGGCGTAATGGTTTGAAGAGACGTGGCTCGAATTGAGCCGAGTAGTGATCGTGTAGATCGAGTTGTAGACGTAACAAATCGAGTAATTCTTGGCTAGAATGTTCTTTTTTCTCGACTTCGAACGCAAACGGGTTGTGGAAGATCCCGCGACCGATCATGACGCCGTCGACACCGTATTTCTCAACGAGTTCCAGACCGTGTTGGCGATCGTTGATATCCCCATTGATCGTCAGTAACGTCTGTGGTGCAATCTCATCACGTAACTTCTTGATTTCCGGAATCAATTCGAAGTGTGCTGGAACGGCACTCATCTCTTTACGTGTCCGGAGGTGAATCGAGAGGTTTGCGATATCTTGTTCGAGGATGTGGCGCAACCAATCATGCCACTCTTCGACCTTCGTATAGCCGAGACGCGTTTTGACGCTGACCGGGAGACCGCCCGCTTTTGCAGCTTGGATCAGTTCAGCCGCGACTTCCGGACGATTGATCAAGCCGGAGCCTTTACCGTTAACGGCAACGTTATGGACGGGACAGCCCATGTTGATGTCGATTCCGCTAAAGCCCATCTCTGCCATGCCGATGCTCATTTCGCGGAAATATTCCGGTTTGTCGCCCCAGATATGAGCAACCATTGGTTGTTCATCCTCCGTGAACTCAAGACGTCCGCGAACGCTCTGTTTGCCTTTCGGATGACAATAGCTTTCTGTATTCGTGAATTCCGTGAAGAACACGTCCGGACGCGCCGCTTTTGCGACGACGTGGCGGAAGACAACGTCAGTGACGTCTTCCATCGGTGCTAAGACGAAAAATGGTCGTGGTAAGTCCTGCCAAAAGTTCTTTTTCATAGTATATTAAACCCTTTCCTTAAGGTAATGCACATGTGTGGTTAAAGAATTTCATCAACTATACACTTTAAGCGCTCTCGTTAAAAAGTGCAAGTGAGTGCTATTCGTTACCGTGAGGAAAGAGATTGGTGTACCACATGCTGCTTCATCCAGTCCGGACCCGGAATCAGGTGTCCGGCTTCATCCTTGTAGATAACGTGCTCCGGGCGAAGTTCCGTCGGTGAGACGAGTCCTGCTGCCGCCGTCAGATTGTAGAGTCCTTCTCGTAACGAGATGATGTAGTTCGTCACTCGGAAACTTTTTTCGTCGACGATCAGCGCCTTCTGCAGTTTCGGATCAGTCGTCGCGACGCCGACCGGACAGTGATTCGTATGACAAACTTGGGCTTGAATACAGCCGACATTAAACATTAAACCACGCGCAATATTGACGAAGTCAGCGCCGAGGGCGAGAGCGATCGCAATCTTATCAGCACTGATCAGCTTACCGGATGCGAACACTTTGACCTTGTCGCGTAAACCGGCTTCTGTCAAAAGTTGATGCACGAACGGTAAAGCGGAAAAGAGTGGTAAGCCGGCAGCATCCGCAAGTTCTTGGAACGTCGCGCCTGTCCCTCCTTCGCCACCGTCGACCGTCATGAAGTCTGGATGACGACCGGATTCTTCCATATAAGCAATCAACTGCCGCATGTCTTCGAGATTACCGACGACGACTTTAATCCCGACCGGTTTGCCGCCCACTTCGCGGAGACGTTCGACCCAGTCTAGCATCGTCTCTGGTGTCGTGAATTCGTTAAACCGGTTCGGACTATCGATGCCAACACCGACTTTGACTTTCCGGACAGCAGCAATTTCTTCTGTGACCTTTGCGCCTTCTAAATGTCCGCCGCGCGTTTTAGCCCCTTGGGCAAGTTTGAGTTCGAAGGCTTTGACTTGCGGTAACTCACTTTTTTTCTGGAATTCGTCAAACGAAAAATCACCGTCCTCCGTCCGGACGCCGAACAGACCGGGACCAATCTGACAGATGATGTCGACGTCACCTTTGAGATGAAAATCGGACAAACCACCTTCACCAGTATTCATCCAGCTGCCCTTAGCGCGACCAAGTCCGATCGAGAGTGCAGTGATGGCCCGGTCACCGAGTGCACCAAAACTCATTGCCGATTGACCAATCAGTCCTTGGATTTGATAAGGGTGCCGACATGTCGTCGCCCCGATGATCGGTGCATCCTCCACTTTCAAGAGATAGGGTGAGATTTGCTTGGCAACGAGATGTTCTTTCCGCGTAAACAGTTCATCGCGATCAATCTGATAGATGTGCGTATCGACACGTTCTGATTGATCGATCCGTAATTCCTGTCGATTCGTTGGAAAGAGGGCGTTTTGTACATAAAAACCAGCTTCTTCAAAATTACGTTCCGAGCCAAAACCAAGAATCCGACTTTGATATTTGCCAGAAAGGACGGCTGTCTTATATTCATTGCGGGAGAAGGGTTTGCCTTCGTTATTGTTGAGAAATAAGTATTGGCGGAGTTCCGGTCCCATGTTTTCGAGGATATAGCGCATCTTTCCGAGGACGGGGAAGTTGCGCAGGACCGCATGTTCTTGCTGGCGACGATCGGCGCGCCAGACGTGCCAAAAGAGGATGGGTGGGACAAGGATGATCAACAGGGCGATGGCGAGTAAAATGAAGAGCACAATCGTATCGATAGACATCAAAATTCCTTCTTTCCCGTAGATTCGTGTTATGTAACTTGATACCACTGAAGCTTCTGTTACAAACTGCACCAACTGACTATTTCCAGATTTTGAATCTTTTCTGTCAGTAATGTCGTAAATAAGACTATACATTAAAGGAGGAGACCGGTATGCATACACTTTATATGAAACAAAAAGCCTTCAGTTTGCGTGGACGATTTGCGATTCAGGACGAAGAGGGACACGATGCGTATCACATTGAGGGGAGTTTTATGAAATTACCGAAGACCTTCACCGTAACGAATCAAAACGGAGAAGTCGTCGCTGAAATCGAGAAAAAAACGTTCAGTTTTCGTCCGGTCTTTTATGTCGAAGCAGCGGGACAATCGTTTGAAATCATCAAAGAGTTCACGTTCTTCAAAGACCGCTATACAATTAACTCGGATCAGTTCGAAGTCACAGGCGACTGGTGGGATGTCGATTTTGAAGTCCTGCAACAGGGACAACGGATTGGTCGCGTGCAGAAAAAGTGGATTTCTTGGACCGATCAGTACATGATCGAAGTCGAAGATGAAGCGATGGAAGAATTATTGATCGCCCTCGTCGTCGCGATTGATTGCGTCAAAGCGGAGGAAAGCTCGAATAACTCGTCTTTCATCAATTAAAAAGGGGAATGATGCAAGATGGAACAGTGGGATGTATACACAGAAGATCGCAAGAAAACAGGACGGCTCTGGACACGGGGAACGCCACATACAGCCGGCGATTATCATATGACGATTCACGTCTGTGTCTTTAACGCCAAGGGAGAGATGCTCGTCCAACAACGGCAACCGTTCAAATCCGGTTGGCCGAACATGTGGGATCTGACGGTCGGGGGCAGTGCGATCAGCGGGGATACAAGTCAGATGGCAGCGCAACGGGAACTGTCGGAAGAGCTTGGACTCGATATTGATTTCACGGGTGTCCGCCCCCATCTGACGATTCCGTTTGAAATCGGTTTTGATGATTATTATCTCGTCGAACAAGAAGTGGATCTGACGACTTTGACACTGCAGGAAGAAGAAGTTCAGCGTGTCGCTTGGATGACAGAAGAAGCGATCGTCAATGGGATCGAAGAAGGCTGGTTCATCGGTTATCATGAATCATTGATTCGACTGTTATTTGCCCTTCGTCATAGCTATGGCGCACATAATGAAGTATAAAAACAAGCCCTTCCGATGATCCGGAAGGGCTTGTTGATTGATTAAGCGGATTTTCGAAGTTCCGCTTCATACCTGAATCGAAAACTACTTAACTTTATTATCAATTCGTTTAATATAAAGCCGTTTCGAAGGGAAGTAAAATAGATAGTTCTTATGCTTTTTATAAATAAAAAATAGATTCTATCGGTTCATATGCCTAAGATAAATAGAATTTCAAAAGGCTACCAAGTGTTCTATAATTGTTTGTTTTTGAATACGTGTCACCTTAAAAATATCCGGATTTTTGAGCTGTAAGCTTTCTTGGAATCCAAATGTTGGATCGATCGAATGCAAATATAAAGACAACAAATTCCCGTGTGTCACGAGAATGGATCCATCATGCTGTTGCAACGCTTCATCGACGACACGCGTGATACGCTCAGTTGCTATTCGGCTAGATTCACCACCAGGACACGTATAGTCTGGATCGACGAACGTTTGTCGGAGATGATCCTGCCAATCGTCAAGTGGAACAGCACTTAACTGTCGTTCTTTCAAAGCATCCTCCCGTGTAATGGGAAGTTTCAGGGCAGTCGCAAGTGGTTGAATCGAATCGAGCGCACGGCGATACGGACTCGAAATAAGATGTGTAATCGGAAGCTCAAGTAACTGCGTGCACAGTCGTCGTGCCTGTTCTTCTCCACCAGGTGTTAATGGGGCATCAGGTGCCTGACCGGTCGTTTCACAGTGACGAATCAAGTAAATCGTCGACATGAATGTTTCATCCTTTCATGATCAAGTGGTGCTGTATGATTTCTGGAAAAGATGGTAAAGTCCTTTTCATAGATTGAAAAATGATTTTGAAAAAGGCGTTGACAAATGCTGTCGAGATTACTAAAATTAGAAACAATTCATCGATGCAGCGACGCATCGGATAATCAAATAAAGAGAAAGCTATGATTGTCATGGGTCACACTATGGCAGGAGCAGCTTCTGGAGAGACCGTGTCGACACGGCGCCGAAGGGTTCACAATCTCAGGCAAACGGACAGAAGAGTAATCACATGCAGCGACGGGCATTCATGGAATGTCATAGTGGTGTGTATGGGTTATTCCTTTGATTTTGTTGAGATTGGACATTCGTCCAGTCTCTTTTTTCTTTTTTCAGGACCGACAGAACGGTCTGAAGCGTAGAGAAACCATCACAAGGAGGAGTTCAGGTTTGGAACAGCAAGGATTAAAACGAGATTTATCTAATCGTCATGTACAGTTGATTGCCATTGGTGGAACGATCGGAACAGGGTTGTTTTTAGGATCAGGAAAAGCGATCCAACTCGCCGGACCATCGATCATTTTTGCCTACTTACTCGTCGGGATCGCAATCTTCTTCGTTATGCGCGCACTTGGGGAATTGTTATTGTCAAAAGCAGGTTATCAGTCACTCACGGATATCGCAGAAGATTATCTCGGACCGCGTGCCGCGTTCGTGACCGGTTGGACGTACTGGTTCTGTTGGATCATGACGGCAATGGCGGACATCATCGCTGTCGGTGTATACGTCAAGTATTGGTTTGATATCCCGCAATGGATTCCAGCCGTACTCGCGCTCTTGATTTTACTTGGCTTTAACTTATTGACCGTTAAATTGTTCGGTGAACTTGAGTTTTGGTTCGCCTTGATCAAAGTCGTGACGATTCTTGCCTTGATTGGTGTCGGAATCGTCTTGCTCGTCATTGGTTTTAAAACGGATGCCGGTCCCGTCACAGTGTCGAATCTCTGGTCACATAATGGATGGATGCCAAACGGGATTTCTGGATTCCTGCTCTCGTTCCAGATGGTCGTCTTCGCTTATGTCGGTGTCGAGCTCGTTGGGGTATCAGCAGCCGAGACAGCAGATCCGAAGAAGAACATCCCATCTGCAATCAATAAGATTCCGCTCCGAATTCTGTTCTTCTATGTCGGTGCCTTGCTGATTCTCTTGATGATCAACCCATGGACAGGATTAAGTGCAACAGAAAGTCCGTTCGTCAAGACGTTCAGTCTGATCGGGATTCCGCTCGCAGCAGGAATCATCAACTTTGTCGTTCTGACGTCCGCTGCTTCGGCGTGTAACAGCGGGATGTTCTCGACGAGTCGGATTTTATATAACCTGGGAAATCAACAGCAAGCGTCGAACAAGTTCTCGAAGTTGAACAAAAATCATGTTCCAGCAAACGCCTTGTTCGTCTCGACGATCGTCGTCTCGGTCGGTGCATTGCTCAGTAAGCTGTTACCGGGACAAGCGTTCAGTATCGTCACGACGATCAGTGCAATCTGCTTCATCTGGGTCTGGGGTGTCATCCTCGTCTGTCATCTCCGGTACAAGAAACAAAATCCGGAATTACATGCAGCATCGACATTCAAAGCACCATTGACACCACTCGTCAATTACCTCGTGCTCGGATTGTTTGCCGTCATTCTCGTCGTTATGTTATTTGCTGACGATACACGTCCAGCCTTGTTGCTGACACCGGTCTGGTTCCTCGGACTATTTGGACTATATCACCTCCGGAAAAAGAAACAACAAGCAGCTAATCAAAAAAGTGCGTAAGCCAAAACAAGCCGGTCGGACCTAATCCGACCGGCTTGTTTCATGGTGTATCGAAAGCACCATCCTGTAGTTGTTTCCGAAGTGCTTTCGCTTTCTTTCGAATATCGCGTTTGCTGTCCGCATCGCGCTTTCCCCATTGCCGATACATCATCGACATCCGCTGATTATCAGCGAAGCGTTTTTCATGCCGATCGATGAAGTCCCAGTACAAGGCGTTAAACGGACAGGCATCCTCTCCGAGCATGTCCTTTTGATGAAACGGACATCCCTTGCAATAATCACTCATCTTATTAATGTAATTCGCCGAAGCGATGTACGGTTTAGTCGATAACGTTCCCCCGTCGGCATGTAGCGCCATTCCGAGGACGTTCGGTAAAACGACCCAGTCGTAGGCATCGATGTACATCTCGTTAAACCAGTCTGCTGTCTGTTGCGGCGAGATCGCAAACAGATTGGCGAAGTTCCCGAGCACCATCAAGCGCTGGATGTGGTGATTATGGGCATGCTCGACGACAGGACGTAACGATTCAGCGACACAGTTCATGTTCGTCTTCCCGGTCCAGAAAAAGTCCGGTAGATCCGCTTCATGACGCAGCGCATTGACGGAAGCGTAGTCTGGCATCTCAGCTAGATAGACGGCACGCATGTATTCGCGCCAGCCGAGGATTTGGCGTATGAAACCTTCGACCGCATTGAGCGGAGCATCCTGTTCTTCAAGTGCTGCCTCGACTTGACGAATGACCTCTTCCGGTGTCAGTAAGCCGAGATTGATTACTGCTGACAAGAGCGAATGCGATAACGTATCTTCACCGGTCAGCATGGCGTCTTGATACGTCCCGAACGTCTCAAGCCGCTCTTCGGTGAAACGATGGAGAGCCTGCATCGCTTCCTTTCGCGTAACCGGCCAATGAAAGGAATCAAGTGCTCCTGGATGATCGGAAAAATCACGCTCGACCTTATCGATGACATCCCTTGTGATGTGGTCGGGACGAAACTGAACGGGATCCGGAAACGTCGTCCCGGACTTCGCCGGTTTCCGGTTATCGGCGTCAAACGACCACTTTCCACCGATCGGTTTAGAGCCGTTCATGAGAACGTTTCGTTCCTTGCGCAGTTTGCGATAAAACCGATCCATCTTGTATGGCTTGTCGCCAATTGCTTCGACCGCTTCTTCCTGTGTCAGTAAAAACAACGGCACGTCGGAACAGACCTCGACCGTGATTTTCTTCGGTAAAGCGTCTTGCCACTTATGCATCGCCTTGCGCATCGGTTCGTCCGTGATCGCTGTATAAAATACATGATCCGGATCATGATCTTTCCGGTGCGCCTTAAATGCCTGATCGAACGAATCGGCTTCCCGGTAATCGACAGTGAAGCCCTTCTCGCGCAGTTCTTCCGCAAAATGTCGCATCGCTGAGAAGACAAGGACGAGCTTTTGTTTATGGTACGTCTTCCACTTGGAGCGCGAGGTCGCTTCGACCATCAGGATGACGTCGTCTTGTTTGTTTGCTTCCTGTAATAAAGGGAGATCGTGATTCAATTGATTGCCGAATATCCAGCGTGTCGCCATAAGTGTTCCTCCTTTTACTTTCGTTATATGATTACCGTTTTTCGTCAAAGTCATGCCTGATTGTGTGCCGGCTGACGAACATCTTCTTATTCTGAATCATCGCTTTTACACATTTCTGAATGTAAAAGAAGTTCCTTTCTGTGCAAGCTATGATAGGGTTATAATGGAAAGGTAAGTTGTCGTCATGAGGGGGAAGTTTTTCATGACAGGTAGTCCATAATATCAACGGGGATAGGAAGGATATCATGAGCAGTATGCCTAAAAAAACAGACGTTATTTTAATTGGTGCCGGAGTCATGAGCGCGACGTTAGGGGTCTTATTAAAAGAACTCGCGCCTGAGATCAACATCAAGGTATTCGAGAAACTCGCGAGTGCCGGGGAAGAAAGCTCGAACGAGTGGAACAATGCAGGAACAGGTCACGCCGCATTATGCGAACTGAACTATACGACGGAAAATGCCGATGGTTCAATCGATATCAGTAAAGCGGTCAAAGTAAACGAACAGTTCCAACTGTCACGTCAATTCTGGTCGCATCTCGTCAAGGAAGGTGTCTTGCCGAATCCGAAAGAATTCATCATGCCGATTCCACATATGAGCATGGTCGAAGGAACAGAAAACGTCGAATTCCTGAAAAAACGATTGGAAGCGCTATCAGCGAATCCGTTGTTTGCAGGAATGGAATATTCAGAGGATCCAGCGAAATTAGCCGAGTGGATTCCACTCATCATGAACGGTCGGACGTCACCAGAGCCGATCGCTGCGACAAAAATCGATTCAGGAACGGACGTCAACTTTGGTGCGTTGACACGAATCCTGTTTGAATATCTCGCACAACACGATGTAGCGATCAACTATCAGCACGGTGTCGAGGATTTGAAGCGTGTTGACGGTGGTTGGGAAGTCAAAGTGAAGAATGAGCGCGATCACCGGATCGAGCATCATACAGCGCAGTTCGTCTTCATCGGGGGTGGCGGTGGTAGTCTACCGTTGCTCCAAAAAACAGGCATCGAGGAATCGAAGCAAATCGGTGGTTTCCCGGTCAGTGGTTTATTCCTCGTCTGTAAAAATCCTGAAATCATCGAACAGCACCATGCGAAAGTTTACGGAAAAGCGAAAGTCGGAGCACCACCGATGTCAGTACCGCACTTGGATACACGATACATCGATGGGAAGAAATCACTTCTCTTCGGACCGTTTGCTGGCTTCTCACCGAAGTTCCTTAAGACAGGATCGAATCTTGATTTGATCGCGTCTGTCAAACCGAACAACGTCTTGACGATGCTTGCTGCGGGAGCAAAAGAGATGGGATTGACGAAGTATCTGATCGAACAAGTCCTCTTGTCGACGGAACAACGGATGAACGAATTACGTGAGTTCATCCCGAATGCGAAGACAGAAGACTGGGATGTCGTCGTCGCTGGTCAACGTGTCCAAGTCATCAAGGACACACCACAAGGAAAAGGGACACTCCAGTTCGGAACAGAGGTCGTTAGTGCAGCAGATGGGTCTGTCGCTGCCTTACTCGGTGCGTCTCCAGGTGCTTCAACAGCGGTACCGGTCATGCTCGAAGTACTCGCGAAATGTTTCCCGTCCGAACTACCGACGTGGGAAGCAAAAATCAAGGAGATGATTCCGTCTTACGGAATCTCACTCGTTGAAAATCCGGAGCTGTTCGAACAGATCCATGCCGAAACAGCTAAAACGCTTGAGCTTGAACAAGGTCAACCGATTCGCTAAACGAAAAACCGTCCGACTCCACGAGGAGCCGGACGGTTTTTTGATTTAGCGGAAGTTACGGAAGAAACGTGTTTTCTTCAGTGCAATCCCGACTGGAATCGCAACGAGGATGCCGATGACGTTTTGTGTGATGTTTCCTGGAATTGAAGTGGCTGGTGCGACCCAGTTGCTGAACATAATCCCTTCATGCACGAAGTAGACGAGTAGCATGACAGGAACGGAAGCAATCATCCCGATCAAGTTGAACGTGACATTCGTTCCGTTACGACCACCTGACCACGCGATGTAACCAACGATCAATCCTTGAAGTCCACGTGCGATGATCGTACCAGGTGCCCAAATCGCATAACCCGTTAGAAGATCGAATAACCCCATTCCAACAGCACCGGCAATCAATGCTGTCCGTGGACCGAATAAAATCGCGATGAGAAAGAGCATTGCTGTTCCCATATGAATGAGACCACCGTTTAGTGCGATTGGTAATTGAATCTTGATTAACATCGTCGCAACGAGAACAAGTGCGATTGACATCGCAGTGATGACGAGCTGGCGGGTACGAGTGCTAGAATACGGTGCTGCTTTTTGCATGTGACTAACCTTCTTTATGATAGATTTTAAGATATCTTCAATCTATCAGATGCCTGGACTAGTCAAAAGTGTCAACTTTGAATTATTTATAGGGGTCAGATTTGAATACAAATCCTCATCTGTTTTTAATTCCAGAAGAATACGATCTATTGATACAGTTCAGAATGAAAAAATCTATAAAACAGTCGCTCTTTTCGAATGTACCCGTCATTTTTTTCATACAATGAATAGAGAAGGGAAGGGGAAGTCAATGAAATATCAGATCGCAACAGCCATTGTCATACTTGCTTCATTTTTACCAGTCAAAACGGAGGCAAAGGATCAGACGACACAACATCAACGTTATTACGCAGCATATGAAAAAATCGTGCAAGAATTGAATCGGACACATGAAAATGCGGACGTCACATTGCTTGCAGCAAATCAATTCGCAGACGAGGACTGGATTTCGCCAAAACGTTTTCAAGAACGGGCAATCAAACGGTTAAAACCGTTGCATGTTCAATTGAGTATTTATGGAGATGGTCAACGAGCACTTGAACGAACACAAGGTGAAAAAGAAGTTCGGATCACAGGGAATTTCGAAACGGAACTTTTGGAGCAAAGTGAGCGACAGTGGTTCTCTGATGTCTTTTCGATGACGTCTCAAGCCATCAATGATGGCATTTGGACACAGAAAGGATTTGATGGTACCCGAATCGATGCAGGACAAACGATGGTCGTAACGGTCAGTGGTACATACGCGAAGCAAGGTATCTTAACTAGACATCACATCACGAAAGAATTTCATTGTTCATCTGTTGGTGAAATCTACTATTGAAATACAAAAGAGCGAAACTCGTCTGAGTTCCGCTCTTTTGCATTAATTCCGGATCAAGTGATCGAAAGCACCCAGTGCAGCTGTTGCACCAGAGCCCATCGAGATGATGATCTGTTTATACGCGCTATCCGTGCAGTCTCCTGCTGCGAAAACGCCTGGTACGTTCGTTGCGCCGTGGCGATCGACTTGGACTTCACCGAACTTGTTACGGCTCACCGTTTCACCGAGCCAGTCCGTGTTCGGTACGAGACCGATCTGGACGAAGACACCTTCGAGCTCGACGTGACGTTCGACGTTCGTTTCGCGCTCCATGTACGTGATACCGTTCACTTTGTCCGTTCCTGTGATTTCCTTCGTCTGTGCGTTGACGACGACCGTGACGTTCGGAAGAGAAGCGAGGCGTTCTTGAAGAACAGCATCGGCTTTTAGTTCCGGTGCGAATTCAAGGACCGTGACATGCTTGACGATTCCTGCGAGGTCGATTGCTGCTTCGATCCCTGAGTTTCCGCCACCGATGACTGCGACACGTTTTCCTTCGAACAATGGACCATCACAGTGTGGGCAGTAGGCGACGCCTTTGTTCTTGAATTCGAGTTCACCTGGGACACCAACGTTACGCCAGCGTGCACCTGTTGAAAGGATCAAACTCTTTGTCTTCAAGACAGCACCATTCTCAAGCTCGAGCTCAAGGAGGTCTTTCTTCTCAAGACGAGTTGCTCGTTGCAGGTTCATGACATCAATGCCATACTCCTTGACGTGCTCCTCAAGACTTGCGACGAGTTTTGGTCCTTCCGTGTACTTCATGCTGATGAAGTTTTCGATGCTCATCGTATCCATGACTTGTCCACCGAAGCGCTCTGCGACGATACCTGTCCGGATGCCTTTACGAGCTGCATAGATGGCAGCACTCGATCCAGCTGGACCACCACCGACGACGAGGACATCGTATGGATCTTTATCAGCGAAATCAGAAGCATCGGCACCTGTGCCAAGCTTCGCCAAGATTTCTTCAAGTGACATCCGTCCGTTACCAAACGCTTCGCCGTTGACGAAGACCGTCGGAACAGCCATGATCTCTTTTTGTTCGACTTCTGCTTTAAATGCCGCGCCATCAATCATCGTGTGACTGATGTTCGGGTTGAGGACGCTCATGACGTTCAATGCTTGTACGACATCTGGACAGTTGTGGCAGCTCAAGCTGATGTACGACTCGAAGTGGTACGTTTCTTGAATGCCTTGAATCTGCTTGATGACTTCCGCATCGACCTTCGGTGCTCGACCGCTGACTTGTAGCAGAGCGAGGACGAGGGACGTGAACTCATGACCGAGTGGGATTCCCGCGAACGTGATGCCGCTTGTCTCACCGACACGGTTGACTGTGAAACTTGGTGTCCGGGGAAGGCTTGCCTGCTCGACGGAGATGCGTGGTGTCATGCTTGCGATCTCTTCGACGAGTGCGCTCATCTCAAGCGAGACGGCGTCTGTCCCAGCACTAACGGCTAGGACGAGATCGCCTTCGAGAAGCTCGAGGTATTGCGCGAGTTGTGCTTTAATGTCTGGTGCTAAAGCCATCGCGAATCCGCTCCTTAAATTTTTCCGACGAGGTCAAGGCTTGGTGTGAGTGTTGCAGAGCCTTCTTCCCATTTCGCTGGGCAGACTTCGCCTGGATTGTTACGTACGTATTGTGCTGCTTTGATTTTGTTGACGAGCGTGCTTGCATCGCGACCGATACCGCCTGCGTTGATTTCAACCGTTTGGATGACGCCGTCTGGATCAATGATGAACGTACCGCGGTCAGCAAGACCATCTTGTTCGTTCAAGACTTCGAAGTTACGTGAGATGACGTGTGATGGGTCACCGATCATAACGTACTCGATTTTACCGATTGTTTCTGACGTTTCGTGCCATGCTTTATGTGTGAAATGCGTATCTGTTGAAACAGAGTAAACTTCAACGTCAAGCGCTTTGAGAGTTGCGTATTGGTTTTGGAGATCTTCGAGTTCTGTCGGGCAAACGAATGTAAAGTCTGCAGGGTAGAAACATACGACACTCCATTTACCGCGAAGGTTGGCATCCGTTAGGTCAACGAATTCTCCGTTGTGGAATGCTGATGCACTGAATGGTTTTACTTCACTTCCGATTAAAGACATGATAAAAATCCTCCTCAAGGGTTCTATATTTAGAATCTGTTCTAGTGCATACAGATAATCTGTATTTATCACACTAGAATAATTCTAATCTAATACTAATTTCATATAGACCAACACTTTTGTCAAGGTATAATCGACAATTTCTTATTTCAGAAAAAATTGTGTGAACAAAAAAAAAAATCCCGACTCCTAAATGAAACAGGAGTCGGGAGCTGTATTCCTTATTGCCAGTCCGTGTGGAAGATCCCTTCGCGGTCTGTTCGAGCATACGTATGCGCACCGAAATAATCGCGTTGGGCTTGCAACATGTTGGCATTCGAGTTTGCTGTCCGGTAGCTATCATAATACGTCAACGACGTCGATAGACATGGGAGCGCAAAACCAGATAGCGCACCCTCGGCAACGACGTGGCGTAACGATTCTTGATACGCCTGTACTTTCTCAGCGAAGAATGGGGCGAGCATTAAGTTCGAGAGGTTCGCGTCGTTTTTGAACGCTTCACTGATGACATTCAAGAAGTCTGCCCGGATGATACATCCACCACGGAAAATCAAGGCGATCTCCTCAAGGCGTAAGTTCCAGTCGTATAGTTCAGACGATGTCCGGTACTGGGTAAAGCCTTGCGCGTAAGCTGCGACTTTCCCCATATAAAGCGCTTGACGAATCCGTTCGATCCACGCGTCCCGCTCAAGCGATGACAAGTCTTCTGGTCCCTTCAGAACAGCAGACGCTGCGACGCGTTCTTCTTTAACAGCTGAAAGGTAACGAGCGAACAAGGCTTCCGTGATGATCGAAGAGGCGATTCCATTATCAATTGCTTGTAAGCTTGTCCATTTTCCGGTTCCTTTTTGACCAGCTTGATCGAGAATGACATCGATCAACGGTTGCCCTGTCTCGTCATCCGTTTTCCGGAGAATGTCCGCTGTGATCTCAATCAGGTAACTTTTCAGTTCGCCTGCGTTCCACTCGGCGAAGATGTCTGCAACTTCCGTCACGTCGAGTCCAAGGCGGAAACGAAGGAAGCTGTAAGCTTCAGCGATCAGTTGCATGTCAGCGTACTCGATCCCGTTATGAACCATCTTGACGAAGTGACCAGCGCCTTTCGGACCAATATAGACACAACATGGATCGCCTTCAACGTGAGCGGCGATCTTCGTCAAGATCGGTGCGACATGTTCGTAAGCTTCTTTCGATCCACCCGGCATGATCGCAGGACCGGTCCGTGCACCGACTTCACCACCCGATACGCCGACGCCGATGTATTCGATGCCGTGGCGTTGGAGTTCGTCGAAGCGACGTTCCGTATCAAGGAAGTGGGAATTCCCACCATCCATGATGATGTCGCCTGTTTCGAGATGCGGAAGTAACGATTCGATGACTGAATCAATCGCGCTGCCGGCCGTGACCATCATGAAGATTTTACGCGGACGGGCGAGTGACTGCACGAATGCTTCGACATCGTAGTATGGATGAAGTGGTAATCCCTCATCGTGTGCGGCGAGATCGTCTGTTAAATCACGTGTGTAGTTATAGATGGCGACTTCTTCTTGATGACTCGCCATATTCAGTGCTAGGTTGCGTCCCATGACGCCAAGTCCGATGACTCCGATAGAATGTTGCATAAGTAGAACGACTCCTTTTCTTAGACGACGAGGCTGAGGAGAAGAACGAACCCAAGTCCACAAACGGAAATGATCGTCTCAAGCACAGTCCATGTCGCAAACGTTTCTTTTAATGATAATCCGAAATACTCTTTAAACATCCAGAAGCCTGCATCATTGACGTGTGAAGCGATCAGACTACCCGCACCAGTCGCGAGAACGACAAGCGCTAAGTTGACGTCGGATTGCTCCAGTAACGGAATGACGAGACCAGCTGTCGAAAGGGCAGCGACTGTCGCAGAACCAAGTGAGATTCGCAGAATCGCAGCGATCAACCAAGCGAGCAGAATCGGAGATAACGCCGATCCTTCAAATAATTGTGCGACGAATGTACCGACGCCGCCGTCAATCAAGACTTGTTTGAAGGCACCGCCACCACCGATGATCAATAGCATCATCCCGATTTGGGCGATGGCCGTCGTACAAGATTCCATGACCGTTTGCATCGGAATCTTACGGGCGATCCCCATCGTGTAGACCGCGACGAGTAACGAAATCAACATCGCCGTCGAGGCGTTCCCGATGAACTCGATCGCCGAGATGACGCTACTCTCACCCAAGCCGAGTGTTTCTTGTAAAAGCGTGAAGATCGTTGCGACCGACATCAAGAGGACCGGTAGCATCGCAGTGAAGACACTAATACCGAAACCTGGCGTCTCGTCTAAATCAAATTCTTTTTGTTCCCCGAGTGACGCGATGTTTCCTGTGCGTGTAAACGATTCAGGTACGAGTCGTTTCGCGATCTTCGTAAAAACAGGACCAGCAATGATGACTGTCGGAACAGCAACGATGAAACCATACAATAAGACTTCCCCGATATTGGCTTTATACTCCCCTGCGATGACGGTCGGACCTGGGTGAGGTGGTAAGAAGCCGTGCGTGACAGACAGTGCTGCGACCATTGGGATCCCAAGATATAAGATCGAGACGCGGAGCTGGCGTGAAATCGCAAAGACGATTGGAATCAACAGAACGAGTCCGACTTCGAAGAAGAGTGCGATTCCGATGATGAACGAAGCAACGACGACCGCCCATTGGATGTTCTTTTCCCCGAATCGTGCGACAAGCGTCATCGCGATTCGCTGCGCCCCCCCGGCGTCAGCGATTAGCTTTCCAAGCATCGCACCAAGACCAAAGATCAGAGCTAGGTGACCGAGTGTTCCTCCGATACCGGCTTCGATCGTCTTGACGATCTGATCGAGCGGCATACCGAGTAATAGTGCAACGCCAAAGGAAACGATGATGAGTGAAACGAACGTATTTAATTTTAACCCCATGATGAGAACGAGCAATGCGACGATTCCAATTCCTACGATGACTAAAGGCATGATGACTTCCCCCAAAAGATTAAGTTAGTTTTCCTCTTGAATCAAGCTCCGTTGATACATAGCAATTCGTTTGTGGTCTTCGGATAATGTCCGCGCTAGACTAATGAAAATCGGTAAAAGCTGACGATATTCATGCATCGCTTCTTCATTTGGTACATGGCGATGTGTTTCCCCAATCATCTCGGATACGACTTCGAACGAATCGATTTCCCCTGTCGCATACAGTCCGAGAATACAAGCGCCAAGACATGAACTTTCGAAACTTTCCGGAATGACGACTTCCGACTCAAAGATGTCCGCCATCATTTGGCGCCAGACTTCAGACCGGGCAAATCCACCGGTTGCCTGAATCCGCGTCACAGGACCATCCATGCATTCGACGAGTGCGAGGAAGACGGTATACAGATTGTAGATGACGCCTTCTAGTGCTGCCCGAATCATGTGCTCTTTTTTGTGTGAGAGCGTCAAACCGAAGAATGAACCGCTGACGTCCGGATTCCATAGCGGTGCTCGTTCACCGGACAAGTAAGGATGGAACAACAGACCGTCGGACCCCGGGCGGACGCGTTCGGCAATCTTCGTCAGGACAGCATACGGATCGATACCGAGACGTTTTGCTGTCTCGACTTCTGCTGAAGCGAGTTCGTCTCGAATCCAGCGTAAGACCATTCCACCGTTATTGACGGGGCCGCCGATGACCCAGTGGTCCTCGGTCAGTGCGTAACAGAACGTTCGTCCTTTTTCATCCGTCTGTGGACGATCAATGATCGTTCGGATGGCACCGCTCGTTCCGATCGTGATCGCGATTTCCCCTTTGCGAATCGCGTTGACACCTAAATTGGAGAGGACACCGTCACTAGCACCGACTAAGAACGGCGTATCGACGGATAATCCCATTTGTCGTGCGTAATCAGTATTGAGTCCGGTACATGACGTCGTTGTCGGTACGGGTTCCGATAAATAGCTTGCATCGATACCTGCGACATGCAATGCGCCCGTATCCCAACCTAATTCATGAATATTAAAGAGACCAGTTGCTGAAGCGAGAGAGTGGTCGATGACATATGTTCCGAACAGTCTTTGGAACACGAACTCCTTGATCCCGACATACTTTTTCGTTTGAGCGTGGAGCTCCGGACGATCTTCGACGAGCCAACTGATTTTGCTAAGCGGTGACATCGGATGAATCGGTGTCCCGGTCCGGTGATAGATCGAGAGACCATATTGTTCCTTAATCTTGTTCGACCATGCTTCACTCCGACTGTCTGCCCATGTGATGCAGGCAGTCAACGGTTGATGTTGTGCGTCCATCGCAATCAAACTGTGCATGGCACTACTGAACGCGACGAACTTCGGTGGCATGCTCGGATGACGTTTTGTGATCAAGCGGATGGATTCGAGTACGGCATCAAAAATTTCTTCCGGATCCTGTTCCGCCGTCGAACGGTTCGGTGTGTGGAGTGGGTAACCGACGTTCGTTTGTCCGATGACCTCTCCTTTTGTCGTAAATAAGACTGCTTTCGTACTCGTCGTTCCGATATCGACGCCTAACATGTATTCAGTCATGTGAATCGACTCCTTTCGACATCATTTGTTGCGTTTTCCAGAGATCTTCGACTTCCTGAACATCATCAAAGTTCTGATGTAAGGAAGCAACCATCCGTTCACGATCCCCTGTCTCAATCGCTTCGATATACAAGGCATGGTTCGCGAGGATGCGTTCGAAGTCTTCGATGTCTTCCTCGAATCGTACCCGCATCGATAGGAGGATGAAACTTTCCATGACTGGTTTGAGATTTTGCCAAATCATGCTGACATACCCATGATCAATCGAGCGGATGATTGTTTCATGAAACAGTACGTCTTGGAAAGAGAATTCATCAGCATCCTTATATTTGATAGCAACCTTCATCATTTCGAGAATTTTGCTGAGTTCACGGACGAGTTCTGCCCGTTCGACCTTAACAAGTCGCTCGAAGACGAACGTTTCGATGAGTAACCGGACATCATAGATTTCTTGAATGTCGCGCTCGGATAAACCGACGACGACCGCCCCCATTCGTTCGAGACGAATCAACTGTTCGGCTGCAAGCACCTTTAACGCGTCACGGACAGGTGAGCGACTGACTGAAAAATCAGAGGCTATTTTGTTTTCGGATAATATGGTACCGCTTTCAATTTTTCCTGAAATGATCCGCATTCGTAGTTCGTGCGCGACACGATCTCCGGCAGAAGCTTTTGACAACCATTTCAAGGGGTATAACAGTTCTGACATAAAATCACCTGATTTCTAGAGTGAGTATACTTGTATACAAGTTAGTATATACGTTTTTCTCTAAAATGCAAACGCTTCACTTAAATCTTAGAGATTCAACTGGCAATCAGGAAATCGGTTCCAAATATGTTAGGGTGAAGGAGTAATCAATAACCAGAACGGGTAAGGAGGAGATAGTACATATGAACATTTTAGTTGTAGGTGCAGGAGCAGTCGGAGGTTATTTCGGGGGCCGTCTTGCTGAGCAAGGTGAACAGGTGACCTTTCTCGTCCGTCCGAAGCGATATGAACAATTACAAAAAACAGGTCTACAGATCACTAGTCCTCATGGCGATATCACGATCACTCCTCAGTTAGTGACACGAGACATGCGACCGGATCACGTATTTGATGTCGTTTTGCTTTCGACGAAAGCCTATCACTTAGATAATGTCTTAAAGGATCTTACGCCATTCGTTTCGAACGAGACGTATATCATTCCTTTATTGAATGGCATGCAACATATTCGTCGGTTAACAGAAGTCTTCGGAGAAGAGCGTGTACTGGGCGGTCTTTGCTTCATTGAATCGACGCTTGATGCAGAAGGACGCATTTTACAGACGAGTCCGTCACATCGACTGTTGTTTGGCTCACGAACCGGCAAACCAACAGCTCGTTTGCAGGAGATCGCAACACGTTTTGCGAAAGCGAAGGCACCGATGGCGTACTCGATGCATATCATGGATGACATGTGGCAAAAGTATCTTTTCATTTCGACATTTGCGGGTGTGACGACGCTATTTCGTTCAGCGATCGGTTCGATTCGGGAAGAAGCTGTCGGGCGTCAGATGATTGTAGACGTCATGAACGAAGCGAAACAGGCGATGGAAGAACAGGGCGCGGTCTTCAATGACGATACAGAAACGGTGCTATTGAAGCAGATGCATGCGATGGAAGATACGATGAAATCGTCGATGTTGCGCGATATGGAAAAAGGTCAGCCAGTCGAAGTGGAACATTTTTTCAGCGCCTTGTTAAAACCTACTTCGACAGAACGGTTCAGAGCTTTAAAATTAGTCGAATCAAACTTACGCATGTATCTTGGAACGATTAAATAGTTACATTTTTCTATTTTAGAAAAATAATGGAGTAGTACAAATGTTTCGTTTTGATGACGAAAGACCTGTTTCCCCTAGGAATCGTTGACTTCCGAAATAAAATTCATCTATTGTTAATGAGATTGAAAAAAAGTGATAATATATTTTTCCGCATTTTTTTCTTGCAAGGACGAATGAAGCAGACGAGAGGGGAAGTTTATCCATTATGAAACGTATTATTATTCGTGCAGGTATGACACCATTCGAACAGTTCGATGCTCCTTATTTGATGAAACATAATTCCATTGGAGGAAACGTTGGAAATCTCATTTATCAATACAGTATCTTTCGGACGTTAATGACAGAAGGTACGACGATTACACCGGACTATTACTATTACGATGAAGAACGGGCGGATGAGATCAATGCTAACTTCGATCTCTACGTCATTCCGTTAGCGGACGCATTCCGAAAAGAATTCGTACCGACTTTACGGAAGTACACCCGCCTTATCAAGAAATTAAAAATTCCAGTCGTCGTCATCGGTGTAGGCTTACGTGCACCGTTTGAACCAGACTTAGATGGTGGATTCCCGTTCGATGAAGATGTCAAAGCATTCGTCAGTGCCGTTCTCGAGCGCTCAAGCATGCTTGGTCTTCGTGGGGAAATCACGTCGAAATACTTGACGCGTCTTGGTTTTCGCGAAGGCATTGATCATCGTGTCATCGGATGTCCTTCGATGTACGCGTTTGGTCGCGACTTACATATTCGTGAAACGAACATTACGCCCGAGTCGATGATTACGGTCAACTCGTCACGTTTAGCACCACAAAATGTTCTTGATTTCATTACGCGCGGAATGGAAGAGTATCCGAATCATTACTTCATTCCCCAATGGATGAAGGAACTGAAATTGACGTATACAGGAACGCATCCGATCGCAGATTTGTCCGTGACGAACTATCCGGTGAAGATGTCGGATCCTGCTTACATGAACGATCGTGTTCGTTTCTTCTTGAACGCACAAACATGGTTCGATTTCATCGGGCAGGCAGACCTCAGTTTTGGTGCGCGCTTGCATGGAAATATCACAGCAACGCTTGCGGGTACGCCGAGTATCCTCATTCCAAAGGATGCACGAATGCGCGAACTAACGGATTATCATCAGTTGACGCATATTTGGGCGAACGACATCAAAGCGGATACACAATTATCCGACGTCGTAGCCAATGCTGATTTCCAAAGTCCGGCACGTGTTCAAGCAGGTAACTTCGACAACTTCGTTGATTTCTTGAACGTGAATGATCTTGAACACATTTATCAAGAGACGAACTATCCTGAGAATGTACCGTTTGACCGTCAAATGGCGCAAGCGGAACTACTTCCACCGGTTCAACCGATTTCTGGCGTGAGTCTCGAAGAAGCAGTAGCTCGTTTCGAACGCTTCTTCCCAGAACAAGAGAAAAAAATCGCAGATACACAAATAAAGGCAAAAAAGAAATTAGCCGAAAAAGATAAAAAAATCGCAGATGCGCAAAAACAGGCAAAAGCTCAATTAGCTGAAAAAGATAAGAAAATCAAAGCATTGCAGAAACAAACAACGACGACTCAAAAAGATCAGGAAATTGCGGCGCTCAAAGCGCAACTGGCTGCCCAAACGAAGAAAATGAAGCACCAGCAAGGGACATTGAACCGAAAAGCGGTTCGTGCAGCCTTAAAGACAGCGGATCTATTCGCAAAAAAATAAAGTGTTCTAACATTCCGGGTCATTATAATGCGGAATGTTTTTTGGTAGGAGTATTCTGAATTGTGTTGACAATTCGGAAAAGACTTGATAGGGTTAGGAACAATTACATACTTATCCAGAGAGGTGGAGGGACTGGCCCTATGAAACCTCAGCAACAGGTCGAAAGATACTGTGCTAATTCCTGCGGGTGCTGCACCCGATCGATAAGATTTCCGAATTGTCGACCGACGCATCCGTGAGGATGCGTTTTTTGTTTGAAATAGGTGGAACGAGGAGGAAATGGATTCATGAAAACGAGCGGAGCTTTTCGACGCAAGATGGAATCACGTCATCTGATCATGCTGTCGTTAGGAGGCGTCATTGGAACAGGATTATTTTTAAGTACAGGTTATACGTTGGAACAAGCGGGACGTGTCGGAACGATTTTGTCGTATTTGATCGGAGCCGTCGTCGTCTACTTAGTCATGTTAAGTCTCGGTGAACTCGCTGTGCACATGCCGGAAACCGGATCATTCCATAAGTACGCAACGAAGTATATCGGACCCGGTACCGGTTATACGGTGGCCTGGCTCTACTGGCTGACGTGGACGGTCGCCCTTGGTTCAGAATTCACGGCAGCAGGCATTTTGATGCAACGTTGGTTCCCGTCGATTCCAGTCTGGGTGTTCAGTGCATTATTCGCTGCGATGATCCTTGGTATCAACGTCTTGAAGGTCCGTGTGTTCGCTGAAGTTGAATTTTGGTTCTCCGCCATTAAGGTCGTAACGATCATTGCGTTCATTTTACTTGGTGCGGGAGCCATCGTTGGCTTCATCCCATTACAAGATAGTAGCCCAGCACCATTCTTTTCTTCCTTAACGGAAGGAGGATTGTTTCCAAATGGAGCATTTGCGATCTTCATGACGATGCTTGCTGTGAACTTTGCTTACTCAGGAACGGAATTGATCGGCGTCGCAGCGGGTGAAGCGGTCGATCCGAAGCGGACGATTCCGCTTGCGATCCGAACAACGATTTTGCGACTCGTCCTCTTTTTCGTCGGTACGATCATCGTATTAGCCGTCTTATTGCCAACGGAAGGGAAGGGCGTGCTCGAAAGTCCGTTCGTTGCGGTGTTCGAACGAATCGGAATTCCGTATGCGGCAGACGTGATGAACTTCGTCATTCTGACAGCGATCTTGTCGGCAGCGAACTCTGGGCTTTACGCTGCCTCCCGGATGCTTTGGTCGCTTGCGAACGAACGCATGATTCCGCGCTTCTTTGCCCAGGTGACGCCAAGTGGGGTTCCACTTCGAGCTGTATTGTTCAGCATGCTTGGCGGAGGACTTGCTTTGCTGTCTAGCATCTATGCAGCAGGAAGTGTCTATATTGCGCTCGTCTCGATTTCCGGCCTTGCTGTCGTCGTCGTCTGGATGAGTATCAGCGTTGCGCAGTATCGCTTCCGGAAACAATTCCTCCGCGAAGGGCATACGGTCGACGAATTGGTCTATCGTACACCACTCTTTCCATTGGTACCGATCGCCGCTTTTGTCGTCTGTTTGATTTCCCTGATTGGTATCGGATTTGATCCGACGCAACGAGTCGCCTTGTATTGCGGTATCCCATTCATCGTGATCTGTTATGTCGTTCATGCGTTCACGAATTCTTCTCAGAAACGGAGTGTTGAAGATGTCCCGAATCAAAAATCCAGTTGATCAACGATTACAGGAAGTTCCTTTCCTAATTTTAGATGGTGCGCTTGCGACTGAACTCGAACAAAAGGGATTCGACCTGAACGATCCACTCTGGTCAGCACGCCTCTTAATCGAAGCACCGGAACAGATTGAGCGTGTCCATCACGATTACTTTGAAGTGGGCGCCGATGTTGCGATCACCTCAAGCTATCAAGCAAGTATCGAAGGATTCAAGCAACGTCACATCACGACCGAGGAAGCACAAGCGTTAATTCGACAAACGGTTACCTTAGCGCAAGATGCACGGACGCGTAGCGGAAAGAGTGCCGCATTGATTGCGGGATCAGTTGGTCCTTATGGTGCCTACTTAGCAGATGGTTCTGAGTATCGCGGTCATTATGGTGTGTCAGCAGATGTGCTAGAAGCCTTCCACAGACCGCGCATCGAAGCATTGATTGAAGCAGGGGCTGATCTGCTGGCATTCGAGACGATTCCGTCGCTTGAGGAAGCTGTCGTGTTGTTCGGGATTCTCGAAGCGTTCCCGGAAGTATCTGCTTGGCTGACGTTCTCGCTTCAAGATGCGACGCACATCAGTGAGGGAACACCGCTTGCGATATGCATCGAGACAATCGGACAGCATCCGCAACTTGCAGCAATCGGTGCAAATTGTTTTCCGGCATCCTACGCGACCGACTTCATCCGTCACGTTAAGACGTTGACGAGTGTTCCAATCATTGTCTATCCGAACTCCGGTGAAGTCTATGATCCGGTCGCAAAGACGTGGTCGGGTACGAATCAGTGCACGTCGTTCCAAGCCATCGCAAAGACATGGTATGAAGCTGGAGCACGATTGATTGGCGGTTGTTGTAGAACTTCACCGGAACATATCGCGCAAATTCGTTCGGTTTGCCAGGTTTCTCATACGTGATGAATGATGACGAAAAAACGGACACGAAATCAATCGATTTCGCGTCCGTTTTTTTAATGGTGTGATTCCATTACCGTTCGCGCAAGGCGCGATTGAATTGTTGCAATAGGCGTCCGAAATCTTCTGCATCATCCGCTGGCCAGTCTGTCAGTAGACGTTCGATGCTCGCGAGACGTGCGGTTCGGTAGATGGTGAGTTCTTGTTGTCCTTTATCTGTAATATGATAGAAGAAGGCTCGCCCATCTGTCGGATCTTTTACTTTTTCAACGAGTTGCTTCTGATCGAGTGCCGCTGCTTGACGACTGACGGTCGAGACATCGAGCTGAAGTTCACGGGCAAGTGTTTTAACACCGACGTTGCCGGAATCCGCTAATTGTCGCAGTAAGAGATAAGAAGCACGGTCCAAATTACGATTGTCTGCCGTCGCCGTCGTTAAGCGCCGGATCAGGATCGCTAACTCGAGTTCAATGGTTTCGAGTGATTGTTGAGACATCGGGTATCTCCCCTTTCAAAAAAAGTCTCTCTGTTCCTCATGATTACCCAATGTGGATAAGCTGTCAATGCGAAAAGCAGGAGGCTTGACAGAGTTGTAGTTGTATTATACAATCATTTTTGTTCTTTTAATTGTATCATACAACTTTCGTAGATGAGAAACGAACGACAAAGGAGAATTCAGATGAAAGCTTATGAATCGATGAAACAAGAGGTCATTACGGTAAACGATACAGATCTGATTCGTACGGTCATCGAACGATTCATTCAATCTGGTATTAGCGGCGTACCCGTCATCAATGCCGAGCAAGAGGTCGTCGGTTATATCAGTGACGGAGATATCATGCGCGCGATCGGAAAACACAAGGACATCATCGTCGATACATTCTTATATGTAGATGTCATCAAAGGAGACGAAGAAGATTATGAAGATCGAATTCGTCATATCTTGAATCGACCTGTCATGGAACTTGCACGCCGGAAGGTTGTAACAGCAGACGCTGATACAGAAATGGAAGAGATTGCAGCAACGCTCGGTTCAAAACGGATCAAAAAGCTTCCAATCCTTAAGGCAGGACGTCTTGTTGGGATCATTAGTCGAGGCGACGTCATCCGCCATTCGTTTAAACAGTTCATATAATACATTCAATAGAAAGAAGGGACACTATGGCACTTGCTGAAAAAACGACGACGCTTGAGCCGGAAACGGTATTAGCGGAAAGCAAACATGGATTATTCCATCAACCGGTTGCTGTTTGGGCAGTCTTTTTCGCCAGTATTACAGCATTCATGGGAATGGGACTCGTCAATCCCGTGTTACCGACGATTGCCGAGAATTTAGAAGCGTCCAAAAGTGAAGTAACGCTCTTATTTACAAGTTATAACGCCGTCATGGCATTCGCGATGTTAATTACAGGCGCGATCTCATCACGGATTGGTCAAAAAGGAACATTAATGCTCGGGATCGCCGTCATCGCAACTGTTGCTGGTTTTGCTTCACAAGCAGACAGCATTTGGACGCTCGTCGCGTTACGCGGTGGATGGGGACTTGGGAACGCTTTGTTCGTCGCAACCGCACTGGCTGCGATCGTTTCGCTGTCGTCAGGCGGAACAGCAAAAGCCATCATTTTGTATGAAGCAGCCGTTGGTCTTGGGATTTCGATTGGACCGCTATTAGGCGGAACACTCGGTTCGATCACATGGCGCGCCCCATTCATGGGTGTTGCGACAATCATGGTCATCGCGTTTCTCGTCTTGCTCTTCTTGATGCCAAAACCAGCAGCATCTGCTGCACCAAAACAAAAGTTATCATTAAAAGCACCGTTCCAAGCGATGAAGCATCGTTCGCTCTTGACACTCGGAATCGTTGCGGCGCTTTATAACGTTGGTTTCTTTACGATCATGGCCTATGCACCATTCGTCATGAAACTACCAGCGAAAGGACTCGGATTCGTCTTCCTCGGTTGGGGGATGTTGCTTGCGATCACATCAGTCTTAACGGCTCCGAAACTGAAACAATGGTTCGGAACGATCAAAGCGATGATCATGATGTTGATCACATTCGCGATCTTGCTTCTTTTAATGGGAATCTTCACGGAAACTCCAGCCGTCGTCATCGTCTGTGTCATCTTGGCGGGAGCTGTGCTTGGGAATAACAACACGCTCATCACGACAGCTGTCATGGATGCAGCACCTGTCGAACGTTCGACAGCATCTGCGGCATACAGTTTCCTACGTTTTCTCGGGGCAGCCATCGCGCCATTCATGGCCGGTAAATTGGCTGAAATCTTCAACGCAAATCTACCGTTTTATGTCGGAAGTGGCTTCGTCCTCTTATCCGTCATCATCATCGGGGTCAATCTCAAACACATTCGCCATATCGACCGGACGGAAGGCGGACATTAATTCGATAACAAGACAGCCGAAGCGCATTCGCTTCGGCTGTTTTTGATTGAAATCAAGAGGGGTACATGGTTCTTAACGTGCGGATCGAGTGCTCGATCATTTCCCGAAGTACGCCTAAGTCGATGTCAGTCAGTCGTTTGACGTAAATGCAGGACTTACCGCGTCGATACGTACCGAGACTGGCAAGCAGTCGTTCTGAGACTGCGTCTTCACCAAGTGCGAGATAAAGGACGAGGTTCGTCTTCCGCGGAGAAAAGCCGACATAAAAGCTATCGCCCTCGCGGCCGGAGGCATAGCGATAATGGTAGGAACCAAAACCAATCAAGGATGAACCCCAAAGGACGGCTTCATATCCCGTGACATCTTCGAAGAACTGACGTAGTGTGATACCATCTGCTTGACGTTGCGGCGGTTCGACTTGTGTCAGAAAGGCATCAACGGACTGTTCGGTAGGACCTGTCTTTGGCGTATCAGGCATAAGCAGACTCCTTTCGGATGAAGAAGATATGGGTTACTTTCGAGAAGTGCTAGTAAATATCCTGTGGCTCAGAGGTGGAAATCGAATGAAGCATCGTATCGTGTTTCGAGGAGAAGAAAGCAGTGTACTATGGGAAATCTTACACGTATATCCAACGCAAGAAGAACTAACGATTCAGATGGTAGGGCGGAATAGTGAACACCAGTTTTCAGTTACATTCAATCAATATGATGTGTTCATCCGTAACTTTGCTCACGTCCATGAGTCGTTACACGGTGAAGTCGTATTCGAGCAGGGAGTAATTCGTCTCCGCTTACGCTATGACCGACTTGGTCGTGTCTTCATCAGTTGGTCTGACGGACAAACGAGTCACCAGTTTCGCAGTGATCAAAGTTATTTAAGTGAGGCGTTAGCACAACTTGGCGTCTACTGAATCAGCTGATGAAAGGCGCTAACACAAAAAGAAGGGACGACATTCGGTTACAATATCGAATGTCGTTCCTTCTTTTTTTAATGTGATGGGAGCGATTGATGTAATGGTGTGTTGATCAAGTTGAAGCAAAACGCAATCGTTTGTTCATATTCGGATAACGGAATCGATTCATCCACTTGGTGTGCGAGACGGAAATCATGGAATGAAGCGATTGCGATTGGAAATGACTTTTTCGCTTGGCTGAACATCGCACCATCCGTTCCACCTGGAATAGCGATTTTTCGTGGTGTCACGCCGCTAACCTGCTCCATCGTATCCGCGACCTGTTGCAAGAAAGGCGCCTGTTCATCGGTTTCACAAGAAGGAATATCCTTGATGACGGTCACGTTCATATCAAACTCGGAATCTTCTGCTACAAGACGACGCTCGATAGCTGTAAAGGCAGCAAGAACGTCCGCTCGACCGAACCCGGGAATCGTCCGGATATCCATATAAAAGGAAGCCTGACTCGGAACGACATTCGGTCCTTCGCCTCCTGAAATCGAGGTGATCGACGCAACGACCGGACCAAGCGCCGGATGATGATTCGCCGTAATCGAGAAGCGTTCCGACTTCACTTCCTGGATGACGCGATAGACGTCATCGATCGCATTACGTCCGAGTTGAGGGGCAGAGCTGTGTGCACTTTTCCCACGACATGTCACTTCGATCCCAACGACACCTTTTTGTGCATAACCGATCATTCCGCTTGTTGGTTCTGTGATCAGTAAAGCGTCTAAATCATCCGCGTGTCCTTGTTCGGTCAAATGACGAGCACCCGTCATTCCATTCTCCTCATCGGATGTAATCAGAAGTTTGATAGTGTTTGGTCGTTCTTGACGTTCTCTATATTGAATCAGTGCTTGCACCATTGCCATGACACCTGATTTCATATCAGAAGCCCCACGACCATAGATGCGGCCGTCTTCGATTTCGCCACCATATGGATCTTTCGTCCAGCCGTCTTCTTGAACTGGAACCGTATCGAGATGACCAGATAGACCGAGGACGGCAGGACGTGAAACATCCTCGCTCGCAGGGACGGTCGCGACGAGACAAATTCGTTTTGGTGAAACTTCAATCCATTCTGTCGAGATCTGATGATCGACCAATACATCGTATACGTAACGTGCGACGGCTTCTTCTCCATCCATCGGATTGACACTTGGAATTTGAAGACACCGTTGTAAGTAAGTAATCGCTGTTTGCATGAATTTTTCCCCCTTTACCTGTAGTGTACCCTGATAAAAATACTTCAGGGAGGTAAACTAATTCAGAAAATAATTTACGGTACTGAACGTCTTGAGGTAAAAGAAAAGCGGTGCAACTAAAGGGTTACACCGCGCATTGCTCATTCACTTTTTTCTGCTTCGTCTTTCCACTTCGAATCGATTAACATCTCTCCCGGCCATGTATAAGCCATGATGCCGCCATCCGCCGTGATGTCCTCACCTGTGACATATGAGCTGTCGTCAGAAGCAAGGAAGAGGGCGACCGTTGCCATCTCGCGTGGTTTACCGAGTCGACCGAGTGGTGTGATCCAGGCGTTCGCATCGCGGAACTGTTTGCCTTGTTCTTTTTCTTTTTCACCGACGAGTGTATCGATGAGTGGTGTTTCAATCGTTCCTGGCGATAACGAATTGACACGAATACCATGACGCGCGTAATCGATTGCCATCGCGCGAGTGAAGTTCGCGATTCCGCCTTTCGCTGCGTTATAACCAGACCGGTTCAAGTCAGCTGCGCGACCCGACATCGATGACGTGTTGATGATCGAACCACCGTTATCCAGCATGAGTGGAATCAAGAATTTACTGACGAGGAATGTACCGCGTAAATCGACAGCGATGATCCGGTCGAAGAGATCGATTGGATACTCGTGGACTTTCCCGCCTTGTTCATCGATTCCGGCATTGTTGAAGAGGACGTCGACCGTACCGTATGTCTCTTTGACATGCTTCGCAAGTTGCTCAACACTCTCGACGTCTGAGACGTCAACATGGACGGCTTCCGCTTTCCCGCCTTGTTGTGTAATCTGTTCTACTGTTTGTTGTGCTTTTTCAAGTGAGACATCGGCACAAACGACCGTTGCTCCTTGTTCTGCGAATACAAGCGCAGTCGCTTGTCCAATCCCTGTTGCCGAGCCGGTAATGACAGCTATTTTTTGATCCAGTCTACCCATTGCTAAATCCCTCCTAAGTCGTATCGTTCACCTTATGAAACATTCCCGGAGAAATGGAGATTAAACCCATCGATGCGTCTAGTAATAGAAGATAAGGGGTACATCTACAACAGCATAATCGCTGTAAAAAGGGAGATGAGAACGCTGACATCCGATCAATGGCAACTTGCTAAAAAATTATTACAGGAAGCTGTCGAGTATCAAATGACGCTCGAGAAAAGTACGTTCGCAGATCAACTGATTGATCAAACGACACCTGTCCTTTGGTTTGGTGATGCGACGCGTAGCAGTTGGGTGACGATTGCGACGAACCCATCCCGAACGCAGTTTTTAGACCGGACGGGCGCATTACGATTCGACGAGACCGGTCCGCTCTTTATTCGTCCGAAGTCGATGTCATGGGAGGATTATCTCCAGGAGGAGACGCTGACAGATTCAATCCGGCGCTTCAATCGTTACTTTAAACAACCAAATGTGTACCGGACCTGGTTCGGTCGACCTGGTGGCGGTAAGCTCGAAGGATTCTTGAACGGACTCGGTGCGTCGTTTTACGAAAAGACGTTTGATCCAGTCATTCACTTGGATTTTTTCCCGTTTCCGACACACCATTACATGGGAGCGATCAAAGAACGCAGCGTGTTGGAAGATAGTCCGTTCGGTCAAACATTTCTAATGCGCCTGCTTGAACTGTTTTCGATAAAAGGAATCATCCTGCTCGGGAAGGAACACACGGAACGATTTGCGAAGCTCGAACCAGATATCGATTGGACAACCTATCGACCAACGGATTATCCAGACGCGATTTTTCAAATCGGCTTCTCGTCACGATTTCAGGTCCCCGTCGTCGGACTCCACTTCAAACCGAGTGAGCAGTTCATCGGTCTCGGTAATCGAAAGGATGAAAAAGGCGTCAGCCATGGCACCTATGGGTCAGCGGAACACTTACGTCAAATCGGAAAAATCGTCCGTGAAAAAGTCGCGACATACAGTGAAAAAGGTGATTGACAGATATTTCGAACTCCCTAATAATAGGAGATGAATTAGCACTCTGTATGATTGAGTGCTAAAAAAGGGAGGCAGAATGAGCATGGAAACGAAACAATTTAAGGCGGAATCAAAACGATTGCTGGAGATGATGATTCATTCCATCTATACGCATAAGGAGATTTTCCTGCGCGAATTGATCTCGAATGCTAGTGACGCCATGGATAAGATGTACTACAAAGCATTGACGGACGAGACGATTTCGTTCGAAAAGGAACACTACAAAATTACGATCGAACCAAATAAAGAAGCGCGTCAACTCATCATTCGTGATACGGGAATCGGAATGACGAAGGAAGAACTAGAAGAGAATCTCGGTACGATCGCAAAGAGTGGGTCGCTTGCCTTCAAGGCAGAGAATGAAGCACAAGATGGTCATGATATCATCGGTCAATTCGGTGTCGGATTCTATTCTGCCTTCATGGTCGCAGACGTCGTCACTGTCGTTACGAAACCGTACGGCAGTGCAGTCGCTTATAAATGGGAATCGCGTGGTGTCGAAGGTTATACGATCGAGGAAGTCGACAAAGAAACCGTCGGAACGGAGATTACGCTCCACATCAAGGCGAACGAGGAAGAAGAATCGTATAACGAATACCTCGAGACGTATCGTCTGCGCAGCATCATCAAGAAATACTCGGATTTCATCCGTTATCCGATCGAGATGAAGGAACTCGAACGTCAGCCGATCGAAGGCAGTGATGAGACGGAAGAGGTCGAGGTCGTCAAGACGATCAACAGTATGGTGCCGATCTGGCGGAAGAACAAACGAGAATTGACAGACGAAGACTATGCGAATTTCTACCAAGAGAAGCGGTATGGTTTTGACAAACCGGCAAAACACATTCATATCAGCGTCGATGGCGCCGTTCGTTATCAATCGATCTTATTCATTCCGGAACAGGCACCGTACGATTATTATTCGAAAGAATTTGAAAAAGGACTCGAGCTTTACGCGAATGGTGTGTTGATCATGGAAAAATGCAGTGATTTGTTGCCGGATCACTTCAGTTTCGTCAAAGGAATGGTCGACTCGGAGGACTTATCGCTTAACATCTCGCGTGAGTTGTTGCAACACGATCGTCAATTGAAACTGATCGCGAAAAATATCCAAAGTAAAATTAAAACACAACTCGAAGCACTTTTGCGCGAAGATCGCGCGAAGTACGAAACGTTCTATCAAGCGTTCGGACGTCAGCTGAAGTTTGGTATGTACAATGATTATGGCATGCATAAAGAACAGGTACAGGACCTGATCCTCTTCTACTCAGCGAAGGAGAAGAAGTTGATCACGCTCGCAGAATACGTCGCAGCGATGCCGGAAGACCAAGCGCATATCTACTACGCCGCTGGTGAGAGCACAAATCGTTTGGATAAATTACCGCAATCCGAGCTCGTCCGTGATAAAGGATATGACATCTTGTACTTCACGGAAGAGATCGATGAGTTCGCGATTCAGATGCTGATGACGTATGACGAGAAAACATTCAAATCAGTTACGAGCAGTGACTTAGGAATCGAAGCAGAAGAAGCAGAGACGACAGAGGCACAAGTAGAAATGTTCCAAGCGATGCAGGAGATCTTAAGTGGACAGGTCAAGGAAGTCAAAGCATCGACGCGTCTAAAATCGCATCCTGTCTGCTTTGCGACAGACGGCGCCGTCTCAATTGAGATGGAGAAAATCTTGAAAGCGATGCCGAATAATGAAGGGGTAGAAGCGGTCAAGATTCTCGAGTTGAACCCGTCACACCTGGTGTTTAAATCTCTTGAATCAGCTTATCAAAACGACCGTTCGAAATTTGAGCGCTATACAAAACTGATGTATCAACAAGCATTGCTTGTCGAAGGACTCCCACTCGAGGATCCAGTAGCATTCGCGAATGATGTGTGTTTATTAATGGTTTAAATTGAAATGACGCTATCCGTATGAGGATGGCGTCATTTTTCAAAAAAAGAATGAGCTACTCCGCAAAATGCTGAATGAGCTGTTTCATTAAGTACGGTTGATTCTCTTCAAACTGTTTTTTCCGATGACCATTCGCACCAGATGGATGAGGGAAGCCTGAAAGAAGCTGATGCTGTTCGATTCGTCCATCATGAATCAAACTACGGACTTGTGCTTCGACGACACGACCAAGTGGAATCAACAGTGTCGGTTTTCGTAGCTGATTGATTTCAGCGACGAAGTGTTCCTCCGCATAATGTCTCAATAAAGGACTGCGACTGATCTTCGGTTGATGCCCCGAATAATTTTTTTCCCGATAGAAGACGGGTTGCTTTAACAGTGACGTCGGATGTAATAATTCCTGATGTTGATGAAATAAGCTAGCCGTCGTCTCGATTCCAAGCAATGCTGGAAGCTCAAGTGCATCTAACATCTGGACGAGATTACGTCGCATCGTTCCAGCAAAACTGGCTGTATATTTGACGAGCCGTGCCGTCTCTTCTAGCGAAGCACCATGATGGAGCGCATCCGTCGCTTCCTCAAAGGCGATTCGCATCTGTTCAAAGCCAGGTGTGATCCCGACGATGACGACTTTAGCCTCAGTATTGATATATTCACCGATCGGAGAATAATAGACGGTTAGATTATTCTCCTGTTGCAATAAAAAATCATTTGTCCATAATTCATCACGTCGTAACGTACGATCGTCAGGTAAGCTACGAATGACTTGTTCAAATATAGTTAACGAATTCATGAAAGGTCCTCTTCTCTCTGTATTGGCACTATAATAACAAATAATACCATTTGAGACAAATACACCCTTTCACTATTTTGATATGGGCACACAAAAAGGACTCAAGACGAGTCCTTTTTAGTTTATTGCGCGCGTTCTTTGACCGAAGCGACTTCGTACGTCAGAATCTCGCTACCGAGCATTGGCGATTCTCCCGCTTCACTATTCGCCGGTCGACTATGGGACGCTTTGAAATCGTCACTTTCCCGCCATGCTTGGAAACTCTTCATATCTTCCCAGTACATGTTGACGTTCATCTCATCATGTTCTTCGATGTTTTGTGTCAACAAGACCTCGACGCGGATGAATCCATCCATCGTATCAAGTCCACTTGGACGTGTAAAACGAGGAGCGAGGGCAGCAGCCATTCCTTTTTTGACTTTAATACGGTTCGTAACGACGATCATTATGAAATCCCCTTTCAAAAAACGAATAATGTACTTCTTCAGTATAGTACGATGAAGGCAAGAATGCCGGAAAGAAGGAACAAACGATGAATGAACAGGAATACGATCAACGACTACGAATTGAGACCATTGAGATGCAACATCTTTATAGTGTGTTCAGTCACTACAATCGATATGAACCAACGCCCTATGCAGCACTAGACGAACTGTGCGAAACGTATTTGTTTCAAAAACAGGATACTGTCATTGACTTCGGATGTGGGAAAGGGCGCTTGAACTTTTACTTACACGACCGTTTTGACTGCTCCGTCATCGGAATCGAGATGAACGGACAATTTTACGAAGACGCGATCCGGAATATGGGGAACTACCAAAGTCGACGGAAGCGGCGTTCCGGAGGTTTACGATTTGAACAGGCGTATGCCGAGCAGTACGTCATTCCGGATGAGGCAAACAAGTTTTATTTTTTCAATCCATTCTCTTCGCAAATTTTCATGAAAATAGTCGATCACATCCTAGATTCAGTCGAGCGCTCCTCGCGTTCAGTTGATCTCATTTTGTATTACCCAACTGATGAATACCGGGAATATCTAGAGCGCCATACCGTATTTGATCAAGTTGATGAGATTCGATTGCAGGATCTTTATGACAAAAATCACGACGAGCGATTCGTCATCTATCGTTTTGATCCGAACAAACTGCTTCAAAACGGGTATGAATACAGTGATGAGCGAAATAAAGGATGAGGAGGTCGGATGATGATCCGTTTGGAGCATGTGACGAAGGAATTTGCGCCGGGACGCGGGATATTCGATGTCAGTTTTACGGTTGAGCCGGGTATGATATTCGGTTTTATCGGACCAAATGGATCCGGAAAATCAACGACGCTCCGGCATTTAATGGGACTACTGGCTGCGGACGATGGAAAAGCAACCGTCGGCGGTTTTGATTGCTGGAATCAAAGTAAAGAAGTAAAGCAGTTGGTCGGTTATTTACCGGGTGAAATTAGTCTGCCTGGAGAGATGACAGGAGCAGACATGCTGGATTTGATGCAGCGACTACACGGCAGCGATCCGGCACGGCGGCAATTGTTGTTGAAACGGTTTCCCTTTGAGACGAAGACAAAAATCCGAAAGATGTCAAAAGGAATGAAACAAAAACTGGCACTTGTCGGTTGTTTCATGAAGGATGCGCCGGTCTACCTACTCGATGAGCCGACAAGTGGACTTGATCCCTTGATGCAAGAGCGTTTTTTAGAGTGGATTGAACAGGAGAAACAAGCGGGAAAAGCGATCTTGATGAGTTCGCATCACTTTCCAGAGATGGAAAAGTCGTGTGATCGAGCCGCTTTAATCAAAGCGGGCCGCATCATCGTCGAATCCGATATTCATGCGTTGATTCGATCGAGTCGAAAGGTGTACACGATCGTTTTTCAAAGTGAGACGGAGGCGGCGCAATTCGCGAGGCAAGTCGGCGTTGAACCGAAGCGGACAGAAGTCAGTTTTCAAACGGATGAGACGTTAACCTTAAACCAGGTGATTGCTTATTTAACGCAGTATGATGTGCGATTGATCCGACAATCGGCGGATGATCTAGAACAGGTCTTTTTGCATTATTACGGCGAGGAGGAACCATCGTGATGTTGCTAATCCGCTCTTTATTCAAGCAAGTCAGAAAGCCTGTTCTTGCTTATTCGATTGGAACGAGTCTTTATTTGTTGATGCTTGCGTTGCTTTATCCATCGATGATGAAGACAGGTTTACTAGAAGCAAAGCTAGAAGCGTTACCTCCGGAAGTCTTGAAAGCCTTTCAATACGATAAGGTGACAGGATTCAATAATGTGCTTGATCTGCTCGGTGGGAATTATTACGGATTGATCTTCCAAGTCATCGCGAGTCTATTTTTACTCTCGCTAGCAGCACGACTCGTCGCGCGACCAATCGACAATGGAGAATTGATCGTCTACCTAGCGGCACCGATCACACGAAATGACTATACGTTAGCAGTTGCAAGCGTCATCGGACTCGCTAGTCTTCTTCTCGTCACGCTGAACGGTCTCGTATTGATGGTAGCGGATTGGTGGATGAGCGGAATTACGATCGATACTATGGTATTATGGCGAATTCAACTCAATGCGCTAATGTTACTCTTTGCAATTGGTACATTTACGTTATTCATTGCGACGTTATTCGATGAAGAACGACGTGCTTTTTCGCTTGCTGGTAGTGTACTCGTCCTATCGATCGTCTTGACGATTCTGTCTGAACTGAGTGACAAGACAGAGTGGCTCCGTTATCTATCCGTCTTCTCCTTATTCAATACGACGCAATTACTAGAAGGAACGAATCATTTTCTGCTCCATTCGGTCATCCTATTCGTCCTATTTCTCATTTTCTTGACTGGAGCATTCGTTCAATTCGGGCGTCGAAGTCTGTCGATTTGATCGAAAGTGACGAAAAAAATTTACAGAAACTGAACATTTAGGATTTGAACGTTGCGTCACGCGCTGATTTTTACTAAGATAAAGGAATGTTGTAGTTCTGGAAAAAGAAATGAGGTCTTTTGAAATGAATAAACCATCCATTTATGGATTAACGCTTGAACAGATGACAGAATGGTTATCGAATCAAGGGCACAAACCATTCCGTGCCAAACAAGTATGGGATTGGCTCTACCGTAAACGTGTCACGACTTTCGCGGAAATGACGAATGTCAACAAGGATTGCCTTGAGTTGTTAGATCAGAGTTTTACGATTGACTCGATGACAGAAGCGGTCAAGCAAGAATCAGCAGACGGAACAATCAAGTTCCTCTTCAAATTATATGATGGCAACTTGATCGAAACGGTTTTGATGCGTCATAAATACGGTCTTTCTGTCTGTGTTACGACACAGGTTGGCTGTAACATCGGCTGTAGCTTCTGTGCAAGTGGTCTCATCAAGAAGAGCCGCGACTTGTCAGCAGGCGAAATCGTTGAGCAGATCATGAACGTTCAACATCACCTCGATGCAGTCGGAAACGAAGAACGTGTCAGCCACGTCGTCGTCATGGGTATCGGTGAACCGTTCGATAACTTCGACAACATGGTCGACTTCTTGAACGTCATCAAGGACCACAATGGTCTTGCAATCGGTGCGCGTCACATCACGGTTTCAACAAGTGGTTTGGCAGACAAGATCTACAAGTTCGCTGACTTAAAACTCCAAGTCAACTTAGCTATCTCGCTTCACGCACCAAACAATGAATTGCGTACGCAAATCATGAAAATCAACCGGGCGATTCCGCTTGAGAAATTGATGCCAGCAATCGATTATTACGTTCAAACAACGAACCGTAAAATCACGATCGAGTATATCTTGCTTCGTGGCGTCAACGACCAAAAAGAACACGCGGTCGAACTCGCGAAATTGTTTGAAGACAAACGTCACCTGACGTATGTCAACTTGATTCCGTACAACCCAGTCGATGAGCACGGTCAATATCAACGCAGTACGTCTGAAGATATCACGACGTTCTACGATACGTTGAAGAAGAACGGCTTGAACTGTGGTGTTCGTCTTGAGCACGGAACAGATATCGATGCTGCGTGTGGTCAATTACGTAGTAAGCAAATCAAAAAAGATAAAGTAGCATCCAAATAATTCGTTGGGCTTCTCATCGTTTCGGTGGGAAGCTTTTTTTACGATAAGAAATGAGGACATCCTATGACACGTATACGATTCAATGATTTTAACTTAAGCACACCGATTCTCGACTCGATCGAGCAACTCGGCTACACGGCACCAACCGAAGTCCAGCAATCGGTCATTCCCGTCGTATTATCTGGAAAAGACGTCATCGTCAAATCACGCACAGGAAGTGGGAAGACGGCTTCCTTCGCAATCCCCCTTTGTGAACTCGTCGAGTGGGAAGAAAACAAACCACAAGTCTTAGTCTTGACGCCAACACGTGAGCTTGCTTTGCAGGTCAAAGAAGACATCATGAACATCGGACGCTATAAGCGGATCAAAGCGACGGCCGTCTTCGGCAAGCAACCGTTCCGTGGACAAGTCACGGAACTCAAACAAAAGACACACGTCGTCGTCGGTACACCGGGACGTGTACGCGATCATATCGAGCGGGGCACGCTATCGCTTGAGAAAATCCGTTACGTCGTCTTGGATGAAGCCGATGAAATGCTGAATATGGGCTTCCTCGATCAAGTCGACGCCATCTTGTCCGAGTTACCAAAAGATCGGATGACACTCTTATTCTCTGCGACCTTCCCGGAAGATATCGCACAGTTGAGCAATCGTTACATGGATGCACCGAAACGAATCGAAGCGGGTGAAACCGTCGTCTCAACGATTACGCATAGTTATATTCCGGTGACGGATAAGACGAAATTCGCGATTCTAAAAGATGTCCTCGTCGCTGAAAACCCGGATCGCTGTATGATTTTCTGTCGGACGAAAGAACATGTCGATTTCGTTGCGAATGGTCTCCGTGCACATGACTATCCGGTTGAAGCGATTCACGGAGGAATGGAACAAGACGATCGACTCGATGCGATGAAGGCGTTCCGTGCCGGTAAATTCCGGATTCTCGTTGCAACAGACGTCGCAGCACGCGGTATCGATATTGAGAACATCACGCATGTCATCCAGTATGATCTCCCTGTCGAACGAGAAAGCTACGTTCACCGGACCGGTCGGACGGGTCGTGCAGGAGCAACTGGACAAGCAATTAGTCTCGTCACACCAGCAGACGAACGTCGCCTGAAGGAAATCGAGCAATATCACGGGAAGCTGACACGCCGCCAAGCACCGACGGAAAAGGACTTGATGCGGACAGCGGATGCGTTCGAAGAGAAAATGGCGACGGCAGATACGCGTTCGTCGAAAACGGAACAGCTCGATGCCGACATCATGAAGTTGTTCTTTAACGGCGGAAAGAAAAAGAAACTTCGTGCCGTCGACTTCGTTGGAACGATCGCGAAGATTGAAGGCGTCACAGCAGACGATATCGGGATCATCTCGATTCAGGATACGTTGACGTATGTCGATATCCTGAACGGCAAAGGTCCGCTTGTCTTACGAGCGATGAAGACGACGAAAGTCAAAGGGAAACAATTGAAGGTATATGAAGCATTCAAGAAGTAAAACAAGCCGGTCCATCTCCGCTTAGGCGAAGAGGGACCGGCTTGTTTGCGTCAAAGCATGTCCGAGATGAAGTCCGCTAGCGGCTGCTTGGGCAAGAGAGTGCGTTGCACCAGAGCAATCACCGATCGCATAGACACCGGAGCATGTCGTCTCAAATGTTTCTGACGTCTCAAGCATCGGTGCGTAAAACTTACCATCTAGTCCATAAAGTAACGTATCTGCTGGAAGTTCCGTCTCAAGGAGTCGCTCGAGGCGTTTTAAAAAACCTTCCAAGACGAGGAGGTCTTCCACAGGTACTTCCGCGTGTAAATCTCCAGGGGAAGCAGCTAGCGAAGGGATGATTCCGTTATGAAGCAATTGATCCGTTGTTGTCGCTCGCGATTTTCGAAAGTCACTGAGGCGCTGGACAACGATGCGATCCTGTCCTTGATTGATTCCTCCGATAACGCGTGTGGCGTATGCATTGGCTTGTGCTAACGTCGAAAAATAACGCGGGAGAAATAGTGTAAAGTTCAAATTCGTTGATCCATCTGCCGTCTCATGGACGTTTTGACCGTCCGGCATGACGAGTCCTTCTTGATATTTGCGGATGATCCGTCCGCATGGATTCATGCAATAGGTGACGGCTTTACCATAAGGTGAGTCGTAACCGAGCTTTGTCTCGAACGTCTCCTGTAGTAATGTTCGAAATAGTGCCTCATCCGTCTCGACCCGCACTCCGAGATCAAGTCGGATCCGCTGTGGGATGACACCAAGCGTCGCTAACTGTTGCAACGTAAAGTCTGCACCGGAACGACCCGTCGCGAACACGATCCGTCGACTTACGAAGGTTTCGTCCGCTGTTTTAATCGTAAACGCCTCCGACTTCGTGATCTGTTCGATCGTCGTTTCGAAACGAGCATCGAGTCGTGGCAATAAAGCATCCTCAAACGCCGTGAAGACGCCAACTGTCCGTGCTGTGCCTAAATGACGGACGGTCGTCTCGACCGTATGGAGACCAGCACGACGGGCGCGAATTGCGACAGCAGGTGAATGCGTCGAGTAGGTCTCGATCATATCGGCACCGTATGTACATAAAAGATTATCGACTTCTTGGAACAGTCGTCGTGTCGTCTCTTCACCGATTTTTGAGACGAGCTCTCCGCCGAATCCCATCGCATAATTGAATTTTCCTTCTGATTTTCCAAGCCCTGCAAATCCAAGATACGCATCTTCTACTGTTCGCTTGCGGATTGGTTTTCCGGCATCGAGCAGTAAGACGCATTGCCCATCTTCAACGAGCTGATGAGCAAGGAAGATTCCCGCTACACCGGCTCCGATAATCGTCACATCATACATTACAGACGCCTCCTTTTCTCTGAGTATACAAAAAAGCCGGATTCCTATAAAAGGAATCCGGACTGAGTGAGATCGCTTATTTCCATTCTGCGATGTCAGCGATTGGTAGACGAACCGATGGGTATCCTGCATCTACTGCTTTACCGATTGAAAGCAACATGACTGGGAGGTAACGCTCTTTTTCAAGACCGAATGCTTCCGCGATTTGATCTTTTTCGTAACCGCCGATTGGGTTTGTGTCGTAACCGTGCGCACGAGCGACGAGCATCAATTGCATCGAAACGAGACCTGAGTCGATCAAGATGCTGTCACGTAATGTTTCAACGTCTTCTGGACGGTAGAAACCTTTGATGGCTGGTACTTGGCGATCGCGTACTTCTTGTGGCATGAGACCTTTTTCAACAGCCATATCGTAGATTGTCTCGATGCTATCGACCGCGTTCATGTCACCGAAGACAGCGATGACAGCAGAAGATGTCTCGACTTGGACTTGGTTGAATTTCGCGAGTGGTGCAAGTGTTGCTTTTCCTTCTTCGCTATCGATGACGAGGAAACGCCATGGTTGCATGTTGACGGAAGAAGGTGCAAGTGTTGCTTCTTCAAGGATTTGTGTCATTTCTTCTTTTGAAATTTTCACGTTCGTGTCGTAGTTACGAATCGAGCGACGTCCTTTAACGATTTCCATGAAGTCCGTTGTTGTTTGAGTAGTCATAATTATTCAATCTCCCTTGTGTATGTTTTTTCTTTTTTGTGGTGTGAAAAACTTATTTCCAGTCTGCGATGTCGTTGATCGGTAGGCGAACCGATGGATATCCTGCATCTACTGCTTTACCGATTGAAAGCAACATGACTGGGAGGTAACGCTCTTTTTCAAGACCGAATGCTTCTGCGATTTGATCTTTCTCGTAACCACCGATTGGGTTCGTATCATATCCGTGCGCACGAGCGACGAGCATCAATTGCATCGAAACGAGACCTGAGTCGATCAAGATGCTATCTTTCAAATCGTTTGCTGAGATACTGCTGTACATGCCTTGGATCGCAGGTACTTGGCGATCGCGTACTTCTTGTGGCATGAGCCCTTTCGCAACAGCTGTGTCGTAGATGTTTTCGAGTTGATCGACTGCGTTCATGTCACCGAAGACAGCGATGACAGCAGAAGATGTCTCGACTTGGACTTGGTTGAATTTCGCGAGTGGTGCAAGTGTTGCTTTTCCTTCTTCGCTATCGATGACGAGGAAACGCCATGGTTGCATGTTGACGGAAGAAGGTGCAAGTGTTGCTTCTTCAAGGATTTGTGTCATTTCTTCTTTTGAAATTTTCACGTTCGTGTCGTAGTTACGAATCGAGCGACGTCCTTTAACGATTTCCATGAAGTCTGTTTGAGTTTGCGTTGCCATATTAAATCGACTCCTCTTTTAGTTTAGGTAATGCGTCAGCGTTTGCTTCGATGCGCTGAATCATCTCAGCTAACGTCCGTTGTTCTTCAGCAGAGAATCCTTCGAGTAGATCCTCGAGAAACTCATCTTTTTGTTCGCGTAATTGAGCGATGCGCGTCGCCCCTTGTTCCGTTAAAGAAACAAGAATCACCCGATTGTCAGCAGCTGAACGCTCGCGAGCAATCATCCCGGTCGATTCCAGGTGCTTGAGATGACGGGTCACTGCCGCATGATCCACATTGACGCGTTTTTGTAACTCTTTTTGGCTAATCGTTTGATCGACTTGTAGTTGAGCGAGTAGATCCATTCGAGTCTGACTAAAACCATCCGTACAGAGATCGAATTTTTGAGCAATCGTCTTATTGACAGAAACGAGTGCATAGATCAATCGTCCTTTTTCAGTGCAGGAGATACTCAATCCATCACATCCTTCCCTTCGTTCGAAGAAACCTTTGACGTATCAAAGATTGATATGTAAACGAATATAACGTGTTTAATTTGATGACGCAACTTATTTGCTTTTAACATAAAAAGAGATATCATTCACGCGGAATGATATCGAGTCAGGCGACTTAGCTAATTTGGCGTTTAGACGCTGGAATTCCTTTTGCATCGATCGCTGCAATGATCCGACGGAAATAGAACAACCAAAATTGTAGGAATGGTCCGATTAAGAAAATCGAGAGGATTGTACCGAAGAAAACAGGACCACCGAGCAACCAGCCAATGCCGCATGCCGTGACCTCCATGATCGTCCGCATCAGACGAATCGACGTTCCAAATCGCTCTGCAAGTGTCAGCGTCAACCCATCGCGTGGACCGGCTCCATATCCGACAGCAACATAAAGACCTGCCCCCATGCCGATGATGAAGATGCCGAAAATCAACCAGATCGTATTCAACCAGATCGACTCAAAAGAGGGTAAGAGATGAGAATTAAGGACAAGATTCATGAAGACACCGACGAAAATCGCGTTGACGAGTGTTCCAATTTGTGGTGTGACGCGGTCTAATGTGTACTTAACGAACACGAGTAATAGACCAACGAGCAAAATAATCGTTCCGACGGACAGTGGTGTTTTCTTTTGGAGACCAAGATGCAATACATCCCACGTCGAGACACCGAGTTCAGCAGTGATCATCATCGATGAGCCGAGAGCGAGTAAAAATAAACCGAGTAGGAAGAGTCCCCACTTTAACGTAGCGCGTAATAACCAGGAAGCACGATGACGCGTCATGTCTAACACCTCATTTCTTAAAAATAATTGATTCGTTAACTGTATCATGAGGAAAGTAGAAGAAGAAAGACGAAATTTTCCGTTTTTTCCATCTTAAGAAGGAGGGGAAGGTCGAAAGAGAAACGTATACTGAAGAAAAAAGGAGATGACAGGATGAAAGCGATCCGACACCTGATTCGTTTTACATACATAGAAGCCGTCTGTTGCGTCTTTCCCGTCATGATTTTCGCAGCGCTTGCTCTTTCACGTTATCTTCCTGCTGAACCGATCGCTCGATACGATCTCCTGTTGCTATGGTGTCTTCTCGTCCAAATCGTCTTACTTGTCACGCGTTATGAAACGCTGGAAGAGTTCAAACTGATCTTACTCTTTCACGTGATTGGTCTAGCACTTGAACTGTTCAAAGTGAACGTTGGGTCTTGGAGTTATCCGGAACAGGCTCTAACGAAAGTGGCTGGTGTTCCCTTGTATGCAGGATTCATGTATGCAAGTGTCGCAAGTTATGTCTGTCAAGCGTTCCGAAGATTTCATTTACGCTTCACAGCATTCCCACCACCTTGGCTTGCGATCAGCGTAGGCAGTCTCGTCTATCTCAACTTCTTCACCCACCACTGGATCTTCGATGCACGCTGGCTATTGATGGTCCTCGTCGTCCTTGTCTTCTATAAGTCATGGGTTCATTTTACGATCGAGCAGACGATCTACCGGATGCCGCTCGTCCTGTCTTTTTTACTGATCGCGTTCTTTATTTGGATCGCTGAGAATATCGTGACGTTCTTTAAAGGGTGGGTCTATCCGCATCAGGAAAGAGGATGGGAAGTCGTTGATCTCGGAAAATTGTCTTCTTGGTTCCTGCTTGTGATCATCACGGTCCTGATCGTCATCGTCGCGAAATACAAGCAACGGGATCCGGCTGTGGAGATATATCAGCATACATAGACGAAAAACATGACATTTCGTTTGCGATGAAGCGCTTCGATGTTCAACGCTCGTTCTAACATGTGGACGACAACTTGAGCGTGCTTGGCTCAACCAGCAACGAGACGGGAAATTATTGAAAAAAGAGTGAAACATTAGAAGTTTTAAGCCGTAGAGTAAGGTGAGAACTTATTTTTCAAGGAGGACCTTACTCATGTCATCTCAATTAAAGAAAGCAGCGAAGGAGTCGCTCAGCGGTCGTTGGGGATTTGCAGTCCTAGCTTTTCTGCTGTTTAGTATTATTCAGGGTGTTCCTAATTTATTTGGATCGGATATCGATGAGCCGTCTAGTAGTATAGATCTCGTTGTATCATTGGTGTCGATTTTATTGATTCCAGTAGGAGTCGGTTGGACATGGATTGCCATGTCGATTGCTCGTGGCGAAGAAACGAAAGTGACGGATTTGTTTGAGCCATATGGTATGTTCCTGAAAGTGGTGGGGCTGGCCATTGTTCAATTCATCTTTATCGCGCTCTGGACGTTACTCTTAATCATCCCTGGTATCATCAAGTCATTCTCTTACTTGTTGACGTACTACATCCTTCGGGATGAGCCGTCAATCGGTATTCTCGAGGCAATCACGCGTTCACGTCAACTCATGGATGGTCATAAAATGGAAGCATTTTTACTCTTCCTATCATTCATTGGTTGGGCGTTGCTTGTCATCGTTACGCTTGGTCTTGCTGTCCTATGGGTCGGACCATACTTCAGTGTCACGCTTGCCAAATTCTACGATCGTATTCGTGGGGAGCAGGCGCCAGAGCAGACATCAGATTTCGTCGCACCATACTAATTCCGAATCCCGACACTACGTCGGGATTTTTCTTTAGGGGTAAATCCGATAGGAAAAGACGGTTTAATGGTTGCTTTAGTTCAATGAATTCTGTACGATGAATGCAACACATCTTATCTAGAGAAGTCGAGGGACTGGCCCGAAGACACTTCAGCAACCCCGCTATGGCGGAAGGTGCTACTTCCAGGAAGGAATACCTTCTGAAGATAAGAGCGGACAGGACAAGATACCGTCGCTCTTTTCGAACTTCGAAAAGAGCGTTTTTTTATGATAAGGGGGACGATGGAGTGGAGTATGGTTTTTGGTTACCGATTTTTGGGGGATGGTTACGTAACGTCGAGGATGAACAGATGCCAGCGACATTCGATTATGCGAAACAAGTCGCACAAACAGCTGAACGCATCGGCTTCTCGACGACGTTAATTGCGGAATTGAACTTGAACGATATCAAAGGCATCAAGGAACCGAGTCTTGAGGCATGGACAACGGCAGCGGCGATTGCTGCAACAACAGAACGTCTTGAAATCATGACAGCGGTTCGTCCCGGGTTCCATAATCCGGCGACGACGGCGAAGATGGCGGCAAACATCGATCAGTTGAGTGGAGGACGATTTACGCTCAATGTCGTCTCGGCCTGGTGGGCAGAAGAAGCAAAACAATACAACGGTATTTTTACTGCACACGATGAACGCTATGCCCGAACGGAAGAGTTCGTCACGGTCATGAAAGGACTATGGGCAGATGCGTCACCGTACAGCTTCTCCGGCAATCACTATACGATCGAACAGGCAGAACTCCATCCGAAACCCGTCCAGCGTCCGGGAATTAAGCTCTACGCTGGTGGAGAGAGTGAAGCCGGAAAACGGACGATCGTCGAACATTGTGATGCCTACGTCATGCATGGAGGCACTGTTGAAGAAGTAGCTCATAAAATCAATGACATGAAAATACGCCGGGAAGCGACGGGACACGCACCGCTTGAGAGCTTCGGTCTTGCTGCCTACATCATTTGCCGGGATACGGAAGAAGAAGCGCTTCTTGAGTGGCAACGCATCACGGACGTCAAGGAAGACAGCGCCGGTTATGCCGGTTATCAAGATTTCATCAGTAAATCGCAACTCGAACAACAGGTCGAGCGAAATGATTATTCCGTCTCGAACCGTGGTCTGCGACCGAACTTGATCGGAACACCAGAACAGATTGCCGAACGGATTCTAGCGTTCGAAGCCGTTGGTGTCACGTTGCTCTTGTTACAATTCTCACCACAACTCGAAGAAATGGAACGCTTTGCCCGTGACGTAATGCCACTGGTCGAAGCGAAACGAAAGGTAGGTCAACAATCATGACAAAAATTCATATTCTCCACGAAAACCAAGAATGGACGGATCATCTCATCAAACGTCTCGACGAACTCAAGTTGCCGTACGAGCAGTGGCACTTGAATGAAGGAATCGTACCGTTAGATGAACTGCCGCCAGAAGGTGTCTTTTACAGTCGTATGAGTGCGTCTTCGCATACGCGGGGGCATCGTTATGCGCCAGAGTTGACGGAAGGGGTCCTCGCTTGGTTAGAAGAGCATGACCGGACTGTCTTTAACGGAACGCGTGCGCTCCGTCTTGAAGTCAGCAAAGTCAATCAATACACGGCATTGCGTAAGGCTGGGATTCGTGTACCAAAGACAACAGCTGCTGTCGGACGTGATCAAATCGTACAAGCAGCAAAAGAAATCGGTGTTTCGTCATTCATCACGAAACATAACCGTGCCGGGAAAGGTCTCGGCGTCCAGTTATTCCATTCGATTGAAGCACTTGAAGCTTATCTCGATGGTTCGACATTCGACGAACCAGTCGATGGCATCACGTTGATTCAAGAGTACATCCAAGCACCAGAACCGTACATCACGCGGTGTGAGTTCGTGGGTGGAAAATTCGTCTATGCGGTCCGAGTCGATACGTCGGAAGGATTCGAACTTTGCCCAGCTGATGCGTGTGTGATTGATGACTTGTTTTGCCCAGTTGGTGAAGAAGCGCCGCAAACACCGATGAAGTTCCAAATCGTTGAAGGCTTCGATGATCCAATCATTGAAAAGTACGAAGCGTTCCTCCAAGCGAACCAGATCGCGGTCGCAGGTATCGAGTTCATTAAGGATGCGTCAGGTACGATCTATACGTATGATGTCAATACGAATACGAACTATAATTCCGATGCCGAAGCTGCTGCAGGACGCTACGGCATGCTTGAACTGGCGAAGTTCCTCGGAGCTGCTCTTGAAACAAGCACAGTAAAATAAGAATCTGCTCCCGCCCTGTCACCGGACGTTACAAGACCGGATGACAGGGTATTTGTATAGAAAGGGGGCGGATCTATGATTACGTGGAGAGAAGAACGACAGCTCGATATCCCGATTGAGGAAGCATGGCACTTGTTTGATCACACGCGGCTGCAACGTCTGATTCCGAACGTCGTCCAGCATGAGGTGATTGAACGAAAACCGGGTGTCGTCGGTTCGACGTATCGTCAAACGTACATGCAGGGCAACCGACTCGAAACCTACATCGTGACCGATTTAGCCTATACGAATGAGCCGGACTTTAAACAAAATACGATTGGATTCACGTTAGCTAAAATATTTAAGATTGAGATGACGTTTACGCTCAAACCACTTGGACACGCTCGTTGTCTGTTGATTTATACAGGAAAAAATGAAGGGGCAAACTTCGTTGGGAAAAGTCTCTTGTCACTCGGTGGCGAACGAGAAAACGAGAAAATTGTTCAGGCCTTGTTGCAACGTGTCGAAGAAGAGGCAGCGAAACAAAAGAAGAACAATGCATGAAAAAACGGATTCCCGCGCCTGAGAATCCGTTTTTTCATATCTTATCGATTCGTATACGATTTGTGACCACTCGGTAAAACGGATAGGCAGTCGACACCTTGATAACGTTCTCGTTTTCTATCGCTGGATCGAGCGATTTTGGATTATCAAAAAGCTTAGTTACCGACTACTATTTTTAAGTATAAATACGGTTATTAAATTTTCATTTAATCCAAAGATTATATCGTTACGATAGTCGACGCAAACGAGAAATCTGTGAATCATCTTGAAGCTCCTTTAATGGTCAAAACCGAACAGCTCGTAATTCTTGTTGATCAAGCGATAGTTCAGGATCGATCCCGAGTCGAGGTTCAGGACTATCTAAGACACGGCGAACGAGAAAACATGTCTCTGTTCCTTGATCCATTGAAATCTCGTAAAGTTTCCGTTCGACCGTGACGTGAAGATGCGTTTCTTCTAACACTTCTCGCACGACGGCATGCTCTTTAGTTTCACCGTTCTCGACACCTCCGCCGGGTAACGTCCAAAATGTCCGGGAAGGGGTATGTAACTCGACCATTAGAATCTGTTGCTCTTCAATCAACGCAGCGCATACGCGATGTCGCATATCGCATTCCTCCTTCAACGTGTTCAAAAAAGAGACCGAAACGACAGTTCCGGTCTCTTTTAAAATCATTGTGCGTATAACGCTGTTAATTGCTGTTGGATCGTATCGTTGTTCAAATACTCATCGTATGTCGTTTCTTTATCGACGATACCGTTTGGTGTCAACTCGATGATGCGGTTCGCGATCGTTTCGACGAACTGGTGGTCATGCGAGCTGAAGAGCATTGCGCCTTTATAAGCGATCAAACCATCGTTGAGTGCCGTGATCGATTCGAGATCCAAGTGGTTCGTTGGATCGTCGAGTACAAGGACGTTAGCACCACTGAGCATCGCTTTTGAAAGCATACAACGGACTTTTTCGCCCCCGGATAAGACAGATGCTTTTTTCATGACTTCTTCTCCTGAGAAGAGCATCCGACCGAGGAATCCACGGAGGAACGTATCGCTCTCATCTGCCGGTGAATACTGACGGAGCCAATCGAGGATCGTCTTATCCGAGCCTTCGAAGAATTCCGAGTTATCTTTCGGCAAGTATGATTGGGAAGTCGTGACGCCCCATTTGAATGTACCGCTGTCCGGTTCCATCTCACCCATAAGGATTTTGAATAGTGTCGTGATCGCGATATCGCTCTGGCTGATGAACGCGACTTTATCCGTCTTGTTCAACGAGAAGCGGACATTATCAAGGACTTTGACGCCATCGATCGTCTTCGAGAGACCATCGACCATCAAGAGATCATTTCCGATTTCGCGTTCTGGCGTAAAGCCAACGAACGGATAACGACGTGATGATGGACGAATGTCGTCGAGTGTGATTTTATCAAGCAATTTCTTCCGTGACGTCGCTTGTTTCGCTTTCGAAGCGTTTGAGCTGAAACGTGCGATGAAGGCTTGAAGTTCTTTAATCTTCTCTTCTTTTTTCTTGTTTTGGTCACTTGCCATACGCGAAGCAAGCTGACTTGATTCATACCAGAAATCATAGTTTCCGATATACAGTTGGATCTTACCGTAATCAAGATCCGCCATGTGCGTACAGACGTTGTTCAAGAAGTGACGGTCGTGGGAAATGACGATGACCGTGTTTTCGAATCCGATCAAGAATTCTTCAAGCCATTTGACAGCTTTCAGGTCGAGTCCGTTTGTCGGCTCATCGAGTAAAAGAATGTCAGGTTTACCGAACAATGCTTGGGCAAGCAAGACTTTAACTTTTTCAGATCCTGTCAGCTCAGCCATCGTTTTCGAGTGAAGGTCTTCCTTGATGCCAAGTCCTTGTAGAAGCATCGCTGCTTCCGACTCCGCTTCCCAACCGTTCATTTCAGCGAATTCACCTTCGAGTTCAGCAGCACGCATGCCGTCCTCATCTGAAAAATCTTCTTTCATATAAATCGCATCTTTTTCTTTCATGACTTCATAGAGACGTTTGTGTCCCATCATGACTGTTTCGATGACTTGGAATTCTTCGTATTCGTAATGGTTCTGGCGAAGGACGCCTAAGCGTTCGCCTGGTGTGATGATGACATCGCCTTGTTGTGCTTCAATGTCACCAGCGAGAATTTTCAAGAACGTTGATTTACCGGCACCGTTCGCACCGATCAGACCGTAACAGTTACCTGGCGTGAACTTGATGTTAACGTCTTCGAATAATTTTCGGTCCGCAAAGCGAAGACCGACGTTTTGTACTGTAATCATATAGAGATGAACCCTCGTTTCTAGTAAGTGATGTGCTCATTCGAGTGTACCACAAATCGTGATCTGTCGTAGAGCAGGCAAAGTTCTTTCCATATTAGGACAGAAATTAAAAATAAGCAACCGGACATTTAAAATAATGAAACATTTTCCAGATGGATGCGTAAAAGAAAATAAGGAATTCGCTAGAGGAGGGGTTAGATGGCCATCTTTTTCACGTTATTGTTTTTCGCCCTCATCGTTTTGCTTGGCATGGAACTCTATCGCTATATCCAAGAAAAGATTGATAAAGGAGATTCAGAATGAGAGAAATCAAACCAAAGAAAAAAATTCGTCCATCGATGATCATCGCCGGTGTACTTGTATTAGCCCTGCTTGCTACAACGCCGTTCGTCGTCGAACAAATCGAACCCGGGCAAGTTGGTGTCGTTTACACCCCGTCAAGCGGTGTCAAAGATGAGACGTTATCGCAAGGCTGGCATGTCGTTTCACCGATCACACGGGTGACGGAGTATCCGATCCGTACACAGACGAAATCGCTTGATAACATGACGCTTGCGACTAAAGACGGAAAGAACATCGTCGTCGACTTTACATACAGCTTCTCCGTTTCGCCGGATAAGGTGACAAAAGTCTTCAACAAGTTCGGACCGATCGAAATCGATGAGATTGCCAAAGGTTACTTGAAACAACGACTCTATGATGCGTCGCGTGAGCAAATCTCGAAAGTTACTGTCCTTGAACTGTTCGGTGAAAAATCAGGAAACGTCTCGACGAGCATTCAGACGCAGTTTGCAGAAGACGTCAAGGACATCGGTTTCATCATCGAGGATGTCGCACTCGGTGCACCAAAACCAGATGAAAAGACACAGGAAGCAATCGATGCGCGTGTCAAAGCGTCGCAGGAACTCGATAAAAAGAAAACGGATCTTGAAATCGCTAAAGCAGAGGCAGAGCGCCTTCGCGTAGAAGCAAAAGGAGCAGCCGATGCGCGTTTGATCGAAGCTCAAGGATTGGCAAAAGCACAAAAAGAATTACAGAAGACGTTGACGAAAGAAATGATTCAATACGAAGCCGTCAAGAAGTGGGACGGGAAATCACCACTCGTCAGTGGATCAGGGAGTATGGTTCAACTACCGATTCCTGACGGTACGACACAAGAAAAAAACTAATTGAAATATGTCTAAGATAAACCGCTTAAAGACCACAACGGTAGACGTGAAAAAAGCAGATTCTCAGCGCTGAGAATCTGCTTTTTGATTAGTGCGAAGCTTGTTCAAAACCTTGAGCGATGGCAATGATGACTTGTGTTGCTTTCACCATGTTATCGATAGAGATAAACTCGAACTTGCCATGATAGTTCTCACCGCCGGTAAAAATGTTCGGTGTCGGAAGTCCCATGTATGAGAGTTGTGATCCATCTGTTCCACCACGAATCGGTTTAACGATTGGCGTAATATCAAGCGACTCCATCGCTGCATGAGCAATATCAACGATGTGCATGTGGGGCTCAATTTTTTCACGCATGTTGTAGTACTGATCGTGTAAGTCGATTTCCACACTACCAGCACCATACTTTTTGTTCCACTCATCGACAAGGGCAGACAAGAAGTGTTTCCGTCCCTCGAAGGCTTCACGATCAAAATCACGAATGATGTAGTCGAGCGTCGTTTTTTCAACAGAGCCGTCAAATGAAATCAGATGGAAGAATCCTTCAAAACCATCCGTGAATTCAGGAGACTCTTCTCCGGGAAGACGATCGTGGAACGCCATCGCATGTTTCTGCGAATTGACCATCTTATCTTTTGCTGTTCCCGGATGGACATTTGTTCCGTGGAAGACGATTTTAGCCGCCGCTGCATTAAAGCTCTCGTATTCAAGCTCACCAAGCGGACCGCCATCGACCGTATAAGCATAGGTGGCATCGAACGCTTCGACATTAAAGTGATGTGGTCCACGACCAATCTCTTCGTCAGGTGTGAAGGCAACACGAATGCGACCATGCTTAATTTCCGGATGTGAAATCAAATGGTGCATGGCTGTCATGATTTCTGCGATTCCGGCTTTATTATCGGCTCCGAGTAATGTCGTCCCATCCGTCGTCATCAAGGTGTGACCGACATAGTTGTGCAGTGCAGGAAAATCAGTTGGTGATAGAGTGACGGACGGCACTTCACTTAACGTGATGGGATGTCCGTCATACGCTTCCACGAGTTGTGGACGGACATTCGTACCTGTGAAGTCTGTCGCTGTATCGAGATGAGCGAGAAAACCGATTGTTGGAATGTCTGCGTCTGTATTGGCAGGTAATGTCGCCATGACATAACCATTATCATCAACGGTGACTTCTTCCATGCCAATTGTCTTTAATTCTTCTACGAGCAAACGAGCTAGTGTCCATTGCCCTTCTGTCGTTGGAACAGTCATACTCTCATAGTTCGACTGTGTATCGACTTTCACGTATGTAGTTAGACGATCAATCAATTCTTGTTTCAAATCAAAAACGTCCCTTCTCGTCATAAGATATCTTCATCATAGCATGAACGACTAATGTGAGAGAATTCTGAATCATGATAGACTAATATTGAAAAAGGGGGAATTCTTCATGAGAGCATTCGTAGTCGATCAGTACGGAAAAAATGCATCACTTACAGAAAAAGACGTCACACCCGAAAAAGCGGGGAAGTACGAATTACGGGTTCAAATCGAGGGGTCAAGCATCAATCCACTTGATACGAAGATGTTTTTCGGACATGTGGCGGCGGCTTCAACGACTGGAATTCTCCAGGGTGATGTAACGGGGAAGGTGATTGAAATCGGGGAGGGTGTGACGTCTTTTTCTGTCGGCGATCGCATCGTCGCATTCGGCGGTGGACTTGGAAAACGCGCCGGTGCGTTAGCGGAAGAAATGCTTGTGCCTGAACAAATGGCAGTCTTACGACCGGAAGGGGTATCGGCTGAGGTTGCTGGTTGTTTACCGGTGATTGGATTGACAGCAATGGAAATTTTAAAAGAGCGAATCGCGATTACCCCAGGAATCCGCGTATATGTAGCAGGCGGAACGGGTGGAGTAGGACATCTTACCGTTCAACTTGCTCGTCATTATGGATGTGACGTTACAGCGAGCGCCTCTTCTGACGAGAAGGCAGCTTGGCTAGAAGCAAAAGGGATTCACGTTCACCGGTACAAGGAAGAATCAGCTGAAACATTGCTCAAACGACTCGATCTGGATGGATTCGACGTCATCATTGATACAGTTGGTGGTGACCATTTACAAGAATCGTTCATACTCGCAAAAGAGCGGGGACGCATCATTTCGATCTCGACACGGACGACACAAGATTTAACGATGATGCATAGTAAAGCCTTGTCACTTGAAGCTGTGTTCGTCGCGCTTCCGTTGCTGAAAGGAAAAGTAGAGGAGATGAAACAACAGCAACGTCACTTATCAGAACTCATTCATTTAGTGAAAGAGAGAACGATTGAGATTCGAATTGAAGAGCAGATTCCCTATGAACGCGATGCGTTGAACGATCTCTATCAACGATTTGATCAAACATCGCACTTTGGTAAAGTGAGTGTATATCCAACCCATTAAAAATGATTCTCCATTCATTTTACATTTCCTGTTAAAAATATAAAAAATCCGTTACTGAAAAATTCAGTAACGGATTTTTTAGATAACACGTCATTTACGGCGAACAAGAATACTTTTTGGATTGAGTTGTGGCATGGAAGGAGGAGTCGGGAAATCTTTCTGCTCCGGCTGCTCCCATACGACTTCAAATTTTTGACGCAACTTGTTGAACGCCTGCTCCACAGCTTTTTTCAATTGTGACGCATCAAGAGCGGGACTATCTGTCGTAATCGCAAGCAGTCCTCCGCGATTCGTCAAATGAATGACTTTTTGGATCCAAAGAGCGAGATCCTGTTCGGTCCGAAACTGACGTGTTCGTGTATTGACTTGTACGGGCGGATGGAACAAGACGACGTCAAAACGAGTCTTCTTATCCGCTTGTTCGATGTAGTCGAACGCATCCTGAACTAAAATCTTCTGTTTCTCAGGAGTAAAACTGTTCAACACAAGATTATCTTTTGTCTTATTTCGACTACGTGTCGAGAAATCAACGCTTGTCGTTTGAGTAGCCTCACCATAAAGGGCAGCTACCGTTAATGTTCCTGTATCAGAAAAGAGATTAAGTACGGTTTTTCGTTCGACGGAATCGAGAAGGATTCGGCGAAGTTCACGTTGGGCAATGTCAAAACCAGTCCGCATACCAGCATCCAAGTCATACTCATACAATACACCGTATTCTTGTGCGACTTCAGGAAAATCGCCTCGTTCCCCTTTCAAAAAGTCGTCGCCTTTGACGGGTTGAAGATCGACGAGGAAATCTCGTTTTTCATAAATGCTTCTGTAATTTAGTAGTGATTCAAGAGCTTCAAGAATCAATGGACGGAATGTATAGATGCCTTCATTTTCGAATGTAATAAGGTAATGATGATCGTAACAATCAATTGTCAAACCACCGATACCATCTCCTGCACCGTTAAAAATACGGAAGGCTTCTGAATACTCTTCAAAAAATTCGTTTCGTTTGTCTAATGCTTGTTCAAAAAGTTGTTTGAAGAAGTCGACATCAATCGCTTTTTGCTCGTCCATTGAGAGAGTCCAACCGACACCTTTTTCTTGCTTGCCAAAATAACCAGTCGCGAGGTATTCTTTATGTTCTGTCATCAGATGGAGCAGTCCGCCTGCCTCTTTGACATGGTGTAAGGCTTCGAACATTTCCTTGCGTAACGCGGGATACCCGCTTCGAATCGATTCAATCCATTCTGGTTTGACGACGATCGGATAAAGTTCACGAGACATGTAAGTTTCCTCATTTCTAATTGTGGATAAGTGGCATAATTATACCATAAATGGAGTTATCCACATGTGGATAACTGGTATATAAATAAAACCGCTATTCTTTGCATAAGTCAAAGGAATAACGGTTTTTGTTATGATAAGCAGAGAACTAAAAAATCTATAATGATTTGGAGTGAAACATAAAAAATGAAAAAACAAGTTCAAGTTGTAGGTGCTGTCATTCGCAACGATCATAATGAAATATTATGTGCACTTCGTAGTAGCCAAATGTCATTGCCCAACTTATGGGAGTTTCCTGGTGGAAAAATTGAGTTACATGAAACGCCCTCACAGTCGTTAGTTCGTGAAATCAATGAAGAATTAAAATGTAATATTAAGGTCAAGCAACCAATCGAAAAAACGACTTACGAGTACGATGCTATTATTGTTACATTGCATACGTTTGAAGCTGAAATCGTAACAGGAGAACCGATTGCCGTAGAACATGCAGAGCTTCGCTGGGTGGCTGTTTCAGACCTTGATCAGCTTGAATGGGCTCCTGCCGATATTCCTGCAGTTGAGTACATTAAGAAAGAGTTTGCCACTCCTTAAACAGTTCAATTGATAGTGGAGAATGAAGTGACCAAGTCACACTAATCGGTTTAGAACCTGTACTTTGAAGATGCTTTAACTGGCCAAAGTATGTGAACGGTAGCGTTTTTCCTTGTTCTTTATCTGCTTTACGCATAAACAAATGAATACGAATTCCTTCGCTCTCATGGTTTTGATATAAAGTACCCGCTTTACCTGTAGCAGTTGCATTACTTTGAGACTGCCAATGGAAACGATATTGATCTAAGAAATAATCGTTATATTTCAGTTGCTCATCAATGGCTTCATCTTTGTGTAAATTCACAAATAAAATGTAGTCGTTACCAGCTTGAGCTACACCTTCACGCCAAGAACCTTCCTGACTTGGTGAACATAGAAGACGTTGGATAACAGAACGATTGTATGTTTGATGTAATAGAAACGCCTGGTCTTCGATCAACCAATTAATTCGATCTGGTAGTTGATGAAATGCAAGTAGACCTGCTTGGATAAAATGCATCATATATGAACGCAATTCAGTTGATTGTTGAAGTGCTTGGACGACTGTATTTGAAAAGCGATAGTGCTCTTCTGATACAGCATCTAGTAATTGAATACGATCATTTTTTAACGCAGTAGACCAGCGTTTAAAAAGATGATGAATAATAGGGCGCTTTGAAAAAGAATGATTCGTCGATAAGGCAAATTCTTTGAAAACTTCTTGTTCAATATCTTGTACTGAAGCAGAAGGATGACGCAGTAACTGTTTTAAAATCAGTAAGCTGAAAGGCTCACGAATTGGGAATAGTCCTTCGAGCTGTTCAACAATTTTGCGTGTAGTATCATCTTGCAGTAAACGTAGTTCTTCATCGGTAGCATGTTTTTCAAGTTGTTTAAGACGTAATGTACTTCTCCATTGCTGAACAATACTCTCAATAGCTGGTGCGTCTTTGTGCGTAACTAAATCATTTAAACTCGGAGGATTTCCGATCATACGTGTCAATCGTTGATAACTTTCACGAAGCTGTTTGCTAGCTGAAAACTCTATTTTTTTCATTTGTTCAATAATAAATCTTTCTGTAATTGAATCCAGAATAGCTAAAGATCCTTCGGGTAGAATCGGAAAATGTTGTTTTACAGCAGTAGCAATTTTATAACGATCAATAGAATGAAACGATTGTTGACCAGCTAACACAAGTGGTGCAACAAAAGCTTTTTGACTATTTCCGATAAAATCTAAAATCGTAACAAATTCTTTTGAGCTGTGTTTACGTAAGCCTCGACCCAATTGTTGAATAAAAATAGTAGGGGATTCCGTTGGACGTAAAAATAGCATTAGATTGACTTTTGGAATATCGACTCCTTCGTTAAACAAGTCAACGGTAAAAATATATTGCAGTGGGTCTTGATCATCCTCTAGTCGGCGAATGGCTTCTTCGCGTGCTTCTTCGGACTGTTTACTTGTAACAGCCATTGCTTCAATCTGATGTCGTTTAAATTCCTTCTCCATAAACTCTGCATGATTGATATTGACACAGAATCCTAATCCAACAGCCTGATTACCACTGAACCCAAATTTACGAATCATTTCAACAATATAATCTGTTCGCGTTGAGCGTTCGAGTGCAACAACCAGATCCTGTTCTACATAAAAGCCGTTTTGTTGAGGAATAAGAGAATAATCAATCGATTCATCATCTTGAATGCCAAAATAATGGAATGGTGAAAGTAAATCTTGTGCTAAGGCATCATACAGACGAACTTCGTAAGCAATATTATAGTCAACAAGCTGGAAGATATTTTGACCATCCATACGCTCTGGTGTTGCTGTTACTCCAAGCAAAAATTGAGGCGTAAAATAGTCAAGAATGTTTTGGTAAGAAGCAGATGAAGCGTGATGGAATTCATCAATAATGATGTAGTCAAACGCATCCCGTAAAAATTGATTAAGGTGAACCTCTTTTGAAAGTGTTTGAACGGTAGCAAAGGTAAATTGTGCATCTTGAATTTGTTGTGATCCTGAATATCTACCAAATGTATAATTTTCATTTGAAAAAACTTGTTTAAATGTATGCTCAGCTTGTGATAGTAATTTTCCACGATGTGCAACAAATAATACTTTTTTAGCCTGAGTTTGACGGACATCAAAAGCTGCTAAATACGTTTTTCCAGTCCCAGTTGCCGCAATGACCATTGCTTTTGTTTCTTTTCGCTCGCGTAAACGATCGAGTTCTTCTAAAGCCGGAATCTGCATGAGGTTCGGTTCAATAACGTTGTAATCGACAGCAGGTTCGGCAATTGTATCGCGGATAGAAAATGATTTTATAGGTGGTGTTTCTTGTTGGTACTGTTCGTATTGAAGTAATAATTCTTCTGTACAAATAGTCGCTTCTGGGCTGTTCCAAAGTTGTTCAAATAAGTTTTTCGCTTGAGTGACTAATGTTGTGACGGGTGTAGAAGGTATACGAATATTCCATTCCATACCGTGCGTTAAAGCCGACTTTGATAAATTAGAGGACCCAACAATAGCACTATCCAACTGATCAGGACGAGAAAATAAATAAGCTTTCGGATGGAACGCATGATTTTTTTTTATCGGTTCATAAATTTTTACTTCAATATTTCTGAATTCCATCAACTGTCGGATAGCCTTCGCTTCTGTAATATTCATATAAAATGAAGTCAAAATGCGGATTGATTTACTTTGAGCTTCTGCTTCCTTCAAAGCTGGGACAAGCGTCTGTACTCCAGAATGACGTGTAAAACTCACCATCCAATCGGCAGCAGATGCTGTCCATAATTCTTGACTAATATGATGCAATAACTGTTCTTGTTCCAGTTGGCCAGGAGCAATGAGTTCCCAAGCACGCAAAGAATTTTTATATTGTGTAGGTAAAGCATGTGTTGTGCTAGTAGTGAGTTCACGATGAAGTGGCAAGTCGATCAGAGGTTGATTTAAATGCATGAGCCATTCATTGACCGTTTCAACCATTTGATCAGGTTTATCTTGTTTTTGGAAATGGTCTAAAGATTGATACAGTACTTGATTGAGGTGTGTAAGTAATTCTGTTGTGTAGTCATGTGCTGGTACAGATACACTTATTGCATCGGATTGTGAATTAGTTTCAGTTGAAGAACGTAATGTTTCATAATAAGACATGGTTATCCTCCGAATAATAGTAAATGGTATTTAAAATGATTAAATCATCAATAATATACCAATAAGTAGATAAATAAAGTAAAAAATCATCGTTCAACTAAAAAGTTAAACGATGATTTTTGTTTGTTAATTTGAGATTCTCTCTACCACAGCCTCAAGCGATACTTTGACATTACCAGCCAGTGCCCGCGTAATCATACACGAACCTTCTGCTTTTTCAGCGAGACGTTGCGCCTTCTCCACATCACGATCCGACAGATCGGCTGGTAATAAGAGTTTCGGACGATGAATGATCGCATCGTATGTGAAGACGCCGTTCGTGACATCAACGATGCCTTCAGATTCCATCGTTAAGGAGACTTTTGGGATATTACTACGCTCAAGCATTGCGGCAAGCGTGATGATATAGCATGTAGCAGCTGCGCCAAGCAACATCTCATCTGGATTCGTGCCAACCCCTGGACCATCCATAGCGTCCGGAATTGAAATTTTTGTTTTTAACTCACCTGTCTCGATCTGACCGACATCATTGCGATTTCCCGGCCAGTCTGCAGTTAAATGAAAATGGTGCTTCATGATCAATCGCCTCCATGCCTCCATCATACGAAGTTCAGCATGATTTTTCGCCTATTCTGCTCATGTGCATAAGAAGAGAACGATCAGCTAAAAATTTGGTCGATTTTTTTGATATCCTCTTGCGATAACTGAACGTCTAACGTACGCAACGTATCTGTCACCTGATCCGGGCGTTTCGCACCAGGAATGATGGCATCGATGCCATCTTGTGCCAAATACCAGGCGAGTACGACATGTGCGACTTCCGCATCGTGTGCGTCTGCGATTGGACGCAATTGATCGACTTTTGCGAGGTTTTGTTCGAAGACGTCTTTTTGGAACAACGGGTCGTTTTTTCGTAAATCATCAAACGTCGTCTCTTTCGTATATTTCCCTGCCAATAATCCAGCGGCGAGTGGGAAGTACGGAACGAAGGACATGCCGTTCTCAACGATGTATGGAAGTAACTCTTTTTCTGCATCCCGTTTAAACAGATTGTATTCTCCTTGATAGACGTCGACATGTCCGTCCTTGTTCGCTTCCTTCAGTTGTTCGAGTGAAAAATTCGAGACACCAATCGCGCGAATCTTTCCTTCTTTTTTCAGTTCAGCAAGTGCAGCGACGGCTTCATCCTTCGGTGTCGATTCATCTGGGAAATGGATGTAATATAAATCGATATAGTCTGTTTTAAGACGTTTTAAACTATCTTCGACCGATTGACGGAGAAAGTCAGGTGAGTTGTTCATGACGACGTTTCCGTCAACGAACTGATGCGCACCTTTCGTCGCGAGGACGACATCTTCTCGAGCGACCGTGTCGTGCCAGACTTCACCGACGAGTTCCTCCGAACGTTCTGGTCCGTAGATGAAAGCTGTGTCGAGGAAATTGATCCCTTGCTGTAACGCGACACGAACGAGATCGCGTCCGGCTTGCTCATCAAGATTTGGATACAAGTTGTGTCCACCGACAGCATTCGTACCGAGCCCGATTGGGTGAACGAATAGGTTAGATTGACCGAGTTGAACATGTTTTGTCATGAAAATGACCTCCTTAAACGATATCGAGTGGTTCTTTTTTTGTTGGTGCTGGGAACGCTTGATCAAGTGCAGCTAGCTCTTCTTTTGTTAAATTCAAAAGTGCGGCGCGACCGTTGGCTTCGACATGATGTGCTTGTCCTGCTTTAGGAATTGCGATGACGTCACCTTCACGCATCGCCCAAGCAAGTAAGATCTGTGCCGGTTCAACACCATGTGTCTCAGCGAGTTCCTCGACGGTCGGATGATTCAGGAGTTGATCACGCAGTGAACCACCTTCAGCTAGTGGGCAATACGCCATTACTGGAATACCATGTTCGCGTAGTAACGGGAGCAGTTCATACTCAATTCCGCGTGAGCCGAGGTGATAGAGTACCTGATTGACAGCACACTGATCACCGTTCGGTAATGCTAACAGTTCTTTCATGTCTGATACGTCAAAGTTCGATACACCCCAACGGCGAATCTTGCCTTCTTGTTTTAAGGCTTCCAGTCCTTCAACGGTTTCCTTTAGTGGAATGTCGCCACGCCAGTGAAGAAGATAGAGATCAAGATAATCCGTACCGAGACGTTCAAGCGATTTGGAACAAGCTTTTTTTAACGCTTCCCCACCAGCGTGATGCGGATAGACTTTCGAGACAAGAAAGACTTCTTCGCGTCGATCAGCGATCGCGTCGCGAATCAATTCTTCAGAGGCGCCTTCCCCGTACATCTCTGCCGTATCGATGAGTTCCATTCCGCTGTCGAGACCGACGCGGAGTGCTTCGATTTCAGCTTCATGTTTCTCCGATTCTTCTCCCATCCGCCATGTGCCTTGTCCAAGTGCCCGAACGTGCGTCTGATCGGGAAACGTCACTGTTTTTTGCTTTAATGCAGCAAGTATTAGCGTCTTTTCTGTTGCGTTCATCGAATTCCTCCTTTAAGTAGAGAGACAATAGTAGGGTTTACCACGCGAACTCCGAACAAAAACGTCTTCTTCACAAGAAGGAGATGTCACCAATGCTCAAATAAAGGACCGTGATCACCGAGTACAGGATCTTGACCGGGACGTATCACCTGACGAATCCGTTGAAGATTTTCCGGACGTTCACTTGTTTGACCTGTCAGTGTGTCGTAGTCTTGACCATTCGGATAGGCACCGATCACACGGAAGTGTCGACTTGTATCAAGTGCTTTGTGTCCTGTGCCTGCAGGAAGTAAGAGAACATCTCCACTCGTCAAGGTGAAGGTCTTACCGAGTGGACCACCGAGTTGGACGGTCGCATGTCCTTCGAGGATACCAATCACTTCATGGGCGATGCTATGATAATGATGAAAATCAAAAATGCCATCTACCCAGCTATTGCGCCAGTCATGTGAATGGAAAGTCTGTTCGATGCGTGACGGTTCTTCAAATGCATGCCGATAAATCAACACCGGAAAATTAGGGTTATTCGGAATATGTCCGTCATCCTCAAAGTAAAATACCTCAACACGCATCTTCGTTGCTCCCTTCTCTGATGTGGTACAAAGTAATAATTCCCTCTATAATTACCCGTAATTAAATATCATCAATCGTCCGAGCATCTTTATGGCGTAACGAATCGGGAGGTGCTACGATGCTTAAGTTAACGAAATTACAAAGGAGGCTTTCCGATGATCGCCATCGAAGCAAAGTTAGAAGTACAACCCGCAAAACGAGAAGAATTTTTAGCAGCAACTAAAACATTAGTAGAAGGATCGCGTGCTGAAGCTGGAAACATCAGCTACGATCTGTTCCAAAGTACAGAAGACGAAAATGTCTTCATGATGATTGAAAAATGGGAAGACCAAGCTGCGATCGAAGCTCATAACACAAGTGCTCATTTCGGACAATTCGTTGCATTTGCACAAACAGCTCTTGCTAAACCATTAGACGTTCAATCGTTCCAAGCATAATCAGAAGAGATTGACGTAACACATAAGGAAGGTATTCTGGGTTCGTGACCTAGAATACCTTCCTTTTTGTTTCATGCGACATGATCGATTAAAGGCTCTATTTAAGTTAGAAGTATTCCACTTTTCTTTTACAATCACATAACATTTCATTAAAACTGTTAGTTTTTCCCTGAATAGGGCATTATTCTTATAATGACACAAAAAGGAGGCCTTTATCATGAATGAACGAACAGATGCCACACAGTCGAAGCAATCATTCTTCAAGATGCCTCATACATATGCCATCATCATGGCGATTCTCATTATTTCAGTCATCTTGACGTACACGCTTCCAGCAGGACAATTCGACCGTGAAAAACAGGATGGTCAGACCGTCGTTATCGATGGTACCTATCGCGCGGTGGAGTCTGCACCTGTCAATTTCTTTGGTTTATTCGAAGCGATCCCGAAAGGAATGGAAGCAGGCGCTGCGATCATCTTTTACATTTTCTTAGTCGGTGGTGTCTTTGGCATCATTCGTCAAACGGGTGCCATCGAAGCGGGAATCAATCAATTGATTCGTCGGTTTGGTCAAAAGGGACACATCATGATTCCGATGACGATGTTCGTCTTTTCGATTGCCGGAGCAACAATCGGGATGGCAGAGGAAACAATCATCTTTGTACCGATTGGTATCATGCTCGCGCGTGCACTCGGTTATGACGCGATGACAGGAGCTGCAATCGTTAGTTTAGGAGCGGCGGTTGGTTTTGCTGGCGGGATGCTGAATCCGTTTACGGTAGGTGTTGCTCAATCGATCGCGGAAGTTCCACTCTTTAGCGGTCTTGGTTATCGAACCGCCGTTTATATCGTTTTCTTAGTCGTAACGATTCTTTATGTCATGACTTACGCACGGAAAGTCAAACAGGATCCAACGCGTAGCCTCGTTTATGATCTCGAACAACGTCGTGCGGAAGAAGCAGCGACGACGATTTCACGCTTTTCGAAACGTCATGCTTTTGTTTTACTGATTTTGATCGGTGGAATCACGCTCAACGTCATCGGAATTTTCGAGTGGGGCTGGTATTTGACGGAACTGACAGCCTCGTTCTTGATCATTGGACTGATTGCTGGGATCATCACACTCGGTGTGAACGGTACTTTTGAGAGTCTGATTGACGGGGCGAAAGCCGTGACGTTCGGTGCATTGATCGTTGGCTTTGCCCGTGCCATTGTCGTCATTCTTGAAGAAGGTCGTGTCATTGACACGGTCATTTACGGCTTATCGAATGCCGTAGGACATTTACCAACGTTCTTCGCTGTCATCGGAATGTACATCGTACAACTGATCACGAATTTCTTCATTCCATCGGGGAGCGGGCAAGCCGCGACAACGATGCCAATCATGGCACCTTTATCTGACTTACTCGGTATCGAGCGTCAAGTAGCTGTTTTAGCATTTCAATACGGAGATGGATTGACGAACATGATTTTTCCGACAAGTGCGCATTTGATGGCGTTTCTTGCGATCGCAGGCATTCCGTATGAGCAATGGTTACGTTTCGTCTGGAAACTCTTCGCGATTTGGATTGCTTTAGCATGTGCCGCCTTATTACTTGCTGTGACGCTAGGTATTCAATGAAGTCGACCTTTCGGACATCTGTCCGGAAGGTTTTTCTGTTGCAGGAATCGGGAAGCGTTATCACGAACGGGTAGAGAAGTGACTAAAGGGGGAACTGAAGTGACATATTCAATCGTTGGTTATTGCGAGAAAGAACAAGCATGGGGTGTTGCTGTCCAATCGAAATTTTTAGCTGTTGGGAGTGCTGTTCCGTTTGCGAAAGCGGGAGTAGGTGCTGTAGCGACACAATCATTTGCAAATACGACGTATGGCCCTGAAGGGTTGCAGATGATCGAACAAGGCGCTTCAGCGGATGAAGTGCTTCGTCGATTAACGGAAGCGGATGAAGGGCGAGCAGATCGTCAAGTCGGAATCATCGATGCGCAGGGCAAAAGTGCGACTTTTACGGGAGAGAAATGTAACGACTGGGCAGGCGGAATTGCGGGGAAACATTTTGCGGCGCAAGGGAATATTCTTGTAGATGGCAATACGGTCAAAGAGATGGCACGTGTCTTTGAATCGACGCAAGGGCCACTCGCAGAACGGCTGTTGCGTGCGTTGGCTGCGGGGCAAGCAGCAGGCGGGGACTCGCGTGGGATGCAATCAGCAGCACTGCTCGTCGTCAAGGAAGGTGGCGGGTACGGTGGATTCAACGATCGCTATATTGATCTACGTGTTGATGATCACCCGAATCCAATTGAAGAACTCGAACGCATCTATCAATTGCACACACTTTACCTACAACCGAGTAAGCCGGAAGAAATCAAGCCCATCGATGATGCGTTAGAGTCGGAGTTGATGGATAAATTATTGACACTTGGCTATCGCGGTGATTTCGAAGAAGCGCTCCGGACATATCTGCATACGGAAAACTTTGAGATGCGCGAACAAGCGGATCGTGCGATTGATACACGTGTCCTCGCATACATTCGATCCCAATGAAAACGACAGGATGGACCAAAGTCCATCCTGTCGTTTTGTTCATGCTTGCGTCGACTGAGCACGAATCGGTACTTTAAATCCGGTCGCGATGAACCGTTCCATTTCCGGTTCCGATTTAGCATTCAAGCCAACCGTCCCATCTCCTTTTAGTGCCACATTCGTTAACTTGACGCGATTGATGTCAGGACCGATCGTAATCCCGTGTTTGGCAGAATCCTCGATCCGGATATCCCGAAGGCGTACATCCTCAGCTCCATTTTCTCCACCAAAGATTTGGATATCCGTTTTCGCTTGTCGGAATCCGCTCATCTTCAACTGACTGATCGTAACGTTGCGTGCCTTATATTGTATTCCGATCATTGGCTGTTCTTGGTAGTCATAATACGGATCACCGAGCACCGTGAAATCATGAATAACGACATTACGATAAGCGGAAACGACGAGTGCGCGCGGTTTTGAATTCGCATAGAGCTCCGTATATTGAGGAGTCTGAGCAATCAAGCGTGTTGCGATGATATTGTAAGCCGTCTGAGACGTTGGATCACTTGCTTGATGATGCCCGATATGGCGAAAATTAAAGGCACGGTGGTCATCAATTGATAAATGACCAACGATTTTAACGGTTGAGGCAGCAGAAGAGGTCGCATGCGCCTTGATTTCAAGTCCACCGAAGCAACGACTTGATGCGTTATTGAATAACCAGACATCGCGTGACCCATCATCGATTTCAATCCCGTTCGAATTGGAAAAACCTTCTGCATGGGCACGTCCACTTGGGTCATGCATAAAGCAGTTCGAGATGAAGAGATGGTCACTATGATGTGTCGTGATCCCGTCGTCTCCGAACCCGTAACCGGTTAATCCATCGAACCAGATGAATGAACTACTTAAGTTCGCTCGAGCACCGTCCCCGTTGTAATTGTAATACGGTGTCGAGATATCAAAACAATGGAGTCCTGGATTGACAGCTTCGACATCAAAGACCCAACCATAAGTGACATGTGCGTATGTGAGACAACTGGAGTGATTGCCCCATGTGCTACTTTTCTTTGCGTCACCGATTCGTTTGATGTTCCAATCAAGCGTCATTTTCTCAACAAGCAGGTGATGATTGCCAAGGAGATAATTTTGGTTCGTTACAAGACGTCGTCCTTTAGGTGCGTCATCGTGCATCTTTATAATCGTTTTCCCTTTGCCAGCTCCCGTTAAAATCGTATAACTAGGTAAACGAATTCCTCGAACGATGTACGTACCGGCTGGAACATGGACTTGTCGATGTCCATCACCGAGCGCTTCGATGAACGCTTGTGTATCATCTGTCTGTCCATCACCGACCGCACCATAGGAAGTGATATCAACGATTTCGACTTCACTGATCAAACGTTCGAACTCATGATTGAGCCGCCCGAACCAACTCGGTCGAATCTCATCGTGTGGCGTTACGAAAGCTGGTGTCAGCGGTAAAATATGTTTATCACGGTTTGTCAAAAATAACGGTGAGATCATCGAACGAAGTGTTCGACTGAGGTTAGGATCACGTCGTGGTGCAATAAATGTACTATCGTGTAATAGTTGTTCTGCTTGTCGAACAGCCTGTTCGTTGCTTGATGTTTCAACGTATTCTTGAATCAGCGCCGCATTTTGATACGGATCATGCGTGTGATCGAGTTTCAACATGAAATAGTTCTCCTCTCTGAATAGGTCTGTCTACCTTTTCCCCTCTAATTGAACAATCATTCCTTGTTTCATAACATCCATAAAAATACACTAAAATTATAAATTTGGATTATAATGGATTTATAAAAAGGAGGGCTTTTGATGTCACTTCGCAAACGACTCGTAATTGGTATCGGATTGATTTTGCTGATATTAGGGATCAGTAAGCCGCTGACGGAAGCGGCTTTTCAAGCATTGAAGCCACAAGCGATAAAGATGTCAGGAGTCGAAACGAACGGATCGTGTAAACCGAACTGCAAGAACAACGGCAAGCTGTTAAACATTCCATTTCTTTCGTGGTTGCCTAAAAAGCAGACGAAGAATGATGAAGATTTACGTGTTTGGGACACGAATGAAAAGCCCAAAAAGCAGAAAGACCTCAAACCGAAAAAGAATAAGCTCATCGTTGTAGGGGTTGAAAATGCTAAGCGAGGTATGAATGAAAAAGGGGAATCGTCCTCATCGATGTTACTGATGAGTCTGATTGTTCTACCTCTATTCATCATAAGCTATATCGTTTGGCGGAAACGTCGAAAGACCAAGAAACAGGATGAGGACTCGATCAGAACTGACACCCCGTTACAGTCCTTAGACAACGACTTTGTTATAAAAGAGAACTCGATCGAGCTACCAGATGCCTGGATTCGTAAACAACTCATCCAGTTCAATCAGATACTCCCGACCCGCTTACGGCGACATGATACAGAAACACTTCAGGAATGGTGCCTGCGTATCGGATTCCAACCGTCACATGTCCTAATAAAAGCCTATCTCTTAGAACGCTATACAGACCGAGCTACTACGATATCGGAGATGGACAAGCAAACGATTCAGGGGGAATTCGGAGCCTTCGTCCATCAGTTTGATTGAAACCTTTTGAAAGGAATGACGTAAATGGAATAGGAAAGGGGAGTTGATGATGTACCTAGCAGATGCCGTGAAATTAAAGAGTATTCTGAGGAAACAGCTTGATCAGCTGATTGAAGAAATGGAGCGCGTAGCGTTCATTGATTTAGAAAAGGGAGAAGCACTCCCCGCACAACAAGGCCGGAGCTTAACCGACGTCGAAGCCGCCATGGACATCGTGCGTCATGATATGCGAGTCTTGGATCGTCTCGTCTACGCGGCGAATCTAGAAACTGTCATCGTGACGGATGAAGGAGAAATGCCGCTCGTCGAAGCAATCGAGTGGGCGACCCAATTGCGGGCAAAGGCACAAAATTATCAGATGCTCGCAAGTCGACCAAAACGCGAGTTCCAATACGGATTTGAAGGGACGACGATCATTCGTCATGCCTTATTCGATCCAGATGCCTATCGCTTAAAAACGGAGGAAGTGGAACGGCAAGCACACAAAGTATCGAATGCGATCAATGCCGCGAACTATCAAACGACAATTGACTTTGATGGTGGACGTTATATGTAATTCCTTGACGTGGTGAGACTCCACGTCAAGGAGAGGGGACGGACCTCAATTTTCCTCTGTGGAGAAGAGATGGCGATGGCAAACCGATGACCATGAACCATTGACAGGCTGACCTGTTACCTTTGACCACCTATGGAACGCTGATGTTTTTTCCGTCCCCGATCCCTGTCGTTTCTTTGAGAAACGACAGGGATTTTTAGTGTGTCGATGGAAACAACAGGGTATAGAGAAGCACAAGAGAAAGGAGAGACATCATGAAACACACTTTTTCAGCATTCGTCGTACGAGAGGTGGATGGGAACTATGAAGGGAAGGTTGAGGCGAAACAAGTCGATGATTTACCGGAAGGAGACGTCTTAATTCGTGTCACGCATTCCTGTGTCAATTATAAGGATGCCTTATCGATGTCGGGTAATCGAGGGGTGACGAAATCCTATCCGCACACACCAGGCGTTGACGCAGCAGGATATATCGAACAAACGACAGATGAACGGTTTCAAACCGGTCAAGCGGTCGTCGTCAATGGCTTTGATTTTGGAATGAATACCTCTGGCGGATTTCAAGAATACATACGCGTACCAGCCGATTGGGTGACGCCACTTCCAGAATCCATTCGCCCATTAGAAGCGATGCGACATGGAACGGCAGGATTGACAGCAGCGCAATCAGTCGATGAACTATCACGAATTGTCTCAAAGGAGACAGGACCCATCCTTGTGACTGGAGCGACAGGAGGTGTCGGTACGATTGCGATCGCCTTACTGATTCGATTAGGCTATACAGTACACGCCGTAACCGGGAAACGAGTAGAACAAGAACGATTACTTAAAAAAGGTGTGGCGGAGGTATTAGACCGCACTACGTTCTTAGAAGAAACAGACCGTCCATTAAAAAAAGGAACGTATGCAGGTGTCATTGATACGGTAGGGGGTCCATTGCTCGCATCCGTCATTCGCTTCGTACAGTATGGTGGTGTCGTGACGACGTGTGGTAACGTCGGTGGGGCAGAGATGACACTGACAGTCTATCCCTTCATCCTGCGTGGCGTTCGCTTGATCGGAATCGATGCGGTACAAACACCGATTGCATATCGAGAGATCTTATGGCAACGGCTGGCGGATGAGTGGCGCGTCGATCTTGAACCAGAAGTCGACGTCAAAACACTGAACGACTTACCTAAAATCGCAGAAGCTCTGCTGACTTCTCGTCACCGTGGTCGAACTGTCATCGAAATTTAAATATTTCGAGTAAACATTGGTGGTATAGTGGGGAAAAACTGTGTCGACTTTTCAGGAGGAACCATACATGAGTGAACACCAACAAGAACGACAGTCTCGACAAGAACGACGGAAACAGAAACGCAATCGCCGAGGGATTGCGTTTGGCGGTATTTTAGCAACGCTATTCATCGTAGGTGGCTGGTTGTATATGTTGACGAATAACGATGCCTCTCAAGCAACATCGACGCTTGAGAAGCCGAAAACGACGGATCAAGCAACGAAAAACGAAAAGTCGAAGAAAGAGACAGCCTCGACAAAGGATCCAAAAGAAGCGAAAAAAGAGAAGAAGAAATCAAAGAAAAAGGTGGCAGAGTATGCGCAAGCAGCTTGGGTGACACGTCCGTTCGCGAACGTCTATCGCGATGCAAGCCGAAGTAGTGTCATCTATAAAGCAGATTTAGGTGATGTCTATGAGGTATTGGATGCAAAAGACGGAATGGTCCACTTGAAACTCAATGATAGTATCGAAGGGTATTTGCCTGAGACCGATGTCCGATTAGAAGCACCAAAAGGAACATCAGATAAAGCAGTCCTTACGGCACTCTCGCAAGCAGTTGCCAACCAACCGATTGATAAGCCGGAGCAGTATCTCGGAAAACCAATTGCTGACTTCGAAGCAAAATATGGTGCTGTTGGTAATACGCAACAGGACGCGGTCAATACGTATTACTTCTCGAACGCCGGATACCTGCTCGTCGTCTCGGACGGAATCATTGAAGCGATCGACTGGACGAATGCCTCAACGAACGCCTTGTCAACGCTCGGTGAACCTGTCGTCGATACGAGCTACGGGACATGGTACGAGGGAGAATCTTTACAATTGAAAGTATTCCCGGACAACGGAAAGATGCGCTTACGTCTTGCCCGTGATCCTGGACAAGACTAATGGAAAGACGGATTTGCTCCAAGCGAATCCGTCTTTTTTGCGCATAAAAAACCTCCCGAGTCCGACACTCGGGAGGAAATATGAAAATCCTTTGGGAGGAGATTTTCTTAGTAGACGCCTACAGCATCAAATGATTTCGCTGCTGCTGTTGCTTCTGCACTTGTTGAACCGTACAGGTCTTTTGCCGATTGAACGACTGCTGCGCGAAGTGCGCTGAAGTTCGAGTTCGGAGTCAAATAGACGCTAAGAGCACGGTAGTAGATTGCTCCAAGTTTCGGTACGCCGACACCTGTGACAGTCACGTTGTAATGAGTTCCACCATTACCGAGGAGGTAAGCAGCTTTGTTGACGATACCAGAGTTCGTGTGGACACCACCGTTATCTTGTGTACCTGTGTAGCGTTTTGAGTAGTGATCTGGATCGCCGTAAGCAGCTGGATTCGACATTGAACGGAGTGCATCACCGCTGACACCAGGCGTGTAGATGTCTTCTCCTACGAGCCAGTCGAAGTTCGAACCGACTGAGTATTCAGCAACCGTACCCATGATATCCGAAACAGCTTCGTTGATTGCACCTGATTCATTTTGATAAACGAGACCAGCTGTGTATTCTGTGACAGCGTGTGTCAATTCATGCGCTACGACGTCAAGTGCGCCTGAGAGGTATGTGAACGTTGAACCGTCTCCGTCACCGTAGACCATCTTCGTTCCATCCCAGAATGCATTGTTGTAGCTTGTTGAATAGTGGACAGATGAGTTTAAGGCAGCGCCTGCGTTGTCATAACTGTTGCGACCATATGTGTTTTTGTAGAAATCATATGTTTTCGCAGCGTTGACATGTGCGCTGACAGCAGCGCGGTCATATGTCGTATTGAACTGGTTATCGAGGTCAGACCAGAGTGTTCCTGGAAGTGTGTTGCGGTTCTTCGCATCATATGTGTAGATGCCTTTACCGCGAGTTGAATCTTGAAGATAGTAGTACGAGCCACTCTTCACTGTATTAAATGATGCGCTCGTTCCAAGAACTGTTGTTCCAGTACCGACTGCATTTGTTCCTGTAACTGTGTTGACTGGCTTCGCATGTGCCAGTTGGTCGAACTTATTAAGTACTTTACCTGAGTTTGCATCGATGAAATATGTCCAGCGTGATGGTTCTTTACCAGCGAGGACTGTCGATGTCACTTTATACGCATAGACTGCATCATTTTTAACAGGATAGATGACGAGTTCTGCTTTTGGAGCGACTTCGAATTCAGAAGCCTTGATTGCTTTTTGGTATAACTTGATTGCTTTCTTTTCAGAAAGAGTTGCTTTTTTCGCGAGACCTGGTTTTCCTTTGACGTTGATCGCATCGTTTACGATTGCTTTCAAAGTACCGTCTTTCGCGACGTTCCCGACGACGACACTACCAAAGACAGGGACGCCATCCACTTCTTGTTGGAGACGTACGATCTGCGAAGATCCGTCTTTTTCGACATTCTGAACAGCAAAGTCACCTTTTTTGTTCACGAAATCTTTAACGATCGTTGCAGCTGGTTCTGACGAAGCTTTCGTGAGTTTACCAGCTTGAAGACCTTCTGCACCTACGACCGTAGGAACAACAAGTACACTTGCGACAAGCGATGTAGCGAGAAACTTTTTCAAAATAAATCGCCTCCTTGTTTGGGTTGAGTCTAACTATGCCAAAGAATTAAGAAAGCGAGAATAAGTCATTCGAATTAAATCGAATTTTCTGAATATAGTCCGTAGTACCTGTACTGAATTATTAAGTATGAAAGATATTTCAACGCAAAAAAAGAACCATTCAAGCGAATGGTTCAACGAATCCGTTGGTAGAGATGGTGGACATCATCTCGTGTCTCATCAATCTTAAAGTCATTAGGATCAAGTTCAATCCCTTGTTTAGAGGCAAAACGTTGAATTTTTTCGAAGGACTTCCAAATTTCGATATCAGGTCCTTCATGTTTCCAAAAAATATAACGTGCAGCAGGAATACGGTGACCTTTCATTCCTTTTGGAATATCGTCGAGTGACGAGACCGGATACCCGACACATTGCGAGTATTTGGTTCCGTTTCGTTCGAGTGAGATATCGAGCGGATAGCTATCTGGTTTTGCAGGAATCTCATGTGAGCGTCTTGAAAATTCACGCCAGAGTTCCGGCATCAACGTATGCAATTCGTTTTCTTCACATGTCAGTCCAAGACCAACAAAATAAAATTCATGACGTTCCACGATTTTAGGATGCATGAGAAACTCCTTTCCGTACTTACGACACGTCTTCAATCGGCGAACGTTTCAAGTCTAGAAAAAGACGCGTAAAGGTGGCGTCCCATTGTGTACCCATGCCCTCTTCTAAAATGGATAAAGCTTTTTCCACTGGCATTCCCTTACGATAAGGACGGTCAGATGTCATCGCATCGTAGGCATCAGCAATCGCCATGATCCGACCGAAGAGTGGGATGTCCTCTCCTGCGAGTCCTTCCGGATACCCCTTTCCGTCATAGCGTTCGTGATGGTACTTTACCCCAGGAAGAATTGGTTGTAACGTCTTTGGCAGCTGAACTTGGGATAGAATATGCACACCGATGACAGGGTGTTGCTGAATGATCTGGAACTCTTCGTCAGTCAGGCGACCTTCTTTTAATAACACATCGTCACGAATGCCGATTTTTCCGATATCGTGCAACAAAGCTGATTTGCGTAACAGCTCGATTTGTTCATACGGCAGGTTGGCAGCCGTAGCGATTTCCACTGAATAAGCAGCGACACGAAGCGAGTGTCCTGCCGTATAAGGATCCCGGGCATCAAGTGTTGCGGCAAATAACGTAAACAGACTGTCCAGCAATTGCTCATTCTGTTCATCGCGTTTTTTGATTCCTTCCATCATCAGATTAAAACCAGAGACGAGGTGCGAGAATTCATCAGAATACGGATTTGGTAACGAGACGAGACGATTGTTTTCGACATCTTGAATACCTTGTTGAAGAATCGCAATCGGTTTTCGAATGTTCTCATAAAGAAGAAGACTACAAAACGTCGCGACGGACAAGATGACGATCAGAATAAGCGTCGACCAGCTCCAATAAGAGCGGAGGCTTTCATTTTCCGTTAACTGAACGGCTGAGGCGAGCACGAACAACATGATCGGAAAAACACCGATAATCAATGTGCTGATCAGCATTTTTTGCTTTAACGTGACGACCGTCGTTTTTCTTGGAACATCAAAGCCATGTTCGAAGGCATACTTCTCTAACGTGAGGAGCATATGCTCCGTAACGCGGTAGGTTAGAAAAAATTCAATCAGACCGTGTAAAATCGCGACGAGAACAGCACCAAAACAGGCGAGACCAATCAAGTAGTACGGCATCTTTAACCACTCTTGAGAGATTGCGAGTGCTGTCAGGAGTGATGCGGGAACTGAGAGACCTAAGAAGTGTGGTCCCATGATGCGTTGAACAGTCAGAACCGGAAAGTGATGGGTTGTTTGATAAGCCTCTTGGAAAGAGGCGAGTGAAGGAATCTCGTTTTGGAAGAAGCGTCGTAAGGCACCGATGTGCCGAGAATAAAGCATATATTCGAGTAAAACCATCAGACTGACAGATAAACCCATGATACCCATTAAAATCAACTGTTCATTCCTCGTGAAAGTAAGGGTCTCAAAAATAAACAGACACCCGACGCCGAACACCGCGATGAATGAACCGAGCAGATAGTTTCTTAGTAAGTGGCGTTCAAAACGTTGTAAAGCGCTCATTGTATCCTCCCTTTAGTGAATTAGAGTGCTTTCAGCGTACCGTTTTCTAAAACGGTGGAAGGATGTTTTTTTGAAAAAAAGGTGAAAGAATCTTTTGAAAATCTTTTGAAATTAATACTCAAAAATAGGTATGGTCATAAAGCACTAATTATCTTAAAAAAGATTGATTAAGGAAGTAAAATAAACTAAGATTTGAATATTCAGAAAAGTATAGTAATCTTTTACTTTTCACTACTACATAGGGGGTCAATTCACGTGGGAAAAAAGAAACAGCTTAGCTTAGCCGTACTGTCTGGAATTACGGCAGCTGCTTTTGCTGTCGGTCCGGTCTTACCTGGTGGGCAGGTAAAATCCGTACAAGCAGCAGAAAAAGCAGCCTCTGGTGCACCAATGGATTTAAGCACAGTCGATCAAGACAGATTGTTGAAAGTCTTGGAAAAACGTGGGGTCGTTTCAAAAGCCGCTTCCGTAGAAGCGAAGCAAAAAGCAGTCCAAAAGTATCTTGACCAAAAGGCGAACGGAAAACCAGCTCCTGATCATGCGCATGCATCGGGTAAAGAAGCAGCCTTCGACAAGAAAACAAAGGATTTCTTGACGAAGCAAAAGGAGAAGTTAGCAAAACAGCTGGACAAAAAGCATGATAACTACAAAAAAGGCAATCCGAACGGCTTCGTCAAAGTAGACAAAGCTAAGCAAGCAAAGTATAACGGTACGACACGGACGGACAAGGTATTGGTACTGCTTGTCGAGTACAGTGACTTCGCGCACAATAACGTCGTTCAAGAGCCAGGTTATATGTACGCTAAAGACTTTAACCAAAAGCATTATCAAGATTTGATGTTCGGGGATAAAGAATTTGAACTGTTCAACGGAGAAAAGGTTAAAACGTTCAAGCAGTATTATGAAGAACAATCGGGTGGAAGCTATTCGGTCGATGGAACGGTTTCGAACTGGTTAAAAGTTCCGGGAACAGCTAAGGATTATGGTGCTGATAGTCCAAAAGGCGGAAATGATAACTTGCCAGGAGCAAAAGGGCCGCGTGGACTCGTCAAGGATGCCTTGAATGCTGCCGTCAAGGCAGGCATCAATTTAGCTGAGTACGATCAGTTCGACCAGTATGACTTAGATGGCGACGGTAACTTAAATGAACCAGATGGTCTCGTTGATCACTTGATGATCATTCACGCAGGAACGGGGCAAGAAGCGGGTGGCGGTAAATTAGGGGATGACGCAATCTGGTCGCACCGCTGGACGCTCGATAGCGTTTATCCAGTCGAAAACACGACATCAAACGTTCCGACACGCTGGGGTGGGAAGATGGCAGCTTACGACTATACGATTCAACCTGAGGACGGCGCAGTCGGAGTCTTCGCGCACGAATTCGGACATGACCTCGGACTTCCCGATGAATACGATACGCAATACACAGGTCAAGGGGAGCCAGTCGCTTCTTGGTCCATCATGAGTGGTGGTAGCTGGAATGGTAAAATTGCCGGAACAGAGCCGACGAGCTTCTCTCCGCAAAACAAGGAATTCTTCCAGACAGTCATGGGCGGAAACTGGGCAAACATCCAAACAATCGATTTTGATTCGCTCACGAAAGCTGGAACAGCTTCGTACCTCGATCAGAGTGTCACGAAATCAAAAAATCCAGGGATCATCAAAGTCAATCTTCCACAAAAGCCAGTGAAAGGAATTGCTCCAGCGTTCGGCAAGAAGTACTACTACAGTACAAAAGGGAACGATCTTCATACATCGATGACGTCTCCTGAATTTGATCTGACGAATGCTAAACAAGCAAAATTTGACTTTAAAGCGTACTATGACGTTGAATTCAACTACGATTTCCTGACAGTCACTGCTACAGCCGATGGCCAGTCAAAAGTACTGGAAACGATCGGTAAAAAGGACACGGATGGCGATGAGCGAGCCGATTCTACTAAAGGCGCATGGGTAGATAAATCATACGACCTCAGTGAATTTGCTGGTAAAAAAGTCACGCTGAAATTTGAATATGTCACTGACGCAGGACTCGCGCTTGATGGTTTCGCGCTCGATAATGCTACGCTGACAGTCGATGGTAAAGTCGTCTTTGAAGATGATGCCGAGGGAACACCTAAATTCAAATTAGATGGTTTCGTCGCATCGAACGGCTTCACGTATGCAGATAACGCGTACTACCTTGAATGGCGCAACTATGCAGGTTCGGACAAAGCGCTCGAACATGCACGAGGTGTGAAGTACAACACAGGCCTTGTCGTTTGGTATGGTGATTCTAGCTTTGACGACAACTGGGTCGGTAAGCACCCAGGTGAAGGATTCCTCGGTGTCGTTGATTCGCATCCGGAAGCGATCGTCGGCACGTTGAAAGGACAACCGACGGTTAAGGACAGCACACGTTACCAAATCGCAGATGCTGCTTTCAGTTATGATAAAGTACCTGCATGGCTCATCGATTCGCCATCACGTGGACTTTACGACTATAAAGGTCTTCCAGGTGTGACGAAGTTTGATGATTCAAAATCGTATATCAACCAGTTGATTCCGGATGCAGGGAAATTGCTTCCGAACAATGGATTGAAAATTCAAGTCATCGGTGAAGCAAAAGATAACTCTGCTGGAGCAGTCTGGATCCACCGTTAAAAACAGAAGAACAGGTTCAGTTTCAGCTGAACCTGTTTTTTGTTTGAGTTACGTAGAAGAAGTGGAATCAATTGGAAAAACATTGGTCAGGCAACTTGACTTTTAAAGCGCATCCATTTTATACTTACGTTAGCTTAATATTGTTATTGTCATTACGGATTCACATCGTGTCACGAACAATCTTTTCGTTGCTCCATGTATTTCGGGACAATAATGAATTCCTTTCATATGCTCAGCATATGTATTAAGTAATTTATTTTTGGAGGTTGTTCCCATGAACACAGGTAAAGTAAAATGGTTTAACGCAGAAAAAGGTTTCGGTTTCATCGAAGTTGAAGGCGGAGAAGACGTATTCGTACATTTCTCAGCAATCACTGGTGAAGGCTTCAAAACACTTGACGAAGGTCAAGAAGTTGAGTTCGAAATCACTGAAGGCGCACGTGGAGCACAAGCTGCTAACGTCGTAAAACTTTAATTTCAACTATTCAATCGTCCCTTTTCGGAGGGGCGGTTTTTTATTAGACTAATATCTTGAATTCAAGATATTAGTGCGTTATACTTCAATTACCAAATCATTTACAGGGAGTGACGAAGATGGAGCTACTTGGAATTCATCATGTATCAATCTTAACAGGCATGGCAGAGCGAAATTATCAATTTTATACGAAAGTACTCGGAATGCGTTTGATTAAAAAAACAGTCAATCAAGATGACACGACATCGTATCATTTGTTTTATGGAGATGCGGAAGGGAATCCTGGAACAGATTTGACGTTTTTCGATATTCCACATCTTGGAACGGGTGTACCAGGAGCATCGAGTATTTCTTCGACATCTCTTCGTGTCAAAACAACAGCCGCTCTTCAATTTTGGAAAAAACGGTTTGAGGAAAAGGACGTTGAGCATGACGAAATTATTGAGCGTGCTGGACGACAGACACTGGCGTTTCGTGATCAGGAAGGAACGCGTTTGATTCTTGTCGCGGAAGATGGCGAAGTAGGTGTCGCAGGCGGTGTCCCATGGCCGCAAGAAGAGATTCCTTCTGAACATGCCATCGTTGGACTTGGAGCCGTGACATTGACGGTTAACGATCCGACACTAACGGTCCGCGTGCTGACGGAAGTGATGGGTTTCCGGAACGTTGGTCGCTATCCTTCACTAGCAGGTGACTTTGCTCCAATCGAAGTCTATGCGACAGGAGAAGGGGGAATCGGAGCAGAAGTCCACGTCGAAGCGCGTCCAGACCTTGATCGGGAACGTTTAGGTCGTGGTGGTGTGCACCATGTCGCGTTCCGTGTACCGAACAGTGAGGAGTACGAGAAGTGGGTCGAACGTCTGAATGCTTATCACTTACCGAACTCCGGTAAAGTCGATCGTCACTATTTCCAAGCCCTTTACTTCCGGGAACCGAATCATATCTTATTTGAACTCTCGACAGATACACCAGGATTTGCGACGGATGAGTCGGTTGAAACATTAGGGGAGACACTTGCGTTACCTCCGTTTCTTGAGCCAAAACGAGCTGCCATCGAAGCTCGGTTACGACCACTCGAAATCTGACAATCCTGTGACACAGGTCACAGATGGATCGTCCATCCCGTATACTAAGAGCAGGAATCAGGAAAAAGGAGTGACGGGATGTTAAGAACTACGCTTGGGCAATTCCGGATGATTGCGATATTAGAAGGAATTTCGTTTTTAGTCTTACTGTTGATTGCGATGCCGTTGAAATATATGGCGGACATTCCACAAGCAGTTTCGGTCGTTGGTGCACTTCACGGTGTCTTATTCGTCATGTACGCGATCTGGCTCGCCGTTGTGAAATTCAAATACGATTGGTCGATCATCAAGGCGGGTATTGCGTTCATCGCATCATTCATCCCGTTCGGCACGTTCATACTCGATCGGAAGTTAAAACAGGAAGCAACAAACGCGTAAATTGTGTATACTGAATAGAGCACGGCTGTGGATAACTGTTTTTGTCTATGCGAAGCAGGTTATCCACAGCTTTTTTCTGTGGATAATTTTTAGGAGGATATATTATGTCAACATTTGAAACATTACACATCAGTGACCTGTGGATAAAAAAATTACAAAAACAAGGCATCAAGGAGCCGACACCGATTCAAGAACAAGCGATTCCATCATTACTTGACGGACGCGACTTGATTGGACAGGCACAAACCGGAACAGGAAAAACACTAGCGTTCCTCTTACCGATTCTTGAGCAAATCGATGTCGAATCGCAAACGGTCCAAGCATTGATCGTCGCACCGACTCGCGAACTCGCGCGTCAAATCGCAGATGAGACCTATAAGCTGATTCGCAATACGGAACAGTACCGTGCTCTTGCAGTATATGGCGGGCAAGACGTCTTTAAACAGATTCAACGACTCGGACGGATGCCACAAATCATCATCGGAACACCAGGACGGATTCTCGATCATGTCGGTCGCGGCACACTAGACTTAAGCGAATTACGTACACTCGTCTTAGATGAGGCGGACCAAATGCTTCAAATCGGTTTCTTGCCAGAAATTGAAGATATCATCGAGGCAGCACCTGTTGATCGCCAGTTCGTCATGTTATCAGCAACGATGCCACCTAAAGTAGAGGAACTGGCGAAAACGTATTTGCGTAACCCAGTCGAAGTGCAGGTAGAAGCGGAAAGCATCACTGTAGAAGCGATCGAGCAGTTCGTCGTCGAGACGACGGATCGTCGCAAGCAGGCGACACTACGGACGATGCTTGACGAGATGCGTCCATATGCAGCCATCATTTTCTGCCGTACGCAACGTCGTGTCAGTAAATTAAACGAAGAAATGCAGATGCAAGGGTATCCGACGGATGAACTGCATGGTGGGTTGACGCAAGGGAAACGAGAAAAGGCAATGGCGAAGTTCTATCAAGGAAAAACACAATTCCTGATTGCAACAGACGTCGCTTCCCGTGGTCTCGATGTGACAGGTGTGACACACGTCTTCAACTACGATTTACCGGACGATGCCGAAAGTTATGTTCACCGGATCGGTCGGACAGGACGTGCTGGGAACGATGGAATTGCCGTCTCGATCGTGACGCCGAAAGATGGTCGGACGTTCCGTGATATGGAACGTGAATTGAACATCTCGGTCACGCCAATCGTCGTCGAATTGTCTGAAGAGGCGATTCGCGCACAGCACGACCAGAGTAAAGGATCACGGAAGACGACAGAAGGACGTGGAAACACACGTCGTTCGAATAACCGTCGCCCGGGACGCGCACATCGTAAATAAACAGAAACAAGATAAAAGAGCCGGTCCATTTTCTCTGAAAAAGAGAAAATGAACCGGCTCTTTTTTATTTAGCATATACCATCTGACCACCAAGATGACCGGTATAAGCAAGTAATCCGCTACCGACGATGGCAACGACAAAACTGAGTAATAAAAACATTTTTTTGTTTGAGCGGTAACCCAATAACAAAAATAACAGCGAGACACCAAAGGCAACAAGGCTGAACAACGCGAAATGCTCATGATTTTCGATAGCAGCATGGGTAACGCTACTTAAGTTCGCTTCCGCATACTCTTCTGCTCCGTCTCCAGACAAATAGGCGGCGACCCCAGAAATCAGACCAACGACTAGCGTAAAGAGGGTGAACAATTTGAATTGCGTCCATTTCAGACTGACGAGTAACAATAACGTTGCGAATAATAAAAGTGCGATCGGTGCATGGACAAGAAGTGGATGAAGCGGTACGTTTCCCAACATATCAAAGACCTCCTTAGGTAAGTATGATAAAGAATAATTTCACTTTACCCTGCTTATCTGACAGCTAACTGACACCGTTTTAAAGAGTTGGGAAATGAATGATGAAGCGTGTGCCTTCACCTAATGTTGAATCAATAGAAATCGTACCGCCATGTTGATCGACAATCGATTGAGCAATCGATAAGCCGAGGCCCGTACCTGTTCCGTGACGTGAATGATCCCCCCGGTAAAAACGCTCGAATATTTTAGTTTGTTGATCGGAAGCGATACCGATCCCACGGTCCTGTATCGTCAACTGGCGTTCTGTAGTAGTTTCTTCGAGGGAGACATCAATGACTTTATCGCTGTAGACAAGAGCATTCTCAAGAAAGACCGTCAATAAGCGATTCAATTGATGGGCATCCCCTTTCATGTGTAAGTCAGGCGCGATCGAAGCGTGGATGATGCGATCCGAGTAGGCATGCTGAAAACGTTCGACGGTCTTTTGAACGAGTGAACTAAGGTCAACTTCCTGTTTCGGTGAAAGTTGTCCTTCTCGCGCAAGCAATAGTAAATCAGAGACTAAATACTGCATGCTTGCCGTTTCTGCTTTGATATCCTCTAGAATCGTTCGTCCTTCATTCGAAAGTGATTCCGCTTCTAGCAATTCAATCCCGCTGTAGACGATTGTCAAAGGTGTCCGTAGTTCATGTGAAGCATCGGACGTAAAACGACGTTGGCGATCGAATGCTTGTTGCACCGGTATGACGGCTCGACCAGCAAGGATGTATCCGACTAGTGTCAGGACAATCGTTGCGAGAACCGCAATCCCCGCAAGAACGGCAATCAATCGCTGTAAGGTATCTTCTGTCGGAGAGATGTCCTTCATCAGCAGTAGTCGTCCTTCTTCGGTACTCCGTTGATACAGTAAGAAGTGTCGATCATCCCAGTCCACTTGTTTCGTCGTATCATCTGACCTTAAAAAACGATGCAGTGTTTTGGACTCGACGTCTGGCGGCAGACTTTCATAGCGTTCGTTTCCTGAATCATCGAGTAACTGAAAGTAGATCGGATTTTGGATGAATTGATCTTCTCCGTGCTCGATCCGTTCGAAGATATCGCGATCAGATATGCCCTTCAATTGATTCAATTCCATTCGATTCAGCAATTGAGCGTTCGTGACATACACACCAATCAGGATGAGGACTAGTACAAAAAAGAACGAACCACTGAATAATAACGTCAGTCGTTTTCGAATCGAGTCAAGCATGTGGATCACCTAATCGATAACCGAATCCGCGAACTGTCCGGATCAAATTAGGAGCACCGACCGCATCTAGTTTTTTTCGAACAAGTCGGACGAGCGCATCGAGCGCGTTATCCGTAATATCCGCACCGATGCCCCACACGACTTCGATGATTAATTCACGACTCATCACCTGTTCAGGTCGTCTTAGGAGCAAAGAAAGGAATTCGAATTCACGTCGTGTTAAATCAATCGGATGGTGTTCATAGGAAATCGTTTGTGAGGACAGATCAAGGACTAGTCCATTGAAGGTGACCGTCGACACGAATGCCTTTTGTTGACGACGACTGAGCGCGCGCAGTCGTGCCAAAAGTTCATTTGATTGAAACGGTTTGACGAGATAGTCATCCGCTCCACTATCAAGACCATGGACGAGATCAATTTCCGTATCGCGAGCAGTCAGCATCAAGATGCCGCCTTCAAACTGTTCTTGGCGTAAAGTAGCGGCGACTTCGACTCCGCTCTTGCGAGGCATCATCCAATCGAGAACGAGTAAGTCATAGCGATACGTCTGACATTGGAGGAGCGCCTCCACTCCATCCCGTGCAACATCTACCTGATATCCTGCCCGCTCCAAATGGAGGCGTAACATCTTCGCAAGACGCTGATCATCTTCTGCTACCAAAACGCGCATGCACATCGCTCCTCTTTTTTTCTCATTATCCCATAGTTGCCGTCAGTTAGTTGTCAGTTTTTTTCGATACAGTAAACGTAACAAGAAGGGAGAGGAAACAGATGAAACCAAAACCATTTGCGAAATGGCTCGTCGGGCTTAGTAGTTCCGTCTTCATCGGACTTGCGATTGGTCAGTTGAGTGTCAGTTCGAGCGATTCCTCGACGACACCTGTTTCGACAGGCGATACGTATTCGAATGATACGACATTACCATCCCAAGGAAATCAATATAGCGATGATGAAGACGAATATGGAGAAGATGATGGATATTACGAAGATGATGATGGTCAATGGCAGGGCGACGAATCGTCTGGATTCAGTCAACCAGGTGGGTCGAGTGACGGTCAGTCCAGTCATTCGAGGTAAGGAGGAGAAAATGGAGCGACAATTGTATGCGATGCATAATCAGGTGCGATTCGTGACGGATCAGCCGATTGATGAAGCCGAGTGGGAGGAACTCATCCGTTTCTTTCATTACGTCGATCGACAGTGGTCACGCTTTGATGATCAAAGTGAGGTTAGTCGATTGAATCGTTTGCGGATCGGGGACATGATATCGGTGTCCTTACCGTTAGCCCGCTTACTGGCACGCGCCACACGATACTTCGAACAGACGGAACATTATTTTTCTCCGTTTCTGCTAGCTCAACAACAAGCTAATGGTTACCGGCAATCGTTTCCGTTTAAGCAAGCCATCGCTTATGAAGAAACGGCTCCACCGGAAATCGCACCATTCATCATTGAAGGATGCGACGTGACTCGAGTCGGAGGCGGCTTTATCGATCTAGGTGGAATCGGAAAAGGTGCTGCCGCGATGATCGCGGCGCAACGCCTACGAAAAACCTGGAACCGTGGACTGATTGAAGCGGGAGGTGACGTCATCGTCTGGTCTGAGGAGAAACCATGGAATATCACAATTACGCATCCCGAGACCGAACAACGCGTCGCTGATGTGCAATTACGACAAGGTGCGATTGCGACATCGAACCGTGTCTATCGATCGTGGAAGACGGACGGACAGACGCATCATCATTTGTTAGATGGACGAACAGGGCGTCCGACGAGGAGTCCGATTCTGCAAGCGACGGCGTCTGCTCCACAACTCTATGAAGCGGAAGTCATGACAAAGCTTGCCTTTCAGATGACAGAAGCAGAACGTCAAGAAAAATTGTTTCGTTGGTTTCCAAAAGGACGATTACTGATTTTAGACACTACAGGAGAATGGCGAAGCGAACAGAAAGGAGTGAGTGAGATATGGACTGGATGAAATGGTTGTTCTCGACATGGACGATGATTCGCTTGAGTGGCTTAAGCGGACACTTCTTCATGACGATTTCAGTCCTAGCAGGATTGCTTGGTTCCTACCCAGCTCTCAAAAAGCAAAAAGCACGATTGCATCACGTGCACTTATATAGTGGTTGGGCAGGATTGCTCGCAATCGTCCTCCATGCGACGCTCATCATTGTGGATACGTACGCACCACTGACAATCTTCGAGGTCTTGATTCCAGGACAAGCTTCCTATGAACCGCTTTGGAATGCATTTGGAACGATCAGTCTCTACTTATTCGGGTTCGTTCTCGTGACTTCGGATTTCTTAAAGGAGACGTTAGGCAAGACACTTTGGAAATTGACACATTGGCTTGTTTTACCTGCCTGGCTATTGATGACGGCACATGGTCTTTTCATCGGTACAGATACCGGAACACTATTTACGACGGTTTGGTACGCTGTCTCGACATTGACGATGTTCACACTTGTTCTGTACCGGATGCGGATCCGTCCTATGCAACGGACTCGAACTTCAGCAAAAGAGCGCTCAGTCGTACACTGAGCGCTCTTTTCATTGTCGGGCGAGCCAAGCTGTCCATTCGTTAAAGGCAGCATTCCGATTCTCAATATAGTTGTGATCACTATCGACGATCGCTTCCTCAAACGGACTGTCCGATACCAATAAGTCATGATGGAGCGCTTTGATCGATGTTTCGTCTCGTTCTGACGTCATGAGCAACATCGAGCGATCGGCTAGACGTTCTTTTAGCGTCAGTAAGTTCCAGGTCGTATGATGGCGCTTTAACTCGTCAAGTAACGCGTCAGCAGTGGCGTCATTTAGGAAAGCAGCTCCTCGCTCGAGAATACCATGAAGCACAGGCTCGTATTCCGGATGTTCGAGGACGAGCTGACCGACGAGTCCAAAATTAAACGGAGAAATCCCGACATAATGTGCAACCTCCGGTGTCTCAGCAAAAGCATGAAGACCGGCGAACCCACCCATGCTATGACCGACAACGGTAATCTGATCAGCCTTGATACCGTGTTCAGTAGTGAAAGACTTGGAGCAGACGTAACGTAAAGTTGCCGTTGCGTCTTCCAGAACATGTTGGAATCGGAAGGTTCCGGGACTTCCGATCGTTCCACGATATGACGTGACAAGCACATGGTATCCTGCGCTTTGAAGTTGTACTGCCCAGTCCATGTTTAACTGTTTCCCGGGAAATCCGTGAAAGAGGACAATTAGTGGAGCATCCACTGTATGTTCAGGTGAATAGAGGCGGGCAATCAATTGTTCCGAACCACCGCTTGGAACATGTAAATAGGATAAAGTTGCTTTTTTCGTGATCGTTTCCAAAAAAACACGCTCCTTCATAACCATTTTCTAAGTCTTAGTGTGCGTGAAGATGCACAATCATGCAATGATTAAGTGTATGAACTAAAAAGATGGGATACCCGTCTGGGCATCCCATCTTTTGTAAAGCATGGCTTAGAATACTTTTGTCGTCCATGATTCACAGTTCCATAAGTCTGTTGCAACAGCTTCATAGAATTCTGGTTCGTGTGAGATTAAGAGGACGGTTCCTTTGTACTCTTGTAACGCACGTTTTAATTCTTCTTTTGCTTCGACGTCCAAGTGGTTCGTCGGCTCATCGAGTACGAGGATGTTCGATTCCGTGTTCATCAATTTACAAAGACGGACTTTCGCTTTTTCTCCACCGCTGAGTACTTCGATTTTCGATTCGATGTGTTTCGTCATCAAACCACACTTCGCGAGCATGGCGCGGACTTGCTGTTGTGTCAGAGACGGGAACGTATTCCAGATCTCTTCGATACACGTATTCGAGTTCTTCTCTTTGACTTCTTGCTCGAAGTACCCGATATGCAAGTTCTCTCCCCGCTCAACGACACCCGAGACAGCCGGGATTTCACCGAGTAAACTCTTGAGCAACGTCGATTTCCCGATTCCGTTCGCACCGTGCAAGGCGATCTTCTGTCCGCGTTCTATCGTCAAATCAAGAGGACGAGACAGTGGCTCATCGTATCCGATGACAAGACCTTTTGCTTCGAACATCAATTTACTTGGTGTCCGTGCTTGGAGGAAGTGGAACTCTGGTTTTGGCCGTTCCTGTGCGAGTTCGATGACATCCATCTTATCAAGCTTTTTCTGACGTGACATCGCCATGTTCCGTGTCGAGACACGCGCCTTGTTCCGGGCAACGAAATCCTTCAACTCAGAGATTTCCTGCTGTTGACGCTTGAATGCAGACTCAAGTTGTTTTTTCTTCGCTTCGTGGATCGTGACGAAGTTGTCGTAGTCACCGACATAACGGTTCAATTCTTGATTTTCCATATGATAAATCAAGTTGATGACGCTATTGAGGAACGGAATATCGTGCGAAATCAAGATGAATGCATTCTCATATTCATTTAAATAGCGTTTTAACCACTCGATATGCTGGACATCGAGATAGTTGGTCGGCTCATCAAGTAAGAGAATATCTGGTTTTTCAAGAAGGAGTTTCGCAAGCAGAATTTTCGTCCGCTGTCCACCACTGAGCTCCTGTACATCCCGGTCAAGTCCGATTTCATCGAGACCAAGACCGCGTGCGATTTCTTCGACTTTTGCATCAATCGTATAGAAGTCGTTATTTGTCAAAATGTCTTGCAAGACACCGACTTCTTCGAGCATTTTTTCGAGTTCTTCTGGCTCGACTTCGCCCATTTTACCGTACAAATCATTGATCTCCTGTTCGATATCGAACATGTACTGGAATGCACCTTTGAGAGCATCCCGAATCGTTAATCCTTTTTCAAGGACAGCGTGCTGGTCTAAATAGCCGACGCGAACATGCTTCGCCCATTCAACTTTCCCTTCATCCGGCTCAAGTTGCGACGTAATAATGTTCATGAACGTCGATTTTCCCTCACCGTTCGCACCAACGAGACCGATGTGCTCGCCTTTTAACAGGCGGAAGGAAACATTTTCGAAAATGGCGCGGTCACCGAATCCGTGACTTAAGTTAGATACCGTTAAAATACTCATAATTGCTCCTTATTTCATGAATTCCTGTGACTTAGACGCCTGTCCGTTTTTTCTGGTTATTCGCTTTTTTCGTCTGTTGGCTCGTCAATTGTTTCGTTTGTGTTCCTTGTAAGCCAGTCGGACGTTTAGTTTGCGCTTGTTTTTTTGCTTTCAAGCGCTCGATCATTGCCTCTTGCAATGATAGTTTTTTTGGTTGTTCACTCATGTTCGTTCACCTCGATTGATTCGTTCTTACCTTCTAGTATGCCAAAAAAAACGTCTCTTGGAAATGAAGAGACTCGATTTTACATCTCAAAGTGTATCTGCAAGATAGACGACATAACAATTCCGATCGATATCAATTTCACAGCTGTCACGCTCAAAAATACCGTGTCCTTCGACTTCAATCTTGTCTTTGATCAAAAAACGCATCGCTTGGATGTGATTTGGAACCGTTGATGTCTTTAAAAGCGGTTGGGCGCTGTCGGATAGATACTGTCTGAATTCAATATGAATTTGATGCGGTGGATAAACACGTTCTTCCGTCGCACGCGGTGATGCTTTGATGTGGTCGACAATCAATTGATCGTATTCACCTGCCATCTCATTGGAACGAAGCTCGTATTGATGTCCTTCGATGATATGGAATTCGCAGAGTTGGTGGGCGATGATTTCTTCCGGTTCGATCGCATAACGATCATATTGATAGATCGGCTGGAATTCACTATTTTCTTCAACATAGTAGGCAAGTGACATGCGTAAATCCTCCTTTTCATTCTATAGATACTATTACCACATTTTGATAAAAAAAGTTCCGGCAGAACAAAGAAACTTTTCTCTTCGAAAAAGCGTATACTATCCATAACGAGAGTAAAAGGAAAGGGGACTGAGAAGGTGAATTGGATGAAACAAGCTACACTAGCTGCGACACTGTTGATCGGAACGACATTAAGTGGGTGTGGATCGGATGATGCGCGAGCGGAACGACCAGATGATCCGGATTGTGATGACTATGAATATGATAACGATGAAGGTGTCTGGTACTGTGATGATAGTTCGTCGACTCATTCAGGCTACTATTACTGGGGTGGTAGTTATTTCGCTTCACGTGCCTTGATGCACAGTGCGATGCGAACGAAAGGATATACGCCGAAATCGAAAAAAGTAAAGAGTTACAATACGAAAACAAAAGGATTCGGAACGGGCTCGTCCTCCGGCTTTTTCGGCGGATGAATAAACGACAGACCTTTTATGGAGACATCGATCGTTTTTGGGATGTGCTAGACGGGGAACCGTACGCTGTCACGGAAATCATGCCGATCTCGGACAAACGAATCGATCAACTGCATATCGCGGCGCAAGAAGTGTATCGGATATTTGAAAAAGTACTTCCGATTCTTCGCTCAATGGATGATCAGGCACTACTTGAACTTGGCTTCCCAGTCGAAAGTCTTGCCTTCTTACGACTCGAGACGATGCGACCGCTGACCGTCATCGGGCGCTTTGATTTCATTGTGACGGCTGATCGCATTTCACTCATGGAATGGAATGCCGATACGCCGACCTTCATTAAGGAAGTATTTGAAGTCAACGATGTCGTAGCAGAGAAACAAGGATTTAAACGTGTCAATGATGGAGAAAACGAATGGCTCAAGGAAGCTGTCCGTCGTGCAATCGAAGCAGCGACATATCGGACGAAGCAGGATCCGCATGTTGTCTTCACTTCACATGGCGACCATATCGAAGATCGGCTGACGTCTGAGTATTTGCAGTCGTTCTGGAGTAGCGCGGTCTATTGTCCGCTTGATGCACTAGAGATTCGCCCGGAAGAGGGCTTGTACGATGAGACAGGTAAAAGAATTGATATTTTATATCGGCAAACCTTTCCAATCGAGATGGCTTTGCTGGACCGGGATGAAGAGGGGCGAAACCTAGGACAGTTATTGTTGCAACTTGTCGAGACGGGGCGGCTAGAAATCATCAATCCACCGTCCGCTTTTTTAATGCAAGCCAAGTCGGTTCTTGCGTTGATCTGGATGTTACACGAAACCAAGCATCCATACTTGAGCGAAATGGATCATACGATGATTGCACGTTATTTTTTACCGACATACTTATCAGAAGATGCATTCATCTCAAGCCGACAACCGTTCGTCAAGAAACCGATCTTTGGACGCGAAGGGGACACTGTAACGGTCCATGACGGACAGGGAGAAGTGCTGCTAAAGAATGAACAGCATACGTTTCTTGATCAACCGGCTGTCTATCAAGCGTATCGAGAATTACCGACGTATCCACTTCAAGAAGAGGGAGACGTCGCGTATATGTACGGTGTTTTTATTTTAGGTGGAAGACCGAGTGCGATTGGTGTACGTGCTGGAGAACGGATTACTGGGAATCGTTCCTATTTCGTACCAATCGGTCGACAGCATGAAGGAGGGAGAAACATATGAGAGCAGCCATTTTAGGAGCATCCGGTCTAGTTGGCCAAGAACTCGTAGACCGTTTGTTGGCAGAAGAGGCATATAGCGAGGTACATGTTCTTGTTCGCCGACCGATACGCCGTTTTCATCCGAAACTTGAAGAATGGGTGATTGATTTTGATCGTGTGACAGAAATCGAATTGCCTGTCGTTGATCACGTCTACTGTGCACTAGGTACGACGATTAAACAAGCAGGCTCGCAAGATGCATTCCGTCTAGTTGATTATACGTATCCGGTTGAACTTGGTCGTGAACTGTTAGATCTCGGTGCGACACGTTTTGCTTTGATTTCAGCTCTTGGTGCCCATCCGAATGCCAAAACCTTCTACAATCGCGTAAAAGGGGATACGGAAAATGGACTACGCGTACTAGGATACGATGCATTACTAATTTTCAGACCTTCGCTCTTGTTAGGAGAAAGAGACGAGTTTCGTTTAGGCGAACAGGCAGCTGCGAAAATTTCGACGGTGTTACGACCGTTATTAAAACGCAGTGCCATCGCTCCGATCGAAGCCGGTCAAGTCGCTGCGGCGATGATTCATGAAACGCTACATGCGCCGCCTGGAATTACGATCATCGAATCAAAACAGATGCAATCTTGAGCAGCCGACTTGTCGGTTGCTCTTTTATTATTCTTGTAATATAAATAATATTTGACTCATCAAATGATTTGCGGTTGAATGGTAAAGTGCTGTCTCATATATAAAAAAAGAAGTGAGACAATTCAGGCAAAACAGTGTATTCGTATCCTATCTGTTTCGTCACGCTTATCGTTTGGGGAAAGCGGGAAAAGATGATGGATTATGCACTTATTCAGGGCAGATGAAAGGAGCCAATCATATGGCAGAGTTTGATCGCGATCAGGTCTATAAGACCGTTCCGCAAAAAGGATTCTTTGGAAATCCGAAAGGGTTATTCACCCTCTTCTTCACCGAGTTTTGGGAGCGTTTCTCCTACTATGGTATGCGTGCCATCCTTATCTTCTATATGTACGACTCAGTCGCAAATGGTGGTCTAGGAATTGACAAGACGACAGCTGCGTCAATCATGGCCGTTTACGGTTCACTCGTCTACATGTCTGGGATCATTGGTGGATGGGTAGCTGACCGTTTGCTCGGTACGTCTCGAACTGTATTCTATGGTGGTATCTTGATAATGCTGGGGCATATCGTTCTTGCTTTACCAGCAGGCATTACGGCACTCTTCGTCTCGATGGGACTCATCGTCATCGGTACCGGTTTCTTGAAACCGAACGTATCGAATATCGTCGGAGATTTGTACAGTAAGACGGATAATCGTCGTGATGCTGGATTTAGTATCTTCTACATGGGGATCAACGCTGGGGCATTCCTTTCACCACTCGTCGTCGGTGAAGTGGCTGACCGTGGTGGGTACCATGCTGGTTTCGCACTCGCCGCCATCGGAATGTTCGCAGGACTTATCGTCTTCGTCCTGACGAAAAAGAAAAACCTTGGTCAAGCAGGTACGTATGTTTTAAACCCATTAAAAGGGGACGAGAAAAAACGCTTCATCACGATTGCGTCGATCGTTGTCGTCGTCATTGCGGTTCTCGGTGTCATTGCATCGATGACAGGATTGTTGACGATTTCTCGCTTTACCTTGATGGTCACGATTCTCGGAATCTTGATTCCAATCGCCTATTTCACAGTCATGCTTCGTAGTCCAAAGATTACAGATGACGAACGATCGCGCTTGATTGCTTATATTCCGCTCTTCATCGCAGCAGCGATTTTCTGGGCGATCCAAGAACAAGGTTCATATGTCCTCTCGATCTTTGCAAGTGAACGGACGAACCTTTCATTCTTAGGATTCGAGATTCAACCGGCATTCTTCCAATCGTTGAATCCGCTCTTCATCATCGTATTAGCACCTGTATTTGCAAGCTTCTGGGTCAAGCTAGGGGATCGTCAACCGACGACGATGCAAAAGTTCTCGTTCGGTCTTCTGTTTGCAGGGCTTTCGTTCATCGTCATGACACTACCAGGTATCCTATTCGGTGTTGAAACAACAGTTAGTCCGCTCTGGCTGACGCTCAGCTTCTTCCTCGTCGTCATCGGTGAGCTCTTCTTGTCACCAGTCGGTTTATCGGCAACGACAAAATTGGCGCCGGCAGCCTTCTCAGCGCAAACAATGAGTCTATGGTTCTTGACGAACGCAACGGGACAAGCGGTCAACGCACAAATCGTTAAGTACTATAAAGCGGATACAGAGATTCTATATTTCGGTATCACAGGTATCGTTGCCGTCATCTTCGGATTACTCTTATTCGCTTTCGCACCAAAACTTCAAAAATACATGCGCGGCATTCGTTAAGATATTCAAAAAAGACGCTTTCTCGATCGAGAAAGTGTCTTTTTATTAATCATTCGTCCGGATATGGCGTAAGACCTCTGCAAGCAAGGCGACTAACGTTCCGAGGACGAGACCGTTCGACATCAGTGTCGTCATGAGTGGTGGTAAATCGGCCGTTGCTTCTTTCGGTAACAACAACGCACCGATGCCGACGAGAACTGGAAGACCAACTGTGATCATCGCTGTTTGACGATTCAAATCGCGAGCCGCTTCCGTGATGCCGATGATTGCCATGCCGGCAACGATCGGGGCGACCATCGCATAACCAACAGCGACAGGGATTTTAGCAATCAAACCGACGAACGGTGTCACGATACTGAGGAAGAGACACGTGATATTCGCATAAACGAACGCTTTGCGGTCCGTATTATCCGTTGAGGCGATGAATCCAGCCGTTCCGGAAATAGCAACAGGACCCACTGTACCGAACAGACCGGCGAAGAGTTGTCCGATACCAGCCGTGATACCAGCCGTCCCGACTTGTCCTTTGACCGTTTCTCCGCGCTTCGCACTGATGATTCGTTCAATGACCTTGATGTTCGCTAAGACGTTCGTCATCAAGAGTAACGAGATGATGATAGCAGTCGGTAATAGGCTCCAATCGATATGAATACCGCCGAATGGTAATAGGCTCGGTAAAGTGAACAGTGGACCATCAAAGCTCGGCATCTCAGCACGTCCGATCAGTGCGAACATACTCCAACCGACGAGTAGTGTAATCAATAAAGCATATTGTCGTAAGCGATCACTGCGTTCTAAATAGAGCGAGATCAAGACGGTCAAAATCGAGATGACGGCAGGTAATGCTTGAATCCGTCCGTCTTCGATATTCAACAATCCTTTCATGACGGATCCCGACAGCTGTGCCGACAGCAATAACATATAAACACCAATGACTTGTGGAGTGAAGAGCGGAACTAAGCGTCGTAAGACACCTGTCACCGTCAAGATGATACATATGATTCCGCTGAGTAAGAGTAAGAATCCGAGCGATTGTAGCGTGTTCGAATAACTGCCGTACAGCGTGACACCAATCGATGAATAGAGAGCGAATACTCCCCACCAAATTCCAGCAGGACCTTCCATGATTGGAAGACGGTGTCCGAGTAGGACTTGAAATAGACTTAAGATGGCAAATACGAATAGACAACGAGATAAAAAGGAAAGCGTCTCGGCACCCGAGAGTTCAAACGATGCTGCGATGGCAAGGGGTGGGGCAATGTTGGTACAGATGATGAATAAAAACCATTGAATCGTAGACACAAGGGTACGCGGCAAAACGTAAATCTCCTTTCGAAAAAACAATAGTGACTTTATCTTAAACCAATTCATGAAAAAGAGATAGGGATGCTTACAATGACTGAAAATTCTATCATTTGTTTTCATATGTGATTTAACACATAATAATGGATATAACGCTATAGGGAGGGAATGACATGAAAAAATGGAGTAAACGAATCCTTGGAACGATTGTTGCAGTACTTGCGCTACTCGTATTTGCCTTTATGATTTGGGCACAATTCGATTATGACGCTTCGCAGCAAGCGGCGTCTTACGTGGAGACGGAAACACCACGTGAAGTCACGTTTGGAAAAGAGACGAGTGACGTCGGATTCATCTTTTATCAAGGGGCAAAAGTCGATGCAGCTGCTTACAGTTATTATGGTAATCAACTAGCGAAAGATGGACATTTTGTCATCATACCGAAGCTACCGTTTCGGATTGCCTTGCTCGATGCAAACGAAGGACTCGATATCGTCGAGGAATATCCGCAGGTCAAAAAGTGGTATCTGATCGGGCATTCACTAGGTGGAAGCGCGGCTTCGACAATCGTCGAACAACATTCGAAGATTAAAGGAATCATCTTCCTCGCATCCTATCCGATTGATTCGATTGATGTGCCCTCACTAACGGTCTATGGTGGACAAGATGGTGTCTTACCAATCGCTGATATCGAAAAAAGTAAGCAGAATGTTCGAAAAGATGCGGTATTCCATGAAATCAAACAAGGAAATCATGCGAACTTTGGTATGTATGGACCACAAAAAGGGGACAACAGGAGCCCATTGACGTCAAAAGAGCAACAAGATGAGGCGTTAGACGAAATCAAACAATTTATCGATATGCCTTGATCGATTCTTTAGGAAGAAACGATTCATCAACCAAACGAAAAAGACGGAGAGATTCCGGCACTGCGTCCGGAATCTCTCCGTCTTTTTTTACGGATTTAACTCAAGCGATGAGCGACTTCATCAAGTGTTGGCAAGGCAGCCATTGCACCTTTGACGGAAGCAGCAAGCCCACCTGAAATCGCTGCGAATCGTCCGATATCATGAAGTTCATCTGCTGACCAAGCGAATGAAAAATCACGTAACGCACACTGATAGAGTAACCCGGACATGAAAGCATCCCCAGCTCCTGTCGTATCAATCGCGTCGACCGTAATCGCATCGATGACAGCCATCGCGTGATCCGTATACAGAATCGACCCTTCACTTCCACGCGTGATAGCGAGAAGACGGATCGGGTATTCAGCTAACAATTCGGCAGCCCCGTCATCAAGGTCTGTTTGTCCTGTTAAAAACGTTAACTCTTCCTCGGCGAGTTTGACGATTTGTGCATCCGGTAGGACGGACCGGATCGTCGTCCGTGCTTCATCGAGATTTGGCCATAACGATTCACGCAAGTTCGGATCATACGAGACAGGCACTTGGTGTTCTTTCGCACGAGCGATAGCTGTTCGTGTAGCGTTTACGGCTTCACCAGTGATCAAAGAGATAGAGCCGATGTGTAATAAATCGACAGACTCGAAGTCCTCTGGTACATGTGTTTCGTGAAAATGCATATCAGCGCGTTCCGCATTGATGAACTCAAATGACCGCTCGCCATCCTGCCCATTCGTGACGAGGACAAGACCTGTCTTTTGTGTTGAATCATGGATGAGGTAATCCGTGCGGACGCCATAGTGATGTAACGTATCTTTCAAGAAGTGGCCCATCGAATCATCTCCGACCGCTCCAAGAAAATAACTGTCTGCGCCTAATCGAGCGAGTCCGACGGAGACATTGGCAGGAGCACCCCCAGGATTTTTTTGAAATGTCATGTTTTCGGCATCAAGAGGAATCAAATCAATCAGTGCTTCCCCTAAACTAAAGATTTTCATACGTAGAACTCCTTTCAAGGTCGGGACGAATCCGTTCAATGTGTAAAGCCATATAACCAATTTCTGATTCAGGGACACGCGTATCGAGTTCGACTGCAAGCCAGTCTCCCATCTGATTCGCACAGGCGTAGGCGTCTGCATAACGGGTTTTGACAGCTGATAGAATTACGTCATCCATGTCGTGTAACGTTTCTCCCTGTTCGATCCGAGCGAGGACCAATTTCATATGCGTGAAGAAACGATAGTACGTCATCGACGATGTTTCGATCGTTTTTCCAAAAAAGACTTCAATCTGTTCACGCAGTTCATTGAGTAACATGACCGTCTGCAAAGCAGTTGCCATGTTCGGATGAGTCTGGCGTGCATTATATAAGTGAAGCGCGATGTTCGCTGCTTCTTCTTTAGGGAGGGTGACCTGTAACGCGCGTTCGATTTCAAGGACTGCCCATTCTCCGATCGCATATTCTGGTCCATATAAAAGACGAATCTCTTCTGCTAGTCGATTATGCACGACGAGTTGTTCACGTGCTAGCCGTACGGCATGAGCGAGGTGATCCGTCAGACTGACATGAATATAGTCATGAAACGGCGTCTGAAGTTCACCTTCTGCATGCGAGATGATGCGTTCGGATAAGTCGATGATCTCAAGTGGTGTCGTCGTCAGAATCTCTTTGAACTGTTCCGCATTTTCAAACGAAGGGATGAACATTTTTTCGATCTTCGTCGCTTGGATCGGATCTTTTTTCTTTTTTCCAAAGGCGATACCGGGTCCCATGATGATGCGTTCTTGTCCATTTTCTTTAACGACAACTGCATTGTTGTTGAGGATTTTATGAATAATCAGCCTGACGTCCTCCTTTCCAGTCTTTTCTTTATTATAAAGCGAACGTAGAGCTTTGCGAACCGACAAATGCGACCACCGAGTCAGTGGACCCGGTTTGGTCGCATGAAGGATTAAGCAGCAATGTCTGTTTCTTTTTGTTTACGTGCATCAAGACGCATCAAGACGACAGTCGAAACAAAAGCAGTGACGACCGCAATCGCGAATCCAACGAGGTAGTTGATCAAATTCGTTGCACCGAGCGGGGCGACGATCGCGATCATCGGGATTCCAGTTAGTCCGTAGGCGTTCGCCGCGACTTGCGTTAAGACGACATAACCGCCACCAATCGCACCACCGATTGCACCACCGATGAATGGTTTTCCAAGACGTAAGTTGACGCCGTAGATGACAGGTTCCGTGATACCGAGAAAGGCTGAGAACGCAGACGGTAGGGCAAGTGCTTTGAGTTTGACGTTCTTTGTCAAAAAGTAGACGGCAAGTCCGGCACCGCCTTGAGCGACGTTCGCCATCGACCAGATCGGTAAAAGGAAGTTCTTTCCGATACTTTTATCGGCAAGTAACCCTGCTTCGATTGCATGGAAACTGTGATGCATCCCAGTGATGACAATCGTCGAGTAAAGTCCACCAAAGAGGAGACCAGCGACGACTGAGAACTGTTCGTAGAAGAAGACGAGTACGAATGAGATTCCTTTCCCGAGCAACGTTCCGATTGGACCGATGACGATCAATGCTAGGAAACCAGTGACGAGGACCGTAACGAATGGTGTGACGAGTAAGTCGAGCGTTTCAGGTGTTCGTTTCCGGACTTGTTGTTCAATCTTTGCCATGACCCAGACAGTTAAGAGAACCGGGAAGACCGTTCCTTGGTATCCGATTAACTCGATGTTCATTCCGAGGAATTTCATGACTTCAGGATCACTGTTCCCAAGTGTCCATGGATTCAAGAGGGACGGGTGTGTCATGATTCCCCCGATGACGGCACCGAGATACGGATTTGCACCGAATTCACGAGCTGCCGAGAAACCGATCAGGATCGGTAAGATGATGAAGGCTGAAGACGAGAACATATCAAGTAGTTGAACAATCGGCGAATCGCCCTCGACCCAACCGAATGCTTTGATCATACCGAGTAATCCCATCAAGAGACCGGCAGCGACGATTGCTGGAATGAGTGGAACGAAGACGTTCGAAAGGGAACGGGCAAGACGGGCGAACGGGTTTAATTTTTGAGATGCAGCCTTTTTAACGTCGAGTGGCTCTTCTCCATCGACTTTCACACCAGCGAGTGGTGCAAACGCAGCGAATACCTTATTAACGGTACCGGTCCCGAAGATGATTTGATATTGACCAGAGCTCGAGAAGGCACCACTCACACCATCCAAATCTTCAAGTGCCGCTTGATCTACCTTTGATTCGTCATGTAAAACAAGGCGTAAGCGTGTCGCGCAGTGAGCGGCAGTAATGATGTTCTCGCGTCCACCGACAAGTTCAAGTACACGTTTAGCAGTTTGTTGATAGTCCATCGGAAAAGTCCTCCTTTTTTCGTGAAACACGCTAGATGAGACAAAAAAAGGCAAGACCGAACGACACCTCTCCTAAGAAGGTGTCATTTCGGTCTTGCCAGCCATACTGTCACAATCCGCACTATTGATTTGATTTCATCATAAAGCAGAAAAGAAAGCGTTGTCAACAATCAATTTTCATTTTTTTGAATCCGAATATCAACCTCAACCCCGTAGTGATCGGAAACGACGGGTCCGTGAATCCCATCGAAGACGACACCGACGCGCTCGACATCGATCTTTCGGTTCGATAAGACAAGATCGATGCGTAATCCTTGTTGATTGTCTTCCCATCCATCGATGTTGCCATCGATCGTTTCAATCCCGACCGTTTCCTTAGCAAGCAGAAAAACGTCATGTAATCCTCGTTGCATCATATAGTCATACCCTGTATTTCGTTCTAAGGCATCATTGTTGAAATCCCCGAGGAAAAACGTCCATTCAAGTGGATCCATCCGAGCCATCAAGTGGTTGAATTGTTCCTGGAACGGCTCGACTTCATCTGCCCACCAGCCGAGATGACAGGTATTGAACGTGATGGGTGTTCCGTCGACTTGGATCGTGGCACGGACGATTTTCCGTGATTTCCAATCGAGTGTATCCTGACTACGGCTGACATAATAACTGTCTGACTTCAAGATCGGGTGTTTCGTCAATAAGGCGAGTCCTTCTTCGTATTTATCGTATCCGATATGGGCAAAATCCCAGATGAGGGAGTAGGTTTGACCTTGTTCCTTTAAGGCTTGCTGAATTAAATAAGCAAAATTATCATTACGCACCTCATCATGGACGATCGGTGTATCCATTAATTGACTGACTTCTTGCAGTGCGATGACATCATAATCTTGTGCGAGGATCTGTTGGACGATCTGCTTTAATTTTTCGAGTGGCTGTTCTTCCTGCCATGAATGACAGTTTAGTGTGAGTAGACGCATGAGTGGTCCTCCTGATTTTTCAAATAAGAAAGGTGAAACTCTTATAAAAGAGCTTCACCTTTAGGTAGTTCCCTAATCTCGCAGGTTTATGCGCCGATCCGGTCTTGGATATCTGATTTTAAGATATCGGCTTTTGGACCGTAGATGGCTTGCACGCCATTGTTCTTAAGGATCAGACCAAGTGCACCGTTTGCTTTCCAGTCTGCTTCTTTTGCAACAAGCGCTGGATCTTTGACAGTGACACGAAGACGCGTCATACAGGCATCGACGTCCTCGATGTTTTGCTGTCCACCAAGCAAATCGATGATTTGTGAAGCTTGCGAACCGTCGGCAGGAGATGATGTCGCAGCAGCCTCACCTGAAGCTTCAGTTGTCGATACGTTGATATCGTCCAGATAGTTCCCGTTACGACCTGGTGTCGCATAGTTGAACTTCTTGATGACGAAACGGAACGTGAAGAAGTTCAAGAAGAAGAAGAACACACAGACACCGATGAAGCGAATTAAATCACCAATCAAACCAGCTTTTGCAATCAATGGAATGCGTGTCAGAAGTTCGATTGCACCGAACGCATGAATCCGAAGATGCATGACATCCGCTAGTGCGAAGGCAACACCTGTTAGTACAGCATAGATGACGTAAAGAACAGGAGCGATGAACATGAACATGAACTCGATTGGCTCTGTGACACCTGTCAAGAAGACAGCGAGTCCTGCAGATAGGAAGACCGGTTTGTATGCTTTTTTCTTATCTTCATCGACTGACATGTACATTGCGACAGCAATACCGATCAATGAAGCAAGTGATGTGACGACTTGTCCTTCTTTGAAGCGGGCAGGAACGACACTGTTGATTAAGTCATTGTATCCTTGTGTGTTACCGGCTTGCTTTAAGTTGACAAGGTCAGTGATCCAAGCGAGCCAAAGCGGATCTTGACCAGCAACCGTCGATCCTTGAGCAGCACCTGTCAAGATTTTGTACGTTCCACCTAATTCCGTGTAGTTCATCGGTACAGTCAACATATGGTGCAGACCGAACGGAAGTAATAGACGTTCCAGTGTACCGTATACGAACGGTGCAATGATCGGTGCAGAATCACGTGAAGAGGCAATCCAGCGCCCGAAGTCATTCAACAATCCTTGGACGAACGGCCAAACGAGTGACAATGCGAATGCTGCAACAACCGATCCACCGATGACGACGAATGGAACAAAACGTTTTCCGTTAAAGAAGGCGAGCGCATCTGGCAATTTACTGAAGTTATAAAATTTATTAAAGAGAACGGCACCAAGGAAACCAGAAATGATTCCGACGAAGACCCCCATGTTAAGCGCAGGTGCCCCTAAAACTGAAGTGAAATAATCTTTTACGATGAGCTCAGAACCAAGCAATGAATTGACCGTTGCTTTTGGGTCCGCGATCATGTCAGCATTGACGCCAAAGATAGCGCCTGTGACACGGTTGATCAAAATGAAGGCGAGTAACGCTGCGAACGCACCACCAGCACGTTCTTTTGCCCACGATCCACCAATCGCGACGGCGAATAAGACGTGGAGATTCGTAATAATAGCCCAACCTAAATCCTCAACGATCCGGGCAATCGTTTGCATTAATACGATGTCGCCTCCGTACATGCCGATCAGTTTCCCGACCGAGATCATGATTCCTGCAGCAGGCATAACAGCGATGACGACCATCAACGCTTTACCGAGTTTTTGCCAAAAATCGAACGAAATAGCATTTTTCAAGATCATTCACTCCTTTTGGATCTCTTTTTCTCTAATATGTGTGTAAGAACAGTGCAATAATGTAAGCGATTAATGCAACCGTTTGCATATAGAATTGTAAGCGATAACTTTTTAAAAAGCTAGTGTTTTATAAGAAAAACATTCGGAAATTTATTTCAGTGGAAAAATGACAGTTCGGAAAGGTATTCAAATTTAAAAAAAAAGAGAAAAAGGCTACAGTGAACATTGTTTGGTTTCAAAAAAGAAAAGATGTTGGGCGGATGAAAGAAGGGATTCAACCGATCGGGCAGTACGGTCAGCGGATTCGTACATTACGAGAACGTCATCAGTTAGATCAGCATACATTAGCTGAATTGACTAAAATGACACTTGAGATGATTCGATGTATCGAAAATAGCATTGTGGATCCGTCTTTTTCGATGATTGAGCGGCTGGTCCGTGCTTTGCAGATTATTTTGGATCATTTGTTACGGCATATTTATATTTGGTCATCTGAAGTCATCTGTCAGCACGATCGTACGACCTTGATCGACATCCCGTCGAGTTAATGGGTATGAAAAAGAGAAACGGTGGAAAAGTCCACTGTTCCTCTTTTGAGCGTTTAACGATTATCGACAGTCTCAGGATAGAGATCGTGATTGAATAGACGATGTTCTGCCATTCGTTCATATTTTGTACCAGGTTTTCCGTAGTTGTAGTACGGGTCAATCGAAATTCCCCCACGTGGCGTAAATTTCCCCCACACTTCGAGGTAGCGCGGTTCCATCAATTTCACGAGATCTTTCCCGATGACGTTGATGCAGTTCTCGTGGAAATCACCGTGATTACGGAAGCTGAATAGATACAATTTAAGTGATTTCGATTCGACGAGTTTTTCATCCGGGATATACGAAATGTAGATCGTCGCGAAGTCCGGTTGATTCGTAATCGGGCAAAGGCTCGTAAATTCTGGTGCATTGAATTTTACGAAGTAATCATTTTCCGGATGGCGGTTCGGAAACGCTTCGAGAACTTCGGGTTGATATTCGAAAATGTATGGAACGGCTTTTTGGCCGAGTAACGATAAGTCGTTTAGATCTTCAGGGCGCATGAATCATTTCTCCTTAGACGCCACGATCGTTCGCGAAAACGAGGGCGTGTAGTTGTGGTAGGACACGTGCGTGATTAAAACGTTCATCACGAGCAACGCGTTCCCAAAGTGTTTTTAAATCGTGTAGCATCCGTGGGGCGATCGTACCTTCTTCGTGCGGATCCGGATTTCCGAGTGATAGATAGAGCGTTTTTAAGGCATATCGCTCTGAAATCATCGCCGCGAAATCAAGATCTGCTTCATCAAAAATGACGATTTTAACGGCACGCTGTTGTTCTGGTAGACGCTTGAAAAAAACATCCAAACGATCAAAATCGATGTTCATGCCACTTGAGGGCGGTTTAGGACTGAGTGTGACGTCATCGATATCAAGTAACCAATTTTGCCAGTAAGAACCTTGTGTCTCAACCGACATCGTGATGTTTCGTTCTTTTAATGCCTCAACCAGCGTACCGATCGAAGCATGAAGTAACGGGTTCCCACCAGAAATCGTGACATGTCCGTAAGAGCCGAGTGCATCGAGGCGTTCCATGATCGTCTCTGCCGTCAAGAGTTCAGGTTTTTCAGAACCATCCCATGTGAAGGCGGAGTCACACCATGAACAGGAATAGTCGCAGCCACCGGTTCGGACGAACATCGTCTTTTGACCGATTGATCGTCCTTCCCCTTGGAACGTTGGTCCGAAAATCTCGAGAACCGGAATTTTTGGCGTTTTCGTTAAGGCACTCATGCTTCGTTCATCCACTCACGACGGACTTCAGCAAAAGCAGTCGGCGTCTCATAAAGTTTGACGAATTCGACACGAAGTCCACGTTCGTCTGGAAGGTGTTGTCCGAGCGTCTCAAAAATCCACGCCGCCATGTTTTCAGCTGTCGTATTCATGTATGGTAATGATTCATTTAAATAACGGTGATCGAGAAGTGGTTCGAGATGTGTTTTAAAGATTTTCTTAAGATCACCAAAATCAAGTGTCATACCGCGGTGATCAAGAAAACCACTGATGCCCATATCGACATGGTACGTATGACCATGAAGCGCACGGCATTTCCCATCGTAATCATATAGGTGGTGCGCTGCGTCAAACGTCAGTTTTTTGACGATCATGACGCGAGATTTCGTATAGATAAGCGAGTCGCCAGTCGGGCGCTCGACCGTTTCAGGTGCTTCGTAATTGAATGTCATGTGTGTTGAACCTCCTTGATGTATGCATCTAATCCATTTTTTCGTAATTCACAGGCCGGGCATTCGCCGCAACCATCTCCAATGACGCCGTTGTAACACGTCAACGTGCGATTTCGAACGAAATCAAACGCACCGAGCGAGTCGGCAAGCGCCCACGTTTCTTTTTTGTCGAGCCACATGAGTGGCGTGTGCAGTACGAATGGATAGTCCATTGCAAGGTTCAATGTCACATTCAGTGACTTGATGAAGGCATCACGGCAGTCTGGGTAACCAGAAAAGTCCGTTTCACATACGCCAGTGACGATATGACGGATTCCGCGTCCTTTCGCGAGGACGGCTGCGAACGAAAGAAACAGGTGGTTCCGTCCATCTACAAAAGTAGAAGGTAGACCATCTTCGTTCGTCGTGATGGTTTGGCTGTGGTCAGTCAAGGCGTTACTCGTTAGTTGACTGAGAAGAGAGAGATCAAGCTCATGGTGTTTGACACCGAGCTCAGAGGCGATGTCGCGTGCGACTTCGAGTTCTTGTGCATGACGTTGTCCGTAATTAAACGTCACGACTTCGACTTCTTCATACTGTTTCAGTGCCTGAAACAGACAAGTCGTTGAGTCTTGGCCGCCGCTAAAGACGACAAGAGCACGTTCGTTTTTCATAATGTACACTTCCATTCCTAGTTTTTATAACGGAGGAGGTTACGAACTCCGGAGACGTAGTCTCAACTATTCACACTAGCAGAAGCCATCAAAAAAGTCGACGTTTTCTAATGAAGGCCAAAAAAGAGATGCTGATTGTCGCTCGGACGATCGGCATCTCTTAATAGGAAATTACAGCGGATAGTGGTAATAGCGTTCTTTGACGAGCAGGTCACGGATGTTCGAGTCTTCCGAGATGACTTTCATCAAACCACCTGTTTGAGAAGCGTGTGCTTCGAGTGCCTTGATCTTTTGATCCGTATAGGCACTGACATCGTGAATGAATGTTCCTTCTCCAAGCTCTTCTTTCGTATTGTTCGCAAAAGCGACCGCAAGGAACTCAGGGCGATCGGCAGGATCCATCATCCGAAGGGCACGAACGACGGCGCGAGCTGTCGCTTCGTGATCGGGATGGACCGCGTAACCCGGATAAAATGAAATCAAGCGAGTCGGACGCGTTTGTTGAATCAACGTAAGGATACGGTCAGCAAGTGCCGCTTCATCCTCGAATTCAACGGTCTTATCGCGAAGTCCCCACATTTGGAGATCCGAAATCTTCATTTTTTCAGCTGCATCGATCAACTCACGTTTGCGAATCGTTGCGAGCTGTTCCCGGTTCGTAAAGACAGGGCGTCCCATGTTACGGCCCATCTCACCGAGCGTCAAACAAGCATATGTGACAGGACCACGATTTTCTGCGTGCTCGATGATCGTACCAGCAGAACTGAAGGCTTCGTCATCCGGGTGAGGGAAGACGACGAGTAAATGATCTTCGTGTGTCATGCGTCTACCTCCTCTGCACCTTGAGCAAATGGTGTCGGGCTAAGTTCAAAAGCAATCGCAAGACGTCCTTCGACATCGTGACCGGCAATCAACAATTGATCCCCAGCAAATTCGAAATCAGTTAATCCCTCACCGTATAACCAGCCGTGTGCAAGTTTCAAACCGATCCGGTAAGGACCGTTTCCTGTGATCAAACCACGTTCGTAAGTGATTTCCGCATTACGGAAAAACATCCCTGCGCTATGGAAGGTCGGATCTTGGTGCGTCGCGTAGGCACCGTTCGTCGTCTCAACGTGTACGTATAACGGTGTATTCGCATGTTCGTCGATATAACGCTGTATCTCTTGTAAATCAATGGCTTGCATAAATCATTCTCCTCTCCTATACAGAAAGAAGTCCGCGGATATCGCGGACTTCTTAAGCGGATCAAGACTGGACTGTACGATGTGCAGCGTGATCAGTTGGTCCGACGTATTCATTCAAACGGAATGAATGACGAATCGCAGAAGTGATAAAAGATTTTGCTGTACGGACAGCAGCTTCTACCGATGCACCTTTTGCGAGTTCGGCCGTGATTGCTGCAGAGTACGTGCAGCCGGCACCGTGCGTGTACGGTGTCTCGATTCGTTCGTCCTCAATCAGGATAAACTCTTTTCCGTCATAAAGCACGTCAACTGCTTGTGGATGGTCAATCTTACTGCCACCTTTAACAAGAACGTATTGCGCACCTTTTTCATGAATCCGCGCTGCTGCAAGTTTCATTTCGTCTATCGTTGCTGGCGTTTTACCAAGACCCGATAATTGACCTGCTTCAAAGACGTTCGGTGTGACGACTGTCGCAAGTGGTGTCAAGACATCACGAAGTGCGTTCGCTGTATCAGGGTTTAGCACCTCATCCTCGCCTTTACAGACCATAACAGGATCGATGACGACGTTTTGGACGCCGGATGATTTGATTTTTTCGGCAACGGCTTCAATGATTTCGACAGTCGGGAGCATTCCCGTCTTCATCGCATCAACACCAATACCTCCAAGGACCGTGTGGATTTGTGTCCGGACGAGTTCTGTGTCGATTGGGTAAACCGCATGATGCCAAGAGTGATCAGGATCTTGAGCGACGATGACCGTCAAGGCATTCATTCCGTAGACGCCAAGTTCTTGGAACGTCTTTAAATCAGCTTGAATGCCAGCTCCACCACTCGTGTCGGAACCAGCAATCGTTAAGGCTTTACGTTTTGTCATGGGGCATTCCTCCTAAAGAAATAGACAATCCTTCTTGTTCTTCATGATAGCGAATTATGGGAAAAACAACAACTGTCGACGCTTCTAGCGTAGACAAAACCCCACCTATCTTGAATAGGCGGGGTGCGTACTTATTTAATGAATAAGAAGTCGAGAATATAGTAGATCATAGCAGCTAAAGCCATTGAAATCGGCAATGTGATGACCCATGTGATAAGCATGCGTTGCGCTGTTCCCCACTTGACACCTTTCTTACGGTGCGATGTACCTACACCTAAGATGGCAGATGAGATGACGTGTGTCGTCGAAACAGGAAGATGAATCGCCGTTGCACCAAAAATGATTGCTGCTGATGTTAAGTCAGCTGCTACACCATTGACTGGACGGATTTTCATGATTTGACCACCGACGGTTTTGATGATGCGCCATCCACCGACAGATGTTCCGAGACCCATTGCGATCGCACAGGAAAGTTTAACCCAAGTGGCAACTTCGTGATCCGTTTGGAAACCAGACGAAATCAAAGCGAGTGTGATGATCCCCATCGCTTTTTGCGCATCATTCGTACCGTGTGTGTACGATTGTAATGCAGCAGTTGCGATTTGGACGTGGCGGAAGCGACGATTCGTTTTCGCCAAATTTCCTTTTTTGAAGATGATTTTAAAGACTGCATATACGATGAAACCGAGTGTGAAGGCGAGTACTGGTGAAATCAGCAAAGCTTCAACGATTTTCAAGAACCCTTTTGCTTCGATGCCACCAAATCCAACAGAGGCAACAGCTGCACCAGCAATCGAACCAATCAGTGTATGCGACGAACTTGACGGAATACCAAAGTACCAAGTCAAGAGATTCCAAGCAATGGCTGAAATCAAGGCAGCGATGACGACATAGCTCCCGTGTTCAAGTGTTGACGGGTCAACGATGTCACCAGAGATCGTTTTTGCGACTCCAGTGAATGTGATTGCACCTAGGAAGTTCATCGATGCAGCCAAAATGATGGCATGGCGTGGTTTCAAAGCGCGAGTCGATACAGCAGTCGCGATTGAGTTCGCTGTATCGTGGAAACCGTTGATGAAGTCGAAGCTAAGTGCGAGAATCACGATTATGGCGGTGATGATAAACAGGCTATCCATCTCGTTAGCTCCTCACTTAAGCGTTTTTCATGATGATCGTTTCAATGACGTTAGCTGCGTCTTGGCAGTAGTCCGCGATTGATTCGAGCGATTCATAGATTTCTTTGTATTGAATGATTTTAATTGGATCTGTTTCTGTTGCGAACAATGCTTTGATTGATTTACGGCGTAAGTTATCACAAATCGTCTCTTGTTCTTTGATTTTAATGACGTGTTCACGCATCGGTTGCAATTTACGTGCAACAAGAAGATCCATTGACGTTGCGAGTTCTGAAACAGCGATGTTGATTTCATCAACGAACTTAATCATGTGCTCGTCTGCTTGAACGATATTGTAGATTTCGAAAATAGCAGAACATTCTTCAAAGCCATCTAAGACGTCATCGAGTGCGTTAGCGAGTGCGAGTAAGTCTTCGCGATCGATTGGCGTGATGAACGCGTTGTTCAAGTCGATGATCAACTGATGCATCAAATCGTCCCCAGCTGTTTCGAAGTCTTTTACTTTATGTGCAAATTCTTTTACATCCGCGATGCCGTTGATTTTAAAGTCAACGAAGAATTGCGAAGTCGTTTTTAAGTGTCCTGCGATTTCTGATAATTTAACTGCGAATGGATCTTGTTTTTTACTAAACATTTCTTCTGCCTCCATATTAAGAACAAGAATAGAATATAGTGAAGCAACTTCACGAGTTCGATTGTAGCAGACGGTATTGTAAAAGAATACATTTATGAAGCGTCTTTACGAAATCTTAATAAATCTTAATATGAAGGTGATTGTAGATTTAATAAATTATCTGACAATAGGAGATTACATGTGTACTTAATTGAAATAGGTTGGATTGCGTTGTGATTACAAGCGAATGTCTTGTGATTGTAAGAATAAAAGCGCATCAGAAGTGGGAAAAGAGGATATGGCGTATGAAAATCGAATGATATGATTAAGTCTGCGTAATTAGGTAAAAGAGGAGGATTTTATTATGCTCGTTCAAAGTTTATGTATCCCGAAGCACCAATGTGTCACGATTTCCGAAACAGCGACGATCCGTGAAGCGCTTGACACGCTTGAAAAAACCGGATACCGATGTGTCCCGGTTCTTAGTCAGACAGGACAGGATTTCAAGGGGAATATCTATAAGATGCACATTTATCGTCATGGGATGAATGGTGGCAGTTTAGACGACAATGTCATGTCGCTGATTAAGAATACATCCAAATACATCTATACAGGAAGTAATTTCTTTGAAGTCTTCTTCTCAATTAAGGAATTACCGTATATTGCGGTCTTAAATGACGACGGTCATTTTTTCGGTATCTTACCGCACGGGAAGATGCTTGGAATGCTTGAGGAAGCGTGGAATCGTGATTCGGGAAGTTACGTCTTAACGGTAGCCTTAAGTGAACAAAAAGGGGCGCTCGAGAAAATTTCGAAGATCGTTAACAAATATTCAACGGTGGCGAGTCTGATGACTCTCGATGCAAAGAGTAGTGTCATGCGTCGCGTATTAATTACGTTACCAACAGATTGTGACGAGAAGACGAAGAAAAAAATCGTGAAGAAACTTGACGACAAGGGTCTTCGTGTCGTCGCTGTTGAAGATTTAGCTGTTCGTGTATAATGGACCCGCATAAGACCAGTCATGACTGGTCTTTTTTTGAGGGAAAGGAAGGATAGACGATGAAACTATTAGTAGTAGGAGCAGGTGCGATGAGTGAGGCGCTCGTTCAAGGGTGGGTCGCTTCTGGATTTAAGCGTGAGGACATTACGATGACGAATCGCAGTGGTGGAGCACGCTTGACGGAAGTCGCGGCGCGACACGGCATTCAAACGGTCGAGCAAGAAGATGTCTCCTTATATGATGTCGTCATGCTTGGCATGCAACCCGATGGTGTACTTGCCTACGTAGCAAACCAACAATGGACGCATCAAACGATCGTTTCGATTGCGGCTCACATTACACCGGACGAAATCGAACGGTTAACAGAACGTCCGACAGTTGCTGTCATGCCGAATACACCCGTTGCCCATCGATTAGGAATGACTGGACTATGGTTCGGCTCACGCGTGAACGAAGAGATCCGAAGTGTAGTCGAGGCATTATTTGAACGTGTCGGAGAAATCGCGGAGGCAAATGAAACAACGATGCCAGCGTTCATGGCGGCAGCTGGATGTAGTCCAGCATTCTTCTATGAAATCGTAGCTGGTATGGTACCAGTTTTGACGGATGCCGGTTTTGAAGAGGGAAATGCACGTCGAATCGTTGCTCAAGCGATGAAAGGTTCAGCTGAAATTCTCATGCGTTCTAATGAGAGCACAGATCGTCTCATTGCTGACGTTGCAGCACCTGGTGGACCGACGGATCGTGGTGTCCAAGTGTTACGGGAGCGTCACCTGTTCGAAACGATGCAAGCGGCGCTACGAGAGAGTGCACGTGAAGCAAACGAATAATCCACTTCAGAACGCTTACGTATAATAAAATGCGTAAGCGTTTTTTTCGTTCACGAAAGTTTCACGTGAAACATAAGCAAAGCGATTGCATCTCGAAATGAGAATCCGTACACTATAAAAAGAAACCGTCCAGACGGTACAGTAAAATAGATAGGAAAAGGGGGAGGCTTTTGGCTAGTGCAAAAGCACAAGAGACACGTCGCCGGATTCTTGAAGCAACGACAGCGATCATATTGCAACAAGGCTTTACTCAGCTAACGCTCGATGAAGTCGCGAAACAGGCAAATGTCTCGAAAGGTGGACTATTGTATCATTTTGCTTCGAAAGAAGCGTTGCTGATGGGAGTCATCGAAGCGCAAGAAGCACGTCAATTTGAACTGTACGAACAGCATCAGTTGACGATGGGACCGATGGAAGCGTTCGTGACGTTGCAAATCCAGCAGCAAGAGGAATTCCACCTCGACATGGATGCGCTTCTTTACTTATTGTCCTTGTTAAAGGATCACGCGACGTTCGTCGAGGAACGAAAGCGACAAGTTGAGCATTTCTTCCGCCAACTGACAGAACAGATGGATCCGGTTGAGGTGTTATCGATTCGTTTTACATTAGACGGTTTGAAAATGTCGGAGCATTTTCAGTTCGGTGCACCTTCTCCGACTATCCGACAACGATTGATTCAGCAATTAATAGAACGTGCACGACAATTAGACAAGCAAATTGAAGAGTGAAGGAGAACCATACGATGAAAAAGATCATCCAGTTTTCGGTGAACAATAAGTTTGCCCTCTGGCTTATGACGATCATCATCACGGTTGCCGGTATTTATGCGGGAACATCGATGAAGCTTGAGACATTGCCAGACATCACGACACCAACCGTGTCCGTGACGACAATTTATCCGGGTGCTACACCAGAACAGGTTTTAGATGAAGTCAGTCGAGAACTTGAAAGTAAGGTCGAAAATTTACCAGGTGTCGATACTGTACGTTCGACGTCCTTCCAAAATGCATCGAACTTACAAATTGACTACAACTTCAGTACAGACATGGAAGAAGCAGAGCAAAAGGTAAAAGAAGCTCTTTCAAACGTAGAACTACCAGAAGGTGTCCAAGAGCCACAAGTATCACGGATTTCCTTTGATGCATTTCCAGTCATCGGATTCGCTGTCTCAGACAAGGAACGCTCTCTGTCTGAGTTGACGAAACTCGTCGAAAACGAACTTCAACCGAAGCTTGAGGGAATCGAAGGTGCTCAAACGGTTCAAGTTGCAGGTCAAGAAATTCGTCGAATTGAGATTCAATTTGATGAGAAAAAACTCGAACGTTACGGTTTAACAGAAGAGAATGCGAAACAATTAATTCAAGCTAATGATTCACGTTTAGCGCTTGGTTTGTACGAGCTAGGAGATAAAGAACAGGCAGTTGTACTAGATGGAAAAGCAACGACGGTCAAAGAATTAAAAGATCTTCGTCTTCCATATACACCGCCAGCAGCGAATACTCCTGAAGCAGGGCAAGCAGGGCAAGCAGGGCAAGCAGGGCAAGCAGGGCAAGCAGGGCAAGCACCATCAGCAACAGGAGAGGCAGCATCCCGAACGACACCGTCGACAGGTGCTACGTCGGGACAAGCAACTCAAGCACCAACACAAGTACCAACTGTCACGTTGTCGCAAGTCGCGACGATTGAAGACAAAGGGATTGAAGAATCGATTTCTCGTTCGAATGGCGAAAGATCGATTGGTGTTCAAGTGACGAAATCGCAGGACGCAAATACGGTTGATGTCGTCAATGGCGTCAAGCAGACGATTAAAGACTTTGAAAAAGAAAACGGAACGGTCAATGCATCTGTGACACTTGATCAAGGGAAACCAATCGAGGAATCCGTTTCAACGATGATTAGTAAGGCACTGATTGGTGCATTATTTGCCATCGTCATCATTTTGCTGTTCCTTCGAAACATCAAATCAACGATCATCGCAGTCATTTCGATTCCACTATCTCTTCTGATGGCGATTCTTGTGCTGAAGCAGATGGATATTTCTTTAAATATCATGACGCTTGGGGCAATGACGGTCGCAATCGGTCGAGTCGTTGATGATTCCATCGTCGTCATCGAAAATATTTACCGCCGTTTGACGGATCCGACAGAAAAGTTAAAAGGAAAAGAACTGATCATCAGTGCAACACGAGAAGTATTCATTCCAATCGCATCGTCAACGGTCGTTACAATTGCTGTATTCTTACCACTCGGATTTGTTACGGGATTCGTCGGAGAACTCTTCTTACCGTTCGCATTGACAGTCGTCTTTGCACTATTTGCGTCCTTGATCGTAGCGGTCACGGTCGTTCCGATGTTTGCGGACTCGCTCTTTAAGCGCGGTAAGGCACCAAAACCAGAAAAAGAAGAGGGCGGTAAGCTTGCGAACGGTTATCGTCGTATGCTGAATTGGTCGTTGAACCATAAATTCATCGTTTTTGGACTATCCGTCCTACTATTGATCGGAAGTTTTGCACTTGTACCAACAATTGGTGTCAACTTCTTGAATCAAGAAGGAGAAAAAACACTGTATGTCACGTACAATCCAAAACCAGGACAAACGTTGGATGATTCGTTAAAAGCAGCTGATCAAGCAGAAGATTATTTCAACAAACAAAAAAATATCGACAATCTTCAGTTTACCGTCGGTGGAGAAAATCCATTGAACCCAGGGAATACAAAACAAGGTGTCTTTATCGTCCAGTATGATCCAGACACAGAAGATTTCGCAGATGTTAAACAGACAGCAATCAAGCAGTTGAATGCCGACATTCCGACAGGAGAATGGAAAGAGCAAGACTTTAGTGGTGGAGCTGCGTCGTCAGGTGTCTCGTACTCGATCTTCGCGAATAACATTGAAGATTTAGAAAAAGTTACACCGAAATTCGTCGATGCGATCGAAGGCGAAACGAAATATGTTCGAAAAGTAACGACAGATTTAAAAGAAGCTTATACGCAGTATACGTTCGAAGTCGATCAGCAAAAAGCGGCTGAGTTCGGTGTTTCAACAGCACAACTCGCACAAGGTATCGCGAATGTCCAAGGTGAGGAAAAACCACTTTCTACTATTAAGGTGGATGGGAAGGAACTCGATGTCATCGTTCCAAACGAACAAACGACATATGATTCGATACGAGACTTGGAAGAGACAGATGTCGTGACACCACTTGGTGTTCGTAAACTGTCCGATTTTGTTGAAGTGAAAAAAGGAACGACACCTGACTCACTCAACGAACGCGATGGAAAACTCGTTGCTACTGTGACAGCAGAACTGAAAACGGATAAAGCAACAGAAGCTTCTCAAGCGATTGAAAAATCCGTCAAGAATATCGATCGTCCAACGGGTGTCTCATATGAGCAAGGCGGAGTTACTGAACAGATCCAAGAATCATTCACACAACTCGGTCTAGCAATGGCAGCAGCTGTAGCCATCGTCTATCTCGTCCTTGTCATTACGTTCGGAGGAGCATTGACGCCACTCGTCATCTTGTTCTCACTTCCATTCGCAATCATCGGTGGGCTCGTTGCACTTCTGATTACAGGCGAGACGATTTCTGTATCGTCCTTAATCGGTGCCTTGATGTTGATTGGGATCGTCGTGACAAATGCGATCGTCTTGATCGACCGTGTCATTCATAAAGAAGCAGAAGGTTTATCGACGCGTCAAGCACTACTCGATGCAGCAGGTACACGTTTACGTCCAATCTTGATGACAGCCCTTGCGACGATCGGTGCCCTTGCACCACTCGCCCTTGGACTCGAAGGTGGCGCATTAATTTCAAAAGGATTAGGCGTGACGGTCATCGGTGGACTTACAAGTTCGACATTGTTGACACTTCTTATCGTTCCAATCGTGTACGAATTCTTAGCACGTTTCCGAAAAAAGAAGTCAATTGATTCTTGAAAAAACGATTAAATCACTAAAACGGACAGATATGCAGAAATGGCGAGAATAAGCCATTCAGCATATCTGTTTTTTTTGTTTTGTTACAAAAGTATTACAAGAAAGAATTCGCGTTAAATAACTGTAACATGATGAAAATCTGGAACGTGATAGGATAAAAACAGAAATTATCTGACAATTCAAGTGCATATTATACTCATACATAAGAGGAGAATGATCGATGAAAACTGTCACTCGCGTTTTGCTAACCTTAACGTTACTAATCAGTAGCTGGACACTCGTTCCGTCATCAACACAAGCCGCAACGAGTAAGAAAGTCACGATCTCCGTGGATGTGTTAAATATCCGAGCGAAAGCGACAGCATCGAGTAAGCGAGTCGGTCAATTGAAACTTGGACAGTCCGTGGCAGTGAGCGGAAAAGTGAAAGATTGGTACCAAATTCGTCATCAAGGAAAAACAGCGTATATCGCTTCGATGTATACGAAAGCATACAATGCAAAAGCAACAAAAGGATTGAGCAAAACAGGGTCAACAATCGTATCGGTAGCGGAAGGTCTTAAAGGACGCCCTTATGTTTTTGGCGCGACGGGTCCAGTTAGCTTTGATTGCTCTGGATTTACACGTTACGTCTATCAAGCACTAGGAAAATCACTTCCGCGCACAGCAGCTGCTCAGTATTCATCGACGAAACGTACAGCTCCTGGTGCCGGGGATCTCGTCTTCTTTACACACGGTAGTGGCATTCAGCACGTTGGGATCGCTGTCGATGGGAGTACGATGATCAATGCGAACTCGTATTATGGAAGAGTTGTCAAAGAATCATTCCGTGGCGGCTACTGGGGATCACGGTATGTAGCAGCAGGGGCACTTTAAACGAAATGAAGCGACGAATTCAAATCGATGAACTCGTCGCTTTTTTATATGGATTCAGGTATAAGGAAGAACGGTCGTTCCAGCAATGAATGTTGACGGTACTTCGATTTGCGGACGAATATTCATATCGTTTCGAACTGTTAGCTGAAAAGCATGTCGTCCGATCGTAGCATATGGAATCGCGATCGTCGTCATCGATAAGACTTCAGCGAGTTCACTTCCATCAAAGCCAATGACAGAGAGATCTCCCGGGACCTGATAGCCTTGTTTTCGTAGTTCCAAGATCAGTCCCGCGGCAACGTGATCACTGGCAGTCAAGATGGCGCTCGGTCGTTGTTTCTGTTGCATCCAGCGCCTTGCGACGTTCGCACCATCTTCGATCGTCAATGTCTGTTCGTAGACGAACGCGTCACTGACAACTTCTTGATACGCATGTTTACGCGCCAAACTATTCGTACTGTCGGGGCGCCAGAGACAAATACCAATGCTTGTATGTCCTTGTTGTCGTAGATGTGCAAGTCCCTGTTGAAAGGCCGTATAGTGATCGATATAGACAGCAGCGACGTCTTCGTGGTGTTCACAAAAGACAATCGGTCCATAGCGTTCGTACGGTAAAATCGCTGATAACGGAAGGCTGTGCGACACGACGATGAGTGCGTCGATCTCCTGTTGCGCTAGCGCATCAAGAGCGAGTTGCTCATGCGTTTCCACATAATTCGTTTGCCACGTCAAGAAACGATAACTGGCGTCAAAAGCCGCTTGTGCGATGCCTTGGAGAATGGCGGCGTGATATGGATGATCAACGAATGGGAGCATGACACCGACCGTCTTCGTCATGCCCGTCGAAAGATGGACAGCGGTTTGATTACGGATATAGCCAAGTTTTACTATCGCTTCTCGGACAGCTTGTCGCTTCTCGTTCGCCACGTATGGGTGATCATTTAGTACACGTGAGACTGTCGTGACGGACACGTTTGCTTCACGTGCCAAGTCTCGGATGTTCGTCATCGCGCATCCCTCCTTTAGGTCTGGCGAGATAATCGTTGTTCAAGTCGGCGCCAATCCTGTCGGGAGACGGGAGCCGAGAATGGAGATGTCTGTTCAGCCAATTCATTGATTTTTGAGAGCAGTCGTGTTTTTTCTTGAGGAGACAAATCAGGATATTGATCAACCAACGTGTGTTGACACAAATAATAGCCTGCTGGTGTGTGCAATTGTTCAATCGCCCATTCAAAAGCAACATTCCGCTTGAATAGCTGGGTTAACCGAGTATGGATCGACATGATGATTACCTCCTTTTTAGTGTATATCAAGACGATAGGGTATGAAACGCGTTTCACGGCAAGAACTATTTTTGAGCAATGGATTGATTGAGAAAATTCAGCAAGAATTGACCGAGTAGACAAAGAAGTCTATGATTGTGACGATACAACACAAAGAGGGGCGAACGTAAAATGGAATCGACAGACTCGAAGCTGGCATTAAAAATGCTCGTTGTTCTATCTCGGACGATGCATGCGGTGACGGAGCAAGTAAAGGCAGACATCAAAACACATCAGTTGAATTTATCGGAATTCGGAGTCCTGGAATTGCTTTACCACAAAGGGGATACGCCTTTACAACAGATTGGCGATAAAATTCTGTTAACGAGCGGCAGTGTGACGTATGTCGTCGATAAACTCGAAAAGCGTGGATTGATTGCGCGAAAATCATGTGCGACGGATCGTCGTGTCACGTTTGGAACATTAACGGAAGCTGGACGCGAACTGATGGAAGAGACATTCCCGAAGCATGAAGCCTTTTTAGCAGACTTGTTCAAGGATTTGTCAGTGTCGGAAAAGGAACAGTTGATTGATCAATTGAAACGAATCGGTTTACGAGCCGAACATTATACGCCGCTCGAAAATGCATAAGGATTAGCACTCATATGATGGAAAAGGCTCAAGTCACGGACTTGAGCTTTTTTCTACAATCAGAAGTCAAACTAATTGACAAACGAAAAGGTGGTTGGTATGTTTAGTTACAGAATTTACTTTAAATAAAAGGGAGAAATAATAATGACTAAATTACTTTATGTAACTGTTAACCCAAAAGCTACAGAACACTCTTTCAGCCTTCAAGTCGGTGAAGCATTCCTCGAAAGCTACAAAGCAGCGAATCCTTCAGCTGAAGTAGAAGTTCTTGACCTATATAACGAAACAGTCCAAGAAATCGACACAGACGTGTTAAGCGCATGGGGCAAATTCGCAACAGGCGAAGAATTAACAGAAGTGGAGATCGCAAAAGTTGGTACGATGACAAAACATCTCGAACAATACATGGAAGCAGATGAGTATGTCTTCGTCACACCAATGTGGAACTTCTCTTTCCCAGCACGTCTCAAAATGTACATCGACAGCGTACTTCTTGCAGGTAAAACATTCGCTTACACTGCAGAAGGTCCTAAAGGTTTGATGGAAGGCAAAAAAGCACTCCACATCCAAGCGACAGGTGGCGTGTACACAGGATCTGGTCTTAACTTCGGTGATGACTACCTCCGTCAAGCACTTGCTTTCACTGGTGTAACAGACTACGATGCCCTCTTCATCGAAGGTATGGCGATGAACCCAGAAAAAGCAGAAGAAATCAAAGAAGCAGCAATCGCAAAAGCGAAAGAACTCGGTCGTTCATTCTCGACTGTCAACGCATAAGATAAGCGTAAAAAAGGCTCCCGCCGTGTCGGGAGCCTTTTTGTATTTGTATTGAGTTAAGAGAGCGTTGATTTTTTGCGAAGCACAAGCGTCAGGAAGAGCAACAAATCTTTTAATTTCTCAAAGCCGCGGGGATGCGTCGAGATACGATAGAGCCACTCTAGCTTGAGGCGACGGAATAATTTTGGAGCACGCTTACTATGTCCGGACCAGACATCGAATGCACCACCGACACCGATGAAGATGCCGTGATCGACTTGATCATAAACAGAAGCGATCCATTCCTCCTGTTTTGGCGCACCGAGTGCGACGAGGATAAGATCAGCTTGTGCTTCTGCGATCGCTTGCGTTGCTTCCTCTGTCTTTCCAAAACCGTGAAACGTTCCGACGAAGCGGATGTTCGGAAAACGAATCGATAACTGATGGATCAACGATTTCATAACTTCCGGGCGTCCACCAAGCAAAAAGACACGCTTCTTCAGTGCATCTGCCGTCCGCAATAGTTCACGTGCCGTCTCGATCCCTGGCAATGTCGCAGTGAGGGGCGCTCCCATTCGTTTACTGGCAGCGGTCACACCAATTCCATCTGGTGTGATAAACGTCGCCTGCCGTAAAATGGCTTCGTAAGAAGGTTCGCGCAATGCACGCAACACGAGCTCAGGATTCGCCGTGACAAGAAAGGCTTTTCCGCGGTCGTGTAAGATTGTTTTAATATGGGTATACCATTGCGAAGGTGTCGCATCGACGAATGGTAGTCCAAATAATTGTTTTGTCTGAATCATAGTTTCCCACCTCATCATCCATCATAGCAGAATCAAGACGTACGAACAGCGACTTGAGACTGAAAAAGGAGCGGATCCATGTGCATCCATCTTGGCAAACGGTGTTAAAAGAAGAAAAGGAAAAACCTTATTTTCAGGAATTGTGGGCTTTTTTGAAGGAAGCCTATCAAACGACGACCGTCTATCCTCCGAAAGAGCGGATCTTTCATGCGTTTGATGCGGTCGCACCGGAAGACGTCCGGTGCGTCATTTTAGGACAAGATCCCTACCATGGTCCAGGACAAGCGAACGGACTCAGCTTTTCTGTCCATGACGGAGTTCCGATCCCGCCGTCCCTTCGAAACATGTATAAGGAACTCGTCGCGGATATCGGTTGTCCGGCTCCTACATCCGGAAATCTCGAAGCTTGGTCACGACAAGGTGTCTTTTTACTGAATACGTCGCTCACGGTTGAAGAAGGAAAAGCGGGATCGCATGCTAAAAAAGGCTGGGCATCATTCACGGATCGGGTCATTGAAGTCCTAGGAACACAGACACAACCGATCGTGTTCATCCTATGGGGAAATCACGCGAAGAGTAAAAAGGTGCTGATTGATACGAATCGTCATCTTGTTCTCGAAGCCGTTCATCCAAGTCCCTTATCAGCGAGCCGAGGATTTTTCGGTAGCAAACCTTATTCGCAAACGAATGCTTGGCTGAAAGAGCAGGGAAGAGAGCCAATTGACTGGTGTTTATCGTAAATCAAAAGCGTGTGTTCCGTTGAATGCGGAACACACGCTTTTTTGAGTTACTTAGTGACTTGAGATAGTCGGTTCTTCATCCATCATGAACTTTTCGACGACGAGGGCGACACCATCTTCATCGTTCGAAGCAGTCATATACTGGGCTTTTTCTTTAACGGTATCGGCTGCATTCGCCATCGCGACGCCAAGACCTGCCCATTCGATCATCGATAGATCGTTGTTGCCGTCTCCACAAGCAATGACTTCTTCCTGAGCGATACCAAGCTTCTCAGACAGTAAGGCAAGGCTTGTGCCTTTTGTGACACCGTCTTCCGTGAATTCAAGGAAAAATGGCTTTGAGCGAGCAACCGCGAGTTCCCCTGCAAGCTCTTGTTGAAGCGTCTGCTCGACCCGCGCGAGGTGTGTCTCTTCTGCCATCATTAAACACTTGACGACAGGTGTTTGAATCGCTGTTTTAAAATCAGCGACGGGAATGACGTCCATACCAGTCAATTGTCCTTCGAGTGTCGTATACTCGTTCGGTTGTTCTGTCAGAATCTCATGTCCGACATACGTGTGAATGTAGACATCCTCCCGTTTACTTACATCATAAAGACGATGGACCGTCTCCGGAGAGAGGGTACTGAGGAAAAGTGATTCGTTCGTTTTGCAATCGATGATCGAAGCTCCGTTGAAGCTCAGGATGTAGCTTCCGTATCGTGCGAGTTCTAGTTCTTCTGCAAGATCAAGCATCGCATATGTCGGACGACCGCTTGCAAGAACGACTTTCTTCCCGCGACGTTGCGCAGCAAGTAAGGCTTCTTTCGTACGTGGTGAAATCGTATGATCACTTGTCAACAAGGTATCATCTAAATCGAGAACAATCATTTTGTACGTCATACATTCAAACCCCTTTCAATTATCTGTATATCGTAACAACTTGTGTCCCATTCGACAATATACTCTCCATTGAGAGAGTATGATAAAGTGGAAACAGAGCCCGTACGGAAAGGATTCCAACTTTATGAAATATCTCTTCATGATCATATCAAGTCTATTATTAGCAGGATGCAGTACGATGTTTCCGCATCCCGCCTCTCTACTCCAACATCCGTCCCTTCCGGCATGGGAGCAGTCGTTGAAAGAGCGGATTGACCGCGATTTGCCGAAACAGGCAGAAATCGTGGCGCCACGAAATCAAGCAGTATCCCGTCTATACGAACTCGTTGATTTAGATCGAAACGGTAAGGATGAGGCGATCACCTTCTACCGTAGTGAGCAGGATGGACGTTTCACGATTCATCTTCTCGTTCATGAACGACAAGGTGAAAAATGGCGACTTGTGACACGGCAGACAGTTGCTGATGGGCGAGCCATCGATCGACTCGAAGTCGTATCTGACGCGCAACATAAACAAAACCATTTAGTCATCGGGATTACCAGTTATGGTGAAAACACGTTATATATCATTGAACAGCTGTTGTCGAAGCAACGAGATGTCACGAAGGTGGATCGGTATGACCGCCTGTCGGTGGATGATTTGAATCAAGATCGCGAGCGAGATATGGTGCTTCTACAAAAGGGAAGTCCATCTCGTTTGATCTATTATAAGGATATCTTGTCGAAAAAGCGTCAAGAGACGACGCTAGCGACAAAAGATGGCGATTTATTCGCAGAACATGATTTATTTGAAGTCGATACGATCAATGCTGCGCGCAATAAAGGCTTGATTGTCTCTTATACACGTGATGCTAAGATGCACATCGCATTATTCCGTTTAGCGAACGATACGTTGGAACAAGTGCGCTTCGGTCAAGTCGATGAGATCGTTGAACCGATGTATACGTTTCCGAAGGATGTCGATCAAGACGGAATCGTCGAGTTCGGTCATCAATATACGCCGGGCGGTAGTGAAGGGCGTGAAGGTGAGCCGAAGCCACGTATCACCGCGTACTACACATGGAATGGATCGGACAATCCGCCATTTCTTGAGAGTGGATTCGAACTACGGGAAGAGCAGTACATTGATCAGGAATACAATTTCGTTATGCGTTTCCCGGCCAATTGGGCGACACGGGAAACGATCGAAAAACGTGAAAATCGCGTTCGTTTCATCAATCGGGATACGAAGCAGGTTGATTTTGAATTAGAGATCATTCCAAAGAATCAATACATTGCTAGTGACCAAAAACGAAAAATTAAAGAGGGCATCGATTATGTCTATGTGATCGATGCGACGAAGGATTATGAAATGTTCGTCAATCGTGTCACACTCGTGGAATAAAGAATCAGGGGGAGAAAAGAATGACCAAAATACTAGTAGCCGAGGATGAACACGCGATTCGCAGTTTCATCGTCATCAATTTGAAACGGGCAGGCTATGACGTCATTGAAGCGGAAAACGGAAAAGAGGCACTCGCGCAATTTGATCAACAAACCTTTGATATTCTGTTACTGGATATCATGATGCCGGAAGTCGATGGTTTCGCTGTCTGTGAACAGGCGCGGGCGAAGGATGAAGTGGTCGGGATCATCATGCTGACGGCACGGACGCGAGAAGAAGATAAAGTCATGGGACTAAGCGTAGGGGCGGATGACTACATCGCGAAGCCGTTCAGTCCAGCAGAATTACTCGCACGTATCCAGTCGCTCCTGCGACGGGTAGAGACATTACGCCGCAGAAAACAGCCGCGTGAACTTGTTTCTGGACCGTTCCGAATTGATTTAGGAGCGAAGCGTGTCCAAAAAGACGGCATTGACGTCGAAGTGACGCCGACTGAATATGATTTACTTTGTCATTTCATTAAAAATGAGGATCAAGTCATGTCGCGAGATGAACTACTCGATGCGGTATGGGGCGAGAACTATTTCGGCGATCGAAAGACAGTCGATGTCAACATTCGCCGTCTTCGTCAAAAAATCGAAGAAAATCCAGCGGAACCGAAGTTCATCGAGACACTGTGGGGACATGGATACAAGTGGCGTAACGAAGAATGAAGCGCCAGATATTAATGCGATTCATGACGATCATCACGGTGACGGTCCTACTTGTCATCGGGATTCTCTCATTCGTGACCTATAACTACTATTACGTGACGGCGACGGATGTCTTGAAACGTCATGCGAATGCGAGTGCGGTGTTGTTTGCAAATAGTGGTCTCGCTTATGATTACACGGATTCAGAAGCGACGATTCATGATGTACTCGATTCTTATGCCTATCCAGATGCAGAAATCGAAGTGTTGGATGCGACAGGCATTCCGCGTTATTCCTCGACAGGGTTCATTTCGCAACGTAAATTGACGCGAGAGGCAGTCAATCAAGTAAGAGCGGGTCAAACCGTCACGAAACGATATGACGATGAGGCGACGGGAGAGCATTTGCTGGAAGTGACGGAACCTGTCGTGTCATTCGGTCAGACGACGGGAGCGCTCCGTTATACGACATCGCTTGAACGAATCGACCGACGTGTGATTGAAATTTGTTTAGCAATCGTCCTCTTGGGTACAGTAGTTTGGGGACTTGCCTTCATTTATTCCTCACGTCTGGTGTCTTCGATCGTTCGACCTATCCAAGAGGTAATCGGTGCGTCGGACCAAATCGCGAAACAACATTACGACGTTAAGGTGAACGAGGAGTATTCGTTCGAACTTGGAGAACTAGCACGGACGATCAATTATATGGGGCAACAGATCAAACAACAGGAAACATTGAAAGATGAATTCATTTCGGGTATCTCCCATGAGTTACGGACACCGTTGACATCGATCAAAGGCTGGAGTGAGACGTTACTCGTCGAACAGGATCAGTTGCCGGAAGAGGCGTCGCTTGGGATGGGCATCATTCATTCAGAGACGGAGCGTTTGATTTCGCTCGTTGAACAGTTACTCGATTTCTCAAAACTCGAGACGAGTCGTCTCGTCCTATACCGTCAGGAAGTCAACTTAACGGAAATCATCGAGACCGTCGCAGCGCAACTACGTCAAAAGCTGGAAGAGAAAAATGTTCAGATTGTGCAAAAGTTACCGGCGCAAGTCATTGGTCTATACGACGAAAACCGATTGAAACAAGTCTTCTTGAACCTGCTTGATAATGCAATCCGTTTTTCACCAATTGGAGGAGCGATTACGGTTCGACTCGTTCGTTCCGAGCGTGTGTTATTCCTTTCTTTCAGTGACGAAGGACCTGGTATTCCGAAAGAACACCTACGTCATGTCACGGAAAAGTTTTATCAAGTGCAAAAAGGAAAGGGCGGAACGGGACTCGGGCTATCGATTTGTCGAGAGCTTGTTGAAGCACATGAAGGCAAGCTATTCATCGACAATCAGCCAGAAGGCGGCGTCATCGCGACGATTCTGCTCCCTGTCACGAAAGCGTAAACACTCAGACAGGCAGAGTGAAACAGAAACTGGTAAAGTAAAGTGGATTATAGTACGAAATGGATCAGATGATAGGAAACGGAGGAATCAGTCATGGCACTTGGTGTTTCAAATGGTACGCTTCAACCGCTCTCCGGAAAACCGAATGCGGTATCTACTCAAACCGATCTACAGGATATGAAAATGCGTCCGCTCCCGTTCAAAGGAACGCTTGCGGATTCGAAGTTCCACCTCTTACGTATTCTACAAAGCCTCGACCGAGTCAAAATCGTTAAGGAGGAAGGAACATACATCCATGCCATCTTTACGAGTAAAGTCTTTCGCTTCAAGGATGACGTCGAATTTTACTTCGATGAAGCCGCACAAGTGATTCATTTCCGTTCGGCATCACGTGTCGGATACTCTGACTGGGGCGTCAACCGTAAACGGATGGAAGACATCACACGTCGGTATGAGGAGGGTTTGCGATGAAGACCTATCAATTAGTTGTCATCGGTGGTGGTGCAGCCGGAATGACGATTGCTGCCGGTGCAGCAAGTCTTGGTGCACATGTTGCCCTGATTGAACGTCATGCACATCTAGGTGGAGATTGTCTCCATTATGGTTGTGTTCCTTCAAAGGCTTTGATTGAAGCCGCACACGACGTGCACGTCATGAAGCGGACGGCTGAAAAATACAACGTGACGCTGAACGGAGACGCGGTCTATTCTAAAACGAAAGCAAGCGTTGATCGTGCGCGTAACATCATTCAATCACATGATGGAACGAAACGATTTGAAGATCTTGGTGTCGATGTCTATATCGGAGAAGCGACATTCCTTAGTGCACATGAAGTCGAAGTAGCGGGACAGCTTGTCGTTGGTGAAAAGTTTGCGATCTCAACAGGATCCCAACCGATCATTCCACCGATTGATGGACTAGATACGATCGATTATTTAACGAACGAGACGATCTTTGAATTAACAGAGCGTCCTGAGCGGCTGCTCGTTATTGGTGGTGGGGCGATCGGTCTTGAGCTGTCGCAAGCTTACGCACACCTCGGAACGGAAGTCACAGTTATCGAGGGCATGAAGACGCTGCTCGGAAAAGAAGATCGTGACATGGTCGAAGTCATTCAACGTCAGCTCGAGCAAGAATTGACGTTGCATCTCGATACGAAGGTCACGCATGTCCGCAAGTCAGCTGGAGGCATCGAAGTGACGGTCGAAGCAAATGGGGAATCACGTGTCATCGAAACGGATGCCGTTCTTGTCGCGGTCGGTCGTAAGCCACGCATCGAGGCGTTACGTCTTGACCGGGCTGGTGTTCATGTCGAAAAAGGATTCGTCCAAGTCGACGGTTCGCTCCGGACAAGTCAGCGGCATATCTTTGCCGTCGGAGATACGATTGATTCCTTACCGTTTACGCACGTCGCAGGACTAGAAGGAAAAACCGTCGTCACAAATGCTTTGTTCGGTTTACGGACGAAACCTGATTATCGAGCGGTCCCGTGGGTAACATTCACAACGCCTGAATTGTTCCATCTCGGTTTGACAGAAGAAGAAGCACGTAAGAAACACGGTGACATCAAAGTCTACCAGACGGGTCTCGATGAAGTGGATCGTTTCGTCATCAATGGTCAGACGGAAGGGCGCGTCAAGCTCATCGCCGATAAACGCGGGAAACTGATCGGGGCACATGCGATCGGAGAACAAGCCGGCGAGTGGATGCAAGAAGTCGTCTATGCAATGGCACGTAAAGATAAGGTCGGTCAACTGTCACGTGTCGTGCATCCGTATCCGATTCGTGGTGCTGCCGTTCAGCGTGCTGCTGATGTCTACTGGCGTGAGCGTTTATTCGCTGGTCCGATCCCAAAATGGTTGAAACGTTATTTCGACTGGAAACAAGGAGAATGATTCATGCAACAACCTGCTACTAAACGGAATTTTGTCCCACTCGTCATCCTGTTGACTCTTGTCATCAACCTACTCGTGGCTCTCTTATTTTTTGCGCCACCTGTACAAGTCGACTCAGGATTCGATTGGACGTTACTTCCTTTTTTGAACGCCATCTTTAATAGCTTTACCTTCATGCTGTTGCTCGGCGCATGGATTTCGATTCGTCGCGGTAACCGCGTGAATCATCGCCGCTTCATTGGTGGTGCGATGACGACGACAACGCTATTCTTGATTTCATACGTCACGTACCATGCAGTCAGTGAATCGACGAAGTTTGGTGGAGAAGGATTTGTTCGTCCGATCTATTTCTTCATCTTGATTACGCACATCATTCTAGCTGCAGTCATCGTTCCGCTCGTCTTGATGTCACTCGCGCATGCTGTGAATCAAAATTTCGAAAAGCATAAAAAATGGACACGCTTTACGATGCCGCTTTGGTTATACGTCAGCTTCACTGGCGTCATCGTCTATATCATGATTCGTCCGTATTATTGAAAAGATCCTTCGTGGGTAACCACGAAGGATCTTTTTTTACGTGCCGGACTTAACTTTCGTTTCGTCGAGTACGTTTGCTTTTAAGTCGATCAATGGTCGAATCAATACCTCGACACGTCGATTCTGACTACGACCGGCTTCTGTTTGATTGGACGCAATCGGTTGGAACTCTCCGTAACCGCTGACAGTAAACCGTTTTGGTTCGAGCTTTGGATTGCGTTGTAAGGCACGCATGAAACTGATCGCCCGGTCTGCACTGAGTTCCCAGTTTGATGGATACTGTGCCGTATTGATTGGGATATTATCCGTATGACCGGAGACTTGAATCTGACGTTGTCCTGCCTTGACGAGTAGTGCACTCATGCCTTCTGCGATTTGAAGCGAGCGTCCTCTTACTTCTGCTTGAGCTGGCGAGAAGAGGGCTCGGTCACGAATCGTGAAGACAAGTCCTTCATTTGTAATTTCCACCTTGATGTCTTTTTCGAGCTGTTCATTTTTGATATATTTGTTTGCTTCGTCTTTAATCTTCTCGAGTTCTGCGATTTCATAGCTTTGTGCCTTCGTTCGCGCGTCGAGTTTTTTCGAATCCTCTTCTTCTTGAGTGGAGAGCGAGCTGTTCGTAATCATCCCTGAACCACCATTGAAGACGGAGCTAAACGACTGGGACATCGCTTTTAGCTTGACGGCATCGACATTACTCGAAGCAAAAAGAACGATGAAGAGTGCTAGAAGTAAGGTCAATAAGTCGGCGTAGGGAATCAACCAGCCTTCGGAGATATGTTCGTCATGCGGCTTCTTTTTCCGCTTCATAGTTCGCACGCTCCTTCGGTGTCAGGTACACGAGTAGCTTATCTTCTAAGTTTTTTGGTGATTCACCGTTTTGGATCGACAGAATGCCTTCGATCATCATCTCGTACAGTTGAATCTCGCTCGCTGATTTTTGCTTCAGTTTCGTTGCGAACGGGAACCAAAGGACATACCCGGTGAAAATCCCGAACAACGTCGCGATGAAGGCACCTGAGATCGCATGACCTAATTTTTCAATATCTGACAGATCGGATAAAGCGGCAACAAGACCGACGACGGCACCGAGAACCCCAAGGGTCGGAGCGTAAGTTCCAGCTTGCGTGAAGATGTTTGCATTGGCATGATGCCGTTCCGTCATGTTTTCGAGGTCGCGCGTCATGACGTCCTCGACATATTCAGACGGCTGCCCATCGATGACCATCATGACACCACGCTTCATGAACGCATTGTCGACTTCTTCTAAAGCTGCTTCTAATGACAGCAGTCCTTCTTTCCGTGCTTGCGTCGAAAGTGTCAGAAAATGTCCGAGTAAGACTTGTTTCGTCATTAATTTTTGTTCGAAAAAGATGACTTTAAACAGTGCCGGTAGTACCTTTAGGCGTTCCTTCGGGAAGGAAATCATGATGGCAGCGGCTGTCCCGACGAAGATGATGACGAGGGCTGCAGGGTTAAGTAGGGCGACTGGAGGCGCACCTTTTAAGATCATTCCTCCGATCAATGTGATAAGACCTAGTATGATCCCGATTATCGACACGATATCCATGATTGATGTGTGCCACCTTTCTGTATGTAATGCGTATAAGAACGAAAAATAAAAGAGCAGAAGACACTTCTTCTGCTCGGAAATCCAAAAACCGAGAATCAAGCGCCGTTTTCATCGATTAGCATTTGAATGCTTTCGTTTCGTTCGTCACGCTCTATATCGGTCAGTACGTCGTATTTTTTTAACACTTGATACAATTCATTTAGAATCGGTTGCTCCAAATGTAGTGACAAGAGTTCCTCAAATTGATAATACAATTGCGCAGGCATCCATTGTGATTGCCGTTCCAGCCTTCGCCAGACATCCTCAATCGAATGATCAGCCGTCTTAGGGTCCACTGTTTCCCTCAACCTCCTTTAATGATTACACGTCCACTTTTATCTAGTTTACCAAAAAAATAAGAAAACGTTTAGTCGATTGCATATTTCGATAGAACTTCTTAATTCGAGGGAGTATGATAAAGACAATTCTGTCTGAAAAAAATCTAGGGGGAGTAAGATGTTCTCGCATAAAAGACGTTCACCACTGGCACGTTTTGGTCGTGTGGGTGAATTGATGTACCATCAGTTGTTCGATAAACCGGCACGCTTCATCGCGACGGGTTTCACATTGACGATTTTGCTAGGTGGTTTTTTGTTATGGTTGCCTATTTCGCAACAGGAGGGGCAAGATATCTCCTTCATCGATTGTTTGTTCGTCGCGACTTCTGCCGGAACCGTTACCGGTCTATCGACGATTAATATCGCGGAAGCCTTTAATCTGTTCGGGCAACTTATCATGATGCTCTTGATTCAGGTCGGAGGGCTCGGCTTCATGACGATTGCGCTCGTCTTGCTGAGCGTGACAGGGCGAAAGATCGGAATTCGTCAGCGCATCATCATCCAAGAAATGTTCAACCTCGATAGCCCAGGGGGAACGATTCGTCTTGTTCGAAATATCATCGTCACGACAGTCCTTGTCGAAATTGTTGGTATGTTCTTGATTGCGCTCGATTTGTTCATTCAATACAAATATAGCTTTGGGAAAGCACTTTACTACGGTTTGTTCCATGCCGTATCTGCCTTTAACAATGCAGGGTTCGCACTTTGGGGCGATAACTTGATTGGTTTCCAACAAGATACGACGTTCATCCTGACGATCGCGGCGCTCTTGATGATTGGTGGATTAGGCTTTACGGTCATTGCTGACATCGCGGGAAAACGAAGCTTCAAAAAAATCTCCCTACACTCGAAATTGATGGTGCTGTCGTTATTCGTCATTAACGGACTGGGTGTCTTAGCGATGATGCTCTATGAATGGGTGTCTCACTTAGGTTCATTACGCGACGAGTCGTTCTTTCATGCACTTCATATCGTATTCTTCCAAGTCGTCACGACACGGACGGCTGGTTTCCAGACAATCGACTTAACGACGATGGTGCCGCTCTCGATCGGCTTGATGATGGTCTTAATGTATATTGGAGCAGGTTCCGCGTCGACAGGCTCCGGGATCAAGGTTACGACGGCGGCGGTCATCTTAAAGAATGTCTGGACGTATCTACGCGGACAGCGTGAGACCGTTCTGATGCGACGGACGGTGCAAGCACAGGCAATCCAAAAAGCGTATGCGATTGCTGTCTTCAGTTTATTGTTCATCGCTTTGATTACGACGCTCCTTGCGTTGAGTCAACCGAATCTATCGTTCATCGGTCTATTCTTTGAGACCGTCTCTGCATTCGGGACGGTCGGTCTATCATTGAATGTGACACCAGAGTTAAATAGCTTTGGGAAGTTCTTGATCATGTTCATGATGCTGCTCGGGCGTGTGGGATCCTTGACGATCTTGTTCACGTTTGCGGCACAACGAGACCGGACGATTCGTTATCCAAAAGAAAATATGTTGATCGGGTAACCGATAAAAAAAGTCCAATCGACTTCCCTTAGGGAAGAGCGATTGGACTTTTTTAGTGTGTCGCGTGTGTTTGGTAATACTGGACGAGCCGAGGCATCGTTTCTGTTAGGTCCGGACAAATGATTCCAGTATCTCGTAAATCACGTAAGACCTGTGTTGTATCGTATTGAACAGGATGGATGAAATAATCGAGTGTCTGACGTTGCATCTGGAGTCGTTTTGCGACGGTGGGTGTCAACGCTGTACTGATGAGCCGAAATGGTACGATACCACGCGGGTAACGTCCATAATAGGCGACATGTAACATCTCGAAAATCGCGCGTGCGCCATGTGGAAATGGATCCGTCAGATGATATGTCTTATTTTTTCCGACGGGTGCATGACTGAGATAAGCAGTCGCTTCAATGACATAATCATATGGCACGAGATTGACGAGCGCGTTTGCTCGACCAGGATACGGAAGAGGAGCAAAGGATTGCAGAAGACGCATCGCGTTCAAAACGAAATAAACACCATCCCATTTCGGTGTTTCACCTGTTTCAGAATGTCCAACGACGATGCCGGGGCGGATGATTGTATAGGGAATCGTTCCGAGTTCTTTGCGTAAGCGCACTTCAGCAAGGTATTTTGTTTCTTCGTAAGCATTTTTAAAGCGACTTGCCTGTAATTCCTCTTCGAGAATCGTTCCGGAGCGCAGACCGGAGACATACGCTGTACTGAAGTAGATGTAGCGTTCTAAAGCACGGCACGTGTGGGCAAACTGTGTCACGTTCGCGGTACCGATGACATTGATCCGAAAGGCAGGTTCATATGCCGTAGCTAAATCGTACAGTGCGGCGAGATGAAAGATATGTGTGACCTCTTGTTGCAGGATCATCCGTGTATCATACGACAAAGCAAGTTGTTCAAGCGTGATATCGCCTTCGTGCAACACGAGTTGCTCAGGTCGTAAGGATGTGCGTTCTAAAAGATCATCGCGTCGCTTAACAGCTGCGTTTCGTTCTGACGATAAATGAAGCACATGAAAACAAGCGATTTGATCTGGAATACGTGCGAGTTGTTCAATTAGTTTGGTCGCTAAAAAGCCGGGAAAACCCGTCATGAAATAGGTCCGCATCAATTCCATTCCTTTCTTGGATCGCGTTCGAGAACGACGGTGAACGTCGAACCATCATTGATTTCTGATTCAACTGAAATCGCTCCTCCGTGTGATTCGATGATTTCCTTACAGATGGCAAGACCGAGTCCGGTACCACCAATTTTCCGGATGTCCGAGTTATCGACCCGGTAAAATTTCGTAAAGAGTTTGTCGAATGCATTTTGTGGAATACCGAGTCCGTAATCGGTCACGGAGAACGTCGCTTTCTCTTCGTTTGCCGAGAGACGGACTTGGATGTGATCCGCCTGTGGAGAGTATTTAATAGCATTCGAAAGCAAGTTCAACATGACTTGCTTGATTTTGTGCTCATCCGCAAAAACGAGTACAGGATCTTCCGGCAGTTCCAATTCAATCCGGTGTTCGACGGTTTCCCGATAGGCATCGACGGTCGATGTGAGGAGATCGCGTAATGAGAACGAGGTAAAGATATACTCCTGTTTTCCACCCTCTAGACGCTGAATATCTAAAAACTCATTTAATAGTGTCGTCAGCCGTTTGGTCTCTTCATGAACGATTTCGACATAACGTTTGATTTTATCAGCTGGTTGCTCTCGGTAGCGAAGCAATTCCATATACCCAAGGATCGATGAGAGTGGCGTCCGTAACTCATGCGATACGGTACTGACAAGTTCATCCTTGACTTGATCCATCTTTGCTTCCTCAGTTCGGTCACGGAAAACGAATAAGAAACCATGACGAGAAATACGACTCTTTTCCTTCTTGATCGCCGTCGCATAAAATTCAAAATAAAGTGGACTTGATTCGTTCGGTCGCTGCAACGTAAAACGAAACGATAGTTCAGAATGTTTTCCGGCGAGTAGCTCTTCGACTTGTCGTAACATATCGAATCGGGTATTCAAATCAAGATTCGGGATCAAGCTGATCCGTTCTTGGATCTTACTTGGCGCAATCCCTGGTACATCAAGTAACTTGCGTGCTTTGACGTTCATGAAGATGAAACTTCCATCCTCTTCCGTCAGCAGGAATCCTTCATTAGAGGCTTGAAGAATCGATTGTGTGATGTCACGTTGACGCATGATGGCATTTTTTTCGCGTTCAAGCATTTTCTCAATCTTTTTTCGTTCTGTAATATCACGAACGACTGCGACACGCATCCGGATGTTATTGTAGATGATTTCACGCGGAAAAACTTCGATTTCGACAGAGGTTCCGTCGGCACGTTGACCGAGGACTTCGTACGGTTCTTCTCGATGCTCCTCGATGCGTTGCAAGACACGCGCGTGATGATCCGGATGAATCAATTCAAGCGTCGTCTTGCCTTTCATTTTCTCGAGTTTCGTCCGAAAAATGACTTCTGCTGCGCGATTGGCATCGATGATGATTCCGTGATCATGAAAGATGACGGCTTCAACGACGGATTCCGAGAAGAGTCGGAAGCGGCGTTCGCTTTTCGTTAGATGCCATTCAATTTGTTTTTGCGGTGTGATGTCCTGAATGAGTAGGAAGTACGTATCGTTTGGCAACCGCGTCATATAAAGACGCCCATGGAACGTTGAGCCATCCAAACGATGATAGGTCCATTCATTTTCGGCTTCCCGTCCATGCAGTAAAAAAAGTTGTGCGTCCGATAAGTCTTTTAAGTTCAATTGTTCGAGATGTTGACGGCGGGTAGCGATTTCCTTTGCATCATGTAGAATCGTCGCTTGGAGACCCATGATGTCTTCGACATGCTCGAAACGGAATAAGGTGCTTGCCACCTCGTTACAGGTTTGAATCCGAAACTCCGAGTCGGTAATGAATAGAGCAATATCTAGCGTTGAATTGAATAAGTCCTCGATTTTCAGGGGAGCGACATGGACAAGAAAATAGTCCGTCGCTTCAATCGCTGTGACTGTTAATTGATGTGTCGTTGAAATGACGGCTTCCTTCTGTAATGGAAAGAAATCATCCGTGATGGGAAACAGCTCCTGAACGGTTTCGATATTCGGAGCGTTCATGAACTGGTGTTGAAAAGCATCATTATGAAATTGAATCTTTCCATTCGCATCGACTAGAAGAACGGGGTCTTTCATAGCACGTATCGTCGCGTGAATGATTCGTAGCGATGAAGGGGATGAATGTTCTGCCATGAGCTACCTCCTGACTGGTCTTCGACCATGGATTTTAAGACAGTCTTTCCTCGTTAGTTTACTTCTGCAAGACGAGTCGTATTTCCTGTTGAAGGAAGCAACCGACGAAGAATTTTAGTATAGTGAAAAAAAGGTCACGACGAAGTAGAGGGGAAAAGTACGATGAAACGATTGAAACGAAAACGATTGTTACTAGCAACTTTGTTTGCAATGATAGGAATTTTCGGAACTTATTTTTTTTCGAGTTCTTGGGAACCTTTAATCTTAATCATCAGTATAGTAGGGTGTATCCTTTTTCTTCTTTTGTCCATTTTAACGCCGTCGCTTGAAAAACGACTCGATCGAATGGAAGGACGAGAATTTGAAGAATGGCTTGCCGATTTATTTGAAACAGCAGGATATCGGGTCGAGTTGACACCTGCTTCACGCGACTTCGGAGCAGATTTGTTGATAGAGGATGAACGAGGGTATAAGATTGCCATCCAGGCAAAGCGATATAGTGCAGCTGTAGGGCTCGAAGCGGTTCAACAGGTCGCTGCCTCGGTTCCATTCTACGGGATGGACGAGGGGTGGGTCGTTACGAATTCGACCTTTACGGAAGCTGCGTATCAGCTAGCGGAACCAAATCAGGTTCGCCTCATTGATCGGGAAGAATTGCTCGCATTTGCAAAGGAGATGAACCTGCATTGAACATGTCGAATGATTGTCGACAAAAGGGGGTTGTCAATTTGGAGAAACGGTGCAATAATCATTTTCGTTAACGAAATATCATACAGATAAAGAAAGTTAAACTATACAGGATGTCTAAATAAACTGGGGACGAAAAACCAGCACGTTTTAGCAGTGAGAGGAGAATTTCTGTTGCGCAAAGTTGTCTATGTGCAGGGTTGCGTTTTTTCGCAAGGTCATGCCGCGATTTATGATGAAGCGCACCAAATGATTGGTGCGGTTCAACACGACGAGAATGGTCGTGTTCAAGTAATGAATGGTGAAGGTAGAGGGGTAGCGTTTGGTAAGTTCATTCCGACGTGTAAGAAGTGGGTCGTGATGAACCATGATGGACAAGAGGTAGGTCAAATGCGTGAGAAGTTTTCGCTCTTCTCGAAGAAATGTGAGTACAACGTATATGAGCGTGGTACGTTCACGATTTCCTTCGACCTGACAAAAGGAAAATTCTCCGTACGGAGTGCAGCCGGAGAAGTCGTTGCGGAATTATTGCAGGACGGTGATGAATACCGTCTTGTCAAGGATGCTGACAAGCTCTCGATGTACGAACTACTCTCTGTCCTGAAAAGTCTGACGAACAACGTCCACTATAAATCACTGACAGCTGTTTAAATAAAAAAAGATGCCTTCCATGACATGGATGGCATCTTTTTTTCATCATGTCGTTTGCAGGACATGATGGAGGCGTTGTTTGGCTTCGTGTGTCAAATGCGACACACGACGGGCGTAGAGGCAGAGTTGTAAGACATGAACAGTTTCAGGGCGGTAGGCGTTAATCCGCTCGAGCGAGCGTTTGAGACGCTTCTCCGTTAATTCGATCGGTCCACTTGTCTCCGCGTGCTGCGTATAGACGAGATAAAAATTAAGAGGGCTGATTAAATCATCCTCATCGATATTTGGGTTCTGGAAGACGATCGTCAGCAGTTCCCGTGTTTCTTCTAACGAGAAGAGGTGTTTTAAATCATCCAACAGGTAGATGATGGCGGCTTGATTGATCGAGTATTTTTTCCCACGATGCGGTACGCCGATGATGTCCCGAACTTCACGTTTCGTCCAGTTCTGGATCGTCGTCGCTGACATGTGTTCTCCGATTAGAGCATTTGCCAAATGAACGATTTCATTGATCGATAAACCATTTTTTAATGGATCGAATTGTTTCAGGCGATTGATGACCTTTGGCAATTCCGTTCCTTCTATTGCGACGAGGGGTTCGATTCCTTTCCCCTCGTTCAGGCGTTGCAGACAACTTGATAATGTTTGGACTGCTTGAGCATCATACATTTCCAAAACTTCCTCTCTAGGACGTCATTTGACCTTATGTTATCAAATGAAGGTTCAATAGGGCAAATGGCAACTAAAACAACGTACAATAATAGGAAAGGGGGAATCACGATGGAATGGTTTGCTGCCATTGGCACGATTGGAATCGTTGGCTTCATTCTCGTCATTCTTGAATTCGTTGGACGCCGTTTCGGTTTTTCTCCCGAGACGGTTCGGAAATGGATTCATGTCGCTGTCGGTCACTGGGTATTTCTTGCGCTGCTATGGCTTGATCACTGGTACATCGCGATCGTACCATTACTTTTCTTTGCTCTCGTCAATCTGTTGACATTACGAAAAGGAATTGGACAGATGCATGGCGTCGACCGTCCTTCTTATGGAACGGTCTATTATCCGCTCGCATTGGCAGGACTCGTCCTATTCTTCTTCGAACGACAACCGATGGCACTTGTTGCGGGAAGCATGGTGCTCGCTTGGGGAGATGGTCTCGCGGCACTCGTCGGAAAACGCTTCGGGAAGACGTTTTACGTCCGCGGTGAGACGAAACGTTCCTTTGAAGGAAGTATCGCTTTGTTTTTAGCGTCATTCCTTGTTTTGACTGTAACGTTCTTATTTTATGGACAACCGATTTGGCTCGCTGTCAGTTACGGCTTCTTGCTTGCAAACATCGCAGCCTTAATCGAAGCAATCTCATATCGCGATCTCGACAACTTAATCTTGCCATGGACGATCGCGGCACTCGTTGCGTTTGCTTTTTGACTTTCAGTCGCGTAACAACAATTGTTTGAAATAGAGAAAACGTAGTCGAATATAGTCTGGGTACGCACGCCATCCTGCATGACGGATGGTCATATCTCGACACATATCACGGAAAACATAGCGATAGATTTTTTCTTCGGAATCGTCATAAACAGCTGCGTACAAGCCGTGCTCGAGCATATTGGAAATGCGTTCGTCGAGTTTAGCGTAGAGTGTATCGTCGCTGTCTTCGCTCAATGTAGCATGTAGCATCTCGTATTGAATACCTTGATTAGCAGAAGCAGTCGCATGAAAGACAGCCGTTTTATCGAGATGAGATACCCCGATGATTAACGCATAGAGTGTTTCCAACATATCGATCGAATGACCGTCTAGTTGTTGGATGGAATCAATAGCCATCAGCGTATCGATTCCAGATGCGCCAACTTTCTTTAAATATGTAAACGCATGGACGGCTGATTCTCCATAAAATTGTCGATGATTGTAATGGACGGCAAGAGAACGATGTCCTGCCGGTTCTTCCGGGAAACGTGTGATGGCTGAAAGGAAAAACTGTTCTGCTTCGTGCATATATCCTTCCTCTTCACTGATGATACCGAGAAGAATGTATCCTTGCACATGCTCGCCGATTTGCTGGTGCGTATCTTCAATAAGTCGACGCGCTTGAGTGAGTTCGTTCTTAAAATAAAGGGAATGGGCTGTAGCAATGTTGAGCAATGGATGGGATGGAACAAGAACACGTAAGCGCTCGGTTGCGGCAATACATACGTTCTCTTCTGTATCAGATGTCAGTGCTTCGAGTAACGCAACTTCAGCGACATGGCTCTGAAGTTCATGAGAATGAGCGGTTACGGTTTGTGTCATGTAATGAAATCACCTCTATTAGTTCAAAATCATATATTTTCATTTTCATCATATGACAAGCCGAGTGGTGCCTCAAGAAATAATAAAGAGATTCGTCCGCAATTTCTTCGTTTCATAAAAAATAGCCGATCATTCCTAGAAAAGGAAGCATCGGCTATTTTTACTTTCGAAATTATGCGTGTAAGTGAAGTACATCTTCAACGGATTTGTACGTGTATCCGAGATCGCGTGCGACCGCTTCATACGTGACGAAGCCTTGCGCGACATTCAATCCTTTTTCGAGAGCATTGTTTTCAGCAAGCGCACGATGTGTGCCTTTATTCGCGAGTTCAAGGACATACGGAAGCGTTGCGTTCGTCAATGCCAGGGTAGACGTACGTGGAACGGCACCCGGCATGTTCGCGACCGCGTAATGAACGACACCGAATTTTTCGTACGTTGGATCATCATGCGTCGAGATGTGGTCAACCGTCTCAAAGATTCCACCTTGGTCGATGGCAACGTCAACGATGACAGCACCTGGCTTCATCCGTTTGACCATGTCGGCAGTGACGAGCTTCGGTGCTTTTGCACCTGGAATCAAGACAGCACCGATGACGAGATCACTTTCAGCGACCGCTTCAGCAATCGTGTACGGGTTTGAGATCAATGTATTGATCGAGTTACCAAAGATATCATCTAACTGGCGAAGGCGTTCTGGACTAACATCAATGATCGTAACATCTGCACCAAGACCGACAGCGAGTTTCGCAGCATTTGTTCCGACGACACCGCCACCGATGACTGTTACTTTTCCACGACGAACCCCAGGGACACCTGCAAGCAGGATGCCCATACCACCGTGTGGTTTTTCCAAGAACTGTGCACCGATTTGTGATGCCATACGACCGGCGATTTCACTCATTGGTGTTAACAATGGAAGTGTGCGGTTCTTCTCGACTGTCTCATAAGCGATTGCTGTGATGTTCGAATCAACGAGTGCACGTGTCAGTTCTGGCTCAGCAGCTAGATGGAGATACGTGAATAATGTCAGGTCCGGACGGAAATATTGGTACTCTGAAGCGATTGGCTCTTTGACTTTTAAAGCCAGTTCGGCTGTTGCCCAGACTTCAGCAGCAGTCGCGATGATTTCAGCACCAGCTTTGACGTACTCCTCGTTCGTGAAGCCACTCCCCATGCCTGCCATCGATTCAATGATGACACGATGTCCTTGTGCATGTAACGCTGCTACCCCGGCAGGTGTTAATGCAACACGGTTTTCGTTGTTTTTGATTTCCTTTAATACTCCAATGATCATGTGAACGCGATCCCCTTTCGCAAATAAACAAATCAATTTCTCTTCTTCTTCAGTATACGAAAAATGAAAGCGCTATACTTTATCGGTGTTTTCAAAAATAACCGATATCCTTTGTGTAAAATCACAAAGGATATCGGTCTGCTTTTAGGTATAAATAAAGTAAGGAACGTTCGGGTAGTGATTCCATCCGGATACCAGCTTCCTCCTCGATCCGTCGCATCCGATATAGGATCGTATTCGGATGAACATGGAGATGGGAAGCGACTTGCTTGACGTTCCCATCATAATGAAGAAACCATTCTAGCGTCTCACATAAAGAGGAGGCATGTTTCACATCGTAAGCACGCAATCGCTCGATTTCTTCGAGACGAACCGTTCGTCGTCGCAAACGTTCTGAAAAAATTGGCAAGAGCTGAAACAAGCCGAGACGTTCGTAACGCGTCACGTTCTTCAGTTCGAATGGAAAGGCATCTTTCAAACGTAAGACGATACCCGCCTCTTCGTAACGCTCCGGAAGCGCATGGACGCCCGTGAAGACTTCACTACTTGCCGCAACGAAATCCGTATAATCAAACCGCTCCGCAAGCAATTGACGGAAGGACTGAATGAAGGCGTCAAACTGTAGACGCTCTTGTTCTGCGTCGCGGTCGTTTGTGCTGATCCACAAGATAAAATCTGTTTCATCATATGCGTAAAGTAATGGACGAACCGTCTGTTGGATCGTCAATAAATAGCGTAGACGATCCGCAAGTCGTGGTGTGATTGCTTCTGAAAAACGGATGACCGTCAAACGACTAATGCCAGGGGGTGCGACATGGAGCTTAGAAAACATCTTCAGGATCTCCGACTCGGATAGTTCTTCATGTAATAACTCAAAGAAGAATTGTTCCGTCTGCTCTTCCTTCCGTTTTTTCTGCATGTCGATCGCTAGTAATTGACGTTGAGCAAGCAGAGCTCCTTTCTTTAAATCTGCTAGTTCTGATGGAGTGAACGGGGTACTGCGAGCAATCGACCAAATGTAGCCGAGAATTTCTGAATCTTGTTTGATGGCAATGGCGACGCGGTCATTCAGTCCAACATCCGTGCGCGCAGAAATGATGAGCGGATCGTCTTGAGTAGCGAGACTCTGGATGACTTCGTCTTTCCAGAGTTGGTCGATGACCGATTCCGGTACCCGGCGACCGATGATCGTTGCGACACGAGCAGGGTCCGTGTCAGCAGTATGCGTACTATAGGCAAGGAGACGGTGATTACGATCTTCAATCGTAATCGGCGCATTTAAGGCGATACCGATCGCTTCCGCTAAATCGTCTAACGAATGGTATGAAGCTTCTAACATGGAGGAATCCCTTCTTTCTCTCTCGTTCAGTATCTTTAGTATAGCTTCTGTTGTGTAAAATCACAAAAATTATTCTTTCGTATTGTATAAAAACACAACTCCATGCTACGGTAAGCCTCGGAAAAAAGAGAGAGGATGAAATGGCATGGATGTGTTACGTCTGATATCTGCTTGGGTCTGGGGAATTCCAAGCATGGTGTTGTTAGTAGGAACGGGAGTGTACTTTACGATTCGTTTACGTGGTCTTCAGTTTCGTCGCTTGAAACAAGCGTTTCAATTGTCTGTTCAAAAATCAGGACAGGGTGAAGGGGAAATTAGTAGCTTTCAGATGTTAATGACGTCTCTTGCAGCGACGATCGGGAACGGAAACATCGCGGGAATCGCGGTCGCCTTGACGATGGGCGGACCGGGTGCAGTCTTTTGGATGTGGATCGTCGGTTTGATCGGAATGGCGACGAAATATGCGGAAAGTCTTCTTGCGATTCTTTTTAGAAGTCGAAATGAACGCGGCGAAGCTGTCAGTGGACCGATGTATTATATCGAAAAAGGACTAGGTGCAAAATTTAAATTCCTCGCCATCTTGTTTGCGGCATTTGGTTTGATTGCATCATTTGGTGTCGGGAACACCGTGCAAGCGAATGCGATGGCAACGGTGCTTGAGCAATCGTTTCATGTACCGCTTCTACTCTTCGGCATTCTGCTCGCGCTGGCGGTCTATGTATCGATTCGTGGTGGACTTGAACGCGTCAGTGCGATCTCGACGATCTTTGTTCCGATCATGAGCTTACTTTATATCGGTGCCGCTTGTGTCCTTTTAATATTGAAGGCGGATCAGATTCTACCAGCCTTTGGTTTAATCTTTGAGTACGCCCTCCAGCCGCTTGCGCCTGCAGGAGCCTTCACCGGTGTATCGATCATGATGGCGATGCAAGTCGGTGTAGCACGTGGTATTTTCACGAACGAAGCAGGACTTGGGACAGCAGCATTGATTGCCGGATCTGCGAAAAGTGAGCGTCCGGTCGAACAAGGATTGATTTCGATGACGAGTACCTTCATCGTGACCTTGATCGTTTGTACGATGACGGCACTCGTCCTTCTGACGACAGGCTTTTGGGATCCGTCAGGCGGACTACATTCAGGTATGACGCATGATGCGAATCTTTCCGGGGCAGCACTGACAGCAACCGCCTTTGCGAGCGTCCTTGGATCATTTGGAGAATGGACTGTCGCATTCTCCGTCTTCTTCTTCGGTTATTCGACGATCATCGGTTGGTATGTCTATGGAGAGAAGTGCTTGGAGTACTTGAGCGGTACGACACGTTTCAACGAAGGATACCGTGTATTCTTTGCACTCGCAGCCTGTTATGGTGCCGTCGCGCAATTAGAACCGTTGTGGCTCGTCGCAGATATCGCAAATGGATTGATGATGATTCCGAACTTGATCGGGATGCTGTTCTTGTCGCACTTGGTCATTGAACAAACGAGGAATTACGAACGGACGGGTCATAAACGAGTCGCTTAAACGAACAAAAGCCGTGATGCCTTTAAACAGGCACCACGGCTTTTATGATGAGACGATTCATCCATTCGTCCGACGACGACTGTAGATAAGGAGTGTCAGTAAGAAAATCAAACTCAGCGCAACGAGGACAGAGAGTGAAGCGACGTTCCAGCCGATGACCTCAAGTAAAACACTGATCGCAACCGTCAAATAGAAGATACCGAGGTACTTTTTGACGAATGGGCTTTCGAAGTGCGTCAATTGCTTCGCGCCAATCGGTGCTCCGAGCAAGGCACCGACGATCAGCATGATTCCGACCAGGATATCGATGTTCGTACTTGCGACCGTGTAATTGACAAGTCCCGATAGGACAATCAGTAACGCGGAAGCAATACTCGTTCCGACCGCACGTTTCAACTCATAGCCAACGATCCCGACGAGTAACGGGGTGATGATGAAGCCACCGCTGACACCAAGTAATGAAGAAATGAATCCGGCGAACAAACCAGTGAAGGCAAGAGCGAGATATCGATTTTTCCACCCCGTCTGTTCACCCGTCGTTGATTTCGGACGTAAGAATTTATTCGCGAAGTAGAGTAAGAGACCGATATAAACGATTGAGATGACGAGATGAGCACCATTGACTGCCTCTAGACGAAGAACGAGTGGTGTCGCGATCGTCGAACCGATGATTCCGACGCCACCGACGACGAGACTATCGCGCCAGACGACATTTTTAAGACGTAAGTGAGAGATCGTTCCTGAAACGGTAGATCCAAGTGTCAGCATAAGACTCGTCGCGATCGCGACACTTGGAGCATATCCTAAAATGAGTAACAGGGGCGTCAAGATGATACCGCCACCGATTCCGAAAAATCCGGAAATGATTCCAATGAAAAATCCGAGGATTAAGAAATAATAAAAAGCGAGATCCATGTACAGTCTTCCTTTCCTTTTCTTCTCTATTATTCACTTAGTATGGCAATGAATGAGAAGAATGTAAAAGGGGACGGCTCCTTCAAGGGGGTTGAAGGAGCCGTTAAGGGGAACTTATTCTTTTGACGCGGCGACTTCCGTTGCTGCATCGATACCGGTATTGGCCTTGACTAAGATACGTTCGAAGTTACCGGCAACCTCGTTCGATTTTGTCAACAATGTCCCGACGATAGCTCCGAGGAAACCAAGCGGGATGGAGACGATTCCTGGATTCGTCAGCGGGAAGAGGGCTTCCCCGACGAACAAGGCTGAACCGTCGACTGCCCAAAGGTTTGGACTGAGTGCGACGAGAATCAGTGAAGAGAATAACCCGACGACCATACCTGTGACAGCTCCGCCAGTATTGAAACGGCGCCAGAAGATCGTCAAGAGAATGACTGGCAAGTTGGCACTTGCCGCGACAGCGAAGGCAAGCGATACGAGGAACGCAACGTTCATCGATTGTGCGAACAATGCCAGTACCATCGAAATCAAGGCGACAGCGATGGAAGCAAGTCGTGCTGCCGTCATCTGTTCTTTTTCCGTTGCTTGCCCTTTGCGTAGAATATGACTATAAAAATCATGAGCAAAGGCAGACGCAGCGGATAAGACGAGTCCTGCAACAACAGCGAGGATTGTCGCAAAAGCGACCGCAGCGACGAAGGCAAAGAGTAAATCGCCACCAAGTGCTTTAGCGAGAAGTGGCGCAGCCATGTTACCAGCAGCATTAGCAGCGATGATATCTTCAGAACCAACGAAAGCAGCAGCACCAAAGCCGAGGAAAATCGTCAAGATATAAAAGACACCAATGATCCATGTCGCGTACACGACGGATTTACGAGCTGTCGGAGCATCCTTAACAGTAAAGAAACGAATTAAGATATGTGGTAATCCAGCTGTTCCAAGAACGAGCGCGAGATTGAGCGAAATCGTATCGAGTGGTAACTTAAATTTGTTTCCAGGATTCAAGAATGAATCCCCGAGCGGCGTGGCTTGTTTCACTTCTGAAAACATCTTGAAGATCGAGAAATCGAACTTCGCGAAGACCATGAACGAGATGACGGCTGTTCCTGCCATCAAGAGAATCGCTTTGATGATTTGAACCCACGAAGTCGCAGTCATACCACCGAAGACGACGTAGACCGTCATTAAGATACCGACGATGATGACACTCGTCGTATAAGGAATTCCTAACAACAATTCAATCAAGGCACCTGCACCGACGAGTTGCGCGATCATGTAAAAAATCGAGATCGCGATCGAGTTCATGGCAGCGACTCCACGAACTTTTGAGGCGTTAAAACGAGCGGCAATCATATCAGCCATCGTGTATTTTCCGAGGTTCCGAAGTGGTTCGGCAACGAGGTACAAGACAACAAGATAAGCAACGAGGAAGCCGATCGAGTAAAAGAATCCGTCGAATCCGGCTAAAGCGATCATCCCGGCAATTCCGAGGAACGAGGCGGCTGACATGTAGTCGCCGGCAATCGCCATCCCGTTTTGTGCACCAGTGAGTCCGCCGTCCGCTGTATAAAAGTCGTTAGCTGTTTTTGTTTTACGGGCAGCAAAGTATGTAATGACGAGCGTCAAACCGACGATCGCTGCGAATAGGGCAACGGCAGTATAATTCATTTCGACTCCTCCTTGATCTGTTCGACGAGTCGATCAAAGGCACGTGCTTTTTTGCTATACATCATGCAGAACGTCCACGTCATGATGAACTGGGCAAATGCGAATACCCAAGCTCCTGTAATATCACCCAATACTGGCTCATTCAAAATCGTGAAGTAACTTGTCAAAATCGGAAGCGCAAAATAAAAAATAAGGCAAAAACTAATAGCTGGAAGAATGAAGCCGTTCTTTTGGCGCATCAATTGTTGAAAGGTAGCACTCTCGACGATTGCTGGAGCAGATTGAGTCGCTTCATTTTTTTGAACTTCGGACACTTGATGCATGAGGACGCCTCCTTTAAGGAATGAATGTAAATTCATTATAAGGATGTCGTTTCTGGAAAAGCTATCCTAATTTTTAAGAAGAAAAGATCATTATTATATTAATATTGGTCATACCAATTTAATGTAAGCGTTTTCAATATTGAACATTGTTTGAACGTTATTTTTATATATTAATTACTTTATAAAATGATTCAAAAGACCTAGTCCCTAGAAAAATGAGAACAGCTTAAAAAGCCTGTCTATGGAATCATAGACAGGCTTGAGTCATTTTTCAGATGGACGTTCGATCTTATCTTCGATTTCTCGTAAATGATCCGCACGTTTTGAAAGGGCACGACGCTTCAACCATTCTTCCGTCCCGCGACTAACTCCCCAGATGGCGAGTAAAATCAAAAATAGAAGGACAAGACGCATCGGACGTTCGAGGAACGTGGACCATTCCTTTCCGATTAGCGAGAAGATGATGACGACGATCAGACGCCCGGCACCAGCAGCGATCAAATACGTCCGCAGCGATAGTTGAATCATGGCAGAAATGGACGTGATGATGAACGCAGGCATGAATGGAAGCGAAAAAAAGAATCCGAGTGAGATGGGACTCATGTGACGAACACGTTCAATCCACTGTTGCGCGGCATGGTGTTTTTCAAGCCAACGCGTGACCGGACGACGAAATAGATATCGAATACAAGCGAAGACGACGAGTGATCCAAGCATGCTCCCGACCCATGATACGAGAACACCCATACCAAAACCATAAGTTGCCGCATTCGCGGAAATGATCAGGACGAGTGGTAGGAAAGGAAATAGAGACTCAAGAAACGGGGCAATCAAACCGGTGGCAGCTCCTCCAGGTAAGTCTTGGAGAAAGAAAATCATCTGCTCGATCCAGTCACGAAGTGTATGGAGCATTCGGAATCCTCCTTGCGAGATGTACTACTGTGTTTTATTTTACCTCTTTCTGATTCAGAAAGGGAATGAAATTCCTTGAAAGGGATTCAGGAATTGTAGATTGTACATTCGAAAGGGAGTTGGTATTATACTTAAATGGGTGCGTTTTGCAGGCGTTCCCAGCTAGTCAATAGCTAGACGCTTCGTTTGCCAACGTTCGTTTTACTGCAAAAAACTGACATGGGGGCTAATGAGGAATATGAAACCTTATCGCGTACTATTATTTTATAAGTATGTTCCAATTGAAAATGCGGAACAGCTAACGAAAGAGCATCTTGCTTACTGTAAAGAGCTCGGTATCAAAGGTCGGATTTTGATTGCACCAGAAGGAATCAACGGCACACTCTCTGGAACGGTCGAACAAACGGAACAATACATGAAGGACTTGACGGCGGATCCACGATTCGCTGACATCGAATTCAAAATTGATGAAGTTGAAGATCATGCCTTCAAAAAGACGTTCGTCCGTTACAAAAAAGAACTCGTCACATGGCGTTTTGAGGACGAATTCAACGTACCAGAAGAACACGCTGCGTATCTTGAACCAGCAGAGTGGAAAGAAATGATGAAACAAGATGACGTCGTCATTCTCGATGTACGCAACAACTACGAATACGACCTCGGACACTTCAAGAACGCCGTAAAAGTCGATGTCGATGCTTCACGGGAATTTCCTGAATGGCTAGACGAGAACGAGCATTTGTTTGAAGGGAAAAAGGTTCTCACATACTGTACGGGTGGCGTTCGTTGTGAGAAATTCACGGCGTACTTCCGTAAACGGCAACAGAGTGATGATATCTTCCACCTGAAAGGCGGAGTCGTCATGTATGGAAAAGATGAACAGACACAAGGAGAAGACTGGGAAGGTGAACTATACGTCTTTGATGAGCGTGTACAAGTTCCTGTCAATGCCGTCAATCCGTCTGTCGTCTCAGAATGTTACTACTGCGGAAAACCGGAGACGCGCTATGTTAATTGTGCAAACCCGGAATGTAATCGACAGCACTTCTGCTGTGAAGAATGCGAACCAAAAGTCATGCGTTCGTGTTCCGATGAATGCCGGGAGCATCCGCGCAACCGTTATGAAAAAGAGCAACAAGAAGAATTAGTATAAGGCACGCGTAAAAAGCCGGATGATTTCTTTAATAGAAACCGTCCGGCTTTTTTTGTGTATTCAAGAGGACGGGAACAAGTAACGTAAAATATCTGGCAAACGTTTGGCCCAGGCCGTTTCATGATGGATTGCTTCCGGAATGATCGTATAGCGACTTTGAGTGAGTTTCTGTTCAACCGCTCGCGCTAAGACATCATTCGTGTGTAAATAATCCGTCTCGGTCATCGGACCACTCACTTCTTTTGTGCCGACGTCCATATAACAGCGATGCGTTGCAGACAGAGACGGGCTTCGCTCTATGAATTCAAGGAGTGAGGAGAAGTTTGCCCATCCGGCAGTCGATAAGGCAGCGACGCGCGTGATGACTTCCGGATACGCGAATAATCCATATAGCGAGATGACGCCACCCATCGAACTGCCGATCATTGTCGTATCATCAGGGCGTGTCGCATAGTTGGCATCAATGTATGGTTTTAACTCGCGGATGATCCAGTCCATATAGACCTTACCGTTGCCACCAATTGACGTCCGATGCGAAGGATAGGCGCTCCGCATCAATAAGGCTTCGTCACTCCAAGGAGCATAGTCATCGTACCGATCCATTCCATCTTCTGGACTGTCAATCGCGACGACCATTGCCGGAATCTGTGTCTGTTGTAGTGCAAGATGAATCTCCCAGCCTTTTCCGAACGAGGCGGTTTCTCCACTAAAGACGTTTTGTCCATCATGCATATAAATTACTGGTAATGCTTCAGAAGGATCCAAATGGGGCGGACGATGAATTCGAATCGTCCGGTGGGCTTGTGATGTCGGTAGCGTCATTTCAATTTCCGTAATCGACAATAGAGTCACGACCTTTCAAAGGTTTGCATAATGCGCGGTACAATTGCGTCCGTTGTGTTTTCCGCCGACATAGAGTGCATGGTCGGCTTGACGTAACGATTCTTCGAACGTCCGTTGATATCTTTCATCCACTGTATCAATTCCGAGGCTGACGGTTAAGGACAGTCGGTGACCATCGACGAGGAAGGGACGATCCATGACCGCATGGCGGACCGTCTCGGCAATCTGAATAGCAGCCTCTTGACTACCATTTCGCAACAGAAGCACGAATTCCTCCCCACCATAACGAGCAGCAAAGACATCATCATGTTGCAATTGGATCGCCTGGATACGTCGGCCGAGTTCACGAAGGACGAGATCACCTACTTTATGACCGTACGTATCATTGACACGTTTGAAATGATCGATATCGAACAGAATTACGGAGAGCGGGTAGGAGTCAGCGGCAAATTCCTGCCGACCGTGTTCATAAAAAGCACGGCTATTCGGTAATTCGGTCAAAGCATCGGTCCGACTTTCCGTATAGAGTTGGACCGTTTCACGTGAGCGTTCTAAGACGCGACAAAAGGTACGAAGCAAACGAGATAATTCGTCAGCATTTGTCACATCATAGGCGTCTGCGACTTGATGGAACAGGATGATCGAAACATCGACCTCTCCGCTCGTAATCGAAGGAATCGCTAGCATCGAGTGACGATCGACAGGCAATCCGATTTGAATATCGTTTCCCCAGTCGCAACGCAGACCATAGATGATTGGGGTATGCAAATCGTCAGCTGACAAGGAATGAAACAGTGGTAACACGTCGATTGGTTGTTTCGTCCGAATGTTATAGATGACTTGTTTCCGCTGTTGTTGAATTGAGATCCAACCTTCAGAAAACGGCAACAGATGTGGTAAATCGAGGAGTAACGAATCGATCGTCTCGCGCTCGAAGCGGGAAATCAACAAGTGTTCCTTCGCATCATCAAATCGTTTGGCATTATCGTTTGCTTCAAGGGAGTCACCACGTTCTTGCAACAGACGTTTGAACAAGAAGAGAATCAAGGCGGATACTGTAGCCGCGACGAGCGGACTTTCATCGTAGAACCAGATTCCAAGTAGAGCACTTAACATGCTGATTCCATAAACGAGGGACTGCAACTTCACGAGACGTCGCCAATCGTATTTCAAGTAGAGGAAGCGATTGACGAACAGACATTGGAAGTAAGAGACAAGGAAGACAGTGATCAAAAAGCCGATGAAGGGAAGCAGGGCTTTCATATACGTAAAGTTTGAGCCGGTCGGTCCACCGAGCGCTTCATACGCAAATACCGGAAGCGAGATGTAGACTAAATCAAACAAGGCGTTGATCGGGTAGAGATAGGCGAAACGTTTCCAGCGAATCGCTTTTCGGTGAGACATGAATTGAAAGACGAGAATACCGACTTGGCTTAAAATCAAAGCGTACGTCAAACCGTAATTGAGGAATAAAAATAAGATGATTCCTTCTTGGAATGTATAATAAATGCCGCCACGACGGACATTATCGAACTGAAACAGGAGAACGAGCCCAAACAAATAAAGAGTATTGACGATGGAGATGGAAGGATGGAAGGTAGGTGGATGAACGATGCCAATCAATAATAACGTCAAGGCGACGAGACTGAAAACGATCCAGCTCGTCCGGGCTACCTGTTGGTAGTAGCGCATGAAACATCCCTCCCCCTGAGAAGTATCTTTTATTCCTATACCCGAATTGTGGAAATTTTGATAAGCCATTTACCAAAAAAATAAGGTTGAGAGAAAAGAAAGAATTGCGTATAATGTGAAAGATATCGAATACAGTCGATGATGAAGAGAGTAACGGTTGATTTTCGTCAACTAGCGAATCAGGGAATGGTGGAAGCCTGAGGACGAACCGGTCGTGAAGCGCACTTCTGAGACGCTACCCGATTCCTGAAGGAAAAGGCGTAGCCGGGGGAACCCCGTTATCCCCGAACAAGGTGGGTGTCAAAAATGACACCAAGAAGAGTGGTACCGCGGTCATTCCGTCTCTTTGCGCGTGGCGCAAGGGGCGTTTTTTATTGCCAAAAATCAGTGAAGCAGGAGGAAATAAAGATGAGTTATAAAACGCAATACGCAGAAGTATTACATCAAGTCATGGAAGGTGCCTTATCGGTTGAACAAATCGAACAACTGATCGAGCAACCGAAACATGAAGATCATGGAGATCTGGCATTCCCATGTTTCATGCTCGCGAAAGCATTCCGTAAAGCACCGAACATGATTGCTTCGGAGCTCGCAGAAAAAATTGATGCGCCGTTGTTCTCAAACGTTCAAGCTGTTGGTCCTTACATTAACGTCTTCTTGAACCGGGAAGTCGTCTCGCAAGAAATCGTCAACCAAGTCCTGACGGAGCAAGAGGCGTTCGGATCAAGTGAAGCGAATGGAAAAACGATCGTCACTGATTTTTCATCACCAAACATCGCGAAACCTTTCTCGATGGGTCACTTACGTTCAACAGTAATCGGAAATGCGCTCAACCAAATCTCACGTAAAAAAGGGTACGACGTCGTCGGTGTCAACCACTTAGGGGACTGGGGAACACAGTTCGGGAAATTGATGGTGGCTTACACGATGTGGGGTGAGGAAGAAGCGGTCCGTGCAGAACCAATCAAGGAATTGTTGAAATTATACGTCCGGTTCCACGAAGAAGCGGAAACAAATCCGACGCTTGAGGACGAAGGACGTCTCTGGTTCAAAAAACTCGAACAAGGTGATGAGCAGGCAACGACGCTTTGGACGTGGTTCCGTGAAGTCTCACTCGTCGAGTTCAACCGTGTTTATGAGATGCTCGGTGTTAAATTCGATAGTTTGAACGGAGAAGCCTTCTACAACGATAAGATGCAACACGTCATCGATTTGCTCGAAGAGAAAGATCTCCTCGTCGAATCAGAAGGGGCAATGGTCGTTGACCTCGAAGCAGAGGGTATGCCACCTGCCTTGATTAAAAAGAAAGATGGCGCAACGCTTTATGCGACACGTGACTTAGCAGCTGCTGTCTATCGTCTCGAAACGTACCGCTTTGAGCAAGCGTTCTACGTCGTCGGTGGGGAACAAGCGCTTCACTTCAAGCAATTGTTCGCAGTCTTGAAGAAACTTGGATTTGAGAACGTCGACGGAATGCACCATGTGCCGTTCGGTCTGATCATGAAGGACGGAAAGAAAATGTCGACGCGTAAAGGTCGGATCGTCTTACTTGAAGAAGTACTACAAGAAGCGATCGACGTCGCGAAGCAAAACATCGCGGAAAAAAATCCGAACTTAGCGAATGCCGAAGCAACAGCTCGTCAAGTAGGTGTTGGCGCCGTCATCTTCCACGACTTGAAGAACGAACGGATGAACAACATCGAGTTCGATCTTGAGCAGATGTTGAAATTCGAAGGTGAAACAGGACCGTATGTCCAGTATACGAATGCTCGTGCGCACTCATTGCTCCGTAAAGGTAGCTATGATGGCACACCATTCGCTGGCAGTGCCGATGATCATGCATGGGGTGTCGTCTCGATGCTGAACCAATTCTCGACGGTCATCGATCGTGCATTCACACGTCGCGAGCCGTCAATCATCAGCCGTTACGTCTTAGATCTTGCACAAAGCTTCAATAAATACTACGGACACGTCCGTGTTCTCGAAGATGACGCAGCAAAACAATCGCGTCTTGCACTCGTCAAGTCTGTCACGATCGTCTTGACAGAAGGTCTTCGTTTACTTGGTGTCGGCGCTCCGGAAGAAATGTAAGACCAATCCACGAATAAGAAGAGGTAGATTATGAAGACTGAGACGAAAGACCGATTACAGCAAGCTGCTTCACAGATGAAGCAGGAGCCTTTGGCAGAAACCGTCGCCTTCATGGCTGATTTTCACGGGAAAGTCGCTGCTTGGTTACCGGGAGAGTCTGTCGATTTCGTTCACGATTTCGTGACGGCGCCGGAAGCTGATTTGATTGCTCCGATTGAAGGAGACGCGTTGCGCACGAAAGACAATTTTGAATTCTTCATGCGTAAGAAACAGACACGAAAAAAACTCGGCGAACTGTTGACGCTTTGGAAGTCGGCACGCACGACAGAGACGTTGAGTCAAATCGATGCGATCGGATTAAAAAAATGGCTCGCTCGTAATGAATTCCGTTCGGAAGATAAACCATGGGATTATTTGAACCGTCTGCATGTTCTTCTGTTCCTTGATTTGATGACGACGATCATCGATGATCATCGATTGACGAGTTTGCATGAGCAACTTGTCGGTACAACACCAGTTCCGACGAGCTTCGTTCGTCGTCAAGGGGATGTCCGTCAAGTCATCGAAGCATTCGCGGAAGAGACGAACTTCACACAAGTGGATATCGTCAAGGCATCGCTTGTCCGTTATCTCTGATCAATAAGATGCATGAACAAAAGCCGTCGAGCCCTGTGCCCGACGGCTTTTGTCGTATCCTCTTACTTCGCCTGATAGAATACGATCGATTGTTGCACTGAATCGTAAAGACACCATTCTCGTTCGAACACGACAGGACCTAGATTGATGGCATATCGTCCTCCATTAATGGATAAAGATTGATACAATGGGCTCGACAGAGCAATACCATTTCGAAACAAACCTCTGATATGACTATGACCAAAAAAGAGTACTGGTTCACGTTGCTGTGACAGATCAGGCAAAAAATCACGGGACCAATTCAATTGATCTCCATGAATCAACAATGCACCCTCGATGTGTTGTTTTCGAGGGCAGTCGCGTAACGCATCGATGACAGGAGATAGTTGCGGTGGAACGAGCGACAGGATGCGCTCTTCTTGATTACCCAGTAACGTCTTAAAATCAATTAGGTTTAAAAAATCATCATCAAGCGTCACGACGAGGGAGAGCGATTCGAAAGAATAGCGCTTCGCTCGCTTTTTACCGACATGGCATTCATGAACATCACCGAGACAAAACAAATGCGCATCGGGAGCGAGCTGTCGTATGTCAGCTAGGACAGCCGCTGTGTCGGCTACTGAACTGTGAAGATCCGCAAAAAGGGCATAACGCATGATCGACCACTCCTTTGTTAAGGAGATACCCGAAAATGCGTTATGCCTATCTTTTGAATATGAGCGTTCAGATCAATCGATTAACGGAAGTTAATGAATTGAACATCGACTGATAATGGAAGCTCACGAACGATCTGCATGACTTGTTGTAAGTCGTCACGTGATTTACCTGTGACGCGGATTTGGTCATCTTGGATCTGTGTCTTCACTTTTAATTTCGATTCCTTGACGGCATTGTTGATCTTTTTCGCGTCGTCACGGTCGATTCCACTTTTCAGGATGACACGTTGTCGGACCGTATTCCCGGCAGCCTGCTCGACTTTTTCATACTGCAGGTTTTTGGTTGGGACTTCGCGCTTGATCAATTTTGCTGTTAAGACATCTTTGACTTGATCGAGTTTGAAATCGTCATCTGAGATTAGAATTAAATCCTCTTTTTCGAGCTTCATGTCGCTCTTTGAACCTTTGAAGTCGAAGCGGTTCGTGATTTCCTTCAGTGCGATTTGGACCGCGTTCTTGACTTCCTCGATGTTGATTTGTGACACGATATCAAATGAATTATCTTTTGCTGCCATTTCAATCTCCCCTTTCATTCCACTCTCTATTTTAGAGAGGAATACCGGAAGCGTCCACTGCTTTGAAATTTTGTTATAATAAAAACCATGAAATGAAAGGGGTGCTTGGCTTTGAAACAAACAGCAGACATGTTGACGCTCACACCGCAAGAACTGGATGAGCGATTTGCCTATAGTGGAAATGATTTAGGAGCGACCTTCTCAGAGACAGCGATTCACGTGCGCTTGTGGGCGCCGACAGCAGAACGTGTCGTGATTCGTCTCTACAAGACACTACGCGCACGAAAAGTCGAAGAGGTCGAGATGGTGGCAGACGAACGGGGAACGTACGTCGTTGAACTCGATCGAGCGACATATGAAGGTTATTTCTATACGTTTCAAGCGAGCATCAACGGACAAAAGGTCGAGGCGGTCGATCCGTATGCGAAAGCCGTCGGAACGAACGGAAAGCGCGGCGCATTAATTGACCCGACCAGTGTGACACCAGAACGATGGATTGAAGAACGTCCATTGTTCCATTCTTCGCAAGACGCAGTTGTCTATGAATTACACGTACGCGATGCAACGAGTCATCCGGCCAGTGGTGTCGTTGCACGTGGTACGTTCGCTGGACTGACGGAAGCAGGGACACGGACACCAAATGGTGGATTGACAGGGCTTGATTATTTAGCAGACCTCGGTGTGACACATGTCCAGTTACTACCGATCTATGATTTTGGCTCGGTCAATGAGACAGCGCCGAACGACCCGGATAACTATAACTGGGGTTATGATCCAGTGAACTACTTTGCGCCGGAAGGTTCGTACTCCTCGAATCCGGATGATCCACGAACGCGGATCCTTGAATTAAAACAATTGGTGCAGGCGTTACATGATCGCGGGATCCGTGTCATCATGGACGTCGTCTTCAATCATACGTATGATGCGGCGACGGTTCCGCTTGGTCAGTTCGTTCCTGGATACTTTTATCGTCAAGAGGCGGATGGGAGTCTCTCAAACGGTAGTTTCTGTGGAAATGATACTGCATCTGAACGTCTGATGATGCGAAAGTTCATTCTTGATTGTGTGACGTACTGGGCGAAAGAATACCATCTCGATGGGTTCCGCTTCGACTTAATGGGACTTCATGATGTTGAGACGATGAATCAAGTGCGCCATGCACTTGACCGGATTGATCCATCGATTCTGATCATCGGTGAAGGATGGGATCTCGATACGCCACTTGATCCGGAAGAAAAAGCGAACTATTTCAACGCACCGAAGATGCCAGGAATCGCTCATTTCAACAACGGTTTACGGGACGGGGTCAAAGGCGATGTCCAAACGCCAGAAGACCGTGGTTTCATCAGTGGTGCATTTGACCGGACGAGTGAAGTCAAACGGGGAATCGCTGGTAACGTCTCTTCGCAAGGGTTTGCCGATGAGCCGAATCAAGTCGTCTCGTACGTCGAGGCTCATGATGATTTGACGATTTGGGATAAATTGACGGTGTCTCGTCCAGAAGACACGGAAGAGATTCGTCGGAAACGGCAAATGCTTGCAAATGCGATCATTTTGACGGGACAAGGGATTCCTTTCCTCCATGCCGGACAAGAGTTCTTCCGGACGAAAGACGGTATTCGTGACAGCTTCAATGCCGGAGAGGTCGTGAATCGTCTCGACTATGAACGGGCAGAAACAGAGCGTCCAGCAGTCGAGTACGTCAAAGGATTGATTGCCCTTCGTCGTCAGTATCCGATGTTCCGTCTCGCAAACGCGGCGATGATTAAAAAACATCTTCGTTTCCTTGAAGAAGAGGAAGGTGTCATTGCCTTTGAACTGAAGCGAACATATGAAGGATACGTCGAACGGCAGCGTGTCTATCACAATGCGACGGAAAAAGATATCACGATTGAATTGCCAAATGGTGAATTCGAGGTGTTGGTTGAGTCGGGTGCCGTTAAATTACACGCACCACGGTTGCACGAAGAAAAACAGTTAGTCGTTCCAGCATTGACGACTACGGTTATTGCGGAACGAAAAGCAGATTACAAGAAATACGCGGTAGCAGGTGGTGCAGCACTGACGATCATCGGATTGTTGTACGCAGCGAACAAGCGTCGAAAGAAAACCGATTAAATGGAGAAGGATGAAGCACTAAATGGCTTCGTCCTTCTTTTGTGTGCGGATGACAGTCCGATGTCAGCCTGTCATACAATTGACTTACGAAAATCATTGAAAGATTGTTTGAACATACATCTTTCGGGAACAATTCATATGTAGTATTTTAAATGTTGTTTTGACGTGAAAGGATGTACGTTGTATGTTCGGTTTCGGTGATTTATGGAAATTCTTTTTGTCGTTCTTTTTACTATTGCCTATCGTGACATTGATTCATGAGATGGGACATTACTTTTTTGCCCGATTATTCGGCGGAAACATGGAGATCAATATCGGTTCAGGAAAGTCGTTACTTCGTGTTGGTCCGATTCGTTTGAATCGCGTCTATTTTTGGGATGGTTGGTGTCAATATGAGGCACTACGTAAGGAGACGAAATTCGCCAACATTCTGGTTTATGCCGGTGGATCGATTGCAAACGTGGCGAGTATCTTAGCCATCAATGGTCTGATTTACGCCGGTGTGTTCGAGGCGTCGATCTTTACCTATCAATTCGCGTATTTTTCGTTTTATTTCGTCTTTTTCTCCCTCTTCCCGATCGATCATCCGAACGGTTATCCGAGTGATGGGAAAGCAATCATTAATGTCTTCCGGTATGGTAAATCAGAATACCATCCGCAATCCTAAGGTGAAAAATAAAGCCTCCTTCCACCGTTGGAAAAGAGGCTACTTACTCAAGATTCCGATTCGCTAGACGAATCAGGTTCCGTGTTCGCTTGTTCCTGCTCGAGTTCGACGAGCTTTTGAATCAAGATATGGCGTGGCATATGCATTAGTTGTTCAAGTGGTACGTTCAGACGTTTCGCAAGTTCGACAGCTGTCTCTGCGGATAATTGTAAAGGTTTCATCGTGTTCGTCCTCCTTTTTCCATGAAGTTAGTATAACAGGAGGTGCAAGACGAGCGCATCAATAGTAGCGAGAAACTGAGAAGGTTGATACCGTATGAAGTAGGAAGTGATGCATATGTATAAACCTGCTGCAGAGCTGTTACTCCATGAATCCGTCTCACTGTTTGATCGCATCGGGGAGGATTTGCTTCTTTTTCGAGATCGCCACGGATTTATGAAATGTGATGCGGATTTAAGACCACTGTGGGAAACAGCATGTGCGTATGTTCCATTCTCCTGGTACATTGAGCCAGGCGGTGGACGATTGTTCATCGTATTTGAAGAGTCAGCTTATTTTGGTTTATTGGATTTAGAGCAAGGGCATTTAAATTACATTAAGCGACCCGCTGCTTTCTCCGAAGCATGGTTCAGTAATTTATTCTTGTGGCAAGATGATGAAATCTTCCTATACACGGCAGAAACGGACGTCGTCTGTGTGAACGTTCAAACAGGGGACTGGCGGTACTCAAACTATGAAGAGGTGCCGCTGTTCGGACGCTTAGTTGAGCGAGGATATGATACACGTTTGACGTTCGAGCGATTCATCGCACCTACGACGATCATCTCCTATGATGATCTACAAGAACGGTATGTGATTTGGGATGCCGCGACGAATCAGGAATCGGTCATTCCTTTTTCGGATTACGCGGAGTATTCACTCGTTGACCACCGGCACCAATTGTTTTCGATCACCGATTCCTCTCGGTTTTACTTGTATGAGAAGAGTCAGCTGAAATATAAGTTCGAGGGATGCTACTCCTCCGTTTTACTCAAAAGTGTGTTACTCGATGAAGAGGCGCGGCGTCTTGCGATCGTGTCGACATCGACTACATTCGGCAACACATGGGTTCAAATTTTTCAAAAGACGTAATGAAACATCCTTTTCGCTTTTCAGCAAGAAGGATGTTTTTTGTACGTTTATACAGGAAGGAGACGCATCATGGAACGGCTTGGTCATCTGATTAGTGCGTATTTTCGAGGAGTGTTGGTCGTTTGGGGGCTTCTACTCGTCGTGCTTGGTTATTTTGCATATCAATTACCCGATCGTCTAGAAGGAAATGGATTTACACGTGACGGTGATTTTCAACGTGTCGAAACGGTGCTCGCTCAAGATTTTGGGCAGGATCCACATACAATCATCGTCCTATTTGAGAATCAAGAGAATCTACGACAAACGATGGTACAACATGTCGAGCGCTTCCGTGACATCAAAGGAGTCGGGAACGTCATTGGTCCCGTCGAAAATCCGCGAGCGATGCGGGACGATAAGGGATACGTGACAGTCGGTGTACCAACACTTGATGCGAAATGGGCAACAGCGGTCACACGTCAACTGGATGGTACCGGAACGATTCGGCTAACGGGTGAACCGGTCGTCGTTGATGATTTGAATACAGCGTCCAAAAATGACCTCATCCGAGCTGAGTTAATCGGAATTCCAGCAGCATTGATCGTCTTACTACTCGTTTTCGGTACACCCGTTGCCGCCATCTTACCCTTGATCATGGGACTCGTCACTTTTGTTTTTGGTGCCGGTGTTCTTTATTTCGTTGCCGGACAACAAGAGTTATCGATCTTCGTCTTGAATGCGGTCGCAATGATTTCGCTGGCGCTCGGCATTGATTTTTCGCTGTTATACGTTAATCGGTTCCGTGAAGAACGGCAGGACGGACAAGGGATTCGGTCGGCAGCGATTCGTTCGGTCGAGACGGCAGGACGCTCGATTTTATTTTCCGGAATCTGTGTATTCGTCGGACTTGCCGGATTGTTGTTGATTGATGTTGATGTCTTCCGCGCTGTCGCAATCGGGACACTCGTTTCGGTACTCGGGGCGGTTGTCAGTGCGTTGACATTATTACCGGCACTATTAATCGTTTTCGGGAAGGTACTAGAAAAAGGACGACTTTTCCGGCAACAAGCAGGTCGTGGAGAAGATCGTTGGCGCCGCCTCGCACGTTTCGTCATGAAGCGCCCTGTCACAGTGACGATTCTATCTTTATTACTTCTTTTACCTTGTTTATTTCCGTTACGTGACTTGACGTTGAACATTCCGCAAGCAACTGCCTTGCCGGAATCCTATCCGTCGCGTCTTGCCTTTGAGTCGTGGGAAAAAACATTCGGGAACGATGGAACGGACGCCGTTCTCATCTTATCTGCGGATGCTTCCTCAGAGGTGGGACGAGAAAAAATCGAAGATGTGACGATTCGACTCGAATCAGATTCAGAAGTGCGTTCCGTCGTGTCCGCCGCAACGATCGCGGAACAGCAACAGGTTCCACTCGAGCAGTTACTCGCTGTTTCGGCTGGGCGCGATGCACTGAAGCCGTTTCTATCAGAGAACGATCAAGCACGGATCAACGTCAATTTAAAAGGAGATCCCGGCGATGCTACTTCGCAAGACTGGGTACGAAAGGTGCAGGCGGACGGTTACCTTGTCGGGGGACCAGCAGCCTTTAATCAGGAAATTTATGATGCCATTGAATCGAAACTCCCACTGGCTGTCGGTGTCGTCGTCTTGGCGACATTCATCATTCTGCTAATCGCGTTCCGATCCATCTTGATTCCGATCAAAGCGATTCTGATGAATTTGCTCAGTTTAGGAGCAACGTTTGGATTACTCGTCGTCTTGTTCGAGTCCGGCGCAGTTCTTCCGCAGGAGACGATCGGCATTCTAACACCGGTCTTCATCTTCTCACTCGTCTTCGGCTTATCGATGGATTATGAAGTGTTCCTCGTCTCGCGAATGGAAGAATATTATGACGAGACGGGCGATAACGATCATGCGACCGAGATGGGACTGGCGAAGACGAGTAAAATCATTACGTCCGCTGCCTTGATCATGATCGTCGTCACCGGTGCGTTTGCCTTTACAGGTGTTAGTCCGATCAAACAACTTGGTGTCGGTATCGCGCTTGCAATTTTTATTGATGCTACGATTGTCCGGATGCTCCTTGTCCCCGCACTGATGAAGCTATTTGGTCACTGGAACTGGTGGTGGCCGGGAGGGCGTCGTAAAGCGATCCGCAAGTGACACATCGCGTAAGCACATCAGTAGCTATTCAGAGGAAGACGAGCGTATACTGTCGATATTCAATTCAAGAAATTAGAGGAGGCACTTCACTCATGGCAACTCAAGCAATGTTTGAACCATTTACACTACCAAACGGTGTGACGCTGAAAAACCGCGTCTTGATGGCACCGATGACGAACTATGCGGCACAAGAGAACGGCGAAGTATCGGATGCGGAACTCGCGTACTACGCAGAACGTTCAGGTGGCGTCAGCGCTATCATTACAGCATGTGCGAACGTCACAGCAGACGGTCAAGGATTCCCGAATGAGTTTGGTGCGCATCGTGACGATCTCGTGCCGAGTCTGAAGCGACTCGCGAAAACGATTCAAGATAAAGGCGCAAAAGCGATCTTACAAATCTTCCACGCTGGTCGTATGGCACCACCAGAACTCGTCGGTGGGCAAACGGTCAGTGCAAGTGCTATTGCACCCGTGCGTGAAGGTGCGATGACACCACGTGCGTTAGAGGCAGAAGAAGTCGAAGCAATCATCGAAGCATTCGGTCAAGCGACACGCCGTGCGATGGAAGCTGGATTTGATGGTGTTGAGATTCACGGTGCAAACACGTACTTGATCCAACAGTTCTTCTCACCACACTCAAATCGTCGTGAAGATAAATGGGGCGGTAGCTTAGAAAAACGTCTCGCCTTCCCATTAGCTGTCGTGGATGCAGTCGAAGCTGTCGCTAAACAAAATCCTTCGTTCATCGTCGGATACCGTTTCTCTCCAGAAGAAATTGAAAATCCAGGAATCACACTCGATGATACGATGCGCCTCGTCGATGAGCTGGCGAAAAAAGACCTCGATTACTTGCACGTTTCCGTGATGGACTTCTTCGCAGGTTCAATTCGTGATGAAAATGAAACGACATCACCTATTACACTCGTCCAAGAACGTGTTGGCGAACAAGTACCTGTCATCGGTGTCGGATCGCTTCACACAGCGGATGAAGTCGAACAAGGTTTGGCTGTCGTTCCGATGATCGCTCTTGGTCGTGAACTCATCATGGAACCGAAATGGGTTGAGAAAGTCGAAGCGGGTGACCTTGCGTCAATCCGAACAGAACTTGACCCGGAAGCACAAGCAGAACTCGTCGTTCCAGATGCATTATGGGCAGGCATCACAAGTCGTCCAGGTTGGTTCCCGATCAAACAAACAAGTAAATAATAGAACATCATCAAAAAGCACTCTAGATTTCGTGTCTAGAGTGCTTTGAGACTGAAGGTAAAGTGCAATTTTTCTCTAACGAGAAGGATTGCGCTTTTTTGTTCGTCTCGCATCGTTTTCCTGGGACAAGCATCGCGCCGCTTCGCTTCGCTGCAGGGTCGCTCTTGCTTGTTTTTCCCTAGGAAGCGATGTCGAGTGAACAAAACGCTTCTCGAATCCTTCTTCTAGAAAAAAATAACGCGTTTCACGCCACTCCTACAGGAAAAAGCGCATTATGCGCTGTCAGAGACAAACGAGACCCGTTTTCCTGCTCGAAGCGGGAAAACTGGCTCGTGTCTCGCCTGAGGAAAGGGCGTGAAGAGACGCGTCATTTTTTGGAGTCATCCCTGTTGTCTACAATTTTTTTGTTTATTAATAGGCAACCTGTCCCATCCGAACGCCACAAAACGTATGCAAGGTGACCGGATCCTGTAGGTTCGTTCGTTCCAACATATCGTTTAAGAGTAACGCACAGACGTAGGCATCTTCTTTCGCATCATGGTGCTGGAAAGAGACGTTGAGAAACTCTGCCATCGTATTCAATCGATGGTTCGGCAACCAAGGATACAATTTGCGGGATAATTTGACCGTGCAGCCGTAGGTGAAAGCGGGCATCTGGTACATATCGTATTTTTGAATCGCTTTTTGGAGTGCCCCCATATCAAATGATGCATTGTGAGCAACGATCAGTTGAGCGCCTGCAATCAAATCGTATAAGCCATGGGCTTCCATTGCTTCAGGTAACGTCGGCGCATCAAAGACATCGCTCGGACGAATTCCGTGGACCCGAATGTTTCCAGCATCGAAATTTTCTTCTGGATTGATTAAGACCTGTTTACTCTCCGTGACACGACCGTTCGAGAGAACGGACCAACCAAACGCACAAATGCTTCGGCTATTTCGGTTTGCCGTTTCAAAGTCAATTGCTAATGTATACATCCAGCAGGCTCCTTTCTGTCATTCACTAGTAACAGAATACATGTTCGTATTCTGGAAGTCCATCAAAAAAGACCATCTGCAAAGCAGACGATCTTAGATCCATTCCATTCACTTCGCGGTAGCGACTTTTTGTTCCTCTGCGACGTACTCTTCCGGTTTAAATAACAGAACGCGATCTTTATAGGCGAAAACAAGGGCCGTCAAAACAGCCATTGCATCAGCGATCGGAAAAGCGAACCAGACACCATTGACACCGAAGAACACTGGCAATATCAAGACGAGTGGAATCGTGTATAACGTTTGGCGTGACAAGGACAAGAATAAAGCGACTTTTGCTTTTGCAAGCGATTGGTACATTCCGTTGACAATCATTTGAATTCCGTAGACGAACGATAAGGCGAATAAGATACGCATCGCACTCGAGCCTTCCTGTAGAAGTGTCGCCTCTTCTGTGAACAAGCCGACCCAAAAACAAGGGAACAGTTGAATGAGTAACCACAAGCTGATCGATAACGATAAGCCGTAGCGGATTGCCAACTTGATGGCAAGCGACATCCGACTAAACTGTCGGGAACCGAAGTTATAGCCAACGATCGGTTGCATCCCTTGTACGATTCCCATGATCGGCATACCGACGAGTGCCATGAACTTATTGATGACCGCAAACGTCGCAAGTTCAGTCGTTCCCCCGTACCGGACGAGCATATGGTTGACGGTGATGAACAGAATCGATTGGGAGACCTGCATGATGAACGACGATGATCCGATTTGCATCATCCGAAACGTTAAACGGAAATCCGGTTTGAAAGCATTTCGATCGAGAGTTAACCCCGTTTGCCGACGCTTCGTAAAGAAAAATCGGAAAACGAGTAACGCACCGACGATTTGTGCAACGACTGTCCCGAGTGCAGCCCCTTGAATACCCCAATCAAGACCAAAGATGAACAGAGGTGTCAGGATGATGTTGATCGCAACCGTCGTCAGCATGACGCGCATCTGATAGTTCGCGCGTCCTTCTGCGCGGAGCATCGCACTCGACGCCATCGTCAACATGAAGAAAGGAGATCCGATCAAGAGGACGCGTAAGAAAGCGATACTGTACGGCATGATCTCATCCGTCGCTCCAAAGAGACGTAGCAACGGTTCGACGAAGATGAAAGCACTGATGATAGCGAGCATACTGATAAAGAAAACAGCCATCAAGACGTTGGCATAAGCACGACTGGCACCATCTGTTTGTTTTTGACCGAGTCGTTGTGACGCAATTGCAGCACCACCGATCCCGATCGAGTTGGCGATTGCCATTAATACGAGCTGGACGGGGAAAGCGATTCCGACGGCGGCCACGGCAGCCGTACCGATTCCTTGAGCGACGAAAATCGTATCGACGATATTGTAGAGTGCCGTGACGAGCATCCCGACCATCGCTGGTAAAGAGAGACTAAGTAAAAGCTGATTGACAGGTGCTTCACCCAAACGGGCAGTGTTTTTATTCATGGAAGGAGGACCTCCTATTTTAGACAAGTGGTAAGTAGGGTTTTACTCAGAGTAGTCGCTTCTTTAACGAGATGCAAGAAATCACTCTAGTCAATGTGTTCGTTCTATGAAAAAAGGATGCGCCATGAAGCGCATCCGATGGATCTCGATTTAAGATGGTGTAGGCAGGTAACCTTTCGAATATTCGAAAGCAATGAATAAAATAGCACCGAGCGCCAAATAAGCGAGGAGCGTGATCGTTTGTTGTTTTTTCGGCATCTGATGATACTGAACAGACTCTTCAGCAAGACGAAGTGGTTCAATCCGCTGATCGATCCGTCGCAATAAGGCATCGTAATCGTTGGCGGCATCATATTGATACCGTAACAGATCGTCTGCTTCCTGGCGTGCCTCTTCCGGACTCGCTTGTCGCAAGTCTTGTAAATCGAGACGAAGTGACCAAGCAATCGGATCGTAGGTACTCTCGATTGTTTGTTCTTCCTCACCTTCTAGTTCTGGAGCAAGTGCGACTTCAGCGTCTGCACGTTCTTGCTCTGCCTTTGCCCGTAAAACGCGTTCACGTGCGGCACGGTACAACATTAAGGTCGACCGGTTCGCCTCATATTGTTTCGCGAACTTATACCTTTTCCAAACGGCACTGCCGCCTAAAAAGGCAATCAAGAGCAAAATCAGACTAAAGTGGGTGATACCGTAGGCAATCAAGGCAGCAAGTCCCGCGACCCAGACGATGATCGGAAGTCCCGCAAGAATCCGTCCGCCGTCAAGCGGACTGACGGGAAGTAGGTTGAAGAGATTCAATAGAGCCCCGAGGTGGAAGATGACGAGCCAGAAGTCATTTCCCGTCACAGCATATCCGATCGCAAGCGGAATCAGGGATACGAGACCAGCGAGTGGTCCACCGTACGCGAGAATCGCTTCTTGTTTTGGCGTTCGAAATGTATCCTTGATGCCGATGACGGCTCCCATGAACGGAACGAAAATGGCAGGACCGGTCTTAAAACCGAGTCGTTTAGCGGCGAGTAGATGTCCCATCTCATGAATGAATAGGAGATAGAGCAATCCGACCCCGAACCAAACACCGAATATTTGAGCGTAAAAGAGAAGCGAGATTCCGAACGAAATCAGAGTGCCTCCGAACTTTGAAAATTTCAATAAGGCAAGGATGACCTTTCCTTTCGTCAAGAGAAAGGCGCCGGCAACAGCAAGTCCACCCCAACGTTTTTTAGCCATCGTGAAATTCCTTCTTTCATTATGTGACGTTCTTCCTTAAGTGTACGACACAATTGTAGAAAAAGTTTCATTCAGACTGCTCGGGGATTAAATAGAAGCAGCTTCCATCTGGCTGACGCGCTTCACTACCAACCTCAAAATGATGTGTCGTCGCAAGTGCAGCAGCAATCGACAATCCGAGTCCACTTCCTGAACGATCGCGTGCTGCATCGAGTCGGTAAAACCGGTCGAATAACCGAGCGCGTTCTTCGTCCGTTAGAGACGTTCCCCGATCAAGGACAGCCAGACGTTCTTTGCGCAGGTACAATTCTGGTGAAGTAGCATACTTCAGGACATTATCGATATAGATCGTCAAGATACGTAACACCGCTTCGCGATTTGCCCGAATCGTTCCGGAGGCATCAACAGGAATGATCGTCCCTGTTGCGTGATACATCCGATCAGCGAGTTCGCTTCCAAGCTCTGCTAAGTCAATCACTTCGACAGATGTTTCCTCGTAACCGAGACGAGACAATTCGAGCATAGGCTCAATCAAGGTCGTCCGCATCGCATGTGTCTCCTGCAAGATGTGTTCGATCGATTCATCGAGTACGTCGGGCTTCGTTTTGCCCCAGCGTTTCAATAATTGAGTGTATCCCTCAATGACGGTCAAGGGTGTCTTCATTTCATGCGAGACATCCGCGACGAACTGCCGTTGTTGTTCCATCGTCTGATCGACACGACCAATCATCTGATTGAAGACGCGACCGAGGCGACCGATCTCATCATCACGTTTGGTCTGCACGGTCTCAAGCGTTCCAGAAGAGGAGATTCGTTGCATCGTATCATTTAGTTGCCTGAGCGGGCGGAGCGTCTGATAAGCAATCCAGAAGCTACTGATGAACGCGATCAGGATTCCAACGACCAACACGATGGTGAAGGTCAAAACGAGTGTCGAGACTGTATCATCGACGCTCTCATCTTCGAACAGATAGGCTTGATCCTGATAGACGATGCCGAACCAATCGCCAGACTTAAAAGGTTCCTTCGAGCGTGGGATACCGGGGAGGTCATTTGCTTGTACGTCTCCGTTAACAGTAGACGAGTCGTCGCCATCTTCATCGTGTGAGATGACCCAGCGTCCATTTTCGTTCGATAAGACGACAGCATCCTCATGAAGCGTCAGCAATGTCCGGACCGATGAATCATCTTCCATCAATTCCTCTGCCTGTTCCAGTTGGGTATAACGCGATTCAATTAAATGATTTTGGACGACGAGTGTCACGACGATGAACGAAAAGAATAACAAGAGTGTCGTAAAGGCGGTGACGGATAAAGCAAGCTTCGTTCGAAGCTTCATGGGATCGCCTCCCGTAGCACATAACCAACCCCACGAACGGTCTGAATCAAAGCTGGAGGGTGGGCATCGACTTTTTTGCGAAGATAACGGATGTAGACGTCGACGATGTTCGTCTCGCCGAAGTAATCGTACCCCCAGACGTGATTTAGGATTTGTTCGCGTGTCAGGACATGTTCCTTGTTTTCTAGTAAATATGTCAGAAGTTCGAACTCACGTGGTGTCAAATCGAGTCGCCCTTCATTGCGAAATGCTTCATGTCGATCAAGATTGAGTACAAGATCAGCGAACTGTAACGTGCGCGGTGCGTTACTAGTTGAAGTCGGAGTGCGTAATAACGCTCGGATCCGAGCAAGGAGTTCCTCCATCTCGAACGGTTTCGTCACATAATCATTCGCACCAAGATCGAGTCCCGCGACTTTATCGTACACTTCTCCACGTGCTGTTAGCATAATGACGGGGACGTGCATGCCTTTTCCACGGAGCCTGCGCAACACCTCGAAGCCGCTCAGCTCCGGCATCATCACGTCGAGTAAGACGAGATCAACCGAATGCTCAGCGGCAGCGAGACCATCTTTTCCGTTGGGGGCGACACGTGTCGCGTACCCGGCATATTGGAGTTCGAGTTCAAGGAGGCGTGCGATTTTCGCGTCGTCCTCAACGATTAAGATGGTGGTTGACATAAACATCCTCCTTTAATGATCATTCATCGATTTCTGTCACTTCGTCTGATGCGTTCAACTCAAGTTTGACGGAACCACCAACTCGGATGTCATCATCTTGTTCCATGTTTGATGTACGAGAGTACGATTTTTGCGCACCATTCTGTTCAATGATGATCTCTTGATTCGTTATTTTAGAGAGTGTACCGCGGACTTCTTGCTCCCGTGCATCGTCACGGTCTTCATCGCGTACATCATTACGATTTTCGTCATCTTCTTCCCGATCAAGCTCACGGACTTGACCATCTGCATTCAATTCGATTTTTACGATATCCCCAGATTTCGCAGCGTCACGTTCCGCACGATCCGCCATTGCGTAGATCGTCTCTTGTCCCTCTTGTTCGAGTGTCAATTCACTTTGTGATAGGGCACGAAGGATACCGTACCGTTCATTCGCATCGTCCGATGAATCATTTGAGCGATTGCCATCGTCCTCTCGGTCATTGCGATCATCTGGATCTTCTCGCTCAAGTTCCGTGATTTGCTGATTCGCATTCAGATCGATTTTGACCCAATCCTCTTTTTGCACGGCTTCACGTTCTACTGACGAAGCAAAGTCATACGTCTGAGCGTCACCGTTAACGTCGATCGTCATCGAACGATCTGATAGTTTCTGCAATGTGCCTTCGATTTCTTGATCGTCACGCATTGAAGCAGGAAGCTTTTGTTTGACTTGGCGCGAAGCAGCTTCGACTTTTTGCTCTGTCTGCTGTGAAGTGGTGACCGTCGAGTTGACGAGAGAGTGTCCTGGGCCTGTGAAGAGTAGGAACGCACCAGCTCCTGTTAAGACTGTACCCGTTACGGCAAGTGTAGCGATTCCTTTTTTGAAACGTTTATTTCCTTTATCTGTTCGTTTTTCAGTCATGATGATGTCCTCCTTTGAGTAGTGGCTGTTGTTCTTATACCTAGAATAACCAGACCACGTGAAAGGAAACTGAGGAACAGATTAGAATTTGATGAGAATTAGATCGTCTTGATGATCCGAGCTGGATTTCCACCAACGACGCTGTTTGCCGGTACATCCTTGACGACGACACTACCTGAGGCAATAACTGCATTATCTCCGATCGTCACACCGGGATTGATGACCGCGCGTCCACCGATCCAGACATTGTTCCCGATGACGACTGGTTTTCCTAATTCATAACCGCTATTGCGCTCGACAGGATCGAGTGGGTGGGTCGCGGTATAGATATGTACTCCTGGAGCAAGCATGCAGTTGTCGCCGATCGTAATCGGACAAATATCGAGCAAGACACAGTCATAGTTGGCATAAAAACGAGCCCCTAACGTAATGTTGTAGCCATAATCACATTTAAAGGTCGGTTCGATGTAAAAGTCGGCTTGCTCCGTCTGAAATAATTGTTGCAAAAGCATCTTTCGCTTGGCACGATCATGGACACTCAATTGATTAAACTCATAACAGAGCGATTGTGCCCGGATGCGGTCGGCCACAAGTTCTGGATCTTGTGCTAAATAGAGTTCCCCTTTAATCATCTTTTCTTTTTCAGTCATCTGATTCACTCCTTCATCGTTATTACTTTCATTAGACTAAATGGCACCGGGTGATGCAACTGATATCCCGTTAAGACACGCGAAAACAGGATAGCCGAAGCTACCCTGTCGAGATTCGATCCTTATGCTAACTCGATTCCACCTGTGACACCATAGATTTGCGCTGTGACATAGCTTGCAGCGTCTGAAGCAAGGAAGACATAGACATCAGACAGTTCGACCGGTTGACCACTTCGTTTCAGTGGTGTTTCCTGCCCGAACTCTGGAATGTTCTCGCTTGGCTGACCACCCGAGATTTGAAGCGGTGTCCAAATCGGACCAGGTGCGACGGAGTTGACACGGATTCCTTTTGGCGCGACTTGTTTAGCGAGTCCACGCGTGAAACCGTTGATGGCAAACTTCGTCGAAGCGTAATCCAAGAGATTCGCGCTTGGATTATATCCTTGGACAGATGTCGTCGTGATAATCGAAGCGCCTTCCTTTAAGAGTGGCAAGGCTGCCTTGACGACCCAGAAGAGGGAGAAGACGTTGATTTCGTATGTCTTGCGTAATTGCTCCGTCGAAAGGTCGAGAATGTTTTCGACAGCTTGTTGTTTACCCGCGACAAGTGCCAAAATGTCGAGTCCACCGAGTGATTCGTGTGCTTCTTTGACGAGTTGTCCACAGAACGCTTCATCACTTAAATCACCAGGTAAGAGATATGCTTTTTGTCCCGCTGCTTCAACGAGTGCTTTGACCTCTTCAGCATCCTGTTGTTCTTCCGGTAAGTAGTTAAGGACGATATCAGCCCCTTCACGAGCGTAGGCGATTGCTGCTGCTCGGCCGATGCCGGAGTCGCCACCCGTAATCAATGCTTTTTTGCCGATCAATTTGCCAGAACCTTTATAACTTTCTTCTCCACAATCGGGAACAGGTTCCATTTTTGCTTGAACCGCTGGAGCGTCCTGATATTGTTTTGGGAAATCGTCATTGAAGTATTGTGTTAACGGATTTTTCGATGCAGCCATGTAAACATTCCTCCTGAAAGTTGGTTTTGGTATAGGTTGTATGTTCCCTCAACAAGTCGGATTAAACGTTTTTGATGGTAGTAAATTTGGAAATTGATGGTTTACACTCGAAAAAGAGGAGTGTGAAGAAGATGATTGCTGGACTGTATGAAGCCCATTTACCGGTCAAAGAGCTCGAACGATCGATTGTCTTTTACGAAGAGTTAGGTCTTGAATGTGCGTTCCGAAATGAACGCGTCGCTTTCTTTTGGATCGAGCACGGTAAGAGTTGGTTGGGGCTATGGAAAGCAGGTCAAGCTGAGTTACCGTATCATCCGTCGATTCGCCATGTTGCGTTTAGGATGGAGCATGAAAATATCGACAAAGCACAGGACTGGTTAAAGGAGAGAGGGATTGAAGTTCGATCAGCCTTCGGTGTAGCAGGAGCAAATCAACCGCTCGTTCTCGATAATCATCCACATGCGCACGCAGCAATCTACTTCGAGGATCCAGATGGTAATTCACTCGAATTGATCGCACCGTTACGCTTTGATATGGAGACGATGAACGGAACGATGTCGTATCAGGACTGGCAGCATCTTTATCAGATTGAAACGGAAAAATGAAGAGGTGACTGTAACGTTCAGTCATTGATTACGCATTCAAATCGCAAACTGCATGACGTGTTCTTTTATAGAAAACGGTTCGAAATGAACAAAAAGTGCAATCTTTCTCCTCATAATAGAGAAAAATTGCACTTAATCTATCTTGCAATAAATTTAGACACGAGCTGATTGGCGCTCGCTCATTGCTTGTAGAGCTGCTTGGTTTAGTAAGTTCCACGGTTTGTTGTAGTGCGGTTGGAAGAAGAAATCGACGAAAGCGAGCTCTTCAAGTGTCATGTCATTTTGAATCGCGACAGAAAGTGTGTTCATTGCCTGTGTCAAATCAACTTTTGAGATGATTTGTGCACCGACGACACGGTGTGTTGCCGTCTCGAAGACGAGCTTCAATTGGACGTCTTCTGCTGTTGGCATGAACTCTGGACGATACGCATCTGTAACTGTCGTGCTGCTCACTTCAAGTCCGAACAAGGGTGCCGCTTCTTCTGTCAAACCAGTCGACGCGATGTTCAAATCATATAAGCGAAGACCAGATGTGCCTTGTGTTCCTTGGTAACGAATCTTTGGCGCGAGTAAGTTTTTTCCGATGAGCGTACCCATCCGGACAGCATTCGTTGCGAGTGGAATATAGGCATGTGTCCGAGCTGGGTTGTAATAGACGGCACAGCTGTCACCAGCAGCAAAAATGTTCGGGTTGCTCGTCCGCATATAATCGTCAACGATGATGGCACCGTTCGGTAACATATCGACTTGTCCTTTTAAGAGTTCCGTGCTTGGGCGGAAACCGACACAGAGAATGACGAGATCCGTTTCAAATGTGCCTTTATCTGTAACGACGTGTGTGACAGCACCGTTTTCTCCTTTGAAGCTTTGGACGGTTTGTCCAAGTTCAAGACGAATGCCGCGATCTGTTAATTCGCGTTCAATGACGTCAGTGAACGAGCGGTCGAGGTATTTGTTGAGAATGCGATCTGCACTGTCGATGAACGTAACATCTTTTCCGTAGGCTTCAAACGCTTCGACGAGTTCAGCACCGATATAGCCTGCACCAACGACCGTGATTCGCTCTGCATCTGATGCTTTTTCGATGATTGTTTGAGCGTGGTGATAGTTTTTACAGAGCTCGATTTGGTTCAACTCAATACCAGGAAGCATTGGAATGATTGGCCAAGATCCAGTCGTCATGATGAGTTTATCGTACGTATCGTGAACGACTTCACCAGTCATAAGGTTTTTCGCAACGATCGTTTGACGTTCACTATCGATTTCGAGTACATCATGTTTCAGACGCATCTCGGCTCCGAGCTCAGCAAGTTCACTTGGTGACGAGTAAAATAGCGATTCCGCGTGCTTGACGACACCACCGACGTGAAGTGCGATCCCACAAGAGAGAAACGATACATTGTCATTCCGCTCATAAACGGTGATCTCGACATCTTGTTGTGAAGCGAGTTCTTTGACTGCTGCTGTTCCTGCGTGTGTACATCCGATGACTGCTACTTTCATGGGTAAAGTCTCCTTTGTGTTTTGTTTGTGATGTAAATCACATTCATTTGATATACTTAGTGTAATCCTTCACAAGTTCACTTTCAAGTAGTTTGTTCAACATTGAGCATAATCTTGTCTAAATTGTGAATGAGTGAGCAAAAGTGTTTGGATTATGTGAAGAATGCGTAAAACTGTTTTAGTTACTGAAATTCGGGTTATAATGAAAATAGATTTTTAATGAAGGGGTGGAAACCGATGGATACCGAGAGGACCAATCATCTATTCAGCTTACCTGATTTTTAGCAGTACCGGTCAAGACGAACAAGACGGTAATGGCTTATAAAAATCAGGGAGAGCGAAAATAGATGAATACCCAAACGGGACGTATAAAACCTCTCCCACGATGTAAATGGGAGAGGACAATAAAACATGAAACGAATCGCAACCATCTTAACCGGAACGCTGATCATGGCGTTCGGTTACTACACATTGAATGAACAGTTCGGATTAGCAGAAGGCGGCTTTATTGGGTTATCGTTGCTCGGTCGATACTTTTTTGATATCAATCCTTCGATCTCGATGATCGTGTTCGATATTCCATTTTTCATTGGCGCTTTGTACTTCAAAGGAAAACGTTTCGTCAGCGAAGCGTTACTTTCAGCAGGTGCGTTATCACTCTTTTACGAGATGTGGCACCGACTTGATTTGTTCCACTTTCCAGAACAGGCTTGGCCAGCGACGCTCATCGCAGCGATCGCTAGCGGAATCGTGACCGGATATGGTCTCGGACTTGTTTTGAAAAGTGGAGCAGCGACAGGTGGAGACGATCTACTGTCGATGGGACTCAGTAAACTAACAGGTCTATCGATCGGGACGATCTTGTTCGGACTCGATGCCATCGTGTTAGTCATCTCACTCGTCTATCTGCCGCTCAGCTTAACGTTATATACGTTACTGGCTGTAGCAATCGCTGGACGTGTCGTGGCTGTCATGACACGGGAGCCTGTCATCGTACCGGCACCTGTCGTACAAAAAGTCACGCAGTGAAATGGATGAAGATCTAAAAAAATCATGTATCGGATTCGACATCGTCGAGTCCGATTTTTCAGGTTCATTAATTAGAAAATAAGTTCAAAGGAGAACGATTAGATGATTCGACAAGCACATGCTTCTGAAGCACAACAGATTGCCCCGTTGATTGAGCAAGCGATTCATGAGATTGCTGAGACATTGACGGGAACGACAGAAAAAGAAGAGGTTCTAGAAAGGCTCGTTTATTTCGTTTCCCAAACCGGAAACCGGCTCAGTCATGAGAACATCCTCGTGAAAATCATCAAGGACGAAGTAGCGGGCATCGTGATCGCTTATGCCGGAACAGAGGCGAAACAACTCGACGAACCAATTAAAGAACAATTGAAACAGTGGACAGGTCAAGACGTCCAGATCGACGTCGAGACGGAAGGACCGGTCTATTACCTGGATACCTTATCAGTGGATGCGCGTCATGGTGGAAAAGGAATTGGTACGGAACTGTTGCAGGAAGCAGCGGAAGTAGGCGAGAAACAGGGACTACAAGCGTTTACGTTAAACGCTGATCAAACGAACGTTGGAGCGCAACGACTGTATCGCCGTCTTGGCTTTAAACCGGTCCGGACGATTGAAATTAGTGGCGGTACCTTTGATTATATGGAACGTCGTTACGATATACAGCAATGAAAAAACCATGTCGATCTCCACAGTGTCATTCGGGAATCGACATGGTTTTTATAGTCATGCCATCATGGCATCGTTAGTTGATACAAATCGCTTGCGCGTCTTCTGATTCGTATCGGGCATCACTCGTAAAGCGGAAGCTTGGTGTAGACATGAAGAGGTTCACCTTAGCACTCCGTTTTCATAACATTTTTGCTTAGTTAAATGGTTTGAGTGCGTCCGTAATCCGTTCACCTATCATTTTGGCTTTGACGTCACCTTTTTCAACGAGCGCGAACCATTCGTTCGCATCTTTAGTGATTTGCGCTACTTTTTCTTTACCGAGACGGTTTTCAAGCGTGGGTTTCATCGCAACGATGAACAGGTTAGCTTCCATTGCTTTTGCCCGTGCTGTATCGATGTCTTTCTTCTCGATTGCTTCTTGTGTTTCTTCATAAGATTCGTCGACTTTTTCCGTCAACGCTTGTGCGAATAATCCTTCGATTTCTTTGTAAGAAACGTCAGCTGGCTTTGTCTTCGAGAAGTCATAACGTTCTTTTAGTATTTTGACAGCCTCTTCCTCGCCATCCGCTAAAGATTTTTCAACTGCAAGGAGGGAAGCATATCCTTCTGCTTGCCCTACCTGTAATTCTTTTTCGTCCGTCCCGCTTTTGACACCATCCTCGATTTTTTGAGCATAATCGAGTGCAGCCAAGTAGAACGAACGATAAATCGATTTATCCGTTACTTGTTTCGCGACATTGAAGTCACCGATTTTTTTAGTATCAATGGCTTCTTGCTGAGCAGATAGACCAGAAGTAATTGCTTGAGCAATCGCGTCTTCATTTTTGAAATCGTAGCTTACGTCGCACTTTTTCGCTGTCGGGATGAAAACGGTCTTTGCCATTGCTTCGACATCTTTGAGTGCTTCTGTTGCAGCTTCCGGTTTACCCGCAACGAGTGCTTCTTCAGCTTTTGCTTGAGTTGCCTTTTGTAATTGATAGAAATAGGATTGTAGACCTTTATCGACGAGTTGACGTGCGATGTTCTGATCGAGATTCTTCGCTTCAACATCTATTAAAGCGGATTGAATGACTTGGTCGATTTCTGGTGCTACCGTTTTGACACCACCTTTTAGTTTTGCTTCATAACTCGTCTTGACCATCTTCCAATCCATTGCTTGTCCGTCTTTCGCTTTGTCGAGTTCTGCTTTGATCGAGCTGTAGATCGTCAATTCATCTATCAATGTCGTTGCAGCGATTCCAGCATCCGCTGATTTCGTTTCTGTCGACTGCTCTTTTTTCGGTACAGTCGTATCGGTTTCGTTCGAACCGCAGGCAGCTAAGATGCCAGCTAACATAAAGATCGAAGCTAGTTTTATGCGCTTTTTCATAATCGTGACCTCCTACAAAAGTGATAAGAAGTTTCTATCATGTAGTTGTTTTCAGAAATCTGAACGTAAGGAGAATAATTCATATTTTTAATTGAACTTTAAATAAAAAACGGCTTTGGAATAAGAATCCAAAGCCGTCCAAAATCAAAAATCAGAACTGTTCATACAGTTTTGTCAAATACGTATAGACTTCGTCCGATGCTTGGAACATCATGACAGAATGTCCGAAGATCGCTGCTGGATTGAAGCCGTGATCCAGATCAATTGTCGATGCGATCGTGACATCACGGTCGCTATCGAGAACGACGCGGAAGTATTTGAACTCTTGGTTGAAATCGTTAATGGCATTAAGAATCGGAAGATCCTCGACACCATCTGGTACGTGTGTCACCGTACGAGCGAACAATTCGACATCTGTCGTCGTCTTACTGAAGACGATCATCATCATCGGTTCTGCTCCTGCAGGTGTTTTTTCTTGTGTCATGAAGAAGACGTGTGTCTCATTCTCACGTGCTTCCATTGGAATGCCTTTTTCAACGAGGAAAGCTTGGAAAGCTTCTAAGTGTTGTTGCTGTTGTGGCGCGATTCCTTGTTCGTTTGTTTCGGGTTGACGATCTTGGTGAATCGGTGTCACTTTATTGTTCTCGTTTGATTCGTTCGAGTTACGTTCCTGGTCCATTGCAAAATCCCCCTTTATATACTATAGATTTAGTTTCAAGCATTTCAGAAGGAAATGCAACTAATGTCCGTTCAGATAGGAAGAAAATACAAAACGAATGGGATATGTCATATCTGTGAAGCCGCAAGCAACTGACTTGAAAATACATACCTAACAGGGTATATTGAGTGGCAGATAGTACTTCAAGGAGGAATCATTTAGATGAAAACGATCATCGTAGGTGGCGTCGCAGGTGGCGCAACGGCAGCGGCACGACTACGCCGGATTGACGAAACGGCAGAAATCATTTTGCTCGAGCGCGGAAAAGAGATCTCGTTCGCGAACTGCGGACTGCCTTACTATATTGGAGATGTCATTAAAGATCGCAATAAATTACTTGTCCAAACGCCAGAGGGGATGCATGCACGATTTAATTTAGACGTCCGTAACTTGTCGGAAGCGATTCGGATCAACCGTGAAGCGAAGACTGTCACGATCCGTAACGTTGACACAGGTGAAGAATACGATGAATCGTACGATCATCTAATTCTTTCTCCAGGTGCAAAACCAATTCGTCCGAACATTAAAGGACTGAGTGATGCAACAAATGTCTTTACGTTACGGAACATTCCGGATACGGACCGGATGCGAGAATACGTCGATACGACACGTCCGGAACGGGCAGTCGTCATCGGTGGAGGATTCATCGGTCTCGAGATGGCAGAAAATCTTGTCGAACGTGGGGCACACGTCACCCTCGTTGAAATGGCAAACCAAGTCATGGCTCCGATCGACCCGGAAATGGCAGCGATCGTTCATGAACATCTTCGGGCAAAAGGCGTCGAGCTGATTCTAGAAGATGGCGTCGCTCGTTTTGAAGAAGCAGGTCGTCGTGTCGTCTTGACAAGTGGACGCGTGATTGAGACAGAGATGAACATCTTATCAATCGGTGTCGCACCGGAGAGCACGCTCGCAGCAGATGCTGGTTTAACGCTTGGAATCAAACAGACGATTCAAGTCGACAATCAACTGCGGACATCCGATCCGTCGATCTTTGCGATTGGTGACGCGATCGAAGTTAAGGATTTTATCACGAAGGAAGCGACACATGTGCCGCTCGCATGGCCGGCGAACCGTCAAGGGCGCCTCGTCGCCGACATCATTGCCGGGCGCGATGTCCGGTACAGTGGAACGCTCGGTACAGCAGTAGCGAAAGTCTTCGATTTGACAGTCGCTTCTACCGGTAACAACGAAAAACGATTGCGTCAACTCGGTATGCGTTATGAAGCGATTCACCTCCATCCGGGATCCCATGCGGGTTACTATCCAGGTGCAAGTCCCATTTCGATGAAGCTGTTATTTGATCCAATTGAAGGAACGATTTATGGTGCACAGGCAATCGGTATGACAGGTGTCGAGAAACGAATCGATGTCCTCGCGACAGCGATTAAAGGCGGCTTGACAGTGCTTGATTTACCAGATCTTGAACTATCATATGCACCACCGTATAGTTCAGCAAAAGATCCGGTTAACATGGCAGGATATATCGCGTCAAATATCGTCTTAGGTGACAGTACGAACGTTCATTGGCACGAAATCGATGCAATCGTCGCAAACGGTGGTTTGTTACTCGATGTCCGTGAACCATCGGAAAACGAGTTAGGTGCGATTCCGGGATCGGTCAACATTTCGTTACCGACTTTACGTGAGAAGTTAGATGATCTGCCGAAAGATCAAACGATCTATGTAACATGCCAAGTCGGATTACGTGGATATGTCGCGAGTCAATTGTTGCAACAACACGGTTATGATGTCAAAAACTTAAGCGGCGGCTACAAAACATGGTCGGTCGTGCATCGAGATCAAAAGGCACGAAACCAAGCGGAGGAGGAGACAGCTGTAACGTTAACGAAACGTGAACCAAAAACGAAGACTGCACCGGCACAAGTGATGTTGCTCGATACGTGCGGCTTACAGTGCCCGGGTCCAATTTTAGAGTTAAAAACAAAAATCGATCAGATGACGGATGGCGAGCAAATTTTTGTCAAAGCGTCGGATCCGGGATTCTTACCGGACGTTCAAGCATGGGCGAAAAAACTAGGACACACGGTCCATTCAGCGGAGATGAATCAAGGGGTCGTTGAGGTCTTGCTTGAAAAAGGGCAAGGGGAGACACTTGCTGCAACACCGGTTCAAGTCAATCCGGCAGATGATGCGACGATGGTCGTCTTTAGTGGTGATCTTGATAAAGCACTTGCGTCCTTTGTCATCGCACAAGGTGCACAAGCAATGGGGAAGCAAGTGACGATGTTCTTTACGTTCTGGGGCTTGAACATCATTCGAAAACCAGATGCTCCTGCCGTCGAGAAAGCCGGTATTGAGCGGATGATGGGGATGATGATGCCGAAACACGCCGGGGAACTGCCACTCTCGAACATGAATATGGCAGGTGCTGGTCAAAAAATGATGAAAAAAGTCATGAAGGATAAACAAGTCGATGCGCTCGAGACGATGATGGCAAAAGCGCAAGCGGCGGGTGTCCGCATGATTGCCTGCACGATGTCGATGGATATCATGGGCATTAAGAAAGAAGAACTCCTCGACGGCATTGATTACGGTGGTGTCGCGAGTTATCTCGGCGCAACAGATGGTGCTAACCTGAATCTGTTCATCTAATAAAAGAATTAACTATGTGAACGTGTTAAACCTGACATCTGATGTGAGGTTTAACACGTTTTTTATGTTCTGAGTTATAAGTGAGTTTGATTTTTCAAAAAAAATTGCGTATGATAAATCACATGTGAAAAAAACTTACATACAAATAGAGAGAAAAGATGGATGAAAGTGAGGAGTTTTGATGGAAAAGGAATTAATGAAGTTAGTGAATAGAGTCAGTGATTTGTTATGGACAAATGTATTGATCACACTGTTAGTCGTGTTAGGTATTTACTTTACACTTCGAATGCGGTTCGTTCAATTCCGGATGATTCCGGAGATGGTTCGCTTATTGTTCCAAGGAACAGATGATGGAAAAGACGGTGTCTCTCCATTTCAAGCATTCGCAATCAGTACGGCAGCGCGTGTTGGTACCGGAAACATCGCGGGTGTAGCGGCTGCAATTGCACTAGGTGGTCCAGGAGCAGTTTTTTGGATGTGGTTGATTGCCTTAATTGGATCGGCATCAGCATTCGTTGAAAGTACACTTGCTCAGATTTATAAGGTACGTGACGGAAAAGAATGGCGTGGTGGTCCAGCCTATTACATGGAAAAAGCGCTTGGACAACGGTGGTTAGGAATCGTCTTTAGTGTTCTGATCACGATCTCATTTGGTTTTGTCTTCAACTCTGTCCAATCGAATACGATTTCCTTGTCACTGCAAAGTCAATATGGTGTGGATAAGATGTGGATTACGGTCGGATTGGTCGTCTTGACGGCACTGATCATTTTTGGTGGTGTTCGTAGTATTGCGACAGTCGCTTCTTTCATGGTTCCAATCATGGCAGGTGGTTATATCCTGATCGCCCTGTATATCATGGTGACGAATCTTGAAGTATTACCGAACGTCTTTAAATTGATTTTCCAAGAAGGATTATTCGAATTTAAGACACTAGCAGGGGGAGCAATCGGAGCGGCCGTTTTAAATGGTATTCGTCGCGGTTTGTTCTCGAACGAGGCCGGTATGGGTTCGGCACCGAACGCAGCAGCAACGGCTGAAGTCTCCCACCCGGTCAAACAAGGCTTGATTCAATCATTCGCGGTCTTCGTTGATACGTTGATGGTCTGTTCGGCGACAGCGATGATTGTTCTCGTCAGTGGTGTTCCGACAAAAGATGCGAATGGAGATGCCTTAGCCGGTATTGATTTAGCGCAAGGGGCACTTGCGTCGCAAGTTGGATCACTTGCGACAGGATTCATGGCACTTGCCATCTTCCTCTTTGCCTTTAGTTCTGTCGTTGGAAACTACTATTACGGTGAATCGAACATCACGTTCATCCGTGACAATAAACAAGTCATGATGGCATACCGTGCACTCGTCCTCATCATGATCGTCTTCGGTTCACTTGTCGAGTCGGCTAGTCTCGTTTGGGCTTTAGCGGACATCTGTATGGGACTGATGGCAATCGTTAATCTATATGCGATTTTCCGCCTCGCAAAAATCGCGAAGCTTGCGCTCGATGATTACGTGACACAACGAAAAGCAGGAAAAGAGCCGCGTTTCTATGCGGATTCAATTCCGAACTTGCCAGGAAAACATACGCTTGAAGCATGGCATGGGTCAGAAGAAGACGAAAAAGCGATCTAAGAAAAGGGAGTCAGAGAAATCTGACTCTTTTTTTGTATAGAACGAATTTAAAAAGGGAATACAGAGTACAGAAGGGAGGGGGAGAATGGAAAACGTACATTTCGTTCGCGTCACGGATGCGGTCTGGGAGTCGTTCGGAAACGATCCCCACATCATCATGGACTGGATATTATTCATTCATGAGACACAACCCGACCATGAACAATTGTTTGCCCTCGAACAAACGAATGCCATCTACCATTTGATGAATCAAATCGATATCTATATTGATCAGGAAACGCACTATAATCTAGGGCGAGCGATCATTGGTGAAGAGTTGATCGTCAATGAGGAAAAAGCGGCAATCGTCGGTATTCTTCCTTTACCGCTTTTGATCATTTCCGCTGAAGTGATGCGAAACTTCGATCAACGGGCACTCGCTTCGATTCATGATGAAGCTGGAATACCGGGCGAATTCGAATATGTCTGGGAGCAGTTCGCCGATCTGCGTGCCTATTTTCAAAAGGCAGAAGAAGCGGAAGATACGATTTTGATTTATTACGTATGACTAGTACCATCTATAAAAAAGAGACCTGCTTCCAAGTCGTCGACTGGAAACGGGTCTCTTGTCGTTCATCTAAATCAAGATGACTTCACATGGAAATCACTCTTTTTACAATAACTTTTAGATTAAAAATCGATTTCGTCTGGATCCGGTCCGAGGCGGACATCCGTTGCTAGACGATCAATTTTCTCAAGATCATCGGCATCGAGTTGGAAATCAAAGACGTCGAAGTTTTCTGCAATGCGTTCTGGTGTGACGGATTTTGGAAGAGCAACGATACCGTTGTCGAGGTGCCAGCGCAAGACGACTTGTGAAGGTGTCTTACCATGCTTCTCTGCGATTTCCTTGAAATCGTTGATTTCGAGGAATTTCCCTTGCATGAGTGGACTCCATGCTTCGACTTGGATGTTGTGATCTTGCAAGTATTCGTGCAGTTCGTGTTGCGGCAATTGTGGATGCAATTCGACTTGGTTGATCATTGGTGCCATCAAGCCCTCTTCTGCCAATGTATCGAGGTGATGTTCCTTGAAGTTCGAGACACCGATCGCTTTGATCTTGCCTGCTTCATAAAGTTCAACCATTGCTTTCCACGCTTCGATATAGCCTTCGACTGGCCAGTGGATCAGGTAGAGGTCAAGGTAGTCTGTTTCGAGACGTTCGAGCGATTCTGCGAATGCTTCCTTCGTCCGACCGGCACGAATATCATCGTTCCAGACTTTCGACGTTAAGAAGAGATCCTCACGTTTCACGCCGCTTTCTTTGATTCCTTTTGCGACACCGCGCTCGTTTTTATAGACAGCAGCTGTATCGATATGACGATAGCCGACACGTAGTGCTTCAGCAACAGCAGCGGGTGCTTCTGTTTCTTCGTCTACTTGCCAGACACCGAATCCGATTTGGGGAATCGTAATACCGTTTGAAAGTTTTGCGTATTGCATGTGTTACTCCTCCTCATAAAACGTAGTTTAGATTTGCTCGTTTAGTTTAGCACGAACGAACGAAACCGTCCGTTTCCATGCTCATGGAGGAATAGAATGGGTTAAAATAAAAGAGAATTCATCACATCTGACCGTATGTCAGAAAGAGGGGGAGAAAGGATGGCTCAAAAGAATAAAAAGCTATCAAAGGGAGCTTGGCTTAGTATTAGTGCCTTGTTGGTCATGCAAGCAGTTAGCCTATTTTTCAGTGCACGAAAATCAGGACGTAACCCGTGGGTATGGGGAGGCGCGGGACTCCTTCAGTTTCCACTTCCAGCAATCGCGTATTTGATTTTAGAACGACAAGCGAAGCAGAAAAAATAATGAAACAGGTCCGATCACCATGATCGGACCTGTCGTTGGTTAAGAAGAGATTTTTTCCTGTTGAGCAACTGATTTTTTCGGACGTGGGAAACCAAAGATGATGGCAATCGATCCACAGACGAAGAGCAGGAACGGATAGAACAGATACGGAATCAGTTCTGGTGAAGCTGTCTTCGTCAACTCTGCTGCGATCAGCAGTTGTGCCCCATACGGAATGATGCCTTGAATACCGCAAGAGAAGATATCAAGAATACTCGCTGATTTCTTGCGGTCGATTTCATACGTATCAGCGATTTCAGCCGCGAGTGGTCCAGCGACGAGAATCGAGATCGTATTGTTCGCCGTTGCGAGGTTCGTCGCACTGACGAGTGCTGCCATACTGAATTCAGCACCGCGACGCTGTGAAATCTTGCGCGTCAACGTCTCTTTCAAGTAGGCGATTCCGCCATTGAACGTGATCAAACTGACGAGACCACCCATGAGGAGTGTCAAGATTGAAATCTCTGCCATGCCCATCATTCCTTCAGACATCGAAAGGACGAACCCACTTAAGCCAAAGCTACCGTCGATCATACCGATGATTCCAGTGAGCAATGTGCCACCGACGAGAACAAGAATGACATTGACACCAAATAGTGCAAGGACGATGACGGCGAGATACGGAATTAATTTGTAGAACTCGAATGCTTTAGCTGCTGCCGCATCGCCAGAACCAGAAACGAACGCGAGTAAGATGACCGTTAAGACGGCAGCCGGGAGAACGATCATGAAGTTCGTCCGGAATTTATCGCGCATGTTCGTTTTTTGTGTCCGAACGGCAGCGATTGTCGTATCCGAGATGAACGACAAGTTATCACCGAACATCGAACCACCAACGACTGACGCTGCTGCGATCGCAACGTTGATACCTGTTGCTTCATGAATACCGAAGGCGATTGGAGCAAGTGCGGCAATCGTTCCTGTCGAGGTACCCATTGCCATCGAGATGAATGCTGCGATAACAAATATCCCACTCATCAGGAGTGAAGGAGGTAAGAACGTCAAAGCAGCATTGACAGTTGCTTCGATTGCGCCGATCGCTTCCGCTGTTCCAGAGAACGCACCGGCTAATAAGAAAATGAAGACCATGATCATGATATCAGGATTTCCGGCACCGGTTGCGATACGTTCGACCGTTTGATTGATCGATCCTTTCGTCATGATTGCAGCAAAGATCAACGCGATCAAAGCGGCGATCAGAATCGGAAATTTGTAAAAATCGTCATAGAAGATACCGGCTCCGATGAAGAGGACCAGGAACACGACGAGCGGAAGAAGTGCCCATTTGTTAGGCGTAATCGTTTCTTTCATTGTTGATACCTCGTTTCTCAAAGATACAAAAAAAGACCCCTTCGCAAGAAAGAAGGAGGTCTTTATGAAATAAAGACGCTCTTCTTATCTCTCAAGCTTTCGCTTGCTGGATTTGGCACAGTACGAATCAAATCGTCCGCTGCCGAAACATCATTGGGCCAGTCCCTCCGTTTCTCGCGATAAAAAGAAGTCATTCAATTGTTGTAAAACACGTTTCTTACCGTACCGCATTGAGTAACGCGTGTCAACTGTACTTTACTGAAGTGCCTGTTCTAACGTCTGGACGTTTTCTTCCATCAACTTAAAATACGAGCTGTTTTGCTGCGATTTCGTCACCGACTCGAGGTTATGGATCGTCACGGATTTAGCTCCGATTTCTTTTTGGATGACACGCGCAACCTTTGGTGAAACCGTTTCTTCGAACGCGACGTATTTCAAATCATGCATCCGCGCTTCTTTCACTAAAGCAGCCAGTTGCTTTTGTGAGGGTTCATCGGAAGGGGAAATTCCGGCGATTGGAAGCTGCGTGAAACCATATCGTTCGGCGAGGTAACCGTAAGCTGCATGTGTAACGAGAAGTTCTTTTTTTGATCCGTCAGCGACGGCTTGCTTGAACTCTTTATCGAGTGCGTCAGCCTGCTGATCGAACGCTTTCAAGTTTTTTTCGAATGTTGCTTTGTCTTTTGGTACTTCTTTTGATAAGGCGACTGTGATAGAACGTGCCATTGCTTTGGCGTTGACAGGATCAAGCCAGACGTGTGGATCGTATTTTCCATGATCGTGTTCTTCCTCTTCGTGCGCATGTTCATCAGTTGCGTGATCATCGTGCCCTGCTTCTTCGTGCGCATGCTCATCTTCTGTATGTCCCTCTTCTTCATGTGCGTGAAGCGTAGCATCCGATTCCAGCAAAGTGACATCCTTACTCGTCTCGACGAACCGGACGTCCGTGCCTTTTAGACTCTCTTGGATTTTTTTTGAATAGGGTTCAAGTGTCGTACCTGTCAAAAGGAAAAGGTCACCTTTGGCAATCTCAGTGAGTTGCTTTGACGTCGGTTCATAGGAGTGCGGATCTGCTCCAGGTGGGACGATCATCTTCACGTTGACTTGATTACCACCGATTTCACGGGCAATGGCAGCTGTTGCGAACGTCGATGTATAGATTTCCGTCTTTTTATCATCTGAAGTCGATGAATCGGTGTTTGATCCACAAGCTGCGAGGATACTTGCGCTCGCGAATGCGACCGTTAAAGCAGGAATGATTTTTTTCATTATATGTTACCTCCGTTATTAAAACGTAATTATTCCGATTTGGACTTTTTCACTATAGCGGAACGTTTGAGAAGCGTCAAGTACGAATACCGAGACGTTCGACTTCTTTTAAAACGGGGTAAAAGGATAATAAAATGAAGGAATTGATACGTATTTTGGAGGTGATCAAGTGAAACGTGAAACTGCATGGCTAATGGGGGGAGCTGCACTACTAACGACGGCAGCTGCGGGAGCAAGTATCTGGAACAATTACGGTGCATTACTTCGGTGGACTGAACCCGCCTTGCCAATCACAGAAAAACAACTCGCACCGCGGACACTCACTTACAAACAAGTGGGAGACCGTACCTTACAACTCGATCTCTATTATCCGCCGGGGGAAGGACCGTTTCCAGTCGCGATCTACGCGCACGGTGGCGCATTCGTTCGTGGAGAGCGCGAGGATCTGTTCTGTTTTAGCCCGATCGTTGATCGCCTGCTTGAACTTGGGGTTGCTGTTTGTAGTATCGATTATCGTCTGTTTGAAGAAGGCAGTTATTTTCCGGATAATCTCGAAGATGTACGGGATGCCTTATGCTTTTTGAACAAAGAAGCAGAAGATCTTCGCATTTTAAGAGGACGGATGATGGTATGGGGAGACTCAGCCGGAGCTGCACTCATGCTGACGACGGCACTTGCCCCATCTGCTTTCGTTGGTGAGCGCGATGAACGACACATGCCATTGATCAGTGGTGTCATTGCCTTATATCCACCGACGAATTTTTTATTGTTTACTTTCATTCAGACCTGGATCGCTCACATTAAGTTTTATAAAGGTGGACGGGAAGAATGGCGCAAGCTCATGACTCACGTTTCACCTGTGACGCATCTCTCGTCAGACGCCCCACCGATCATGCTCCTGCATGGCAAAAAAGATCCAATCGTTCCGTTTTCCCAAGCTCTTCACTTCGTTGAAAAAGGAGCCGATGTCGGAGCTGATGTCCGTTTGTTTTCTTTTCCGAACGGTACCCACTCACTTGCTAGTTTTGCACAGACAGAAAATCCATTGAAAATTGAACGACTGCTCGAACGAATTGAACGCTTCACTTGTCAGGTGTTGTTATTGCCACCGCGACAACTTCCCGATGAAAAACATGATACAATCAGTCATATTTCTTGAATGAAGGAGACAGAGACATGACTGAAATTTGTTTAGTGCGACATGGTCAGACGGATTGGAACTTAAATGAACGAATCCAAGGAAGAGAAGATATCCCGTTGAATGCAACAGGAAAAAGACAAGCGGAACTCAGCGCCGCTTATCTAGCCAATGAAAAGTGGGATGTCTTGCTAGCAAGCCCGTTGTCTCGCGCTGTTGAGACAGCAGAAATCATCGGACGTGCGGTCGGATTGACGATCACAGCGACCGATGACCGACTCGTTGAGCGTGAATTTGGTGCTGCTTCCGGTGAACCGGTTGCGTCGATTTATGAAGCTGTTCAAGCGAACGATACGAAACGTGTTCCGGGTCTTGAAACGGAACAAGCGATTCAGGATCGCGTATTCGAAGCATTACAGGAAGTGACACGAACGTATGAGGGGAAACGAATCTTAATCGTCTGTCACTCGCATACGATCAAAGCAGCCTTATCGTCGATTGATGAGACATTCAGTTACCGGACACCTTTGAAAAATGCATGTGCGAATTATATCCAATATACGGACCACTATACGATTGATCGAATCAATGTAGCGGATCACATCACGGACGAAGTCGAAAAACCTTAAGAAATCGGTGTTTCTGGATGTTCTGCTAGATACTGTTTAAATGTTTCTTTAGCGATACTCGTGATATGTGCACCGCGTTTTGAACGACGATCCTTGTATTCTTGGACGAGTTCCTCACCAGCGAATCCATCCTCGACGACTTCACGTAAGATCGATTCGGATAAATCATTCTTCATCATGACCATCTTACCAGTGAAGACATAGGAGACGTGTTCGCTTAAGGCAGTCCGTTCAAGAGGCGTGACGATCATCGCGGCAGGGTCATTATCGGGTCGTGAGATCGTGATTTCAATCAAAGCACGTAAATGTTTTGTGAACAATTCATCGACGATCGGCTGATCGCTCGAAGGAACGACGATTTCTGCGACCCATTGTGCCGTTTGTTCGGTACTGACCGTTAGTCCGTCTTGAATGGCGACGGGAATCGTCGTATCACGTCCTGACTCGTCCATTAAAATGCGCAATGTGCATAATTTAAAGGTTTTCATGAAAAAATGCCCTCCCTTGATCGCTTACGATTTTTCTACAGTATACCGTGAGGAATGTGGGACGGGAAACTTTTCCTGACGAAATTCGTATGAACTATGTTTAAATAAGACTAGATATTACTAACAGGAGGATCGTTCATTATGCCGCAAGTACTCATTGGAATATTAGGAATCCTGGGTATTGTCTTACTTGCCCACCATATCATCATGTATTGGCATGCTGAACCGACAGACCGCCCGACGCTTGCATATCGCATTGCGCTCCTGATTGCCTGTTTGCTACTCATTAGTGGAAGTGATCATTTAATCAGTATTTTTTACGCGGATTCCTTAGCAGAATTCGGTCAACGCATAACGTATATCGTCTTTATCGGAGGTGCGCTTGGTTTCGCGTGGTACTTTCGTAAGAAGATGGAACAAGCGCCAACAGAAATGACACCTGTCGGAAACGAAGCAGGATTAACATGAGAAAAGCGCCGTTCATCCTGAGGGAGGAAGAATGGCGCTTGTTTGTGCGTCTTATTTTAAACCACTCGCGAGTCGTGTCTCCCGAATCATGTCGAGTTTGAGTTTCCAGAGACGGTCACTGAATGTGACGGCATAAATCTCTGGCAAACGGAGACGTTTGTACTCCTCCCAAAGACGACCAATCTGCGTTTCATGGAAGTGACGGATCTCTTCGATCGTTGGAACTGTATAGATTAGCTCTCCATCTTTGAAGATCGGTTCAAGCAAGCGTTCGACCTTGAACTGCTCCACACGGTTACGGAACGATGGGTCCCGGACGTCAATGAGATCGACGGCTTCAAGTGTCGATGGATCCTCATCCATCAACGTCACGTAATCCCCTTTAAACTTATCCGTCACCGGATCGATGATGCGATAGACTTCCTTGATGTGTGGTGTCGTCGTCTTGGCTTTTGACGAGGACACTTTGATGACAGGCGTGAGTTCGCCGTCTACTTCACGTGCGACCAGTTTGTATACCATTCCGAGAGCGGGTTGCTCGTAAGCTGTAATACCACGTGTTCCGACGAGGAACGTATTCGCTTGGGCGCCTTGGATGCGCAAATCTTGGATGACGTACTCATCAAGATCCCCTGACAAGACGATGTCGACTTCTGGGAAGCCGGCTTCGTCAAGCATGTTACGAGCACGTTTTGACAAATAAGATAAGTCACCAGAATCGATCCGGATTCCGCGCAGTTTATGTCCTTTGGCTTGGAGTTCCTTTGCGACCGTAATGGCATTCGGCAGACCACTCTTGAGTGTGTCATACGTATCGACGAGTAACGTCGATTGATCCGGATAGTGAGAAGCAAATGTCCGGAATGCTGTTAGTTCATCATCATGGAATTGAATGTCGGCATGTTCCATCGTTCCGCCACATGGGATTCCGAAATCGCGTCCTGCTGAAGCAAGACTTGTGACGTCAAAACCAGCGAGGTACGAAGCACGCGTTCCGAAGTAAGCAGCATCGATGCCTTGCGCACGTCGGGCACCGGCTTCAAGAAACTTCGCACGGGGTGCCGATTGACGAATGCGTGCGTACTTCGTCGCGATGAGTGATTCATGGTTCGCGATGTTCAAAATCGCGGTCTGTAAGAGTTTCGCTTCAAAAATTCGTGCCTCGATCCGAATCAATGGTTCGTTCGGGAAGACGATCTCACCTTCTTTGACACTGGAAATCGAACCGTTGAACTTGAATTGACGCAGTTCATCCTTGAATTCATCTGGGAAGCCGATCATCTCTTGCAAGTACGTGATGTCTTCTTCCGTGAAACGGAGTGTTTGAATGTACTCGATGATGTTCTCAAGACCCGCAAAGACGACATACCCTCCTGCAAACGGATTCGAACGGTAGTAGACATCGAAGACGGCACGTTCATTGTGACGTCCTTCTTTCCAGTAGATATACATCCACCGTGGTAAGTATAGATCGGTATGGAGTGCAAGATTACGTTGTAACATAACGGACAAATCCCTTCTTATTCGCCGACGACTTCTGCGCCGATCGATTGTTTAAAGTGTGTAAGCGCCCAGTCGTGACCCGTCGCGTTAAAGCTTGCGACCGCATCGGCATGGACGACGATATGATATCCGAGATTGTAGGCATCAACAGCTGTATGAAGGACACAGATGTCCGTACAGACGCCAACGAGGTGGACTTCGCGGATACCACGTTCACGCAAGCGTAAATCAAGGTCCGTCCCGGCGAACGCACTGTAACGCGTCTTATCAATGATGTGATCAGCGACACGTGCCATGGCTGCGACTTTCCCAAACAAATCACGTCCATGTGTTCCGCGAATATTATGCGGCGGGAAAAGGACAGTTTCCGGATGGAACGTATCACCTTCCTCATGAATATCGTTGGCAATGACGACGTAGTCCTCTGTTGAAAATTCCTCCATCAATGTAGCGATCCGGTCTTCAATCGCCTGTCCTGGTTTTCCACAAGTCAGCTTCCCTTCGTCAGCAACGAAGTCGATCGTGTAATCAATGACAATCAGAGCGCGCATGTGCGTGAGCCCCTTTCGGTTTTGAATTAGTGTTCTCTTTCACATTGTACTCTATCTCACATAGAAGGCGAAAGGAAGAAATCGGATACAAACAGGTATAGAGAAGTAATAGAATGGGGTATAAAGTATAGGACGAAAATGATAGTAGAGGAGGAGAAAGGGATGGCTAGGTTGAATGAGTATGAAGTGGAAGAGCGTCTTGAACGATTGCAGGATTGGAGTATCGTCGATGATGAAATCGTCCGAACGTATACACTTCCATCGTTTCCTGCTGCACTGGATTTCGTACAGGAAGTCGGGAGTATCGCCGAAAACTTGAATCATCATCCACGGATCGTGATTGACTATAAAAACGTCACACTTGCGGCGACGACTCATGATGAAAATGGATTGACGGAAAAAGACTTTCAACTTGCGGAGGCCTGTGATGCCATCTAAACTTTCGATCACATTCGGTAGCGGTTCGTTTGTTGAACAAATTCGTTCTCGGGACGCTCACATTCGTGTTGCTAGCGGAAGCGGTGACGCTATCCTCTGGATAGAGACGGACTCGAAATCACCTTTTCAAAGTGGCAATACCTACACGTTGCTCGAATCACGTGGAAATTTTTCGGATGAAGGCAGTCTCTTCTACTGGTCGATTCCGGCAGATCAAAATAGAGGAGATTTATTCGTACATCAAGTGATGTCGAATCCAAAAGTCATTGGAGCAGAATATGGTGGCTTCCAGGCTTTTCGAATTGGACGTGTCGAGAAGGGGACGGATCTCGTCTTATTGATTCAGTTCCATGAGACAAGCGACGGGGCTCGTTATGCAAAATCAGTTGAACGTCTCACGGTAGACCAGTATGCTGAAGAGGCAGGGAAGTCGTTCGCGCCTTCTCCCGTCATGAAACGGTATCAAATCGTACCACCAACAAATGAGTGAGATGCAGGGGGACTAACAGATGAAGAAGAACTATTTTGTCGTAGCAACACTTGGTGGCGCACTTGTCGGCGCTACTTTATCACTACTGCATAAAGATACGCGTCAAGCGCAGTTCACGGCAGTGAAACGAACATTCAGTGGCGCAGGAACACAATTGTCTGCTGTCAAACAAGATCCAAAAGGACGCTTTGAGGAATTAAAAGCACTTTATACGGATAATCAGGAGACGATCCATAACTTGATTGATGATGTGAAGGACTTGGCAGAAGTTCTACGCAAATAATCAAAAAAAGGACTTACGCATGTAGCGTAGTCCTTTTTTTGTATGCTGGTTTACAGGTAACGGAAGAATAATCCGAGTACAGCAAAGGCGATGATGACATAGAAGAAGATACGACCCAACTGCCCAGAACCGCTTACGAAGACAGGACCACCACTTGTCCGACGACCCGTTTGGAACGGACGTGTGAATGGCACGGCGCGGTTGCCGAAGACGAATCCGAAAAGGAATCCGAGGACGAAACCGTACAAGTGACCGAAGACAGCGACGTTCGATCCAAGTAACGTAAAGACTGCCGTGACTGCAGTGAAGATATACACAAGCCGTGTATCGTCTGCCATGATGACCGTCCGTTTGAAGCGACTCAAGTAGACATAAAAACCAAGCAGACCAAGAATGGCGCCAGATGCTCCAGCTTGTCCATAGAATGGTTCATTGATTTTCGTGAAGTACGTCAAAACGTTCGCGAGCGTACCGACGAGCAAATAAAAGGCAGCAAATCGACCATGACCAATCATCCGCTCGAGTGGTGGAGCAAAGATGACAAGGGCAAACGTATTGAACGCAATGTGCCAAAAATCATAATGCAAGAACGTGGCCGTGACGACACGCCACCATTCACCTTGTCCGATTAAGAGATTGATTGCTGCGCCTGCACTTAAGGGAGAGAACGTCAGATTAAGGAGTCCACCTAACTGTTCGATGACAAACAGGGCGACTTGGATTAAAATGAACAACGAAACGACCGGATAAGAACGTGTGAACGTTTGTAGGTTTTCCGTTCGACTAAACATGACAACACCTCGCTTCATCTTCATTCTATATGAAGATGGCGAAGAATAGAACTGTGGAGGCGTCTCGGATGATTTATGGAATTGGGATCGATTTAGTCGAACTAAATCGAATCGAGCAAACGCTCGAGCGACAGCCACGTTTTGCAGGAAGAATTTTGACGCAGGCAGAGCAAGAACGATTTCAATCGCTTTCAGGACACCGGCAAATTGAGTACCTGGCAGGTCGCTTCGCCGCAAAGGAAGCGTTCGTTAAAGCATTTGGAACCGGTGTCGGAAAAGAAGTTTCCTGGCAGGACGTCGAAGTTTTAAACGATGAGACCGGACGACCGATCATGAGCGGACCATTCAATGGCGTCATCCATGTCTCGATTACACATTCAGAGCACTACGCGTCTGCGCAAGTCTTATTAGAGAAGAGGGATTAGGATGTATCGACCAACTTGGATTGAAATCGATCGGGAAGCGATCGCACACAATATACGCGAAATTAAAACACGAATGGGCGAGCAACAGGTGATGGCAGTCGTCAAGGCAGACGGCTATGGTCACGGTGCAGTGACAGTCGCTGAGATTGCCCTTGAAAATGGAGCTGACTTACTCGCTGTTGCGCTCCTTGAAGAAGCGATTGAGTTGCGAGAAGCGGGTATCCAAGCGCCGATCCTGATGCTTGAAGCTTTACTGCCGGAGCATGCGCCAGTCGCTTCGAATTACGATGTCGCCGTTCCTGTCTTTTCAGCCGATTGGCTCCAAGAAGCGAAACGGCATCTGACGGAAATCGATCATCTCCGTTTGCATATCAAGGTCGATACCGGGATGGGGCGACTCGGACTGCAGCATGTCGATGAGTTGAAGCATATTTTGGTTGAGTGTAATGATGATCTTGTCGAACTCGAAGGCATCTATACGCATTTCGCAACCGCTGACGAGCTGAACAGTCGATTGTTCGAACGTCAGCTCGAGACATTTTTATCCTATGTCGCGCTAGTACCGGACATTCGATACGTACATTGTGCTAATTCAGCGGCAGCGATTCGCTTAGCGGGACAAGCGCCGTTTAACGTCGTTCGGGTCGGTATCGCGTTATATGGGGCGATGCCGTCGGATGAGATGGCAGGACATTATGAATTTTTAAAACCAGCGTTTTCACTGAAAAGTCGTCTGATGCAGGTCAAACAAGTCGAACCGGGTCAGACGATCAGTTACGGAGCGACTTATACGGCACCGACAGATGAATGGATCGGTACCGTTCCGATTGGTTATGCAGATGGTTGGTCACGCAAGTTTCAGGGCTATTCTCTGATTGTAGACGGTCTACCGTGCGAAATCGTCGGTCGTGTCTGTATGGATCGCTTGATGATTCGTTTACCGCGAGAATATCCGATTGGAACGGAAGTCATCTTGATTGGAGAAGGGGCACCAATCGAGGAAGCGGCCCATTGGCTCGGGACGATCAACTATGAAGTTCTCTGTCAATTCTCGAAACGTGTTCCGCGTCAGTGATTCGCATAAGACATCAATAAGATGGCAAAAATATGTTATTTGTTTGAATTTTGATTGTATTTTCTGAATTCGACTGATATATTGAAGTAGAAAGTGAGTCGTTCGTTAAGGTTTCAGTGAATCTGGAGGTGCCATTATCTTGGTCCAACAACGGGAAATGCAGTTTGTTGAGCGAAATGTAGCGAAGGAGACGATTGGGATGAAGTCGAATCATACGACCGAAGAACGCAAGCGTCAGCTACGTGAGGAATTGAAGCGTGGTTACGAAGAAATGGCAGCAATCAATTTATCGATCGTAGGCGAAATGTTCCAGATTGAAACGGAGGCGGAGTTCTCACTCCTACGTCAAGTAAGCGGGGTGTAAGCTTTGATAGTCAAACGTGGCGACGTGTTTTATGCAAATTTGTCACCTGTGGTCGGATCGGAACAAGGGGGAGTTCGTCCCGTGCTTGTTCTACAAAATGATATTGGTAACCGATTCAGCCCGACAGTCATCGTGGCTGCGATCACGGCACAGATCGACAAAGCCAAACTACCGACCCATGTGGAAGTATATCGAGAGCGACACGGATTAGAACGTGATTCGGTCATCTTACTTGAGCAAATCCGTACAATTGATAAACGCCGTCTAACGGATAAAGTCACACATCTAGATCCGGACACGATGATGAAAGTAAATAGTGCCGTCGCAATCAGCTTAGGCTTGGTTGATTTTTAGGCACTTACATAGAAGCGCAACACAAGAAGAGTCGATACTAGCGTATACGACTTTTTTTGACCTCTTTTTTTAAAAATGGGTTTCAAAATTTTCTTTACGGGGAAACATACCCAAGTGACCTTTTTATAAAGGGAAGAGGTAGGATGAATAGCAAGACCACATAGACAGATTTTCCTTGAGGAGGAACTTGAAGATGGATTTAACAATTAAAACAGAGCAGCTAGACGGTCAGACGCATCTTTATATCGCAGGTGAGATTGATACGTATACGGCACCAAAGCTTCGCCAAGAATTAGTCCCGGCAGTCGAAACGAATGATGTCATCGTGCACTTGGATGAAGTTCATTATATGGATTCAACAGGTCTCGGTGTGTTCGTCGGTGCGCTCAAAGCAGCGAAAAAGAACGGTACGTCGTTCACGCTCGTTGGCGTCTCTGAACGTATCCGTCGTCTATTCGAGATCACAGGTCTTTCAAGCATCATTACAATTGATAGTGGTGTACGAGGTGGAACGCAATGAAGAACGAACAACTGAACATGACATTACCGGCCAAACCGGAATATGTAGCCATCGCTCGTTTGACGGTTTCAGGCGTCGCGAACCGAATGGGGTATACGTACGATGACATCGAAGATATCAAAATCGCTGTCTCAGAAGCATGTGCGAACGCTGTTCAACATGCGTACGAAGGAAAAGAAGATGGCAGCATCGCCTTGACTTGCAACGTCTATCCAGATGATCGTCTTGAGATCATCGTTAAAGATAACGGCATTACGTTCGATAAAGATGAGGTCAAACGCCAAAGTGAGCCGATTACGGACGCACACGATCTCGATTCCTTGCATGAAGGAGGACTTGGTATCTTGATGATCGAAGCATTGATGGATCAAGTAACGATCGAGAAAGCGAACGGCGTCACTGTCCATATGACAAAATATATGAATAGAGATGAGGTGGGTCAAAGTGCCAGCAAAGTCTCAACAACGCCATCACAGTGATGATGAAGTACTTCGACTGATTGATTTGTATCAGCAGGACGACCAAGATGAGGAAGTGCATGCGGCATTACTCGAGCGTTATTCAGACTTGGTAGAAGCTTTGGCCCGAAAGTTTTCGCGTGGTCGACCGATTCATGATGATCTCGTTCAGGTCGGTATGATTGGGTTACTCGCGGCGCTTCGTCGATTCGATAAGGAGTTTGGTCGCAGTTTTGAATCGTTTGCTGTTCCGACGATCATCGGAGAAATCAAACGTTTCATCCGCGATAAGACATGGAGCGTCCACGTTCCACGTCGCATTAAGGAACTCGGTCCGAAAATTAAAAAGGCAGTCGAGGAATTGACGACGGAGCTACAACGCTCTCCGCGCATCGATGAGATTGCTGCTCGCCTTGAAGTATCAGAAGAGGAAGTCCTTGAAACACTCGAGATGGGTAAGAGTTATCAAGCTCTCTCCGTCGATAGCTCGATTGAGGCAGATCAGGAAGGTAGTACCGTTACCTTGCTCGACCTCGTTGGTAATCAAGAGAATGGCTATGACTCTGTCGATCAGCGTCTGATTCTTGAAAAGGCATTTGCTGTCTTGACGGACCGCGAGCGTTCTATCCTCGAATGTGCCTATTATCGCAATATGAGTCAAAAAGAAACGGGAGAACTACTCGGCATTTCACAAATGCATGTGTCCCGTCTCCAACGACGTGCTTTGCAGAAGTTACGTGAAGCGATTAAAGTTGAACCAAATGAAGTATTCTCAAAAGACTGACCTCGTGTCAGTCTTTTTTCTTTTCCATGCATTCTTCGGTATAATGAATGAGAGGTGAAGCAGATGGAAAAGAGAATCGCAAGTGAATTGAATGTACGTCCTGCTCAAGTGAAGGCAGTCTTACAATTGACGGAAGAAGGCGGTACGATTCCGTTCATCGCCCGCTACCGGAAAGAACAGACTGGAGAACTCGATGAGGTCGCGATTAAAGCGATCCTCGATCGACATAAACAATTAACACAACTTGAAAGTAGACGAAGTGACGTCCTTGAAAAAATCGAGGAACAAGGTGTACTAACGCCGGAACTCCGTCGAACGCTTGAAGAAGCGACGACCTTACAACAAGTCGAAGATATTTACTTACCGTTTCGACCAAAACGTCGGACGAAGGCGGAAATTGCACGGGAAGCAGGGCTTGCGCCACTTGCTGACTGGTTACGCGACAAGTCTGCCTATGATGAAGCGACATTTCAGCGTTTGAGCGGTACACTCGATTCAGAAGAAGCACTTGCTGGAGCTCAATCAATCATCGCTGAGGAGTGGGGCGAACAAGCGACGGTGCGTGAGTTCATACGCAAGCAAATACGTCGTTCAGCAGAAATCGTCACGAAACAGAAAAAGGACGCAGTCGATGAAAAAGGTGTCTTTGCACAGTACTATGCTTACAACGAACGGATTCAACAGATTGTTCCGCACCGGATTCTTGCGATCAACCGTGCTGAGTCGTTGAAAATCGTCTCGGTGAAGGTCGTATTAGAGGAACAGCAGGTTTTACCAACGTTACTTCGTTCATATGCACAACTGGCGCCAAAGAAACGTGACATCGTCGAAGCGGCAATCACAACGGGGTATAAAAAATCCGTTTTTCCTGCTATCGAACGAGAAATTCGGAACGAACTGACTGAGAAAGCAGAACTTCAGGCGATTGATGTCTTCGGTAAGAACCTCCGTCAACTCTACATGCAGCCACCGATGAAAGGGAAAGTCATGCTTGGTCTTGATCCGGCTTATCGGACGGGGTGTAAGTGGGCGGTCATCGATCCGACGGGTGAGATGAAGGAAGTTGGTGTCATCTACGTGACGATGTCAGAGCAAAAAGCGAAAGAAGCGCGCCAAACCCTTTCAAAGCTCGTCGACACGTATGGTATTGAATTGATTGCGATTGGCAATGGGACGGCTTCGCGGGAAACAGAAGCATTCGTTGCGGATTGGATGAAGGGGCAGAAAGATATTGCCTTTACGATCGTCGACGAGGCAGGGGCAAGTATTTATTCCGCTTCAGAGATTGCCCGAACGGAGTTTCCGGAGCTTCAAGTCGAACAACGATCCGCAATTTCGATCGCACGTCGCTTGCAGGATCCACTGGCAGAACTCGTCAAAGTCGATCCGCAATCGGTTGGTGTCGGTCAATATCAACATGATGTCTCGCAAACGAAATTGAAGGAGACGCTTGATTTTGTCGTCGAAACGGTCGTCAACCAGGTCGGAGTTGATGTCAATACAGCGTCAGAACCGCTTTTGAGTTACGTCGCAGGAATCACGAAAGCGACGGCGAAAAAAATCGTCGAACGTCGCTCGGAACTTGGAACGTTCAAGACGCGTCAGGAATTATTGAAAGTCCCTCGTCTTGGTGCAAAAGCTTATGAACAGGCAGCTGGATTCCTCCGGATCTTAGATGGAACGCATCCGCTCGACCGGACGCCAATCCATCCGGAACAGTACAAAACAGTCGAAAGGTTATTCAAGACACTAGGTTTAACGCTCGATCAAGTCGGAACGGATGCACTCCGGGAACAATTGTCCACATTGGCATTACCGGAGATGGCACAGACGCTCGAGATCGGAGAGCCAACGTTACGTGACATCATCGAGGCGTTACAACGTCCGGGACGTGACCCGCGAGAAGCACTCGATAAACCGTTACTTCGCCAAGATGTTCTATCGATGGATATGATTCAAGTCGGGATGGAATTCCAAGGGACGATCCGTAATGTTCTTGATTTTGGTGCGTTCGTTGATATCGGGGTGAAAGAGAATGGATTGATCCATATTTCGAAGCTCAGTCGTAAGCGTGTCAAACATCCACTTGATGTTGTCGCTGTCGGGGATATCGTGACGGTATGGGTGACGAATGTTGAACCGGAGCGAGGACGCATTGGTTTGACGCTGGTTCCGCCGAAATGACGAATGAACAATTACAACGATACGTCGAGCAACTTTCGCTCGACGTATTTTCCTTATCGTTTCGACATGAAGCTTATTTTAACCCACGCCTAAAGACGACAGGTGGTCGCTACTTCTTAGGCGATCATCACTTAGACTTCAATAAACGATACATCGATGACATGAAAGTCTTCCGCGGAATTGTGATTCATGAACTGTGTCACTATCATTTACATCTAGCAGGAATGGGACACCGCCATCAAGATCAAGACTTTAAAGAATGGTTAGAGCGCTACGGTGGGCTTCGATACAGTCCGAGAAGACAAGAAGACGAAAAAAAATCCTATCTTTATGAATGTGAGAAATGCAGTACATTATATAGAAGGAAAAGACGCATGAATACGGAAAAGTATCGATGTGGTCGTTGTCGCGGAAAGATTTTTTACAAAAGTAGTTGACGTTCATTTCGGAGCATGATAAATTATAGAAGTCGTCAAAACGACAGCAACTAAACAACTTATCGTCGCTAAAAACTTTTTTAAAAAAGCATTGACGGAAAGAAAAAAAGTTGCTACTATATAAAAGTGTTCCGAACAGAACGTAACGTTCCGCAATAGCTCAGTGGTAGAGCAACCGGCTGTTAACCGGTAGGTCGTAGGTTCAAATCCTACTTGCGGAGCCATTCTTTTGGAGATGTACCCAAGTGGCTATAAGGGGCGCCCCTGCTAAGGGTGTAGGCCGGGAAACTGGTGCGAGGGTTCGAATCCCTCCATCTCCGCCAGACCTCTTATGTGAAAATGTTTCTTGAGAATAATTATTAATTACAAAATGGCCCGTTGGTCAAGCGGTTAAGACACCGCCCTTTCACGGCGGTAACACGGGTTCGAATCCCGTACGGGTCACCATATGGAGGATTAGCTCAGCTGGGAGAGCACCTGCCTTACAAGCAGGGGGTCGGCGGTTCGATCCCGTCATCCTCCACCATTTCTTTTTAAAGAGTTGTTTACAACTTCAAGTTGCGGTCCTGTGGTGTAGCGGTTAACATGCCTGCCTGTCACGCAGGAGATCGCGGGTTCGAATCCCGTCAGGACCGCCATTTTTGGGCTGTAGCCAAGTGGTAAGGCACTGGATTTTGATTCCAGCACGCGAAGGTTCGATCCCTTCCAGCCCAGTTTATATGTGTCATTAGCTCAGTTGGTAGAGCATCTGACTTTTAATCAGAGGGTCGCAGGTTCGAATCCTGCATGACACACCATTTTTAATTTCATATTTGCGGTCGTGGCGGAATCGGTAGACGCGCTAGGTTGAGGGCCTAGTGGTGGCAACATCGTGGAGGTTCAAGTCCTCTCGACCGCACCATATTGCACCCTTAGCTCAGCTGGATAGAGTACTTGACTACGAATCAAGGGGTCGGGAGTTCGAATCTCTCAGGGTGCACCATATTTTGTTTGCTTTGACGGGCCTATAGCTCAGCTGGTTAGAGCGCACGCCTGATAAGCGTGAGGTCGGTGGTTCGAGTCCACTTAGGCCCACCATTTTCAAAACAAACAATGACGAACTTTGAAAACTGAACGATGAGGCAAAAATCGTATTCTACGGAATACAAACAT
>NZ_JAUTYQ010000004.1:0-222187 GCF_041945985.1 Exiguobacterium sp. PHA03
ATGTTTGTATTCCGTAGAATACGATTTTTGCCTCATCGTTCAGTTTTCAAAGTTCGTCGTGTCGTTTTCAGCGACTTTAATAAGATATCACGGAATAACTTAAGCGTCAATCCTTTTTTGAAATCTTTTTTCTTTCTTGTCACCGTCCAGCGCGTGTTGCCCTGTCGACATGTATTAATATACTATCTCGGTATAATACCGTCAATAGTTTTTCTAAAAAAACTTTTGAAATCTTTTTTCTTCTATATATAGCAAAAACAATTCTAAGAAAAAGTAAAGCCGATCGTCATACGACCGGCTCATACGTCACGAGTTCGACTCCCGCCCCTTTAGTCGTTTGATATGAGATACGAATCAAACCTTTTCGCATGAAGAAATCGATTAAGCTGCTCAAATCTACTTTAACTTCTTGCAATCGTTCTTCTTCCATCAATTCGTACATCGTCCAAGGATCCGTCCGTTCACGCATAATTTCGAATAAATAGCGTCCTCCCGATAAAACTTTGGACTGCAAAAGGTGCTCAAGCCCAATCAAAGCAAGATGAATACGTTGATCTAGTGTCTCTTCACTCATCAATAATTGCTCGTATAGTTTATAGACATCCGGGTCATCGAGTCGCGCCTGTTCCCAAACGACCGTTTCAGGATGTTTTCCTTTTTCGAGGACGGATAACCGTGCCAGGTGATGCAACGCATGATGGACATGTGTATAGGCATCATAATGATGTCCGCGACTAAACAAGTTTCTTCCATCTTGGAAACGACGCAACAATTTAGCAAAGGAAATCGTCATCTGTAAATGTCGTTCCTCATCAGGAAAATCGAGTAGTTGTCTTTTTAAGTCAACTAAGTAATCGTTTCGTTCGAATACGATCGTCCCTTCAGCAATCCAGTGAATCGCGCGTCGATTGGCATTTAATAAAATCCAGCGTGATAACACATCTTCATGTACGAGGTGTAACGACACCTTTAGTGTATTCAGTCGATAATGTTTGATCGTCCACTCGACTTCTGGGTCTCTCGTGATGACGACAAGAAGTGTATCAAATTGATCCGTCAGGGAATCCCGTGGTTGCCGTTTCTCAACAGCAATGATCCCTTGTGTTTCACGATAAGCCGCGTACTCCGAATAAATCGTTCGTGTTGCTTGTTCCATGTACTTCTCACCCTTCTATACGAACTCGTCGTTACCATTTTCGACAAAAAAACAAGCTTTCCTTCTTCAGGCAATCCCGCATCTTATGCTAGACTGACAACAGGGGGAATTCACTTGAAAAAACAACGTAAAAATAAAATAAACCGCGCGCGAAACTTAGCTATGTTTCTCGTCTTCGGTGGGATGCTCGTCATGTATGGCGGTCTATTACTCAAACAATTCGAGATCATCATGGTCTTACTCATGCTTCTCGGTTTCGTTATGGTCCTCGCCAGTACGGCACTCTATTTCTTGATTGGTCTGACATCAACGAAGGCAGCTGTCGTCACTTGTCCGAACTGTGGAAAAGAAACAAAAGTCCTTGGTCGCGTCGACTTATGTATGCATTGCGATGAACCACTGACGATGGATCCATCTCTTGAAGGTAAAGAATTCGATGAAAAATATAATAAACACAATAAACGAGCTCCCCGCTAAGGCAGCTCGTTTTTTTATTGGACATTCGATTGACAGTCCGGGCAAGTTCCGTACACTTCTAATCGGTGACGATCGACTTTAAAGCCTGTTAAGTGCGCCGCAACCGTTTCGACATCATCGAGCACAGGATAGTTGAAGTCAACGATCTTTCCGCAATTTTCACAGATCATGTGGTAATGGCGTGTCGTAACGAAGTCGAAGCGACTTGAAGCGTCTCCGTAATTCATTTCCTCAACGATTCCTTTTTCTCGAAACACGCGTAAGTTATTATATACAGTCGCCACACTCATATTTGGAAATCGATGTTCGAGTGCACGATAAATCTCATCCGCTGTCGGATGCGTGTGTCCCGTCGTTAAATATTCCAAAATCGCGTGACGTTGTGGTGTCATTCGAACGCCTGATTCCCGAAGTGACTTCACGGCGTCATCCAGCATTTCGTTAGCCACGTCCATCCCCTCATTTCTATCTTTCATTGATTATCAGATTGTAATCTTTATAATTAGTCTACCTACAAATAGGCATTCCGTCAACGGCTCTGCACCGGATTTGACGTCCATGATACAATCATATCGTGATATTTTTCACGAATCATCGATTGGAGGAATCCTCATGTCTACCCACACTACACGTCCTACTTCAGAGGCGTTATATGAAATCGCACAAGAGTGTATCGTTGGTGGCGTTAACAGCCCATCCCGTTCATTCAAAGCCGTCGGTGGCGGCGCACCTGTCTATATGGAACGCGGAGAAGGTGCTTACTTTTATGATGTCGATGGCAATCGTTATATCGATTACTTAGCAGCCTATGGTCCGATCATCACGGGACACGGTCACCCTCACATTACGGAAGCGATCACCCATGCTGCTCAAAACGGTCTTCTTTACGGCACACCACACCGTCTAGAAATCGACTTTGCACATAAACTACAAAAAGCGATCCCATCGCTTGAAAAAGTACGCTTTACGAACTCGGGAACCGAAGCCGTCATGACGACGATTCGTGTCGCACGAGCGTATACGGGTCGTGAGCTCGTCGTGAAGTTCAGTGGCTGTTACCACGGTCACTCGGATTTGATGCTGATTGCAGCAGGTAGCGGACCGGCGACACTTGGTTCTCCCGATTCAGCTGGTGTCACGAAAGCGACGGCAAAAGAAGTCATCACGACACCGTTCAATGATATCGAATCGTACCGTCAAATCATGGAGCAATGGGGCGATCAAGTCGCTTGTGTACTCGTTGAACCGATCGTCGGAAACTTCGGTATCGTCGAACCGCAACCTGGATTCCTTGCTGCAGTCAACGAAATTACGCATGCTCACGGCGCACTCGTCATCTATGATGAAGTCATCACAGCCTTCCGTTTCACGTACGGCAGTGCACAAGAGTTACTCGATATCCGCCCTGATATGACGGCGCTCGGCAAAATCATCGGTGGTGGTTTACCGATTGGTGCTTATGGCGGTCGCAAGGAAATCATGGAACACGTCGCGCCACTCGGTCCGGCTTATCAAGCGGGAACGATGGCAGGTAACCCAGCATCGATGGCCGCCGGTATCGCTTGTCTTGAATTACTTGAGCAGCCTGGTGTCTATGAAAAACTTGATCACCTCGGTGCCTTACTCGAACAAGGTGTACTGGAAGCAGCAAAACGTCATGACGTCACGATTACGATCAACCGTCTAAAAGGTGCCATGACGGTCTACTTCACGGATGAAACAGTCATCGATTACGATGGTGCAGAACGTGCAGATAGCGAGATGTTCGGACGTTTCTTCAAATTGATGCTAGAAGAAGGCGTCAACCTCGCTCCTTCGAAATACGAAGCGTGGTTCCTGACGACAGAACATACGGAAGCCGACATCAAGGAGACGATCGCAGCAGTCAATCGTGCCTTTGCTCGACTTTAAGTCTCTTCACTAAAAAAGCAGCGCCCTCGCAAGGGGCGCTGCTTTTTTGTTATTCGACGAGTTCCAGATTTTGAATGGCATACAGTTCAAAATAAGCGCCTCGTTTTTGCATGAGAACTTCGTGTGTGCCAATTTCCGTAATCTGACCATTTTCAATGACGACGATCTTATCGGCATCGGTAATCGTTGATAAACGGTGCGCGACAGTAAACGTTGTCCGCCCTTTTGCAAGACGCGCTAACGAATCTTGAATCATCGCTTCGCTCTCTAAATCGAGCGCACTCGTCGCCTCATCCAAGATTAGAATCGGCGGATTCTTCAAGAAGACCCGCGCAATCGCAAGACGTTGTTTTTGACCACCCGATAACTTGACGCCTCGTTCACCGACCGGCGTATGATAACCGTTCGGTAATCGTTCGATGAATTCGTGGGCATTCGCTGCTTTTGCTGCTGCGATGACTTCCTCGTCCGTCGCGTCCGGATTCCCCATCTTGATGTTCATTTGGACCGACTCACTAAATAGAATCGATTCCTGCATGACCATCCCGATCTGATCGCGAAGACCTCGCAACTTCAAGTCACGAATATCAACACCGTCAAGCGTGATCCGACCGGCAGACACATCATAAAAACGCGGAATCAAACTGACGAGCGTTGATTTCCCGCCACCTGACATCCCGACGAAAGCAATCCGTTCGCCTGCCTGAACGTCAAGCGTCAAGCGATCGATCGCCAGCTCGCCGCCTTCTTCATAAGCGAAACTGATGTTTTCAAATTGAACGTTTCCGCGGACATCTTTCGGTTCGCGCGCATTCGGTTTTTCCGTAATGTCGTACGGCTCATCTAAAAACTCGAACATCCGGTCCATCGAGGCAATCGACTGTGTCAACGTCGTTGAGGAGTTGACGAGACGACCGAGCGGTGCATACAGACGGTCGATATAACCAATGAACGCGACCATCGTCCCGAGTGTCACTTGATTGTTCAAGACGAAGAACGCCGCCGTTCCGAAGATCAGGATTGGTGCGAAGTCCGTAATCGTCGATACGACGACGTATGTCCGCGCATTCCAGTTCGTTTGACGAAGCGCTGCTTTTAAGAACCCATCATTTTGATGTTTGAACGCTTTGTTTTCGTGTGGTTCCAGTGCAAAACTACGGATGACTGCCATCCCGTTGACCCGCTCCGTCAAATGACCTTGTAGCTCCGCAAGGGCTGCCGAGCGTTCCCGTGTCAATCCACGTAAACGCCCGTAAAAGAACTTAACGGCGAGGGCGTAGAAGGGTAAAGGAATGATCGCGATAAGCGTCAACTTCGGATCAATCGTCCACATGATGGCGATCGCGATGAAAATCGTGATCATATCGAGCCACAGATTCATTAATCCCGTGACGACGAAGTCTTTCGTCTGCTCGACATCATTGATGATTCGCGAAATGACTTCCCCCGTTTTTGTGTTCGAATAAAAACGAAGCGATAATTTCTGAACATGATCAAATAATCGGTTCCGTACGTCAAATAGAATCTTCGACGCTGACCATTGTGCGAGATATTGGCGAACGTATTCAAGCGGCGGCTTGACGATCAAGAAGATGAAGACACCTGCTCCGATCAAATATGCCAATTGCTTACTTTTTTCAGCCATCGGCATCGTGTTCCCAGTTAGGATATGGTCGATGATGTACTTATACAACAATGGAAGTCCGAGTGGGATCGAGAACTTGATGATCCCGACGAAGACCGTCAAGAGGATCTGTTTTTGATACGGCTTGACGAACGCCATATACCGACGAATCGAGCCTTGTTTCTTACGTTTTGCTTGTGTTGCCACATGTTTCACTTCCTTCAACTAAAAAAAGACGATGGCGAACCATCATCTCCGATATCTTGTTTCATATTCACGATACCACATATCCACAAAAGCCGGGTTAAATGGACCCTTGCGACTACGAATCCACTGGATCAGGATTTGGACATTGTCTTTCAAAATACGATCGATCGCCTTCGGATAATTCATCTCGCGGCGATGTTTCTCATATTCGTCCTCATCGAGGATCATGTAGGACATATCCGGATATACTTTGATATCTAAATCATAATCAATGTACTTGACTGCTCGATCTTTCTCATCGAACGTAGAAGGGGATCCGAGGTTACAGTAGTAATAAATGCCATCCTCCCGAATCATGCAAATGACATTGAACCAGAGTTCTGTTGAAAAATAACAGATTGCAGGCTCTCGCGTTCGCCACTGACGACCATCCGATTCACTGACCATGATGCGATCATTGAACCCAATCAATTCTTCTTCCGTCGATTTCAGCACGAGCGTTTCTTCCCAAACTCTGTGTAAGCTCCCGTTATGTTTGAAACTTTGAATCTCAATCTTGCTACTTTCTTTTGGGAATCGACTCATGTGCTACTCCTTTCTAAAGCGTTTTTCTTCCATTCTGTTATACTCTCGTGCTTATTATACCCATTTTCAGAACACATGAAAAACGAAAGGGTATTTTTTCAGAAAAATGACGGAATTCAGCCTTGAAAGTGATTCAAAATCGCATTTTTTCGCTGTTTGAACATCGGTTTCAAGATGAATGCTTCAATGACGAAGGCTGGTAAGAAGGAGGCATACGTCACTTCATCCATGAAATAGACGCCAGATTCACGTTCTTCGACTCGGTGCACGTGGCACCAGGCACGAAACGGATACGGCACTTTTGTACCAACATCGACGAAGACATATTCTTCTACGAAAGGAATCCAAGACGTCCACGAGACAAATAGTGGTGAAACTCCGACACGTAGACGAATCGTATTCCCGGCTCGCGTCCGTGTATCACCCGACGTCTTCACTTGCGGAAATACCGTCAATCGACTCAATGCCTTGGCATCACTTAAAAAATCCCACGCTTGCTTCTTTGATGTATCGACACGCGTCTCAAATCGAAAAGTATGCATTAGATCTCCCCCTTTAATAGTCGATCAATCTTCATTTGGGCGACAGATATCGGATGCGTCGCATACGTTTCCTGATCAACTAGTATCGTCTGGTCCGGCTGTTCCGTCACGCGATAGACAGCAATCTCCCAAATCCGGTGCGAAAAGATGTGTCGAACATGTCCGATAAGCGTTCCGTCACGCTCTTCTTCTGCTTCTCGAAGTGGGTATTGCCACATGCCAGCAAGCAAACCGGTCTCCGCCCGTTGTTCAATTGCGATTTTTCCGTCTGCTTCATAAACAAGAGCATCATATGGAATAATTTGCGTCTTTCCTTTCTTCGTCTTCACAGGCAATTCTTCCTGTGCATTTCGGTCGTATGCGAAACAAACGTCTTGAACAGGACAGAGTCCACACATCGGTGACTTCGGCGTACAGACCATCGCCCCGAGTTCCATCAGACCTTGATTGAAACTGGACGGATCAGCCGGATCAATCAATTGATGCACCGCCGCTTCAAACAATTTCCGCGTCTTCGGTGCAGCGATATCCTCATAGATTCCAAGCACACGCGAAAGAACGCGCATCACATTTCCGTCTACTGCTGGTTCTGCTTGTCCATAAGCAATCGATAGAACCGCTCCTGTCGTGTATGGACCGACGCCTTTCAGCTGACTGAACAATTCCTTTTCATCGGGCACGATTCCATCATATTTTTCAACAACTTCTTGAACCGCGATTTGAAGGTTCTTGACACGGGAATAGTACCCTAAGCCCTCCCAGTGCTTTAGGACTTCACTTTGATCCGCTTCTGCTAAATCATGCGGTGTCGGAAAACGTTTCGTGAAGCGCTCATAATACGGAATGACTGTATCGACGCGCGTTTGTTGGAGCATGATTTCACTAATCCAGATATGATACGGATTTTTGGTTTTTCGCCATGGGAGATCTCGCTGTTCACGAAGGAACCAGGCAATCAGTTCTGTGGTAAATTGTGTTTTATTAAAGTTTGTGAAATATTCTTGAACGACAGTCAAAAGGTTACCTCTTTTCTCTTAAATACGATATATTAATTAAAAATTACTCGGCAGAACCACGATGGATTCACCATCACGATTTCATAGAAGGAGCGAATTCGCATTGGATACTGGTACGCATATTGGCATGGGACTTTGTCTCGCCGCCATCTCGACGCTACACCCTGACGTCGCAGCGAGCACGACGCTGTTTGCTGCCGTGACGACGACAGCGCTCGTCGGCTCACACGCACCGGACTTCGATACTGTCTTTAAATTTAAAGGAAACAGCGCCTACTTGCGCCAACATCGCGGAAAATCACACGGTTTGATCGCTTTGCTCGCTTGGCCATTATTACTTTCGATCGTCATCGGCACGTTATTCGGTGTACCTCCGACTTCATTATGGCTGATGGCACAGATCGCTGTCGCTCTTCATGTCTTCGTCGATCTGTTTAACGCTTACGGCACACAAGCCTTACACCCGTTCAAAAAATCCTGGATCGGTTGGGGTGTCATCAATACATTTGATCCATATCTGTTCACGATGTATTATGCCGCGTTCGGGATTTGGCTACTAACGCGAGCGACGATCGTCATCTTCCCGATTTTAATTGCTATCGTCATCATCTACTACGCTGTTCAATTCAAGTTACGAAACGATGCCCTCGCGACCGCAGCCCGCTATTATCGCGGTGCGCATAAACTGTTCATCTCCCCTGGCATGAAATGGGATGAATGGCATGTCGCGGCACGTTTACGCGATGAGTATTCCGTCGTTAAGATTAACAGTGGAACCGTCGTCGAATGCGGAAACTTCCGGATCAAGGACGAACCACACGGTGACGCCTTGTACGAAATCGTCAAACAAAACGCGGACTTGCAAGCGTTTCTTGAGTTTTCGAAGATTCATACGTATACGGTCTCACGAAAGGATGGCATTGTCGAATACCGCTTCACCAACCTGCGTTACTTCACGAAGGAAGTCTATCCATTCGTTGCCGTCGTCAGAATCGACGCTGCCACACAAGAGATCGTCAGCTCCTATACCGGCTGGGTGTTTAGCGAACGGACCTTGCAGAAAAAACTGTTCATCCCTGCATTATAAAGACAAAGCTCCGCGCAACGGAAATCCCGATGTGCGGAGCTTTTTTCATTCGACGTTTCGACCTGTCATCAAATGCTTGAATTTTTCGTTCGTCGTATTAAACCGGTGTAACATTGCCCCATGCTGTTTGATCTGCTGCTCGACAAAATGAACCGCAACGGCTTCACCTTGATATTTCTCACCTGCGCGCGCGAGTGTCGCTTCGAAATCTTCCCACAGCACTTCGACCCACGTCAGTGCTTCTTCCGGGGTTAATACTTCATTCACTTGTAATAATTCTTCAGCCAGTTGCTGAAGGGCTTGTTCTCGATTCGTCATGTCTGTTCTCCCTCTCCTGTGAATAACGCGAGCGGAATCGCGACTTCCTGAGCCGTTCCTTCAAAATGTCCCCAACCCATGACGCCATTGACGAAGTGTAACTCAAATCGTGCCTCTTCTCCTTCGATTCGGTAAAAGACTCCCCGTTCGAATCGTTTCGGATCGATCAAATAACTTTTCGCAATGGCGATTTTTCGCGTTACGACCTCCACTTCACTGACATTCCCATGTTGCTCCGCTTTTCGTTTTTGTTCACTTAATTTCGTGATCAACATCTCAAGCTCGTATTTCGATAATTGACTCATCCGTGTCTCCATTACAAAAACTCCTCCTCTTCGTTTTTCAGTATAAACGAAAAGGAGGAGAAACTGGATGGATTAGCTTGATTTCAATTCTAGATTCCGCTTACTTTGTAACGCATACATTTTCGCATAAATTCCGGACATCGCGAGGAGTACATCATGTGGTCCTCGCTCGACGATCTGACCATGATCGAGAACAAGAATCTCGTCCGCATCCTTGATCGTCGATAAGCGGTGCGCAATGATGAACGTCGTTCGCCCTTTCGTCAACGTCAACAAAGCCTCTTGAATGACCGCTTCGGTTTCCGAGTCAACACTCGCTGTCGCTTCGTCAAGAACTAGGATCGCAGGGTCGAACGCCAGTGCACGAGCAAAGCTGATCAACTGTCGTTCACCCGCTGATAACGTAGCACCTTTTTCGATGACCGGTTCATCGAGTCCGTTTGGTAAACGATTAATGAATCGATCCGCGCCGACGGCTTCGATCGCTTGTCGTACCCGTTCTTCGGAAATATCAGGATTACCGAGTGTGATGTTCGAACGAATCGTTCCCGTGAAGAGGAACGGATCCTGTAAGACGATGCCCATATGTTCACGGACCGCTTGTTTCGGTAAAGTCGTCACGTCCTGTCCATCAATCAATAACTGTCCTTTTGAAGGATCATAGAAACGCATCAGTAGGTTCATGATGGAGCTTTTCCCGCTACCCGTATGACCGACGAGGGCAATCGTCGCGCCAGGACGAGCATCGATTTGAATTTCACGTAATACGGGATTTCCCGCTTCGTAACTGAATTCGACGTCTTTGAAGGATACCGCTCCTTTAAACCGAGCAACGCGCCCTTGTTCGACCGGCTCGCCCTTTTCGTCGAGCAACTGGAACATTCGGTCCGCTGACACGAGCGCTTGTTGTAGCGGTGACAGCTGATTCATGATTTGAGTGACCGGTTCGAATAAACGGGACACGTAATCGATATACGCATATAAGATCCCGAGTGATAAAAACGATCCATTCGTCAGACTTTTTCCGCCGACGACCCAAATCAACAAGGCGAGCGTCAAGTTTTTCAAAAAGTAGGATAAGTTGTGTGACATCAAGGCATCAAGTCGTAACAACTTTGCCCGTGTCTGATAGTTCTCTTCATTCTTTTGTTCGAATTCAGCAAGAACTTCCTTCTCACGTGCATAAGCCTGAATGATCGGCATCGTCTGGATGTTCTCATTCAGTTGACCATTCATGTCGGCAACGAGGGAGCGAACCTTGAAGTTATTCTTCGTCGCGAGTTTCTGGAACAGCTGAATCCAGAAATAGACGATCGGAATGATGATCAGCGAAACAAGTCCTAAGCGATAATCGAGGAAGAACATCGCGACGAGAATCCCTGCCATCGTGATGATCCCTGAGAAGACTCGGGCGAGCACACCGAGATATAAATCGCGAATCGTTTCCGTATCATTCGTGACGCGACTGACGATTTTTCCGATTGGCGTCTGGTCGAAATAACGAACCGGTAACCGTTGCAGATGCGTAAAGACATCAAGCCGCATCCGTTTGATGATTTTATGAGCAGATCGCTGGAGCAAGATTTGTTGAATCCAGTTCAAACCAGCTGCTGCAAGTAGCAAAAGAACATAGATCAAGGACAACCAGCCGATTGCTTTTAAGTCCTTTGAATAAAAATCATAGACCTGTCCTTGTGTCAGTTTTTGAATATTATCATACGTGTACACATTGTCTCCACGCGTGACCGTCATCGTATTTCCACTGATTTTCCGCTCTCCCCCACTGACGACTTGTTTTGGTACGAAAAAGTAGCCGTTGGTCGTTTGGACGATCGAGACGGATCGAACGATCTGACTTTTCGAGACATCCTGTGCTTTGGCGAACTGACGACCGTCATACGTGACCGCACCGTCTGCTTTAACTTCGACCCAGTCCTTTTCAATCGCTACGATATGTTCATCGATGATGACTTTCGCGATATACGGACCTGTCAATTCCGCACCGACTGCCAGTACGAGTAGAAACAATCCTAAGAAGATCGCTTGTTTCTCATGCATCGCATAGCGGATCAACGAACGGATCGTCGTCTTCCGACGTGCCGGATCGAGTTGATATAATTCCAATTCATTCATGCAAAGGCACCTCCTTACATTTCTTCACTTTGTCGCTCGAATTGTTGAGCGTACCAGCCATTTTGTGCCATCAGGCTGTCATGTGTTCCTCGTTCAGAAATCATTCCGTCTTGCAAGACGATGATTTCGTCCGCATGTGCCACTGCCGATAAGCGATGGGCAACAATTAATGTCGTCGATTGGTGGCGATTCGATCGAATTGAATCGATGATATGTGATTCCGTTTTCGCGTCTACCGCTGATAATGAATCATCCAGCAACAGCAACTCTGGTTTTTTTAACATCGCCCGCGCGATTGACAGACGTTGCTTTTGTCCTCCCGACAACGTAACGCCACGTTCACCGACCATCGTCTCAAGTCCTTGCTCCAGCGTCTCGATATCTTTTTCGAACGATGCGAGACGAATCGCTTCCTGCAATTCTTCTTCTGTCGCTTCACCTGCACCGAATAGAATATTGTCCCGGACGGATTTTGAGAACAGTAAATGTTCTTGTGAGACGTAACCCGTCCAACCGCGAACCGTCTCTAGCGCAACATCTTCATACGGTACGCCGTTGACTGTCAACATGTCCCGTCCGATTGGATACTCACGTAAGAATTGACGCAAGAACGTCGTTTTCCCGGATCCCGTTGGTCCGACGATACCGATCGTTGTTCCTTGTTCAATCGTCATATTCAAATCTCGTAAGACCGGATGGGCTGTCTCTGGATACGTAAACGTCAAATCGTTCATCTCGATCCGTTCAGGGCGATCGACGTGTTTCCGCGGTGTCGAAGCAATCAACGGTTTGACTCGCATCGTTGCTTCTAAGCGATCAAGACTTGCTGTTCCGCGCTGGATGACATTGATCAATTCACCAAAGGCGTACATCGGCCAGATCAGCATCCCGAGATAGATGTTAAAGGCGACCAATTGTCCGAGCGTGATGTCGTTCGTAAAGACGAGATATGTCCCGAACGATAAGCCGATCAAGTAACTGAACCCTACGAGCAACTTGATGATCGGTTCAAATAAGACATCGATTTTTGCGACATGCATGTTTTTCTTAAAAACATCCGTCGTGACATCGTCGAACCGTTTAACGTCGACTGGTTCTTGGACGAACGAGCGAATGACACGCAGTCCGGAAATCGACTCGACGACCTGATCATTCATCGTTCCGAACGAATCCTGGGCCGTGATGAAACGCCCGTGAATCTGACTTCCGAGCTTATTCATCGCGTAGGCGAGAAGCGGCATCGGTAACAAGGCAGCAAGCGTCAGCTTCCAATCGATCGCGACACCCATGACGACAAGCGTGATCGCTGTCATGTTCAACGAGTCGACGAGCGTCAAGACACCAAATCCGGCTGTCCGCTCGACCGCCTTTAAGTCGTTCGTCGCGAGCGCCATCAAGTCTCCCGTCCGATTCTTTTGATAGAATGTCGGCGTCAGTTTTAATAAGTGCGTAAAGAAGCGGCTCCGCAGCGTCCGTTCTAATAAAAAGGCCGTTCCGAATAATTTCGCTAACCATTGATACGTCAAGATGAAGGACACAATGGAGATGACCGTTAATCCGCCGACATACTGCAAAAGTGTCGTCCGGTCCATCGATCCCGACCGTAAACCGTCGATGACCTTACCGATCAGCCACGGTGGCGTTAAATCGATGAAGCCGGTGATGATTAACAAGACGACTGCTACGAGGTACGATGATTTGTGTTCTTTAAGAAACCAACTCAATTGCTTAAATAAACGCATGAGGGTCCCCCCTTTACTGTAAAATGAAGTACTTTTTCCGAGCACGCAAAAAGGCATACGGATTTCCGGATGCAGTCCGAGAATCAGTATGCCTTGAAATGGGCATGATCCATTCTTGTTCGTCTGCGCGCTCGGGAGACGAATCCCCTTGCTCGCACATGAAATGAATTACTTATACGTGCTCAAGAGTCTCCGTCGTATTCAGCTGTTGGATATGAGTGAAACCAATTGGCTTTTTCATAGGACGGTTCCTCCTTTTCTTAGTCTGTGCGTAGAATAGCACAATTGTCGGATAATTGTCAATTTTTCGTCTTGCTTTTATTATTCCACCTCTTCTTCTTTGACTTGTTCAAGGACTTGAGCCGCTAGTCCGTATGGAAATCCTTTTCGGACGAGCGCTTGCTTCACTTTCTGTTCGCGTTCGAACGGTTCAAGTTGCCGGTATTTCGGATAATACTTGCGTGCTTGATAAAGGGCCGCTTGTTCTTCTTCGTCCCCTTCTTCAGCTCGGAACACCTCTTCGATACCCGCCTTGATCAAGTCGGACGAGAAACCGCGTTGCATGAGTGTCATCTGTAGCTTTTGCGTCAGTTCCCGCACGGAACGCCGTTGCAGCTCTTTTTGCTTTTGCCGCAAAAACTTCAGGACTTTTTCGTATTCTTCTTCATCCGTAAACGTCACGATCGCTTCATCAATCGCTATCTTCGGTATCTTCAATGCCTCAAGGTCGCGGCGAATCCGTCCAGGTCCTTGTGGTGTCGTCGCTTTTTTCGTTGCCGTATAAGCAAGTGCGAACTGTTGATCATCCAGATAGCGTTGCTCTGTCAATCGCTCGATCGCATGTTTGATCGCATGCTCCGGTGTCTCTTTCTCTGTTAAATAGGCGACAACTTCACTCGTCGCCCGCATGCGGTACGATAGATGATTCAATGAGAGACGATACGCTTTTTGCTGTTCTTCAGCCGTCAATACTTCCTTGACGAAGTCGTCATCGAGTTCCTTATCGCGTTGCAGATTGTATTTAATTAAGATATCAACGTCTACGGCAAAGGCATATTCCTCTTTACCATCACGCTCAACATAGATATTGAATCGTTCGCTGTTCTTTTTCTGCGTCGAGATCCGTTTAATCTTCATGTCGTTCCCTCCCCTAACTTGATTCGGTAGTTCTACGATATCATGAACAGGCAGGTCTATGTTTGAGTGAAACCATGGAACGGGAACAAATGGAAAGAAGCTACTTTTACTTATCTCAGGGAGGATGAATTACATGAACATTGCGATTACCGGTGGAACCGGTATGATTGGTCAAGCCTTGACGAAGCGTTTATTAGATCAAGGACATCACATCTTTATCTTGACGCGTCATCCGAAAGCGAACGATGCGCATATCACATATATCAAGTGGATGACAAAAGACGCAAAGCCGGAACAGCACTTAGCGGGCGTCGATGCCTTCATTCATCTTGCCGGTGCTTCGATCAACGACGGACGTTGGACGGATGAACGTAAACGTGTCATTCTCGACAGTCGCGTCAGCACGACGAAGGAGCTCGTCCGAATCGTTGAAGCACTCGATCAAAAACCCAATGTCGTGTTGTCCGCTTCTGCGGTTGGCATTTACGGACAAGATCGGCATCAAACCTTCTCTGAAGATCATCCCCTCCCACCGACCGCTGACTTCTTAAGTCATGTCTGTGTCGCGTGGGAAGACCTTGCACGCCCGATTGCTGACGCTGGCATTCGACTCGTCCATCCACGAATCGGGGTCGTCTTGACGAAAGCCGGTGGCGCTTATCCGTTAATGCGTCTGCCTTATGTTTTGTTTGGTGGTGGGACGATGGGCGACGGTAAACAGTGGGTCTCCTGGGTCCATATCGATGATTTAGTCGATTTATTCCTATTCGCGCTTGAAACTCCGACAGTCGAAGGACCGCTGAACATTACTGCGCCTCACCCGGAGACGATGCGCCGTTTCGGACAGACGATCGGAAAAGTCTTACATCGCCCACACTGGCTCCCGGCACCACGCTTCGCATTAGAACTCGCACTCGGTGAAAAGAGTACGATTGTACTAGAAGGAGCTCGTGTTGTCCCGAAAAAAGCGCTCGAAAACGGATACAAGTTTCGGTATGCTGAACTAAAGGATGCATTACGAGCAATCGAGCATTCAAACTAGTACAGGGGTGGACGATACTTGGATATCTTAATTCGAAATGCACATATCTATCCGATTACTTCGGACAGTTTTTACGGGGACATCCGCATTCGTGATGGGAAAATCATTGAAATCGGTGAATTACTGGATCATTTAGAAGACGATCAAGTCATTGAAGCAGAAGGTCACTTTTTATTGCCCGGTTTCATCGATGCCCATACACATCTCGGATTATATGACGAAGGTACCGGAACCGTCGGAAATGATGCGAATGAGACGATTTTCGCGATGACTCCTCATCTACGTGCCATTGATGGCGTCTATCCGCTGGATGAAGGCTTTAAGGAAGCTGTCGAACACGGAATCACGACCGTTCAAGTCATGCCAGGCAGCATGAACATCATCGGTGGCGTCACGAGTGTCATCAAAACGCACGGACGATTCATCGATGATATGATTCTTCGAAAGTATGCGGGTCTGAAGGTGGCGCTCGGTGAAAACCCGAAGCGTGTCCATAGTGCTGGTCGTGCCGGTGAATTGACACGGATGGGCATCATGGGGATGTTGCGCGAAGCCTTTCTTGAAGTTCGAACGCAACCGGTTTCCGAAACCTTCGCCCATCAAATGATCAAACGGGTCCTCGATCACAAGATGCCGCTTCGTGTACATGCACATCGAGCAGATGATATCCTTTCCGCCATTCGTTTCGCGGAAGAGTTTGATCTTGATTTACGCATCGAACATTGTACGGAAGGTCATCTCGTCGCAAAAGAGATGGAACAATTACCGATCGAAAAAGTGACGGTCGGACCAACCTTTACGCGAAAGTCTAAAATCGAACTGAAGAATAAGACATGGGAAACGTACCGGATTCTTCACGAACATGGTCTTGAAATTTCGATTACGACCGATCATCCATACACGCCTGTCCAATACTTGAACCTCTGTGCTGGTCTTGCCGCACGAGAAGGTCTACCGGTCGATGTCGCCTTACGCGCGATCACGATTCATCCAGCCCGTTCGCTCGGTGTGGACGATCGTGTCGGATCGATCGAGGTCGGAAAAGACGCGGATCTCGTCTTGTGGAGTCACTTCCCACTCGACTATTTAGCGAAGCCGCTCATGACGATGATTGATGGAAAAATCATTTTTGAACACGCTCAACTGAACTTGACTTAATCCCACCCCCGCCAGGTGTTTTTTGCACCTTTCGGGGGTTTTAGACGCTTACGGAAAACATCTTGTTTTTGTATCTTTTTTCACAAAAATTATTTTCTTGCAATTTTAAAAAAAGAAGGTAATATTATCTTATCCGACAACTGAAGAAGGCATACCATGCGCGGTTCAAACGAGTCAGACAGGTAGCTTTCGACAATCATTCTTGCGGTCCTAAAAGGAGGAATGGAAGTATGCTCAAGCAACGGGAGCTGAGCGACTGCGCTGATTTGTTCGAACTGATGCAGCATCAAGACGTATATCCGTACGTCCGCCAAAAAACACGGTACTTTGATGAATTTCTGTTTACTACAAAGCAGGCAATCGAAGAGGAAGAACGTGGTGAAATCGTATCACGTACCATCCTAGATGAATTCGATCAACCGATTGGTACGATTAGTTTACTCGATATCGAAGGACAATATGGGTTTCTCGGTACATGGTTAGGTAAACCGTATCATGGTAAAGGATACAATCATTTAGCGAAAGAAGCCTTCTTCTCTGAGCTGTTCTTCGAGCTCGGATATGAGAGTGTCTTCATGAAAATTCGCAAAAGCAATATTCGGTCACAAAAAGCAGCTGAAAAATTGCCGTATGCGTTCTGTGCGGATGAGTTGCGCCCTGCGCTTCTTGAGCAATTGAATGCTGGCGAAACACAGTTCACGCTGTATGAAGTCTCAAAATCTAGTTTCCACATGTACATTCATGGTCGGGAACTCGAAACACTATACGATCACCAACAACTCGAAGCATGAGGGCCTTGTCTCTCATGCTTTTTTGTGTCCACGCATGCGTTTCTAAAGTTTGAAATGGTATGATAAATAAGAAAACTCATCTTTATGGAAGAAACCTTTTCTTCTACAGGAAATGGAGCGAAGACTAATGCCAGAATCGTTTAACATTCTCGTAGTAGATGACGAAGCACAAATGCGTGACCTTCTCGTCTCGAATCTCGAAAAAGAACACTACACGACGATGACAGCTTCTAACGGACAAGAAGCCATCCATCTCATTCAACAAAATACATTCCATCTCGTTCTACTCGATGTCATGATGCCGGAAATGGACGGCTTGACAGCCTGTATGCGCATCCGTGAATTCTCAAATGTTCCGATCATCATGCTGACGGCACGTTCGGACGAACTCGACCGCATCCACGGTCTGAAAATCGGAGCTGATGACTATATTACAAAACCATTCAGCCCCCGAGAACTACTTGCTCGCATCGAAGCGACGCTTCGTCGCTCTCACCGCTTTACAGTTGATCAATCGGCTACTTTAACGCTCGGTATGCTTGAACTCGACACGGAAAGTCGGAGTGTCCACGTCAACGGCAAACCGGTCAGTCTGACGCGTAAGGAATTTGATTTGTTGCATCTGTTCGCTCAAAACAATGATAAGGTCTTTTCTCGCGAACAGTTACTCGATCAAATTTGGGGTGCGGATTATATCGGTAACTTACGGACGGTCGATACGCATATCAAAACACTTCGCTTAAAGCTCGGGGAAGCTGGTGGCTCGATTCAAACCGTCTGGGGCATCGGTTATAAATTCGAGGAAGTATGATTAAGCGCTATACGATCCGGCGCCGGATTTGGATCACGATTTGGTTCACGAGCGTTTTTTCTGCCATTCTGTTCGTCCTGCTGACGTTTTATCTCTACGACCGGTTCTATCTTCAGACGCAAGAAGATATCTTATTGAACCGAGGAGAAAAGCTAATCAACATTTACAAGTCCGAAGGCTTATCTGGTGCTTTTTACGATGGGATGACTTATACGAATGAATTGACGGAATCGAAAGTCTTCTTCATCGATTTTCTGAAGAAAAATCCGGCAGGACTCCGTTTTTTGACGAATGTGGACATCGAACAGCTTCGTAATGGCGAGACGGTCGTCTCGAGCCGGACCCATCCGATTGAAGGAACGGACATTCTAATGACTGGATTTCCGATCATCGAAAACAATCGACTGGTCGGTACGCTGATCTTGTATCTGGAACTCGGTCAAATCAGTGAACCATTCCGCCCACTCCGCCTGATGATCTTCTTCATGATCGGACTGATCGTCTTGAATCTCGTCATCTTCGGACGACAAATCATCGATACGATCATCCGTCCGTTGATCGACATGAAGCGCGCCTCGACTGTTTATGCACAAGGTGACTTTGATTACCGGATTCCGATTCAATCGGACGATGAAATCGGAGAACTCGCAGAAACATTGAACAAGATGGCGGAATCGCTCGGTGAGGTCGACGAGCAGCGGAAGGAGTTCCTCGCAAACGTCAGTCATGAATTGCGGACACCTCTCTCCTACATTCGTGGCTATACGGAGATGATGCAGGATGATTCGCTCGAGGAAGAAAAGCGTGCGCAGTATTACCAAATCATTGAGCGGGAAACGGAGCGTCTGCAACGTCTCGTCAATGATCTGCTCGATCTCGCTCAACTTGAACGCGATTCCTATCCGATGTCGAAACAACCACTTGTCTTCAGTCAAGTACTTGAAGATGTCATTTACCGGATGGAACCGATCGCCCAGTCAAAAGGAGTCTCGTTCGTGATGAATCTCGATCCGGATCAAATTGTCTTAGGCGATACGGACCGCCTTGAGCAAGTCTTCGGCAATTTACTCGATAACGCTTTACGGTACACACCGCCCGGTAAACAGATCTTCTTATCGACTGAAACGATCGGCGATCGGACGCATTGTCTTATCCGGGACGAAGGAGAAGGCATTCCGGAAGAACATCTCGATCGACTGACGAAACGTTTTTACCGCGTCGATAAATCACGGACGCGGAAAGATGGCGGAACCGGTCTTGGTCTTGCGATCACAAAACACATCATCGATCGTCATGATGGGACGATCCGGTTCAACTCCGTTCTTGGAGAAGGAACGACCGTCCACATCGAGTTACCGCTTCTTCCGGATGAAGAGGATGAATTCGAATAATGGAACAACATGTCATCCAAACCTTTGAACTCTTCGGACCGTTCGCTCCATTCGTTAGTGTCTTGGTTGGCGTCGTCATCAGTGTTCTTGGTGTCCTACCAAGTACGTTTGTCACCGCTGCGAATCTCGTCTATTTCGGTCTATGGATGGGCACATTGCTCTCCTTCATCGGTGAAGTCTTAGGTGCGGTTTGTGCGTTTCTACTATACCAAAAAGGACTGCGCTATGCCCTTCGTCGCCCACTTCCCGATCGATTCGCTCGTTTGCAACAAAAACTACAAGCACAACAAGGACATGAAGCGTTTTGGACGATCATATTACTACGGCTGTTGCCGTTCGTCCCGTCTGGCATCGTCAACATCATCAGTGCTGCTAGTAGTATCTCCGTCCTACTTTTCCTGACTGCGAGTACGATCGGAAAAATTCCAGCCATGTTAGTCGAAGTGCTCGCCGTCCATCAGTTCATGCAATCCTCGTCCATCGTTCAATGGTCGATTGCAGGTGTGGCACTCGTTGGTTATCTGATCTATCATATTCATCAAAAACGAACACCATCGATTTAAAACTACAGGCATCTGAAAGGAAGTATTGTTCGTGGAGTTAAGGCGTTTTGGAACATCCGATCTATTTGTGTCCCCGCTTGGATTCGGAGCCGGTCACATCGGTGCAGAACAGATGACGGACCGGGAAGCAGTTTATTTACTCGAACAAGCACGTGATCTCGGCATCAACCTGATCGATACGGCACGCGGCTACGGCTTATCGGAGCAACGCGTCGGACAATTTCTAAAGAATCGTCGGCACGACGTCATTCTGTCGACGAAAGTCGGCTATGATGTTCCCGGTGCGCAGGACTGGACGTTTGAAGCCGTCCGTGGTGGCATCGATCAAGCCTTACAGACGATGCAAACGGATCATCTCGACATCGTACACTTACATTCTTGTAGTCAAGAAATCCTCGCTCAAAGTGACGTCATCGAAGCGCTTGAACAAGCAAAACAAGCTGGGAAAGTCCGCGTCATCGCCTATTCAGGCGATCGGGAAGACTTAGTATATGCGATCGAAACGAACCGCTTCGACAGTTTCCAAACGTCGTTCAATCTATTTGACCAACGTGTCGATGAAGTCCTGCCCACTCTTCTAGATCACGGAGTCATCGCCAAGCGTCCGATCGGCAACGCCCCGTGGCGCTTCACGGAGCGTCCGGTCGGACAGTATGTCGAACCATATTGGGAACGTGCGCAACAACTCGCTTATCCACTCGAGGAATCCAGTTGGCTTGAAACTGCGCTTCGTTTTACAGTCTTTGAACCAGGAATCACGACGGCCGTCATTGGCACGTCTCGACCCGAACATCTCGCGTTGAATCAGCAACTGATTGAGCGCGGTCCACTCCCCGCTGACCGCGTCAGTCAATTGAAGGAACGTTTTTCCGAATGTGATGCCACGTTCGATTATGTTTCGCAAACGTAAGTGAGCAGTCACAGAAAAAAAGCCCGTATGTTCACTCGTTCAAGGAGTGCATACGGGCTTATTTCGCGCTTAGAACTTTTTCTTTTTCTTCTTTTCGAGCACGACGATCGCTTCAACGTGCGCCGTTTGTGGGAACATATCATACGGTTGAATGTACGATACCTTATATCCCGCTTTCATCAAATGATCGCAATCACGTGCAAGCGTCTGCGGGTTACACGAGACATAGATGATTTTTTTCGCCTTAGACGAAATCATTGCGTTCAATAACTGCGTATCACAACCTGAACGGGGGGGATCGACGATGAAGACGTCTGGAATCCAGCCTTCCTTCACCCAACGTGGAATCCATGCTTCTGCCTTACCGACGACATAATGCGCATGGTCAAAGCCATATTGCTTCATATGCGCATTCGCATCTTCAACTGCTTCTTCGATGATTTCCATACCACGGACTTCTTTTGCACCCTTAGCAATCCAAAGTCCGATTGAACCGACACCTGCGTAAGCATCAACGACACGTTCTTCGCCTGTCAAAGCAGCAGCACGGGCAATTTCCTCATACATCCGTTCTGCCTGTTCCGGGTTCAACTGGAAGAAGGCGCGTGGCGACAGTTGATACGTGAACTCGCCCATCTCTTCTTCAATCCGTTCGACACCGCGCAAGACTTCCGTCTCTTCTCCAAAAACACGTGACGTCAACTTATCATTGATGTTCAGCGCGACCGAGACGACACCTGGAATGTCCATGATATCGCGCGACAAACCCTCTAGATCACGGAAGCCGTCTTTAAAGGCAACGAGCACGACTTGAATTTCACCCGTTTTGATTCCTGTCCGGACGACGATATGGCGCATGACACCGTCTTGTTTTGCTGCATGGTAAACAGGTACTTTATAATCGTTGAGTAATTTCGTGACAGCTTGGTTGACACGAAGCGTATCCTTATTTTGGACGACACAATCATCGATTGCGACCAGACGATTCGAATTCGCAGAATAGAGACCACTAACGATTTCATTGCCTTGTTTCCCGACGACGAATTGTGATTTATTGCGGTAACCCCACTCCTTCGAACCAATCGTCGGACGGATATCGGCCTTTTCGACATTCAATTTCGTTGATTTTAAGAACGCATTGCGAAGCATCTCTTCCTTATAACGCAATTGCCCATCGTAACTCATATGTTGTAATTGACAGCCACCACAGACACTATAGACTGGGCAAAGTGGTGTCACGCGGTCTGGTGAACGATCGTCACGCTTTAAGATCTTTGCATTCGCATAGTTCGCATGAATTTCCGTGATCTCGATTTGCGCCGTCTCACCTACAAGCAATCCTGGGATGAAGACGATTTGTCGCTCGAGCGTCGCGATCCCTTCACCGTTGATGCCCATCCGTAGACAAGTGACCGAACGGACCTCACCTGTCTGTAATTTGATTTTTGTTGCCATTGATTTCATCCTTTCTCTTTACGCAAATGAAAAAGCGGTCTCAATCTACCGCTTTTTTCGTTTCTTCTTGTTCTTTCATATCCTTCGCATACCGAACGACTTTCGCCTTGAGTTGATCTAGTGATACGATCAGTCGTTCCAAATCTTCGATATCTGATGATTCATCGAGTGAATCGATTGTATGACAGAGAAGCTGCATTCTTGATTTTAGCACATTCATTTGACCAAGTTTATCAGTTCTTGCTTTTCCCATTATTCAGACTTCCTTTCTTCCGCTGGATTCCGACGTTATTTTAGCATACGATACGAAGTGGAGCACTAAAAAGGAGGAGTATCTATGTCACATTCATCACCCATCACGATCGCGAACGATCCGTGGGAAGCTTATCGCGACATTGAACAATACGGCACGGTCCGTTTGACGAACATTGAAGTCACGACGACAAAACTGTGTAACATGCGCTGCGAACATTGTGCCGTCGGTTACATGTTATCCAGTAGCGAGTCACCTGAAATCCCTGTCGAACTGCTTATTCAACGTCTGGATGAAATCGAACACCTACGCGCCTTTTCCATTACAGGCGGCGAACCGATGCTTTCAATGAAGTCCGTCAAGGAGTACGTCGTCCCTTTACTTAAGTATGCCCACGAACGTGGCGCTAAAACCCAAATCAACTCAAATTTAACACTTCCATTATCTCGTTATGAATTAATTATCCCTTATCTCGATGTCTTGCATATCTCACATAACTGGGGAACAGCCGATGATTTCATCGATGGTGGCTTTGCGATGATGGAGCGAAAACCGTCACGTGAAGCACGAACGAAACTATTTGAAACGATGAAAGAGAATGCTCGTGTCTTGAATGCACGTGGTGTCATCGTGTCTGCCGAAACGATGATCAATAAACGGACGTTGCCACATCTTGAAGCGATCCATAAGGAAATCGTCGATATGGGCTGTGTCCGTCACGAAGTGCATCCAATGTACCCAGCTGACTTTGCGTCGATGATCGAGGCGGCTAGCTTATCTGAAATCCGAGACGGAATCCATCGTTTGCTCGACGTCCGCGATCCGAACGTCTGGATGTTGTTCGGAACACTTCCTTTCTACGCATGTTCGATGGAAGAGGCAGATTTAGAATTGCACCGTCGCTTGCGTCAAGAAAAAAACGTATCGGTTCGCAATGACCCTGATGGTCGTTCTCGTCTTAACGTCAACATCTTCGACGGTGAAATCATCGTAACCGATTTCGGTGACGAACTCGCTTCGCTCGGTACGATTCACGAGACGTCCTTCAATGATGCGTATGCCCAGTGGCAAGAGACAGAACTGAATAAAAGCTTGTCGTGTCACTGTCCTGCGGTGCAGTGTCTTGGACCGAACGCGCTTGTGAAAAACGCATATTACCCTGAGATTGATTTCACAAAACAATCGAGTCGGCTTTAAGAATCAAAAAAAAGGTTTTGAACAATGGCGTCCCGGGAAAAATGTCACAAAGTAGACACATTCTGTTTTATAAAAAGGGGTGACCGGGATGGAATGGCTCGTAGGTATTGTCGCAATCATCGGTACGTTCAGTATGGTTCTGTTCGTCATGATGGTTGGTATTCGTGCTTCACACAGTATCGAACATGATGAAGTGTTCGATCAGACAGATTGGGATGAACATCTCCTGCACATGCCTCGTCCGACACGGTTTGAACAAGAAAATAAATGAAACACGCCCCGGTCTCCCTTTTCGAAGTCCGGGGCGTGTTATGCTAAAAGAAAAAAGAAAGGTCGTCGTTACTTGTGTCACGTCGTTTTGCTCTCATCTTATCGATCGTCTTCATTTCCGGTTTCACACAAGGATTACTGATTCCATTACTGTCCATCTTGTTAGAACGTCAAGGGACATCTGCTTTCATTAATGGACTCAGTGCCGCCGTCCTCTATATCGGTGTCATCGTTGCCGCACCTCTTATGGAAGGTCCATTACGACGGCGTGGTTATATTCCTGTCATCTCATTCGGTCTTGCCCTTGTCGCAGTGGCTGTCTTCTTATTCCCATTACTCCCAAGCATTATCGCTTGGGTAATTCTCCGCTTCCTCGTCGGTTTCGGTGATCAGACGTTACATTATGGGTCACAAGTCTGGGTAACGTCCATTACACCAAACGAACGGTTAGGACGAACGATGTCGTTATACGGGATGGCATTCGGTCTCGGTTTTGCCTTAGGTCCTCTTGCTGCACCGCTCGTCGATGTGATCGATTGGTTACCGTTCGTGTTAACAGGAACTTTGACCGTCATCGTTCTGATTTTATTATTCCGTATGCCAAATGAAAAACCGTCGTCCGTCATGCCAGAGGAATTGCAAAGTGCTGCTTCACGGTATCGACTCGTCCTATCGACTGCTTGGTTTACATTACTTCCTGGTTTTACATACGGTTTTCTCGAAGCCACACTGAATGCCAGTTTTCCCGTTTTTGCGACGCGTAACGGATATGGTTTATCCGAGACAAGTACCTTGATCACGACATTCGTCGTCAGCTCATTGATCATGCAGCTACCACTGGGGCGACTTGCCGATCACTTCGGAAAACGTCGGACGTTAGTCACTGTACTGTCGATTGGTTCCGTCGCTTTTCTCACTGCTTGCTTCGCCTTCGAACGTTACGGTTGGTTGTTCGCGATTTTTGCCGTCAGTGGAATGGCACTCGGCTCGACGTATTCGCTCGGTGTTGCCTATATGACAGAACAGCTACCACGTCATCTTCTACCGACGGGTAACTTACTTGCCGGGATTGCCTTCAGTCTCGGTTCGATTCTTGGTCCAATTGCCGGTAGTCTGTTCGTCATACTCCCTTCCATGCTGTATTTCAGTTTATTCGTTCTTGTCTTGACGACGCTTGCGCTTCTATTGCGGTATGCCAAACGTCATGAGACACCCCGAATCTAAAAAACGGACCTTGCGCCATCGATGCGCAAGATCCGTTTTTTTCATTTCACGATTCCTTCTTGCCGAAAACTCCGCCAGAGCTTATCGTCGATCGCATACGGCTGTTCTTTTGCACGCTTCAGCTCTTCTGTCTCGAGCAGCACGACGACCTCTCGACCGTTGATTGACCACACTGAATCGTAACCTCTCTCCGCCTCGATGATTTCCACATCCACATCTCCATGGGTTTCCTTCAACTGCTGACTGACGCACGTTACGACGAACCGGGCAAACTCATCACGTGGACGACGAGTGGCAATGATCTTTCGAACGATCTCATTCCGTTCCATTCGTTTTCATCTCCTTCCGTTTTATAGTCGCACTAGCCTTTCAGACAAGGCCGAATCGGTCTTCACTTGACCGTACAGAAAAAAGCCGAACGGGTCGGCTTGAGCAACGAACGATTGGGAGTTACTTTGATTGAAACTATTTTTGCACGATTCTGAATCTTCGTCAACCTCGCTTTTGAAACCATACAGGAAGGTACGTCGAGACTAAAATACCACTGACAACGAAGAGTAACCCAAGCAACGCTTGCGGTGGAATCGTCTCGCCGAGAATCAAGGCCGATAAACTGACACCATAGATTGGTACGAAGAACATGAACAACGACACTTTACTGACTGGATTATATTTCATTAGTAAGTTCCAAAGCGTAAATCCAGTCGCTGATAAGAAGGCAAGATACACGAGCATCCAAGCACTTGTCGTTGAAAAGGTGAATGGTGCGACGTGACCATCGAGAATGACTCCTGCGATAAAGAGACCGATTGATCCAATGACCATCGCCCATCCAGTCATCGGTGCCACCGGATAACGTGCCGAGTATTCTTTGGCAACCAAGTTACCGAACGCCCCGGAAACCATTGCCGCAATCAATAATCCTTCTCCAAGACCAAATGAGACACCTTGCCCACCTTGCGGCCAGTTGGCCAAGATGACACCTGTAAACCCAAGGAATAAGGCAAGTCCTTTGAATCGATTCAATCGATCGTCCTCGTACCGGAAATGAGCCAGTAGCATTTGGAAGAACGAAGTCGAGCCGGCAATGATTGATCCTTGCACACCGGTTGATAAAGAGAGACCAATATAGAAAAAGACATACTGCAAGAACGTCAAAAAGAAACCAAGACGGCTATAGGGATAGGTCCGATTCTTCAGTGTAATCGTTTGTTTAAAGACGAATACACTGACGACAAGTAGCAACACCCCTGCTAAAAAGAAGCGATAGCTCGCAAACAATAGTTGCTCCCCGTATTCAGAAGACGTGATCTGTAATAATTCATAACTTTTCTTAATGAAGGGAAACGCACTTCCCCACAAAAAGGTCGTCAATAATGCAAAGACGACGAGACCAATCCGATGGGTTAAAATTTTTTGCATCTTTCTGGTTCCTTTCCTGTTCCTTTTCACTGAAGCATGGTATAGTAATTCTACAGATAATAATAATTATAATCTAGAGACAATGAAACTCATTATCAATCAGTCAAACTCATTGATATATCACATTCTCATTCTCTTTCTATAATGATTTCATTTCTCATTTACATTTTGAAAGGAGTTTTAATATGATGACTTCCACTACTACCGATGTTCAACAGCGTTCCGTATTCCGTCATGCTTGGGATGAGCATCACGAATTGATTCTAGCATTGTTTAGCGGAATATTGATTTTAGTTGCTTATGGACTCGAAAAATTCAATACGGCGTCTGCCGTTTATGTCACGTTGTACTTATCAGCATATGTGATTGGAGGATATGCGAAAGCAAAGGAAGGCTTGACGGAAACGTATCAAGAAAAAACGTTGAACGTCGAATTGTTGATGATTTTAGCTGCCATCGGTGCCGCTGCCATCGGCTACTGGATGGAAGGTGCGATCCTTATCTTCATCTTCGCGTTATCCGGTGCTCTTGAAACCTATACGATGAATAAAAATGAACGGGCGTTACAAAGTTTAATGTCCTTACAGCCAGAGGAAGCAACGCGTCTGAATGAAAACGGACAACTTGAAGTCGTTGGAATCGAGCAACTAGTAATCGGTAACCTCGTCTATGTTCGTCCCGGGGAACGCATTCCGGTCGATGGTGTCATCGTTCGTGGTCAAGCAGCAATCGAAGAAGCATCGATTACAGGCGAATCGATTCCTGTTGAAAAACAAACGGGCGATACCGTCTATAACTCGACCGTCAACATGAATGGCGTCTTGACGATTGAAATGACGAAAGCCGCTGATGAATCATTGTTCCAAAAAATCATTCATATGGTCCAAAACGCACAAAGTGAGCAGTCTCCCTCTGCTCAGTTCATCGAACGATTTGAAAGTCGTTATGTCAAAATCGTCCTCCTCGTCGTTGCCCTGATGATGGTCCTTCCTCATTACGTCGTCGGCTGGACATTCGAGACAAGCATTTATCGGGCGATGATTTTACTCGTTGTTGCTTCGCCTTGTGCGCTTGTCGCGTCGATTACCCCTGCTGCCTTGTCTGCAATCGCCGCATCTGCGAAAAATGGCGTTCTCTTCAAAGGTGGAGCACATATCGAGACACTCGGACAAGTCGACACGATCGTCTTCGATAAAACAGGGACTCTGACAACAGGTAAACCCGTCGTTACTGAAAGTCGGTACGCGGAAGGTATCGATATCCGAGCCGTCGAACAAGCGGTTGCTTCCATTGAAGCCCAGTCGAATCACCCGCTCGCACAAGCGATCGTTGATCACTTAAAAACCGATGTTCGCGAACCGTCAACGTTCAAAGATGTGACAGGATACGGGATTGAAGCAACTGTCGATGGCGTCACGTATCGCATTGGCAAGCGAGCATTCCACGAAGGTCTAGACGATCCATTCGTCACGATTGAACAGTCACTGAAAGAACAAGGGCATACAATCGTTTATGTCAGCAATGGATCACAAATCGTAGCACTTTATGCATTACGTGATACGATTCGTCCGGAAGCTAAAACAGCAATCGCCGCTTTAAACGATCTCGGCATCGCGACGATCATGTTGACAGGTGATAATCCGGTCACGGCAGCAGCCATCTCGCGTGAAGCGGGTTTAACGGACTTCGTCGCTGAATGCTTACCGGAAGATAAAGTGCGCTATATTAAGCAATACCAAACAGAAGGTCGGACCGTTGCGATGGTCGGTGATGGTATCAATGATGCTCCGGCGCTCGCACTGGCACATGTCGGGATTGCAATGGGTGAAGGAACGGATGCTGCGCTTGAGACTGCTGACGTTGTCTTGATGAAAAACGATTTAGGTCGTCTTGCCTACGCCGTGCATAAAGCCCGGAAGATGAACCGGATCGTCAAACAAAACATCACGCTTGCGATCGGTGTCATCCTTCTATTGATCGCATCCAACTTGTCACAGTTCCTAATCATGCCGTTCGCTGTCGTCGGACACGAAGGATCGACGATTCTTGTCATCCTGAATGGCTTACGTCTTCTTCAACAGGATGCTTTACCAACTCTCCCACAGCGTGTATCCGAAAAACGATTAGCCGCTTAATCATAAAAAAAAACGTCTGACTGCCGCATGGCAATCAGACGTTTTTCGTCTCTTCATCCGAACGTATTCGTCGGAATCGAATCGAGTTCTGCTTGTTCCTTCAAGCGTTTTTCTTCCATCTTCTTCGGATCCGCTTTTTTCATGAATCGTTCCCATGACGCGTTCAATTCAGAACCAAGTAAGATGATCAATCCTGTGAAATAAAGCCATAATAACAAGATAACGACACTACCGAGTGAACCGTACGTCTGATTGTAGTTTGAGAAGTTCGAGACGTAGAATCCAAATCCGACCGATAGTAATTGCCAGACGATGACACCAAAGACGGCTCCTGGGATCGCTTCCTTAAAGGTAATCGGGCGCTTTGGTGCGACGCGGTAAAAGATCGACAGTATACCAATCAATAGAATCGTTGAAACGACGTAACGCAAGACCGTTAATAAGATTTTTTGCCCCATATCGATCGGGAGAACGAAATTCGCAAGATACGTGATGATTGGACCACCAAGAACGTTCAAGACAATCAATAATAACATCCCGATTCCGAGAACAATCGTGAGTAGTAAAGCAATCCCGCGTGCTGCGACAAAACCACGTGGCGAGAAATCACCATAGGCATGGTTCGCTGTCGTGATCAAGCGATCGACACCTTTTGAAGCGGACCAGATGGCAAGAATCGCACCAATCGATAACAATCCCCCCTGCGGATCCTTGATGGCTTGAAAAATCGTATCCGTGAATGTATTGACGGCCCCACCCGGTGCTAAGTCCCGGATTTGTGACTCAAGTGTCTGACGATCAATATCAAAGAACGACAAGACGGAAATGACGAAAATGATACCTGGGAAAATGGATAAAAACCAGTAATAGGCGAGTGTCCCTGCATAATCTGTAATGTTGTGATCGGACATTCGCTGCTTTAAGTTCAAGGCAAGCCCTTTAGGATCGCGTGAATGCGCCATCGTCATCTCTCCTTCATGAAAAAGAGGCAGTCAAAGACCACCTCATTGTTTTAATATACTTTTCCCATTTTATTTCAATTAAAACCTCATTCGTTTTCAGAAAGAATCAATTTATAGAACGGTTCTGTCATTTCTGCCAATTGTTTGGCAAGAGACGGTGGACGAATCGGCAATGACGGCAACTCGGATCGTTTAATCCAGACTGGTGTATAACCAGACCCTTCCTCTTCGAATTCTTCACCCATACCTGTTCCAAAGCGACCGCCAATTGCTTTCGCCCAAAAATAAGGGTTATCGAATCCGTTAAAACGGACGATGGCAGCAATGCCATTCAACTCCACGTCGACACCAAGTTCTTCATGTGCTTCACGAATCGCTGTCTCTTCTAGTGATTCTCCATCATCTTTTCCACCGCCTGGAAAGACATAATACGTTTCGTTCGGTTTATCCCGTCGAATCAACGCAATTTCATCCTGTTCATTTCGTAAAATGATCGCACTTCGTTGAATCGGCATGACGCCACCCCTTTTCAAAATTAATTCATTGAATGGCATCCAGCATTTCTGGAACCAATCCGTTTTCTGTCGAAGCGATGACTTCTGCCGCGATTTTCATGCCAAGCTTTAATGCCTCTTCTGCTGGTTTTTCTTTTGTCAATTCAGATAAGACAGCAGAGAAGAAGGAATCGCCTGCTCCCGTTGAGTCGACGACTTTTACTTTTTTCGTTCCAACATGACCTGACGTCGCCGTACGACGATCGACGTAGACCGCCCCTAGTTCACTCATCGTCACGACCGTGAATGGAGCACCTTTTTTCGCTAGCTCATTTGCTACATGAATCGCATCTTCTACCGTCACGATTGACAGATCAGACAAAATTTCTGCTTCTTCGCGACTGCAAATGAATCCAGTGAATCCTTGTAACAGATGACGATTACGTTCAATGACGCTCAAGTGACCACAAACACCAAACAATGGCAACTCCATTTTGCGACATAGATGAATCAAACGTTCCAAGACTGTAACAGACAAATCAAGATCGATGGCAACGGCATCGACTCCATCGAGCGCATAGATTGATTGACGTAAAATCGCCTCTTCGAGCAACTTCGCATCCGGTTGTTTCGAGATTGAGGTTTGCAAGTCACCTTCGTTATCCATGACCGCTAGCCACATACCCATTCCATGATCTTCTAACATTTCGACATGATCCACATTCGCACCGTAAGATTTCAGCTCATCGAGCACTCCCACGCCAATCTGATCATTCGTAACCGTCGAGATAAAGCGAACTTCATTCCCGAGGACGGCTAAGTTTTGTGCTACGTTGCGTCCTGTTCCTCCATTCGAAAACGTGATGTCTCCTACGTTTTTCGCATCCTTGTGCAAAGGAGCGAACGAAGTTCCTTTTATGTCGACGAATACTTTTCCGATTACCGCGATTTTATTCATTCCAGTTCCACCTCTAACCATATTTCCTGATTCCCGATCCTTGAATTGATCTTTCAGGCACATTGCTTCAATTATAGTAAAATTTTAAATCAGTGACAACCGAAGCACTTTTTTTCTAACTGTTCGCTATCTTCTCATAAAAAAACAGCAAGCGAATCGCCTGCTGCTTTGTTTGAATTTAGATGTTCGCAATCACGAGACTGATTGCGAGTAATAATCCGAAAATCGTATTTACTTTGCCAGTCTGCGCCATACCAGGCATCAGTTGTTCTGGTGGCAAGTCCTCCCAGAAGAGACGGACCGTTTTAATCATGAGCGGAATACTTAACAACGCAAGTAAGGCAAACCAAGAGACTTCGAATGCCAGTACAGCAATGATGAGTGACAGGACAGCTGCCGCAAAAAATCCGATCAAAACGTACACGGCACGGCGATGCCCTACAAGACAGGCAATCGTTTTTCGTCCGTTGACCTTGTCATTATCCAAGTCCCGAATGTTATTTGCAAGCAGGATTGAACCGATCAAGATGGCAACAGGTATCGAAATCGCAATGGCTTCCGTTGGTACATAACCAATTTGCAAGTAGGCGGAGATCGCAATGATGATATATCCCATGAAAAAGCCAGCAACCACTTCCCCAAATGGTGTATACGCGATCGGTAGTGGTCCTCCGGTGTAAATATATCCGACGAACATCGAAATGAGTCCTACGACAAGCAACCACCACGAAGTCTCGATGCATAGATACACACCGAGTAGTGCGGAAATGCCATACAACGTAAGTGCAAATGCAAGAATCGTACCTGGCTTGAATCCATCACGTACGATTGATCCACCGATTCCGACCGATTCCTCTGTATCTAAACCACGTTTGTAATCGTAGTATTCATTGAACAGATTCGTTGCGATTTGAATCAACATCGATGCGATTAACATCGCTACGAACAAATCCAAGCGTATCGATTCCACACGTGGTGCGACAACTGCCGTACCGACGACGACCGGAACAAAACTTGCTGTCAGTGTATGCGGTCGTGTCATTCGCCAATAGACAGCGATTGATTTATTCATATAATAACCCCTTTCCTGTCTAAGTGTAGCGGGTTTCGTTTTTTGATGTCAATGTTCAATCCAAGATAGCTTATTCCTTCTTTTTTGTCCGCAAAAAGTTTACACTTAGAATAAGTGAAACATATCACAGTATCTACAGACTAGGGGGCAATGAGCGGTATGGCTTACGCTCAACAAGAGCTAAAACAGTGTATCGAACAGGCCGTCAGTCAGGCGAATGCCTCACAACGACCTATACTTGCTTCGTATTCATGGGAAATCGAAGCAACTGACATGCGTTCTCTCGAACAGGGTATCGAGGAACGATTTTATTTCGCGACACCTGATCGCTCGATGCGGGCCATTGGGTTTGGCATCGTACAACAACTTCAGGCTTCAGGAACGGATCGTTTTTTACGAATTCAATCGCAATGGACAAATGTGAATCGCGACCATGTCGGTCATGATTTGTTTGCGTTCAGCGGATTCTCTTTCACTGAACTTAACCAACCGGATTATCGCTGGTCTTCCTTTGGAGACGCTTCGATGACGATTCCGAAGTTTTTATTTTTAGAGCAAGATGGTAAGACACGCGTGACGATCTTTGCCCGTGTTGAACCGATGGATCAAGTCGATTCAATCTTAAATCAGCTCGCACTTGATTTCGCCAAAGTTAATCAACCGCAAACACCGACTTCGACAGGCGTCACGCGTTTACGTCTATCTCGGGATGGAAATGAAGCCTTTGAAGCCTCGTTTCAACAAGCGATGCATTACTTGGAGACAACACTTGAAAAAATCGTTTTGGCGCGGGAAGTCGTCTACGAACTGGACCGCCCACTTGATGTAGCCGCCGTCGTTGCTGAACTCGAAGATACGCAGCCCGGTAGCTATGTCTTCTGCTTCCAGCCGAATCCGGAAGAGGCCTTTATCGGAGCCACACCGGAACGACTCGTCCAAAAACGTGGACGTCGCCTTGAGACAGCAGCCGTCGCCGGTTCTGCACCGCGCCACGCGACGGATGAGATGGATGAGGCACTCGGTCAATCGTTATTACAAGATCAAAAGAACCGAATGGAGCACGGGATTGTCGCTGATTCGATCGAACGGACGTTATCTGCTTTTTCAGAGCAACTGGATTGTCCGGATACCCCGATTCTCTTAAAAAATCGTCATATCCAACATCTCTATACACCGATCACAGCGCGATTAAAAGCAGATGTCACGTTATTCCAACTGATTGAGAAACTTCATCCGACACCTGCACTTGGTGGCGAGCCAAAGCAATTAGCGGTCGATGCGATCCAAGAGATTGAAACGTTCGAACGGGGTTGGTACGGTTCACCCGTCGGTTGGATGAACGGACAAGATGATGGGGAATTCATTGTTGCCATTCGCTCTGGATTATTTACGGAACGGGCTGTCATTCTTTATGCCGGTTGCGGTCTTGTTGAAGGTTCTCATTTCGACAGCGAGCTAGCAGAGACGGAAACTAAACTATCACCGATGTTACAAGCTCTTTCACACATTGGTTCGATTGAAAAGGATGATATTTATGTTGACTAAGTGGATGCACACGTTAATTGATACGCTCGTTGCGTCTGGTGTCCGGGACTTCGTCATCAGTCCCGGTTCCCGCTCGACACCACTTGCTATTGCAGCTTTTCTGCATCCGTCTAGCCGTACCCACGTCCTTGTTGACGAACGGTCGGCTAGTTTTTTTGCTTTAGGTTTAACACGGACGGAAGAGCGTGTTCGTCCCGTTGCGCTAATTTGTACAAGCGGTACCGCTGCGACGAACTATTATTCAGCAGTAACCGAAGCTAATATTTTTGAACTTCCATTGATCGTTTTGACTGCCGATCGACCTCATGAATTACGTAATGTCGGGGCACCTCAAGCTATCGATCAGGTCGGACTATACGGCAAGCAGGTTCGTCATGCATTTGATCTTCCCTTAGCAGAAGAAGCGAGTCTTCCTTACGTCGCTCATGTCGCAAAACGTGCAACCCTGCTCTCCCTGACGGAACCGGCGGGACCAGTTCAAATCAACGTTCCATTACGTGAACCACTCGTGCCTGAACTCGATCTTTTACGAACAGGTCGTCCTGTCGGCGTTTTACCTGAACCGACATCGGGAGTAAATAACGCCTTAGCGATCGTGCTTCAGAAAGAGCGCCTTCTTTTTGTACTTGGACCACAACTTGCTGCCGCGGACAGTCAGATTGTCATCTCGTATGCAAAACAAGCAGGGATTCCGGTCTTAGCAGATCCACTCAGTCAAGGGCGGCAATCGCATGATGATCACGTCTTTGCCTACTACGATACATGGCTAAAACATCCGGCCACCGCTCAGCACGTCCGACCGGATCGAATCATTCGTTTCGGCGCCATGCCGACGTCAAAACCTTATCTGCTTTGGTCTCGGGATATTCCGACGACAGTCGTTGGTCATCCAGGGAATTGGCGCGATCCCCAACTCCATTCGGATTTCGTGATTGGTCACGCGCGACAACTCGAACATCATGAGCCCGTTCCGCATGACCCTACGTACCTCAATCTGTTACAACAGGCAGAGCGACGCGTCACCGATGCCTTTACGACGATCGATCAAGAGGAGATGACGGAGTATAACGTCGTCCGCGCGTTAACGACGTTACAAGAAGGAAGCCTATTCGTTTCGAACAGTATGCCAATCCGAGATATTGATACGTTCTTGCCTACAGGAACACCCCTTCGTCTACTCGCGAACCGTGGAGCAAATGGGATTGACGGCATCCTCTCGAGTGCTCTCGGGGCAACGTTTGATGCCAAACACCGCTATTTACTCGTTGGTGACCTGGCATTCATTCATGATATCAACGGGCTGATGACAGCGCGCACGCTTCCGTTAACGATCATTCTCGTCAACAATGCGGGTGGCGGCATCTTTAGCTTCTTACCGCAACAGCAACTCGAGCAAGCGGTGTTCGAGCCACTATTCGGTACACCGCAGCATCTCGACTTCGACTCCCTTGCCTCCGGCTACGGTGTGACCTATCAGGCGATTGATTCGATTGCTGCGTTACGTCAAGCACTTGCGGAAGAGACGAATGTCACTCGGATACTTGAAGTCAAGACAACACGAATCGAAAACGTACAGATGCATCGTTCGATTTGGGACGTGACGAATCAAGCGTTAGCCGAGGTATTCCGATGATTTTACGCGGTCATCCCTATCATGTGAAAATCGAGGGAGCTGGTCCACCGCTCTTATTACTCCACGGTTTTACAGGCTCCCTCTCGACGTGGGACATGCTAAGTGAGCATTTATCGACTCACTTCACCGTCTACCGCCTCGATTTGATGGGACATGGAGAAACGATACCAGCGTCTAATCAACGAATGCGTTTGACACAACAAGTCAAGGATCTTGAGGCGCTGCTCGCTACACGATCCGAGCCATGGATTGTCCTCGGTTATTCGATGGGCGGACGAATCGCCTTAATGTTGAGTGTCGTCTCTGAGCAAATCGCTCGAACAATCGCTGTTAGTACAACACCAGGTATCAAGACGGCAGTGGAGCGAAAAGTACGTCGTGCATCCGATCGTATGTTAGCGGAGCGACTCGAAAAGGATGGACTCGAAGCTTTCATTGATCATTGGGAGACACTTGGATTATTTAAACCTCAAGCGCTTCTCAAAGAACAACAACGCACGCGACTGCGTCAGGAGCGTATGTCTCAAACGGTTGAAGGTCTGAGTGCTTCGCTTCGAGCACAAGGTACAGGAAGCATGCCCTCTCTTTGGTCATGCCTTCCGAAAGAGATTGATTGGATCGTCGGGGAAGAGGATGAAAAATTCCGCGCCATCGCCTTACGAGCGGCATCACCTGAAAAAATTCACGTGATTTTGCATGCTTCGCATGCCCCACATATCGACCAACCGCAAAAGTTTGTTACAATGGTAAAGAATCTACTTATTCATCACTAACATATTGGGGGAATTCAAATGAAATACGCTCCGGAATGGGTATCAGCCCGTAGCTATGAAGACATCAAATATGAACAATGGAACGGGATCGCAAAAATCACGATCAACCGTCCAGAAGTTCGCAATGCGTTCCGACCACACACGGTCCATGAACTCATCGACGCATTTTCACGTGCACGTGACGATCAAAACGTCGGCGTCATCATCTTAACAGGTGAAGGCGATCTCGCATTCTGCTCTGGTGGAGACCAAAAGGTACGCGGACATGGTGGATATGTCGGCGACGATGAAATCCCACGTTTAAACGTCCTTGATCTTCAACGTTTGATTCGTGTCATCCCGAAACCAGTCATCGCTATGGTCGCAGGTTATGCGATTGGTGGCGGACACGTCCTTCACCTCGTGTGTGACTTGACGATCGCTGCAGACAACGCCCGCTTCGGACAAACAGGTCCAAAAGTCGGTTCATTCGATGCTGGATATGGCTCTGGTTACCTCGCGCGCGTCGTTGGACACAAGAAAGCGCGTGAAATCTGGTACCTCTGCCGTCAATATGACGCACAGCAAGCACTTGATATGGGACTCGTCAACACGGTCGTTCCACTCGCGGATCTCGAGCAAGAAACGATTCAATGGTGTGCTGAAATTCTTCAACATTCACCAACGGCTCTTCGTTTCCTCAAAGCGGCATTCAACGCCGATTCAGATGGTCTCGCAGGGATTCAGCAACTCGCAGGAGATGCAACATTACTGTACTACACGACTGACGAAGCAAAAGAAGGACGCGATGCGTTCAAAGAAAAACGCAATCCTGACTTCGGACAGTTTCCGCGTTTCCCATAATGAAAAAAAGGTTCAATCGTCTTATGACATTGAACCTTTTTCGTATATTCATCAAAAAGGAAGTGACTATTTTGTATCCTTGGATCTATACACGGGCAAAAGAGCAACCGGATGACATCGCGCTCATTACGGAAACGGAGCGTTGGACGTGGTCTGAACTATATGCACGCGCGCATCGTTTGGCGAGTACGTGGGCGACGATCGTGACACGCGGAGACCGGATTGCTCTTTACGGTCCATCCAGTGCACAGTATATCGTCGCTCTTCACGCTGCTCAATTGCTTGAATTAACCGTCGTCCCGATCAACACTCGACTAACGCAAACGGAAGTGCTGCGCCAATTCAAACAGGCAGATGTGCGGCTCGTCGTAACAGACCGGATACTCGATACAGCGATTCCGTGTCGAGCTTTTTCTTATGAAAAAGAAGCGCCCGATCTGTTAATACGCCATATGCCTAAACAATACGTCCAATCAATGCTCTTTACGAGTGGTACGACCGGACATCCGAAAGCTGTGGAACAAACGATGTTGAATCATTTCTCGAGTGCGACGAATGCCGCTCGTCATATCGGATCACTGCCAGAGGATCGTTTTTTGATTGTCACACCACTGTTTCATATGAGTGGGTTAGCCGTCGTCTATCGAGCGGTCATCTATGGAGTACCGATCATTCTCGAGCCACATTTTTCACCAGAACGCGCCTTACACTGGATTACGACGGAAAAAATTACACATGTCTCACTCGTCTCAATCATGCTTGATCGGTTGCTCGACGCCGGACTACGTCGTCACGCGCTTCGCGTCGTACTGACAGGGGGTGGTCCTGTTCCATTACCGATTCTGACGCGTGCACTCGACCGCAATATTCCTGTCATGCAGACATATGGGATGACGGAAACAGCTTCTCAAATCGCGACTCTTCTGCCTGAGGATGCCTTACGAAAAATCGGATCAGCTGGACAAGCCATTTATCCGACGCAAATCCGCATCACGCGCCACCAAGAAATCGAAGTCAAAGGACCGACAATCATGAAAGGCTATTTTCATGATGAAGAGAAAACGGCAGACGCCTTTACAGCAGACGGTTTTTTCAAGACTGGTGACTTAGGACGTTTGGACGCCGATGGATACCTATATGTCCTCGATCGTCGAAGTGATCTCATCATCTCAGGTGGGGAAAATATTTACCCAGCTGAGGTCGAATCAGCACTTCTCTCGATCGATGGGATTCAAGAAGCAGGTGTCGTCGGACGATTTGATGCTAAATGGGGACAAGTTCCGGTTGCCTTCATCGTTAGTTCACTCGATGAAGCCATCATCCGAACGGAAATCAGTCAATTGCTCGCCAAATATAAATGTCCGGTTGATTACATCTATCATAGCGTTTTGCCACGCAATGCGAACGGTAAACTATTGCGGAAACAACTGAAGGAGTCATTATGAGCATCACCCTCCGGTCTGCCGAATTGTTCGATGTACCGCTCGTCTTTCGTCGTCCGATGCAAACAGCACTCTCGACGTTAACGATACGCAGGACGACGATTTTGCGCCTGACCGATTCGGAAGGACGAATGGGTTACGGGGAAGGAGTCGCGTTTGATACACCGTGGTATACGTCCGAAACACAACATTCTCTGCAAGGAATCGCTTCACTGCTGTACCAGTTACTTGACCAACCGCTCCATCATCCAGCAGATGTCACGCACCGCTTCCGCATCGTGCAAGGCAATCCGATGGCAAAAGCGATGTTTGAAGGAGCGATTTATGAATTATTCGCAGCAGCTGCCGGACAATCGCTCGCTACGTATCTCGGAGGTGATGAATCATCCCTCGTACCTTGCGGGAAAGCACTCGGACGGGCTTCTGCAGCGCAGACCGTCGAAGCCGTCGGACAAGCGATCGCCTCCGGATATGGACGGATCAAGCTGAAGCTCGCTCCGACGGATACCGTCGTTCTTGAGCAAGTACGTGCCGCTTTCCCTGATGCGCCCTTGATGTTTGACGCTAACGGCAGCTTCACAGAAGCAGACTTTCCTTTATTACAGCATTGGGATTCATTCGGTCTCGTTATGATGGAACAACCTCTCGTAGCGTCGGATTGGTCCGGACATCAACGTCTCGCTAAACTCTTGCAGACACCGATTTGTCTAGATGAATCCATCGTCGCTCCAGCGGATGCCGATTTGATGAAGAAGCTTCACGCTGGTCAGATTCTGAACATCAAACCGGCACGTGTCGGTGGGCTGACGAACGCTTTGTCCCTTCGAACAAAAGCGCCCTACTGGCTCGGAGGGATGTTCGAGAGCGGCATCGGACGTCGTCAGACCCTTGCTTTCGCGACACTTCCAGGGCTCGCTTATCCGATCGATATGGCAAGTACTGCGGATTATTTTGAAGAAGATTTGCTCGAGACCCCGTATCATGTCGAACACGGACACATTCGCTATTTTGCTCCAGCCGTATCCGAGTCCCAATTAAACAAATTGGCAACCTCCCGGATCTCTTTGTAACAAGAACACCACGACGAAAAAGAGGCAATGGATTGACTTCCATTGCCTCTTTTTGTGTTTTATTATGCGAACTTTTTTAGAACGATTCTTTGCCTTCGACTTTCGTCAAAATCTCATACCCGTCCTTTAAGACGACGACAGTGTGCTCAAACTGTGAGACAAGGCTCCGATTTGGTGTGTATAACGTCCAGCCATCCCGCTCATCTTCGATACAGAACTCGTCTCCTGTTGAAATGAACGTCTCGACAGCAATGACTTGCCCTTCCTTCAGCAGATCGTTTTCTTCACGATTGAAGTAGTTCGAGATGGATTCCGGCTCACCATGAAGTGTCTTCCCGAGACCATGCCCCGCTAAGTTACGGATGACGGTGAAACCACTCTTACGCGTTTCAGCATAGATCGCTTTTCCGATCTGATTGACCTTCGTTCCGGCTTTGACCTTCTCGAGTCCTTTTTCAAGCGCCGTCAATGATACTTCAACGAGTCGGACATCTTCCGGACGTTTTGCTTCTCCTGCGATGACTGTTTTCCCCGTATCCGAATAGTAGCCATTCTTCACAGCTGAGACATCGACATTAACAATATCGCCTTCTTGAACGACATATTTACCGGGAATACCGTGTGCTGCGATATCGTTGACACTGATACATGTCGCTCCCGGAAAATCATACATGACGATCGGGGCAGATTCTGCTCCCTGCTCCTTCAGAATACGTGCTCCGATGTCATCAAGTTCCTTTGTCGTGATTCCTGGTTTGACGGCATCCGCCATCTCGTCGCGCGCCATCGCGACGATGCGTCCAATTTCTCGTAATGCTTCATAATCATAATCTAACACTTTCATTTCCTCCTCATTCACTCAATCGTTCTTGATATAGATAATCTGCGGAGATATCCGCAAATAAGAACATGCCATTGCTGAGCGGCATACTAAACGTCCGCGTTTGTTCACTCGAGCTGAAGTCGACGTACCGTTCCGACAGATATCCGCTATGCCGTCTCTCCATTGCTACCGTCGTCCGGATAAAGTAAGGACGAAAACTCCAGTTGTATCCCTTGTAGAAGGAATACAGTTTCCACTCGCCACTCTTTTTACTGACATTCGAAGACTGTTGGAAGCCATTCGCGTCCGTGATGTAAAACCGGATGAATTCCGGCTCCATCTTCCGGGCGAGCATTAGCAGCCATTGATCGAGATCTTGCTCCGACTTCAAGGACTGACAATACTCATTAAATCGGACTGTCCAGTCTTGCTCCAGTTGGAACAGGCGATTCATCTGTTCCCGATCATATTTATAGAACATCGGGACTTCATGGATCAAGACCTCCATTCCAGGACAAGTCATGACCCATTCCGGCGCAGCCTCTCCTAAAAGATTCCCCATGTAATAGCGTCCACCATGCTGCCACGCATATCGAAGTTGACCAAGATGACTGATGTTTTTATACAAAAGTGGCGCTCCAAGCTGATCACAAAGGTGCTCCATCGTCTGTAAGAGATGCGGATACGATGCTGAGACGGTCTTTTTCTCAATCATTGAAGATAGATCGACGATTAACATATCCGGCGACATCGAAAAGACGCGTTCGAGACTCGTTGCTTCCGCGCGATCCAGCGCTACCTTCAGTCCAGAATTCTGATAGTACGCGACGATCCGGCCCAGACGATCAAAATCATCGACTTGAACATCCGTCAAAGTAACATACATCCGTTCTTTTGGAAACGACGAGTCGACCGTACGTAAAACATGCAAGAAATCTTCCCCACCGTTCTCAAACAACCAAGCCGGACGACAACAGATCAGGATGAACGCTTGTGTATCGGAGGGTACTTTTTGGAATGCTTGACGGACGACATGTCCCATGACTTCGAGCTGATACTCGATCGGAACATCATCTTCCTGAAAAAATGGTTTTAACGGTTCTCCACGAAAATGGGACTGGATTTCATACCCTTCCACCTTAAAAGGGGCAGCGCCTACGATCGGTTGAAACCACGCCTCTATCTCTTCGGGATGAACGATGACATCTAATGCGTCCATTCTATTCCCCCCTTGTACTCTTGTTCTATCTTAACAAAAAAGGAGCCTCTCTGTAACGAGAGAGCCCCCTGTTTTACGATAACGTCGTATCTTTCCGCATTGCGATATACAAATACACACCGAATGTCGCCGTCAAGTAGATGATACTCAGGACACCGTATTGAATCCCAACAGCTCCGCCCTTACCAATGGCCAGCACAAGAAAGATGATGCCACCAAATAATAAGGTCGCTAACGGAATATAACGAAAATGTCCTTTTGTCGTCCGCTCACAAATCTTTTTCGTCGCGACGATCAGTGCAACGAGACAGACGGATGCTGCTACATAAATGGTATACACGAATGATTCAGCCCTCTCCCTATCGTTCATGGCTCATTTTATCACGATCGCTTAGATAAATCATAAAAAAGAACCGACTTGTCTGTGACAAATCGGTTCGAATCGTTTACTTTTCAAAGCGTGGTTTGCGTCCACCACGGTTACGATCGCTTTCGCTACGGTTGCTACGTCCAGCATAACCGCCTTCACGACGATCTGATGAAGAAGATGAACGACCACCTTCACGACGATCGCCACCACGCGGGTTGTTTCCACGGTATCCGCCACTGCGGTTGCCGCTTCCACTTCCACCTTTGTTTCCGTAAGGACGACGGTTTCCACCACCGTTGCTACCGAAACGTTTCACGCGGATTGGTTCGATTGAAGAGATTTGGACTGGTGTTGCATCCGGCTCTTTCGTCAATCCTTTAAGTGCTGCTGAAAGAAGTTCCACTGCTTCGTACTCTTCTAAGAGTTCTTGTGCAAGTGTCGTATATTCTTTTGAGTCTTTTGCTTCAACACGTTTAATGAGTTCTTGTGCAGCAAGCTTCAAGTTGCCTTCTAAGATTTCATCAAGTGTTGGTGCATGACGACGTGACATTTTTTTGTTCGTGACACGTTCGATTGTTTTGATTTGACCGAATTCACGTGGTGTAACAAATGTGACAGCCGATCCTGTTTTACCAGCACGACCTGTACGACCGATCCGGTGAACGTAGCTTTCTGGATCTTGTGGGACATCGAAGTTGTAGACGTGTGTGACACCAGAGATGTCAAGACCACGTGCTGCAACGTCTGTCGCTACGAGGATATCGATCGTTCCTTTTTTGAAACGACGGATGACTTGGTCACGTTTTGCTTGTGTTAAGTCACCATGTAAACCATCAGCTGTGTATCCGCGTTGGATCAAGCCTTCTGTCATCTCGTCAACACGTTTTTTCGTACGACCGAAGATGATTGAAAGTTCTGGAGAATCTGTGTCGATCAAACGGCAAAGAACGTCGAATTTTTGGCTTTCTTTCAATTCGATGAATGACTGGTCGATGTTTTCAACTGTCATTTCTTTTGCTTTGACTTTGATGTGCGTCGGAGTCGTCATGAAACGATCTGCGATTTTACGAATTTGTGGTGGCATCGTTGCTGAGAACAAGAGTGTTTGACGTGTTTCAGGAAGTGCACCGAGGATTTTCTCGATATCTTCGACGAATCCCATGTTCAACATCTCATCTGCCTCGTCAAGGATGACCGTTTGAACGTGATCGAGGTTCAACGTCTTACGGTTCATGTGGTCCATCAAACGTCCTGGTGTCGCAACGACGATTTGTGGATTTTTGCGAAGTGCACGGATTTGACGATCGATTTGCTGACCGCCGTAAACAGGAAGTGCATGAACGCGTTTTACTTCACCGATCCGGTTCAATTCTTCAGCTACTTGGATTGCAAGCTCACGTGTCGGAGCAAGGATCAACGCTTGGATGTTGCGTGATTTTGCGTCAAGACGCTCGATTGTTGGGATACCGAATGCTGCAGTTTTACCAGTACCTGTTTGTGCTTGACCAATTAAGTCAACGCCGCTGAGTCCGACTGGAATTGTTTCTGCTTGGATTGGTGTTGCTTCTTCAAAGCCCATTTTTAGGACACCTTTGATAAGTGCCTCACTAAGATTTAATTCACGAAATGTTGTCAATGCTAAATACTCTCCTTTGTCATATGAAAAGCGTCTGCCACTAAACAGACGCTACCGTAACGAATACAATCGACTACCTATTATAACAGAATCTATCCCATAAAGATAGAGTGGTTTCTCTCATAATAATGTTTAGGGAAGTCACCATCATAATCGTTGCCATAAGGGCGAGGGAAAGGCGAAGTGCCCGGACCGTGCGATGAACGTCATCGCGTGCCCCCACTAGTGATGGGGTATATTCAGTAAATGGTCGCCGGTAATCAAACCAGCCGCAACCACCAAAATGATGAATTCCTTACTATCTATTCGAAACGCAGGCTTACTCGGTTTGATTATTGCGTCAACCGAATACCCGTTTCATTTTTTTCTATTTTTTTATCTTTCAACAGGCGACCGAGCGCTCGTTTGAATGCTGCCTTACTGAGACCGAATACTTCATCGATCGTCTCGGGAGCTGTCTTATCACCATACGGCATCTGACCATCATGTTCAAGTAGATGGTTCAGAATCAACTCCGCGTCTGTATCAATGGCTTCAAAGGCACGTGGTCGTGCTGAAAGTAATACTGTACCATCTGGTTTTACATTTGTCACTCGTAATTTCAAGACTTCTCCAAGACGCGGCCAACGTTCCATCTCGCGTTCATGCAAGAATCCGATTGACTGATCGTTGACCCAGACATTGACGCCTGGTTCGCGTTGTGAGAAGACGAGACCTTCGACGTCCATGTTGTTCCATTCTTCTGGAGCTGGCTTCGCTCGTAAGTTGAAGTAAGCATATGGTGCAGGGTCTCCGAGTAAACGAAGCTTTTGATCATGTTTTAGACGAATGAAAAGTTGATCGCCTTCTTCCGGCCAGAACATCCGACGTTGCGGCAAATCGTCAAGTGAGACAAGAACATCTTTTTGAATCCCGATATTCGCGAACACTCCTGTGTTATAGCGTGTCCCATTGATCGTCGTCTTGACGTAGTCTTCAAATGAAGCTTCTGGAATCGTCATCGATGATGCCAAACGTCCTTCATTATCTTGATACAAGAAGACTTCTACTTCATCATCAAGAGCTACTTTTTGTGTCTGTTCATTGTTATGCAACAACACATCTTCATTTCCATCTGTCAAAAACACTCCGAACTCTGCTTCACGTTCTACTTTTAATGTGACAACCTGTCCTGCGCGTAATCCCATTTCGGGTCATCTCCTCTCTCTATTTGAATTGGTTCAAGTTCATTCTTACCATCCTTCTGTTCTTTCCCTACCATACTATACTCTTTTTCTGTTCACCTCTGAAATCGACCCCACGATGACAGTTGTGACATATTTGTGAACGAAACACATTTGCGTGATTTTTTTGAAAAAAAGATATATGATTAAATAACAGGAAAAAGAAGGTTTAGTTTAGGTAAATATGGGGGATAAAAATGTTTCATAATATTCAATCGCGTTCGTTCGCTCGACGCTTCACGAAAACATTGGTTTTTGCATTTTTTGCTTTCCTTGCTACGATTGGAATCGTTTTTGCAGAAGGATCAAACAGTACAGATATGACTCCGAAGACACCAGCGCTTCAGCAAATCGATCGCCCTTAAAATCTACACCTTCCGTGTGGATTTTTTTATTTTTTCCGGACATTTACAGGACGATAAAGGAAAATCAAGTTCAACCTCGAATTAGATGAACATACCTATATTTTAATTTCGAGGAGGAAACGGACGTGCTCTTCTACTTATTCACGACGATTGCGGGTCTCATCACTACATACTTAAGTTTTGTTACCGGTTATTATACAAGTTCGATTGGTGTTTTCGTCTTTACGTTAGCGATTTGCCTATCGTTATCATCGATTCGACAGTTACTCCGTACGTCCTATCTGACTTACATTGAATACATTCAATACCGTCGCGTCAAAAAACAGTACGAACGCATGAAAAAACGAGAACAGTCTTATCAAATTGCCTATCCTAATCGAGATTCGAGTACACCACTTGCATTCTCTGGGACAGACCAGCATGATAAATAAAGAACACGATTTCATCACCTAGGAGGAACAGATTCATTATGAACGAAATCCCTTTATCAAACGGTTGGACACTCCGCTACTCACCTGTCATCGATTTATGGTTGAAGGAAGATGGCGTACTGCTCGTAGATCACGAAGATAAGGTCCGCTTGACTCTCATCTTGGATGAAGAGACGATGGAAATCAAACAGATCGACAACACGAACGCTACGTTCTCCGTTGATCCGACGACACGTCGCCTCACTTTCGAACTTGGAGAAAGCGAAGAGGAATCTGAGCCTCGTTACTGGGAATAATCATGGAGACCGGGTGCGACACCTGGTCTTTTTTTGTACAATAACATCAGCAATGAAAAAAAGGAGCTGTCACTTTACTATGATCCGTACTGTCATTTGGTTCATTTATTTTGGACTTGTCTTACCCTGTACCTTACCGTTTTTACCAACCGCAAAACGTCGAACGCATCTCGCGCGCTATGCATTCGTTCAGCGTGTAGCGAGCGCCTGGGCGAACTCTCTCCTCCGACTTGCTGGCGTTCGTGTCCATGTGACGGGGCATGAACATATTCCGGCAAATGAACCTGTCGTGTTCATCTCGAATCACCAAGGAAACTTCGATGTTCCGATTCTACTTGGAAAAATCGATAAACCAAAAGCATTCATCTCAAAAATCGAAGTGAATAAAATTCCAATCGTTAATGTCTGGATGAATCTGATGGGGTGTGTCATGATTGACCGAAAAGACCGACGCCAGTCCCTAAAAGCGATCCGCTCTGGTGTCGACACGATCAAGGACGGACAATCAATGATCATCTTCCCAGAAGGAACACGTTCAAAAGGCGGACCGATGGCGGAATTCAAAGCAGGAAGTTTTACCCTTGCGACATCAAGTGGCGCACGCGTCGTACCCGTCGCGATTTCAGGTAGTTATCGTGTCATGGAGGAAACGGGTAAGATCCGTCCGGCTACAGTCGAAGTCACGATCTTGCCGTCGATTGATCCGAGCACGATGACACAGAAAGAACTCGTCCAGACGGTCGAACATCAAATCAAACAGATTGTAGAAGGTGTCTAATATGTTAATGAAAGTAGAAAATCTCAAAAAAGAATTTGCCGATAAAATTGTCTTCGAAGATGTCACGTTTTCCGTCTCTCCTGGTGACCGGATCGGTATCATTGGCGTCAACGGTACCGGTAAATCGACCCTTCTGCACATTCTAGCAGGCAAAGAAACAGCAGATGCTGGTACGATCCATCATCCAAATGATTATCGGATCCGTTTGCTATCGCAAACGACCGATTATCCGGAAGATCGGACTGTCATGGAAGTACTCCTGTCGGGTGACACACCAACGATCAACGCGTTGCGCCACTACGAAACGGCACGACTAGCGCTCGAACAGGATCCGACAAGTGAGACGTTACTCAACCGCTTCATCACAGCGCAAACCGAGGTTGATGCCGCGCAAGCGTGGGACACGGAATCGCGTTTAAAAATGATCTTAAACAAACTCGGCATCCTCGACTTGAACGCGTTGATCGGCTCTCTTTCCGGAGGACAACGTAAGCGCGTCGGACTCGCTGAAGCCTTACTCGATGAAGCCGATCTCCTCCTGCTTGATGAGCCGACGAACGAACTTGATGCCGAGACGATCAGCTGGCTTGAGACTCAAATCAAGGAATACCGTGGTGCGATTCTACTAATCACTCATGATCGCTATTTCTTGAATCGTGTCACGAATCATATGATGGAGATTGCAAATGGAACAGCTTATTTCTATGTCGGAAACTATGAATCGTTTCTTGAAAAACGTGCCGAACGTCGTGAACGGACGGCTTCTATGGAGGAAAAACGTCAAAACATCCTCCGTCGCGAACTCGCTTGGTTGCGTCGCGGAGCAAAAGCACGGACGACGAAACAAAAAGCCCGGATCCAGCGCGTGGATGCTTTACAAGACCTTTCGTATGAGGAAGAAGAAGCGACACTTGAAGTACAGGTCGGTTCGACCCGCCTCGGCAAGAAAGTCATTGAAGCATATGACGTCTCGCACCGATTTGGTGAACGGACACTTTTTGAATCGTTTGACGCTCTGATCGGACGCAAAGAGCGGTATGGCATCGTTGGTCGAAACGGTAGTGGAAAATCGACACTTCTTTCAATCCTCGCGAAACGCTTAGAGCCAACAACGGGTGAGATCATTCACGGCGAAACGGTGAAGATCGGTTTTTACGGTCAATTCGCCGAATTCACGCATCCCGAACGCCGCGTCATCGATGAGGTCGAACGGATCGCAAAAGTCATTACGACACTCGCCGGTGAGGAGATCACAGCAAGTCAGATGCTCGAACAATTTCTCTTTAAACCGGAAGCACAATATAAACAAATCGGCAAGCTTTCTGGTGGCGAAAAGCGACGTCTGAAATTGTTAACGATTTTGATGGAAGAACCGAACGTCCTCTTCCTTGATGAGCCAACGAACGACTTGGATACCGAGACCTTATCCGTACTAGAAGATTATTTAGAATCATTCCCAGGTACTGTCATCACAGTCAGTCATGATCGCTACTTCCTCGATCGGGTCGTCGATCGCCTGATTGCATTTGAAGATGGAAACATCATTTTTTATTACGGACAATATACAGACTATCTTGAGCAAATGGCAGCACCCGTTCCCTCAATCGTCGTTGAAAAAACGGCAGAGGTTGCTACAGCACCAAAAACAGAGACGCCAAAGAAACTAAGTTATCAGGAACAACAAGATTGGGCTATCATTGAGCAACAAATTGAAGAGAGTGAAGTTGAACTAGAGCAATTAGAGGCTGATCTCGCTTCAGCAGGAAGTGATCTCGGAAAGGTCAATGAATTGTATCAAGCCATCGAAAAGACCAAAGCGACGCTTGACGAGCGAATGGAATATTGGACATATCTTTCTGAAAAAATCGAGGCATTTGAAAACCATCGCCAATCTAATCAGTAAATCCGATAAGCGGAGTTCTTCACTTAGAAGAGTTCCGCTTTTTTTATGAAATAGAAAACATCTCTTACTTTTATTTTTAATTATGAAAATAAATGTGAATTCATATTAGATATCGGGTAATGTTATAGCATATTTCGTTTTGGAGGAAGGCTTGCGAAAGGAGGAGTTCTAGTGAAACGGATGGTTCAAAACATCTACCCTATCGTCGCATTCTACTTAGTCATTACTTACATACTGCTCTGGCTATTGCCACAAGACCTTTCGTTACAACTCTCGGCAGTCATTAGTTTAAGCGGTTCTTTCATGATTTTCTTATTTAGTCGATCGACGGCTTTCAAACAACCTTCCCTTCCGTACAAGTGGTTATCCATCGCCTTCTTCTCTTATTTTTTGGGCGATTTCCTGAATATGATTGGACGTTTCTTTCAATGGAACGATGTCAATTTGAACGTCTTGCTGGATTTACCTTATACGATTCATTTGACAATGATGGTCCTTTTCTTTTTCCGACAATTAGATTTGACATTATTCAAAAAACAAAAGTTATTGATTCTTGATTCCTTGACTTTATTCGCTGTTTCAATGATTGCTGGATATATCGCTATTTTCCGCTTTGTTCCCTCTTATACGCGAACGACACTCGAGCAAATCAGTTGGACATTTTATGCCTTCTTGACAATTTTGTTGACGCTTTTCTTTTTTTTACTCTATGCGTCTGGGTTAAGACGGAACGTATCACGATCAGGATTTATCTTTCTTGTCCTCGGAACATTCATTCTCGGCATGACGAACTTCGTGTTTTATACCTTGTTATTAAACGGTGAACCGCAAATATCGGGTCTATTGCTTCCGCTATATCCACTTAGCGGTCTGTTCCTCATCGCCTTTCTGAACACACGTACACTTCCCATTAGTCGTGAGGAGCAAGCAAATCTCATTCGAGTCGAGACACTTACGCGTTCACTGTTGGTTTACATCTTATTATCTGCGCTGATTCTTTATATTACGTTTTTTCCTGTCTCTCGAACCTTCTTCTTGTTGTCTATTGGTATTACGTTTTTATTATTTTTAACACGGCAGCTTTTTTCATACCGGGAAAATCTTCGGTTGTTACAGGAAACAACGGCATTACAAACGAATCTAGAAGACATCGTTCATCAAAAAACAGAGTTGCTACAGTTGCGTGAAAAAGAACTGACGTCACTTTTTTTGTCTTATCCAGAAATCGTTTTTGAAATCGATGACATGTATCAGATTCGATCCGTCAATCCAGCCGCTGCAGAAGCAGGATGGAATGATTTACCGCTCGGACCGAGTCAACGTCGTCAACTTGATCGGCTCATCCCGTTGCTTCAACAAAAGCAGTCGACCTATCCTGCTCACCTCCTACATGTACCTGCTACGGACGAACATCCAGAAACCTTTTTGAATACGACAATCATCGATATTCCACATCAGCAACGCTATTTCGTCGTCTTAGCGGATGTCACAGAAGACTATCAACAGGAAGTATGGCTAGAACGTATGGGATACCATGACTCACTCACTCGTTTACCAAACCGGCGTTACTTCGAGGAGCAACTCTATCTAACTCTGCCAACGCTAGATTATGGCTCCTTATTATTCATAGATTTGGACGGATTCAAACAAATCAATGACACCTATGGACATGATGTCGGTGATTTACTGCTACAAGAAACAGCAACGCGTCTTCAATCAATGACGACGCCAACTGATCTCGTCGCACGCCTTGGTGGAGATGAATTCTTGATCTTCATTCAGGCATCTGCCTCGGAAACTCGACAGTTTGCCGAACACGTTCTCGAAATCCTAAATTATCCATTCTATATCAACACGTATACGCTTCGTATCACACCATCTATCGGAATTTCCTTATACCCTGAAGACGGTAAGAGTTCAGAACAGTTATTGATTCGGGCAGACGAAGCCATGTACCAGATCAAGAAGAACGAGAAAAATAACTATATGTTCGCTGTCCACATCAAACGTTAGGAGGGATCCCGTGCTTAAATCAAACTACTTCATCCGTTGGTTCCCTGCCATGCTCGTCATCTCTTTTATTCTAATGATCCTTACTACATGGACTCCTTCCATCTCTAATGGGATTGTCGAACAGGTACTTCAGTATGTATCACTTGGGTTGATCGCTTACTTCATTCTTACGGCTTATCGTAAAGAACAAATATTAGTCGTACCCAGACGAAATTTCTGGCTGATTGCTTTAGGATCACTGGTTTTATCCTATATCGGTTCCATTTTTGAGACGTTACGTTTTGTCTATTCAGACTTTCCAATTCCATCTATTTATAGCCTGATTTTATTTTCAATATCCCATTACGTATTCTTATACGCGATTTTTTACCGAATCATCACAAAACGAACACTCGGACAACATGTACTTGCTTTCGTTGATGCCGCGATTATCGTCATTTTCATTGGACTTGTCGCATTCCATGTCCTCAATGAACTGACGAACCCTGGGCTTCAGACTGTTCCTTATGCCATCATCGTCATTACGAACACATCACTCGGTTTGTTCGTTTTTTTCTATTTTACGTTCATCCAAGAAACACATTGGGTATCACGGATGGCCTTATTTCTATTATTCTTATCCATTTTCATTCGTGGTATCTATGAAGTCTCTAGTGTCTACTTCCCTGATTTTTCAGCGAATTATCTGGTGTTCTTCCCGATATTGATTCGTTTGGCGCAAAGCGCAGCTATTCTATGGCATGTTGATCATATTGAAGAAGGAACTGCTCGAACGACGGTCATTCCCCGTTCGTGGCTTCCTTTACTGGCCATCCCTTTGTTCATCCACTACATGGTGGAACAAGAAGGTGGAAAACTCGACATCTTTATCATCTTATTCCTACTAATCGTTCGACAAATCTTGATTGCCCGTCAACATGGGTTGATTGTCGCACAATTACACGAACGAAATGAACAACTCGCTTCACGCATTGAACATCGAAAACAACAAATCCAAGATAGTGAACAACAGGTCATTCCACTCTTCCTCGGTCATCCTGATCCGATGATTCGACTCGATCAGTCCGGCACTGCGCTGTACGCGAATTTAGCTGCCCAACGTCTGTTTCATTTGCCAGATATGACGATTGAACATGTTCCTCGTACGATGCGTCATTTGTTAGAAATGCTCGAAACGAACGTTGATGAGTATGAGGATGAACAAAGTCGACGCTATGAAATCATTGATATTCCGATTCAAATTGCCGCTACCTCGATGGGACGATTCACGATTTTACATGATGTCACGGAAAGCAAAATTCGTCAAAAGAGAATCGAATACCATGCCTATCATGATGCTTTGACTAATATCGGAAACCGTCGTTCCTTAGAACGAGATTTCTCAAATCGACTCTCCGATAAGAATTATCTTGCCTTAGTCGATTTAGATGGATTTAAGCAAGTCAATGATACGTATGGTCACGAGGCAGGAGATTATGTATTAATTGAAGTTGCGAAGCGATTGAGCGAACATACAAGTTCTTCGGAATCCGTGTATCGCCTCGGTGGAGATGAATTCGCGATCCTTTTACAAGCCGATGATGAACTCTCCTTACGCCGAAAATGTAAATCCTTTTTACAATTTTTAAGACGTCCCTATGTCTACAAAGGACAATCTTTATTCGTTTCCGCAAGCATCGGAGTGACAGCGTGTCATGAGGCCGATCTTGAAACATGTTTAAAGCAAGCCGATCTTGCCATGTATCGCGTGAAACATCGGGATAAGAATGATGTCGCTTTATATCGAGCGGACCCATGAAAAAACCTAGGACATATGACTTTTTGTAGTCAACGTGTCCTAGGTTTTTTGAGTTATTCTTCTGGTCTTGGTGCAATGTTACCTTCTTCGATATCGAGGAGCAAGTCGATTAATTCCGCACAAAACTCTGGATATTGACGAAGTAACGCGTCTTCTCCCACTTCATCCACGAAGTCCGTCAACAAAGCGAGGACTTCTGGTACTAATGCGCGCGCTACCTTCATGTAGGCAATCGCAAAGCGCCACTTACCAGAAATATAGAGCAGTTTCCCAATCAACAGATCCCCCGGTTCGACTTCAATCTCAGCCAAATCCGTTTGATACGTCTGTTTCGACATTAAATCAACAACACCATCTGCATCGACTTGAAACAGCGACGGCATCGGGTCAGCTAATCCACGCAAGGCGCGATAGAGACTAGGTGATAGCTCGTCTTTTATCTGCTCGAGAAAACGACCGTGCGGTGTTTTTCCTTGATCATCCGTTTCATAGAAGATCGCCCAGTCAACGAATAAGTCCCGGAACAATTCAGCATCTTTTAAATACCAACGTCCTTCTGTCGCAATCTCTTCAATGAAAGCGACCCAGTCCGTACTGCGTGCTGTTGCTGCTTCCTGATACATTTTCTTCAAGGCTGCATTCATTTCCGCTTCAGAAACCGTCGTCGGAAATGGAATTACTTTTCGATCGTTCTTCATTTCGATCGCCCTTTCCGGTGAGGAGTAGCCGGTCGCTTAATCGTCTGAGGAGCTGTGAATTCACGTTTCGGAATGACTTCTCCGCGGTAAATTTCCATTGGCTCCATCTCGACGCCCATTTGCTTTGCAAGTGTTTTTAAGTGTTTTAAATCTTGATCCGTGACAAGTGCAAGTACCATCCCATTTGCGTTTCCGCGTCCCGTCCGACCTGAACGGTGTACGAAATCGTCAAGCGACTCCGGTAAATCGTAATGGACGACGTGTGTGACCGCTTCGATATCAAGCCCACGCGCCGCAAGACCTGTCGTGACGAGTAAAGGAAACTCTCCCTTTTTATAAGAACGCAAGGTCTCCATCCGCTCTCGCTTTCCTTTTTCAGCGTCTAAAATCCGGTATTTCAGTGAGAATTTACTCAACTCGCCATTCAATGGTCCAAGGAATGAGCGATTGTTGATGAATGTCAGCACTTTTGATCCTTGCATGTTCGCCAGACGACGTAACAATTCCGGTTTCTGACGACGTGAAGTCTCCAAATAACCGAATGTCACTTGTGTGCTGACGGCACGCTCAACACGAATCGTCTCAGGATCATTCGCAAGCGTCCGTCCCCATTCTGCTGTCCGTTCCGGCAATGTCGCTGAGACAAATGCCAGTTGTCGATCGCGTAGCGCACTATTTGCGATTCGCGTCGCCGAGTCACTCATGCCACTTTCATAAATTTGATCCGCTTCATCTAAAACGATCAATTTCACCTTATGCATCTTCAGCTTCTTCGAATCAATCAACTCGACGAGACGTCCCGGTGTTCCGACGATGATTTGCGGCTTTTTCTTCAATCGTTCATATTGTCGCTTTAATTCAACACCACCAATGAATGCACCGGATTTGATACCACTTCCTTGAGCAAATAATTGAATGACTTGATGAATTTGCATGACGAGTTCCCGTGTTGGTGCCGTGATGACGACTTGCACGTGTGGCTCTTCCACTTCAATCTTTTCTAAAGCTGGAATGACATAAGCAAGCGTTTTCCCTGTTCCTGTCGGCGCTTCAGCTAGGACATCTTTTCCTTCGCGCAACAACGGAATCGCTTGTTCTTGAACAGGCATCAACTCTGTAAAGCGCGCCCGTTCCCATGCTTCCTGTAAAAATGGTTTTGTAAAGTTCATAACGATTTCTCCTACTCTCTTAATTCCATCATGCCGTTACGTATTCGACATGATCTCCTGATGCATCACGGTATCCCCGTATTGTCTGTGTATATTCATTTCCTGCGTCGAGCAATCGGATGTGGAACCGGACTTCTTCTTCACCAGCTTCTTCCTTTAAAATCTCGAAGCCTTGGATGACACGATCCTGTAATTCTGCAGCGAGTGCCGGATACACGGCAAGACTCGCATACGTCGCTTTTACGTCCACGGGACGGCGAACAAGCGCAATCCAGTATGATTCATCATAGCCGATAAAGTCTTCATAATCAAAATCATCTTCAAACCGAATCCAGAATCCATCACCTTCAAATTCTGTGATCATCCCAGTTCGCGTCGAACCTTCCGATCCGATTTTCAGCGAGACCCAGTCTCCCGACTGATAATCTCCTTGTTGCGTTAATGACACATACTCCATTTGGCACACCTCCACGTTCTATGTTCCCTTTTTCATTGTCAACGATACGTCCTAAAAACACAAGATACCGTAACGTGACATTCCTCACAGTTTCAACTGTGCTAGTGGATCTTTTTCAAATCAGCTCATACAGTTCCGTGAAAATCTTGATTTACCAGACTTCAACTGTTTTTTAATCTTCACTCTTTCATAGGTACAGAAATAAAGAAAGCCCGTCATATCAACGTTTGTTCACTTGTTAAAATATTCACATGAACGTAAAGGGAATCTCTACCTCCTTTTGTTACACTATTCACATAAGGAACTGATCATTAGCTCAATTTTAAAGGAGTGGTATCCATGTTATTAGAAAAAACGAGTGCCTGGGCAAACTTTACGTCTGGCGAATGGATCAAGACAATCGATGTTGCAGACTTCATCCGGCTCAATCGCACGGAATATACAGGTGATGATCACTTTTTAGTCGATCCGACGCAAGCGACGCAACGGCTTTGGCAACAAATTCTACAGTTGACGAATGAAGAACGACAACGTGGTGGTGTGTATGCCGTCGATGCCAAGACACCATCAACGATTCTCTCGCATGATGCAGGGTATCTGGATCCCTCTCTTGAAAAAATCGTCGGCTTACAGACGGATGAACCGTTCAAACGTTCAATTCATCCGAACGGCGGGATTCGGATGGTGAATGATGCCTTAGCTGCGTATGGCTTTGAAGCAGACGAGACCGTCACGAAAATTTTCAGCGATTACCGAAAAACACACAACCAAGGGGTTTTTGATGCTTATACTCCAGAGATGCGCGCCGCGCGTAAAGCCGGTATCATCACAGGATTACCAGACGCCTATGGACGTGGGCGGATCATTGGCGACTATCGTCGTGTCGCTTTGTACGGAACAGCACGTTTGATTGAAGAACGTAAGCGAGACTTGAAGGCACGTGGCGGCTTCCTCTCTGAATCGATGATCCGCGACCGCGAAGAAATGAATGAACAATTGCGCGCATTAACGGAATTGACCGAGCTTGGAACTCGCTATGGTTTTGATCTCTCCCGCCCTGCAGAAACAGCACAAGAAGCATTCCAGTGGGTCTATCTTGCTTATCTTGCTGCGATCAAAGAACAAAATGGTGCAGCTATGTCACTCGGTCGCGTCTCGACGTTCCTCGATATTTATGTCGAACGTGATCTTGCGACCGGCCGCTTGACGGAAGAAACAGCACAAGAGCTCGTCGATCATTTTGTCATGAAACTTCGGATCGTCAAATTCTTACGAACACCGGACTATAACGATCTCTTCTCTGGCGACCCGACGTGGGTAACGGAATCGATTGGCGGGATGAGTGAAGATGGTCGATCAAATGTCACGAAAAGTTCATTCCGCTTCTTACACACGCTTTCGACACTCGGTCCGGCACCTGAACCGAATCTAACTGTTCTCTGGTCCACTCAGCTTCCACGCGGATTCAAGGAATTCTGCGCGAAGATGTCGATCATATCAAGCTCGATTCAGTATGAGAACGATGATTTGATGTTGCCGGTTTATGGGGATGATTACGGCATCGCTTGTTGTGTCTCCGCGATGCGGATCGGGAAACAGATGCAGTTCTTCGGTGCTCGAGCAAACCTTGCAAAAGCATTACTTTATACAATCAATGGCGGAATGGACGAGAAGCTCAAAATTCAAGTCGCCCCAGCCACACCATTGATGCTCGACGAAGTACTCGATTACGAGACAGTCATGGCGGCTTACGATCGTCAACTCGATTGGCTCGCAGAACTGTACGTCAACACACTGAATGTCATCCACTACATGCATGATAAGTACAGTTACGAACGGATTGAAATGGCTTTACATGATCCGGAAATCTTACGGACGATGGCATGCGGCATCGCTGGTTTATCGGTCGTCGCTGACAGTCTATCCGCTATTCGTTATGCAACAGTCCGCCCGATCCGAGATGCGGATGGGATTGCAGTTGATTTCAAGATCGAAGGTGAGTTTCCAAAGTTCGGGAATAACGATGAACGAGTCGATCAGATGGCGGTTGATCTCGTGACATTGTTCATGGAGAAAATCCGTAAACATCCAACGTATCGAAATGCGCTCCCGACACAGTCTGTCCTGACGATTACTTCAAACGTCGTCTACGGTAAGAAAACAGGAAATACACCCGATGGACGCCGTGCGGGTGAACCATTTGCACCCGGTGCTAACCCGATGCATGGACGTGATACCCGTGGTTCTATCGCTGCTCTGACGTCTGTCGGGAAACTACCATATGAACATGCGCTCGATGGTATCTCCTACACGTTCTCGATCGTTCCAAAAGCACTTGGTAAGGAGGAAGCAACACGTATTCGCAATACGGTCGGATTACTTGACGGATATATGGGTGGTACGACTTCAAAAGGTCATCACTTGAATGTCAACGTCTTCGACCGTGAGACGTTACTCGATGCCATGGAGCATCCAGAACAGTATCCACAGTTAACGATTCGGGTTTCCGGTTATGCCGTCAACTTCATTAAACTGACGCGTGAACAACAGATTGATGTCATCAATCGTACGTTCCACGGTTCTCTCTAAAATGATGTGTAGTATGTGAAAGGAAGTGAGCAGAATGACCTATGGTATGATCCATTCCGTTGAATCATGTGGAACAGTCGATGGTCCTGGCATTCGATTCATCGTCTTTACGCAAGGATGTCCACTACGGTGTCAATACTGTCATAACGTGGATACATGGGAGTTCGGTTGCGGACAGCGTGTCTCAGCAGACGAAGTCGTAAAAGAAGCGATCAGCTATCGCTCCTTTTTCGAGGCGACGGGTGGCGGAATCACCTTCTCTGGAGGTGAACCGCTCGCTCAGCCAGAGTTCCTAGAGGCTGCTTTAACAGAAGCGAAGCGGCATGGACTGCATACGGTCATCGATACCGCTGGATCTGTCGTCCCAAAAAACATCGACGCCATTCTCGATGCGACGGATTTGGTTCTGCTCGATATCAAGCATATCGACGATGCTGCTTGTCGCGTCTTGACTGGACGGAGTAACGCCAATACACTCGCCTTCGCAAAACGCCTAGCCGAGCGAAACATTCCCGTCTGGATTCGCCACGTCCTCGTTCCAGGTATTACGATGTCGGAACATTTCCTCCGTCAGACCGGCGAGTTCATCCGGACGCTCGGAAACGTCGAGCGCGTCGAGGTACTGCCGTATCATCAACTCGGAGTCTATAAGTGGGAAAACCTTGGTCTTGCTTATCCGTTAACTGATGTGCTTCCCCCTTCACGAGAAGAAACAAACGCTGCGCAAACCCTACTTGAATCGTACTTGTGTTAACGTTTCCAATTTGTTACAATGACATCATAGATTATGAACAGGAGGTACAACACCGAAATGAAGCAATCACTCGTACAGGTCGCTTGATGAATGAAATCATCTCTTTCGCAATGCAGTTGCGGATGTCTGACGCTACGAGTCTGCTCTTTTTCGGTGTGACCATCCTCTGGTCATCGCCTTCTTTGAGTTACACTCCGGCACACCATCCGCTCGCTTCGGATGGTGTGTTTTTCATTTCATCTTATCGGAAATGAACACTAAAGGAGCTGCTTTTATGCCTACTGAAACACTTACGATCCAACACCTATCGATGGACTACGACGAACGACGCCTTTTCTCGGACGTTTCTTTTCATATTCATACCGGTGAACATGTCGCCTTAATCGGTCCGAACGGCATCGGAAAAACGACACTGTTACACTTGATCGCTGATCAACTTCAACCGACTGACGGTTCGATCAAGCGTCATTACAAAAAACTCGGTCTACTATCACAACACTTTGTGGCGGGCGATCACACCGTTCTTGATGTCGTCGAACGAGCGGATGCGGTTCGTTATCAACTTCGCGCTAATGCCATGAATGGTGACTTGACGATTTATCAACAAGCAATCGATCAGGACGCCTTCTCGCTGGAAGCAGATGCAGCACGCGTCTTAAAAGAAGTCAAATTAGAGGAAGCACTCTGGACACACAAAGCATCCAGTTTAAGCGGTGGTGAACAGACGCGCCTCCAACTTGCCTGTCTGCTTCTATCACGACCTGATTTCATCATTCTCGATGAACCGACGAATCATCTGGATCAAGAGACACTCGAGTGGCTCACGGAATGGGTCAACATGTCACGGACCTCGATTCTCTATGTCTCACACGAACGATTCTTCATCGACGCAACGGCTGATGCCGTCATTGAATTATCCGAATCAGGGGCAACGCGATACAGCGGAAACTATCAGTCCTATAAAGAACAAAAGGAACATCAAGCTCTGTCGCAACAACGAGCGTACGAAAAACAAGAACGCACCCGTAAAGAGCTGACACGCATGATTCAAGGATACCGGCAATGGCATCAAAAAGCTTCGGATCAAGCTAGTGAACGCGATCCATATGCGAAAAAGAAAGCCGCTAAACACGCAACAAAGGTCAAAGCAAAAGAACAACAGCTTGAGCGCTTACTGGAGAATCGTGTTAAAAAGCCAGAGGTTGCACCGACTGTTCACGTCGCATTTGAACATGAAGCGATTCATGCGAAGCGACTCGTTTCGTTCGAACACGTCACGTTTAGATATGAGACGAAAACCATTCTAAACGATGTCTCATTTTCAATCGATCGCGGTGACCGGATTGCTGTCATTGGACCGAATGGAAGTGGGAAAACGACCTTACTGCGTCTCATTGAGGGCGAATATGCTCCTAATCAAGGGACAGTCATCCGCCATCCTCGATTAAAAACCGGCTATTTTTCACAAGCTCTTTCCCATTTACCGACATCCGGTACGTTGTTAGAGGCATTGCTCGAGTTCGGCACGATGAGTGAAACGGATGCCCGGACACTACTCGCCTGTTTTTTATTTCGACGTGATGATGTTTACCGGTCGATTGCCGACGCCAGTATGGGTGAGAAATGTCGAATCGCCTTTTTACGCCTTTATTTCTCTGGTGCTCACTTGCTTATTCTCGACGAACCGACGAACTATTTGGATCTTGCGACTCGTGAACAAATCGAAGCCGCCCTCGATGTCTTCCCTGGTGAGCTCCTCTTCGTCTCTCACGATCGTTATTTTACCGATCGGCTATCGAACCGGACGTTTGACTTAACGACTGGATTCAACGATCATCCAGACGGAACTGCCGTGGTAAGAAATGCACGCCGAAGTGACCCTGAAGCGACTCAATCCGATCTACATCGTCTTGATGCTTTGACAGGTGATGTGCCGTTCGATACAGAAACAAATGAATCACTTTCAAAAGAATAACAAAAAAAGCATCTGCATAGAAAAAGAGACTCTTGTTTCCATTGCAGATGCTTTTCATATTTCAGTCGTATTACCGCTTTTGATACTTCAGTTTCGTATGCGCTTGTGCCTGCTTGTGGATTTTTTTCCACTTTTCTTTCTCCGCCGCCTGCAACGCCACGTTTTGCTTACGTTCCGTATAGGCGATTTCTCGTTTTAGCTTAACGAAGCTGTTCCAGCGCTCAGCAGATAGCGTTCCATCTTCTAAAGCTGTCCGAACGGCACATCCTGGTTCCTTCTCATGTTTACAGTCTCGAAAACGACAGTTTTCAGCAAGCTCTTCAATATCGGAAAACGTCGACGATAAACCGTCACTTCCATCCCATAAGGCCAATTCTCGCATCCCCGGTGTATCGACGAGTAATAAACCGTTCGCCAGTCGTTTCAGTTCGCGATGTGTCGTCGTGTGACGTCCGCGTTCATCGTCTTCCCGTACGCCACCCGTCTCCATTAACTGTTCTCCAGCTAAAGCGTTGACGAGCGTCGACTTCCCAACGCCGGACGATCCGACTAACACGATCGTTTGCTTGACTTGTAACTGGGCACGTAGTTCCTCTAATCCGTCACCCGTCAAAGAATCAACGGCAAGGATCGGTGTTCCGAACGCGACTGCTTCAACAGCCTGCAGTTCTATTTCGATCGACGGCATCAAACTTTTTTTCGTCAGGACGATGATTGGTATCACCCCTGCATCCCAAGCAACCGTTAAATAACGTTCCAGTCGACGGACGTTGAAGTCATGTCCAAAAGCCATGACGAGCAAGGCAACGTCGACATTCGCGCAGATAATTTGTTCCTCGGTCTCCGTCCCTGCCGCTTTTCGGGAAAATTGAGACGACCGTGGCAAGACCCGTTCGATTCGTCCTTTGCCTGGCTCTCGCTCTGTTTGAATGATCCAGTCTCCAACCGCTGGCAATTCAGCTTTCGTTCCTGATTGAAAACGCAGCTTACCAGACAGTTCGCTAAGTGATTCTCCTGTGTCCGTCATGACACGATAATGCGTTTGGTAGACGGCCGTGATTCGTCCCAGTTGTTCTGTTCCTGTCGTTTCGTAGACAGGTGGTGTACCCCATTCGTTCAAATGGTTTCCTCCTCTGATTTAAGGGAGGGAAACCCCTCCCTGGTTTTCGACACATGTTACTTTTTTAGCGTTGATTGTTGCACTCATCAACATCACTCCTCTCGATTCGATTCCTTTATAGAATATCATATCAATCAATGTTTCTGGTAGCGCTTCCCTCAAAGTCAGACCTTCTCTCCGCCTTAAGCCCGAGAGCAAATACGGTCCAAAGAGCGTCGTACGAACAGAAGGACTTCCGTATTATAAAGGTATCAACACAAGGGAGGCTTCCTCATGAAGCAATCGAAAGGAAAACAATTGGTGATGATTCTTACCGGACTCGCATTACTCGCCGTTGTCATCGGAACATTACCACATATGATCGGACTTGGTTTAGGGGCATTACTTGCGTTCTATTCGATCAGTAAGTTCATGCAATCGAACAAATGGCCAGCGAAACTCGGTTTCGGATTTCTAGCAGCCATCGGAATCGGACTTGCCCTCTCAAACATCTGGGCAGTCATCGGAATCGCAGCAGCCATCGCATTGTACGTCGGTTACATGCGTATGAAACTACAGCGTGTCAATGTTCAAGATCTCTTTAACCGCCGCCGTACGTCAACAACACATTTTGAAGCTGACTGGAAAGACTTAGACGAAAAACGATTCTAAATTTAAAGATACTACCCATACTGTTTACCACTTTCAAGGAGGAATTTTTCATGAAAAACGTGTTTGATCAACTCAATGATTTTGCGACACAAATGATGACAGAAGTCAAAAAAGCCGCTGAACAGGGCGAAGTACCTGCTAAAAAGCTCGTTCGTCATATTCGATCTACAGAAGCTGATTTAAAAGAGATTGATCGACTACTTGAGCGTCAACGGACATTATTGCTGGAACTGACTCAAAAGCAGGAAGAAGCGAAGGATTTAGCCGATAAACGCTTCAAACAAGTTGAAATCGCAAACGAAGCCGGTGAACAGCAACTCGCCGAACGTGCTGCCATCGAATCGAAACATTACGGAGAGCAATACCGGTTCTTCGAAGAACTCGTCGCTGAAACGAAACGCGAGTTAAATGAGCTTGAACGTGAAGCCCTCGAATTGAAGTTGAAGCTCGAAGACCTACAGAACAAACGGTACGAATGGATGATGCGCGAAAACGTTTCGAACTTAAAAAACAAGATGAACCAGGTGCTAGATCGCGAACCAAATGCTACTATAAAAGAAGAAGCACATCCGTTCACGGCGGAAGAACCTGAAGCAAAACAACCAGCCGTTGATGAAGATGATATCGATGCGCGTATCGCTGAACTCGAACGCCGCATTCACCAATAAGCAGTTCATGACGAAGGAGGCGTATGCCTCCCTTTGTCATGTTAGAAAGGAGATTGATCGTGCGACGATTAAGTACGAAACAACTGGTCGGTTACGTATCGATCCTGTTCGCCCTTGGTCTATTCTATGACCTATTATCCGGTGCAGGAAATGTATTGTTCGGTGTCTTATTCCCTTTCCTGCTGTATTACGTCGGGATTCATTTCCGGCGGCGCAATCATGAAAAACTAGCGATCCTCTTTTATATCGTCGGTACGATCATTCTTGCTGGCGTCGTCCTCAGTTCGGCTGCCATCGGTTTTGTCATTGCCGGAATTTTGCTCTATCTTGGGATCATTCTTGTGACACGGCATTCTGTCCGTGAATTTTTGTTTTCACGGATTGCCCCCCATCAATATGAAGAGGAAGGCATCAAGATTCAACCAGCTTACTCCTTCTCGACCCAGGCCGATGCACCGTATGTCTTACAGGACTTAAGTGAACAGTTCATCGTCAAGGATTTAGAAATCGATTTGACGCATGCCTATGTCCCGGAAGGTGAAACATTGATCGTCGTCAGTGGCGTCGTCGGGGACGTCCGGATTCTTTTACCGTCCGGTTATGATTATACGCTCGACACGTCGATCGGCTTCGGAAGCGTCAAGACGGACATCCGCCGTATTCCGACCTTCTTCAATCGACGCATTCAATTCCGAGCACCAGAATATGGTGAAGCGACGCGGAAGGTTCGTATTCATGTCATGCTCGGTATTGGCAACGTGGAGGTGTCTTCGATATGAAGCGTGATCAATTTCCGCTTGGTGTCATCGCTCTGCAAGTCATGACGGGCTTCTTGACAGCCGTCATGACGACGTTGTTATTCTTAAGTACACGCCAAGTCGATTGGCATGTTCTCTTCGTCCGTCAGCAAGACTTTCCTGTCCTTTTACTCGTCATCGGACTCTCATTACTACTGCCGCTTGCTATCGGTAGCATGCATTATTTTTTCTTGCGTCGTGACTTCAAGCGTGTCACGACTGCCATCATCGAACTGGAGCAAGGAAAAGATGTCACAATTGTTCCCGGTCCCTATTTTCATACGTTGACACGCCTGTCACGAATTGGAAAACGTATTGACGAGCAAGTCGAGACCGTTCAAAAGATCAGCACGCGTCCGCAGCACGTCGAACAGGTACGGATTCAAGCTGTCACCGAAGAACGCAAGCGACTCGCACGTGATTTACACGACTCCGTTTCACAACAACTTTATGCCATCTCGATGATGACGACAGCAGCCAAACAGACGATTTTGTCTCAACCTGAAGCTGCTGCCAAACAAATCGAAATGGTCGAGACGATGGCACAAACGGCACAGTCTGAAATGCGTTCGCTCTTACTTCAACTTCGCCCCGTCGAACTCGAAGGGATGACGTTACAACAAGGACTTTCTCAACTGCTCGAAGAATTATCTAGAAAGCAGTCCACACAATTGAGTTGGAAGTTAGAAGAGATGTCACTCCCACGACAAATCGAAAACGAGTTGTTCCGGATCGTTCAAGAAGGATTAACGAATGCCTTACGTCACGCGAAAGCGTCCCATATGGATATCGAGCTCCGGCAATTCAACGAAACAATTATCCTGAGCATGAATGATGATGGTGTTGGATTTGTTGTGGATGAAAAAAAACTTGCCTCTTATGGCATCAATTCGATGCGAGAACGAACGGCTGAGATGGGTGGAACGATTCGTCTCGTCAGTGTTCCTGGACAAGGAACCCAAATCGAAGTAAAACTTAGAAAAGATCGGATGGTGCAAGTATGATACGCGTATTATTAGTAGATGACCACGAGATGGTCCGGGCCGGTGTGTCTGCTTTCCTTTCCACACAACCAGACATCGAGGTCGTCGCTGAAGCTTCGGATGGTCAAGCGGGAGCCTTGCTAGCGCTCGAACACCGACCGGATGTTATCTTGATGGATTTAGTGATGGAGCCAGTTGATGGCGTCGAAGGAACCCGGTTGATCCGCAAAGACTGGCCGGAAGCAAAAATTCTCGTCGTGACGAGTTTTCTTGATGACGAGAAAGTCTATCCTGTCATTGAAGCGGGTGCGATGAGTTACGTTTTAAAGACAGCTAGCGCCTTTGACATCGCAGAAGCGATTCGCAAGACAGCAAACGGTCAATCCGTCATGGCAGCACAAGTGACCGGTAAAATGATGGAACGTCTTCGTCGTCCTACGACACACTTACATGATGATTTAACGGAACGTGAGCAGGAAGTTCTTCAATTGATGGCTCGTGGTATGGCGAACCAAGAGATTGCGGACGAATTATTCATTTCCTTAAAAACCGTCAAAACACATGTCTCGAACATCTTATCAAAACTAGATGTCGTAGACCGTACACAAGCTGTCGTCTATGCCTTCAAGCATAATCTCGTCAAATAAGATTTAGCCCTTCATTACTTATTCTTTAAGCGCATGCCAAAAACCCCGAATCGTCTCTTAGTCAGAGACCGTTCGGGGTTTTGATGTTGTACGAAACGATTACCAAAGCTTCCATCCCGGAGCGCCTGGAGGGGCGTTTTCAATCATATGCCAAATCGGTACTGTGTACGCAAACGCAATCAAAGCGAACGTTACAAAAATCCATAGCTTCCAATTTTCAAAGAAGAGTGGCGTTGCCATCGCCTCTTCTTCCGTTTCAGCAATCGGAAATTCTTCCGTTCCTTTTGGTGTACGAAATGCAAGTTGGAACATCGCATACAAGAACAATAGAATCGATATGAATAAAATCGTCCCACCAATTGCCATGGCGACATGATATGGAATCCAGTCAGCGACGATCGAATCTTTGAAGTAGGCGGCAGGACCCGTCCGTCGTGGATTACCGAGTAGACCTGAGATATGCATTGCTGTCGACATGAAGAGCATTCCGATCGTCCAGGCAGCCGTTTGAATAAGCCCAAGACGATTCATTGCCGCTGTTAACGTTCGACCACGTAAGAGCGGGACAAGCCAGTAAGCCGTTCCAAAGAACGTCAATGCCACAGCGGCACCGACCGTGATATGAAAGTGTCCTGTGACCCATAACGTATTGTGAACGATGATGTTTAGTTGATGGGATGCGTTGATGACACCACCTGCACCTGCAGGAATGAAGAACAACATCCCGATGAACGGTGCAAGAAAACGTACATCGCGATACGGCATTTTTTTCACCCAACCAAATACCCCGGTCGCCCCTTTCCGACGACCCGCCAACTCAAAAGTCGCAAACATCGAGAAGGCTGTCATCAATGATGGAATGATGACGAGGAACGTTAAGACGACTTGGACATACTTCCAAAAAGCAGAAATCCCCGGCTCTAACAATTGATGGTGAAAACCAACCGGGAACGAAAAGAGGAGGAACAATAAAAATGACATACGTGCTAACGCGTCGGAAAAAACCTTTCCACCAACGATTTTCGGGATGACTGTATACCAGACGATGTAGGCAGGTAACAACCAGAAATAGACGAGTGGATGACCAAAGTACCAAAATAGCGTCCGGGATAGCTCGATTCCGACCTTATCCGTCCAACCAAGGGATAAGGGAAGGAGCTGAAAGAGAATCGTCGCTGCTACTCCGAGTGTCGCAACCACCCATAATAAGGCAGTCATAATACTCATGTATGCTTGAAGTGGTGGATGAACGCCAGGGTGTTCCCGTTTATAATCAGCATACATACGGAACATGGCACCAGAAGCAATCCACGTTCCGACGACGAAGATGACGAGTCCAATATAAAATACTGGATGTGCCTTGAGTGGTGCATAGAATGTATAGAGGACGGAAGCTTCTCCTGCAAGTACCATCCATGTGACGAGGATGACACCAAGGATCATGAACCAGAATCCAACCCACCCGAGACGTCGAGGAAAGTCTTCGAAACGTCCAAAGGATTGACCTAAAAATGAAAACAGTAATCCAAATATGAATAATGTCGTAAAGACGATCGCAAGCATTAACCCGTGGGCAGTGAGAAGCTCATAGTAGCCGACTCCAGCAATTTCTGGAATGACACCTGTCCGCACCATCGTTTGCAACAATCCACATAAACCACCAATCAATAAGGCAACGAGTGAAAAACTAACATGTGCGAAAGCGAGCTTCGCTTCCTTAATTCCGATGACGGTAGCAGGCAGACCACGCTCCATCTCGAACTGTCTTAATTTTTTTGAAATGGCATTCATCTTATTCCACCACCTTGATTTTGGTTGCCATCATATGATGACCCGATCCACAGTATTCATTACAGACGACCAAATACTCGCCAGCTTCCTTGAATGTATATTCAATGGAATTGATATGACCAGGAACGACCATCATATTGACATTCGTCTTGACAATTTCAAAGCCATGGACGACATCTTTTGATGTCACCAAAAAATCAACCGTTGCCCCTTTGGGAATGACCATATCTTTTGGTGTGAATTGGAACGCTTGTGCGACGATGATCGCTTCGTATCGGTCGTCATCGATTTTTTTTAGTCCTGGCTTGTCGAATGGTTTCGTTTGATCAACTTTCGTCGGATCAATCAATGTTGCATCGGATGGCGGTTGATTTCCGGATGCAAAAGCGGATACGCCGATGATGGTTAAAAAGACGCCAAGCATCACTGCTCCAAAAATCAGCCAGATTTTTTCTAGACGATGAATATGCATTGTGACTCCCCCTTACCGTGATAAGAATAATAGAAAGATTGAGCTCCACATCCCAATGATGATACCTGCTACGATCAGGACGGCAATAAATGTTCCTTTGAGGTTTGATTCTGATTTTTGGTCCATGGTGATTACTCCTCTCCTGCTTTGAACTTGTCTTTATTGTAAGAATTCAGCAAGTTCGGAAACTGTGATATATATCACTTCAAATGTGAAAAATCCGCACTTTTCTTTCTAAAAACACACAAAAAGTTCACATCTGAACAAGAGAAGGAGGCACGACTCATCTACAAAAAAAACAATCCATACATGAGACAGAAAATTCTGCTTCACGTTTGAATTGTTTGTACACTATCTATTAAATTCGACAAACACCTGCTGGGCATCCTTCACAATGACACAGATCACGCAGATATTGTGCATCATGAATGATGATTTCTTTTGGCGTCATCGAAATGACACCTTCTTTTTTCCACTGGGAGAACATCCGATTGACCGTTTCACGCGGTGCGCCAATCAATTGACCAAACTCCCCATCGGATGGACGTTTTGCAAGACGGTAGGTTTCTCCTACTTGTTCCCCTTCCATCGCGATGAGACGAAGTAACGTCGAAGCTAACGCACCCGGTTTTCCGAACAATAGCAAGTCGCGCAATTTAGTCTCCGTCTGTTTCCGCATCAATGCTTGCCACCGCATGATCTCAAGCGCAAAAGTACCATCCTTTCTCATGAGTTCCTCTAATTTTTCTTTTGAGAGGAAACCGATGATACTATCCTCCATCGTCTCGATACTGTATGAACTCGGAAAAGCTTCTCCTACATCAAATTCACCAAATAGATCCCCTTTGAAATATAAGAACATGAGTAATGGACTGCCTTTTTTCGTCAACTTCGATAGTTTGACGCCTCCTTGTTTCACATAAAACAACTTGTCGTTCATTTCCCCTTCCCAACAGACGATGGAATCCTTTTTGAACGTCGTTTCCGTCATGAAGCTCTCTAGTAACGTTCTTGTCTCAGGTGATAAGATGAATGTATTCGCTTCAGTCGTTCCACAAGTCAGCATATCCATTTCTCCTCTCCTTTTCTTCTGCTTTTAGTATAGAACATCACAGTTCAAAAGAATGGATTTTCAAAAGATTGTCAAACTTTGTTCAATGTTTCACATTAGTTTTGAAAAAGTATCTGACGACCGCTTTCTAAAACTAAAGCAATCGTCAGATATAGTATTACATACCTGTTCCGTAATAATGATGAACGATTCGTTCAACTGCTTGACCTGGTGGGTGATCATACCAACTTGTTTGGAATTCTTGCATGTGCTGACGGCACTCTTCAAGTATCGCGTCAGACACGATCCACTCCATCAATTGCGCCATCTGCTCCGTTTGTCGCACCGGTAATGGTTTTGGATACTGATCGACAAGTCCTGGTAGTTGTCGATATGTATCGATGTCCGGTGTGTATAAGAACGTTGGAACCTCAAGAAGACAGCTTTCAAATGGAATCGACGAATAGTCGGTCACCAGAACATCCGTGATGAGCAAATAATCATTGATCTGATACGTGTCATCCACAAGATGTATATGGGCGGAACGATAGGTCGAAAGCGCTCGGATCGTCGGATGTAACTTAACAAGAATCGTCCAGCCTGTTTTAGCCAGTTGTTCAAATTGTTGAATCGTGTGATCTTCCGTTCCTTTATATTCGCGGTAAGTCGGGGCATACAATAGAATCCGGCGGTCGGGTTTTACATAACGTTCTTTTAAATCAAGCGCCCGATGTTCCCGCTGAACCTCATCATACCAATAATCCGTCCGCGGCATGCCGAACGGTTTAAAATGAGATCGTTTTAAATCATGCGGTGCCATGAATTGTGTCGCACAACGCATCCCCGGCACGATGAAATCACCATATTCCTGATAGACACGTCGGAACCGATTTCGTATCCGTTCCGATACGAACAGGCTTTTCGAAGAAGTTAGTCCAAACTGCTTTAACGTTCCGCCGGCATGCCATAGCTGGATACGTCGTGTTCCACGTCGCGTTTTAGCAACACTGAATTCCGCAACATAATTATCGACGAAAACCGTCCGGGAGGTCGCAAGTAAATATGCGAGTCTGACGAACCGTAATCGACGAAAGCGAAGCATTCGGTCTGACTTCCATAAATCTGGCTGCTTCATGAAATGGTGATCATATACAAGATACCGTTTCTCATTTGGCAATTCCTGCGCCAAGCGATCATTAACAGGTTTTGCGTTATCCCCGTATGTCATCCAAAATAAAGTGACGGGGCGAAGCGGTAACAACCGAAAGACACCATAACAAATACGAAACAACAATAAATAGACCCATACGATTCCTTCTCTAACCACTTTCATCCTGCCCTTCTACGAAGAAAGACCGCACGTCGTCGTGTGGTCTCCTCTTCAATCACTTCGAAGCTAATTCCGTTTTAATCTGACTCGTAGAAATACCCTCAGTTCGGCTAAGGTAAACGACTTCACAATGCTCTTTTAAGAAATCGAACTCGCCTTTCCAATCATCACCCATGACGAAGAGGTCGACGTTATGCTTCTTCACATCTTCTACTTTTTGATCCCAGCTGTTTTCCGGAATGACTTCATCCACATAACGGATGGCTTCAAGAATCATCTTTCGATTCTCGAAATTATGGTAGGACTGCTTATGTTTCAAACGGTTGAATTCGTCCGTTGAAATCGCAACGATAAGATAGTCTCCCATCGCTTTTGCGCGTTTTAAGATGTTGATATGACCCCAGTGTAATAAATCAAATGTTCCGTACGTAATAACCTTCTTCATGATTCTGCTCTCCCTTTTATCCGTGAATTCTCTTTATGATCGTCTTCATCGCCCGTTCTGAAGCCTGTCCATCATCCCATTGACAATACGTCTCTTGGAACGCTCGAAATGCTGACGCATACCGTGTGTGCCAATCATCTAACTGGTTCAGCTCTTCAAACAGTGCTGTTTCAGTCGACAACAATGGTCCCGGTGCCTCCTGCTCAAAATCGAAGTAAAATCCACGCAACTGATCTCGATAATGTTCTAAATCATACGTATAGAATAAAATCGGACGAGATAAGTGCGCAAAATCAAACATGACAGAAGAATAATCCGTGATCAAGGCGTCCGACGCCAGATAGAGCTCCGCGATATCCGGGTAGTCCGATGTATTTCGAACGGATGGATAAGCAGTGACGTCGAGACGACTTCCGACTAAATAGTGCATTCGGACAAGCAGAACGTATTCATCCCCAAATCGCTTTTCAAATTCATTTAGCGAAAAAGGTAGCTCAAATGAATATTTCCCTTGACCTTCGAATGCATTATCTCGCCAAGTTGGTGCATACAACAAGACTTTTTTTGAATGATCAATATCATAGTGGCGATATACTGCTTCTTTGATTTTAGCATGTCGCGCCTCTTGATAAAATATATCATTTCGAGGATACCCAATTTCTAGCATCTCACCTTCAAATGCAAATGCCCGTCTAAATATTGAACTGGAATAGGCATTGGGTGAAACTAAGCTAGACCATTTTGCTGCTTCCTGCTTAAATCCTTGTTTATATCGTTCGGTTGTCGTATTCGCCATTTGGACATCATCCATATCAAGCGCTAGTTTCTTGAGCGGTGTGCCATGCCAAGTTTGGAGATAAAACGTTTTTTCCGGTTTGATCAACCAACCCGGTAACCGACTGTTTGATACCCAGACCCGTGACGTCGCAAGTAAATAAATCCAGCGGAACGTCAACCGATCTACTGTCTTGACATTTGGTGGAAATGCAACACCTCGTTGCTTGCTGAAAATCAACTCACACTCCGGATGCATCGCGCGCATCAATTCGTAAATGGCACGCGGACTGTCACTATATTGTTTTCCGAGAAAACTCTCGAAAAGAATTCGCTTACGTTTTTGTGGCAACCATGTAAAGACTCTCATGACGGTACGAAGACCGCGTTCAATCAAGCCTGTTCGTTTCATCCACTGTTTTACTTGATCTTTCAAGTGAAGAGCTCCTTCTTAAGTCAATTAATCACAGCTCATCATAACAAAAAGCGCATCCATTTGGAATTGCTATTTGTTCGCATGTAGCGGAACGGTAAATCAAATGCCGTCGTATTTTTGACGATTCCTTTCCGATGACTGAACGTCTCGAAACTATATTTGCCATGATATCCACCCATTCCACTCGCTCCGACTCCACCAAATGGTAAGTGGTGCTGTGCGACATGCATCAATGTGTCATTGACGCATCCACCACCAAACGAAATTCGCTCAAGGACGCGATGCTCGATGGCTTTATTCTCTGTGAATAGATAAAGCGCAAGCGGCTTATCACGATCATTGACGAATGTAATAACTTCTTCGATTTCACGGTATGTTAACACCGGTAGGATCGGTCCGAAGATTTCGTCTTGCATCAATGGAGCATCCGTTGCTACACCAGTCATGACGGTCGGCGCCATCTTGCGTGTTTCCGGATCCACTTGTCCACCGAATTCGATCGTTCCTTGCGTTAAATAATTGCTTAAACGATTCAAATGATCGTCCGATACGATTTTAACGTATGAAGAGACGCCTACGCCGTTTCCGTACTGTTTGAAGGCTTCTTCTTCTATCAGTTGTAAGAAGCGTTCTTTGACGTCTTCATGAATCAATACATAATCCGGAGCGATACATGTCTGTCCCGCATTCAACCATTTTCCCCATGCGATCCGCTTCGCTGCTAGACGAAGGTCTGCATCCTTGTGCACGATCGTCGGAGATTTTCCACCTAGTTCAAGCGTGACAGGCGTCAGGTGCTTCGCCGCAGCCTGATGTACGATTTTTCCGACGCGTGTGGAACCCGTAAAGAAGATATAGTCAAAACGCTCGTTTAATAAGGCACTGCTGACTTCAGCATCCCCTTCTATGACGATTCCGAATCGTTCATGGAATGCCGTTTCAAAGACTTCTCGTAATACGCGAGAGACATTCGGTGTCAACTCGGATGGTTTAAGGACGACCGTATTCCCGGCTGCAATCGCACCAATGACAGGAGCAAGTGCGAGCTGGAAGGGATAGTTCCATGGTGCAATCACAAGCACATTGCCATAAGGTTCGTATTGGATTTCACTTTTCGACCCGATATGCAGAAGCGGTGTTGCGACACGTTTTGGTCTTGCCAGTCGACGGAGTTGTCTCTCCATCCGTTGAATCTCTCCGTAAACGAATCCGATTTCCGTCGTGAACGCATCATGCTGTCCTTTATTGAGATCTTGTTTTAATGCCTCATAAATCGCCGCTTCATGTGTTTCGATTGCTTGGCGTAAGAACGTTAACATACTTAAGCGGAAGGCTAGACTGCGTGTTGCCCCTGTCCGGAAAAAGTGCCGTTGTAATTGCAAGCGTTCTGAAAGAACTGTCTCTGTCATCGTTGTTATCATCCGAGAATCTCTCCTTTAACTGGTCTATAACACTGCCTTCATCTTACCATATCTCTTTTTCGATATGAAAAAAGACGGAGAGGATTCTCCGTCTTGCTCTTTATAATTGAATCGCTGTCTCGAGCGCGACTTTCATCATGTCGTTGAATGTCGTTTGACGCTCTTCCGATGTCGTTTCTTCCCCTGTCAACAGATGATCCGAAATCGTCAAAATCGTCAATGCATTTACCTTATGTTTCGCAGCGAGCGTATACAGTCCTGCTGCTTCCATCTCGATTGCGAGGCATCCGAAATCTGCCCATTTTTTGAAATGATGAAAATCATCTTGATAGAACTGATCCGTCGTGAAGATTTGACCGACTTTTGCATCGATGCCTTGTTCTTTTGCGGCTGTATAGGCTTTATGCAACAGATCAAAAGACGCTGTCGGTGCGTAGTCTAATCCGTTAAAACGAGCGCGGTTTTGTGCCATGTCATGTGAAGCACTCATTGCGATAACGACATCGCGGACTTTAACGTCTGGAGTAATGCCACCAGCAGTACCGACACGAATCAAGTTTTTCGCACCATACGACTGAACGAGTTCGTTCGCATAGATTGACATCGATGGTACACCCATACCTGTTCCTTGAACAGAAACTTTTTTACCCTTATAAGTACCTGTAAAACCATACATTCCTCGAACTTCATTGTAGAGAACAACATCCTCTAAAAACGTCTCGGCGATGTATTTAGCCCGTAACGGATCTCCTGGAAGTAAGACCGTTTCGGCGATTTGTCCTTCAGCTGCGTTAATGTGTACACTCATGTACGATTCCTCCTCGATAGTCGCTTAAATCGACAACAATTCACGAAACTCGTTCGGTGTGACACCGAATTGTTTTTTGAACACTTTCCGAAAATACTTATCGTCCTGATATCCGACTTCAAGCGCAATTTCATAAATACGCGCTTCCGTCTCGCTCAACAATTCCTTCGCCCGATTCAAACGAATTGTTTGAATGTAATCAGATAAGTTAACAGAAAAACGCTGTTTGAAGCGCCGTGATATATACTCTCGGCTCAAGTAAAACCGTTCGCTCATGAATTGTAGTGTCAATTCTTCCGCATAATGCGTTTCGATGTATTTTGCGATTTGATCAATCGCTTCCCCTGATTCCACTACCGGATGGATACATTCCATCGCGCGGGACAAGGCATCATTGAGTACATCTGGATCAACTGGCTTCAATAAATAATCAAAGGATTGATGCAAAATGGCACGCCGCATATACGTATAATCATCATACCCTGTCAGCACGATCGTGACGACCTTTGGATGATGATTTTTTGTCCATTCCAGTAACGTTAATCCGTCCAGTCCAGGCATTTCGACGTCGGTCAGCATTAAATCGATCGTTCCGGTATCCAGTAAACGTTTTGCCTCTTCCCCATGTTCCGCCTCGTATAGGTTTGAAACACGCCATCTGTCCCATTCTCCGAGCAGTTTGACAGCTTCTCGTACATGTCGTTCATCATCTACGATCAATACGTTCATGCCAAATCCCCCTTTTCATATGGAATCCGAATCACGATTTTGAATCCTCCCTCCGTCACTGGAGAAGAGAGGGTCATACTTGCTTCCTCCCCGTAAAATATCAAGAGACGTTCGTAGATATTGTGGAGACCGATCCCGCTCGTCTCGAGATCCTCTGGACTACGATGCATACGCATTTTTCGATCAATTTCTTCAAGTCGTCCTGTTTCAAGGACGGCACCGCTATTCTCGATTTGAATGATGAGACGTCCACCATCCGTCCGTACTTTGTAGGCAAGATAGTTTTCTGTCGCCGCTAATTGTTGACGGAAGCCGTGTTTGAAATAGTTTTCAGCAAACGGTTGTAAGATCATCTTTGGTACTTCAATGTCATTGAGGTGCCAAGGGACGTCGACGATATAACGGAATCGCTCAGGAAAACGTTGCTGTTGCAGACGGATGTATGCTTGAAGATGATCGACTTCTTGTTTTAACGTTACGATCGTTTGTTCATTGTTCATCGAGTAACGCATCATTTGCGATAATCCGGTGATGGAGCGGTACGCGATCTTCCGGTCCCCTTGTAACGTCGTCGTTCCGATCGATTGCAAGGCGTTGAATAAAAAGTGAGGATTGAGTTGAGATTGTAAGGCTCGAAGCTCATTCGTCCGATTTTCGAGCGCCAATCGATATTCCCGTTTAATCAAACGATCGATCCGTTGAATCATGCGTTGGAACTGACGATTGAGTAATCCAATCTCGTCATTCGTCGTGGCAACGAACGGTGCCGATAAATCACCCTGTTCGACTCGCCAGACGTTTGCCGTCAACTGTTTAATCGGTTTCGTGATTTGCATGGCAACCAGACTCGCGGCAATAATCATGACGATAAGAGAAGCGAGACCAATCAGTACGAGAATCAATGCCGTCTCGTTTGCCCCTTGGATGACGGATGCATAAGGAATCCGTTTGATCAGTGTCAACGGGATTCCGTTCGTCATCGTTTTCGAGTAGACGATGAACGATTTTCCGACACGTAGACTTCCACTCTGTCCAGTGAATTGGTCGGTAGGTAGGTCCATCTTTGCTCCAGTCTGTGCCAGAACACGTTGATCGGTCATCAGCCACAGCGACTCATCCGGATCATTCTCGAACAATTTTAATTGCTGTTCAAATACCCGAACCGGAATATCGACTGAGAGGAACCCAAGCGGCTCATCCGTCTCGACACGATCAATCCGATAACGAAAACTGACGACTTGTTTCTCATCGAGAATCATCGTATGCACATTGTACGGTTCGATCGGGTGAGCTCCGTCAATCAACCAACTGTTTTTTTGTTTCATTAATCGAAAATAATCCGTTTCTTGCATCCAATCAAATGTTCCTCGACTCGTCGTTTTCATATTGTAAACCGAATACTCTGAATAGCCATTCAAGATGACGAAATGTAACTGCTCAATATCCTGTCGGGATAAAAATAGACCTAACATCGCCCGCGAGACGACTCCATCGGATTCGTCTAGTTCCTGATCCGCTCCGACACGCATGATGTTCATCAACGAGCGATTCGCATATAAACTCGTTGATAGACGTCGAATATCCTCTATATAATGAGTCACCTGTGTATTTCCCCGAGTCAACACGTTCAGGCTAGAATGTTCTGCCTGTTCGATGTTCTGGTGTCGTACATAAAGATAGGAAATCGAAGTCGCGAGGGCTGTCGGAATTAAGATCGCTAAGACAACGAGACGAATCAAACGTGTCCGGATACTTTTCATAAAAGGCGCCCCCATCCTTTTTCTTGTAATCAATCGTATCATAACCTTGAATTCGCTTACATCATTTCCTGATATTCTCTTTCAGGATTGCAATAATAAATTATTTTTTCTTTCGACTTGATTCCGAATGAATTTTACTATAATATCATCAATGTTCGTCTTTTAATCAATTTGTTATGAAGGTGGTTCTTTTATCCATGTTTAAACTTGCCGCACACCAAACAACCGTAAAACGTGAAATTCAAGCCGGATTTGTAACGTTTATTACGATGGCATACATTTTGCTCGTCAATCCGACGATTTTAGCAGATGCCGGTATCCCTCAAGCCCAAGCTTTTTCTGCGACGATCATCGCTACATTGATCGGTACACTTTTAATGGGGTTCTATGCGAATCTACCGATCGCAGTCGCACCCGGAATGGGACTCAACGCGTACTTCACATATACACTTGTCGTCGGTGAAAAAATTCCATATCAAACAGCACTTTCAGTCGTGTTCGTCGCTGGTGTCATCTTCTTATTGTTATCACTCTCGCCGATCCGTACGAAACTGATCGAAATCATTCCGATGACCTTAAAGCTTGCCATCACGGGTGGAATCGGTCTCTTCATCGCTTCACTTGGTCTCAAGATGTCAGGAATTCTCATTGGTAGTGAAGATACACTGGTCACGATTGGTGCCTTGACGTCACCAGAAGCGCTGATCACACTCATCGGGTTATTAGTTGCTGCGATCTTGACGATCAAACGGGTACCAGGAGCTATCCTTTACGCCATGATCCTTTCTGGTGTGATCGCATTTTTGACAGGTGAATTAAAGTTCTCAGATTCCTTCGTCGCGTTACCAACGTTACCGGAAGGATTGATCATCACTAATCCGTTCAACGCCATTCAGGACGTATTTCAGTACGGGCTATTCAGCGGCGTCCTCTCCTTCGTGCTCGTAACGATGTTTGACACGACAGGTACGATGGTCGCTGTCGGTGAACAAGCTGGATTGATTGAAGAAGATGGATCATTGAAAAATAGTGAACGCGCACTATTATCTGATTCGACTGCGATGGTTGCCGGTTCCTTGTTCGGAACAAGTCCAACAACTGCTTATGTAGAATCTGCAGCAGGTGTTGCTGCGGGTGGTCGGACTGGACTCACGTCCGTGACGGTCGGGATACTCTTCGCATTATCTGCCATCTTTGGACCGTTCGTTCAATCGATTTCAAGTGTTCCCGCGATTACCGCACCCGCGTTGATTCTAGTCGGTGCCTTTATGATTCAAAACATCAAACAGATTCCATGGGATGATTTCAGTGAAGCTTTCACAGCTTTCCTTGTCATCTTGATCATGCCGTTATCCGGTAGCATCGCAACCGGTATCGCATTCGGCTTCATCGTTTATCCGATCATGAAAGCCATCCAAAAAGAGCGCGTCCATCCACTCATCTATGTATTTGCGCTTCTCTTCTTCATCCAATTATTTTTCCTATAATAAAAAACATGCCTGTTCCGTCAGTTGATCGGAACAGGCATGTTTTTTTGAATCACTTCTTATTTCTTCATTTTGTCCCATGTTTTCGTGAAATCTTGTAGCATCTCGTCAGCTGTTTTTTGCTTACCGACGTATGCCTGCATGATCGCACCAAACTCGTTTACTGCACCATCCGGATACTTGAACCAGTTCCATGAGATCGTTTTACCAGCTTTCGAGTACGCTTGGATATCATCCGCAAGCGGTCCTAAATCTTTTGCTTCGATTGATTTGAAGGCCGGAATAAACTTGAATTTGTTGACCATGTAGTCTTTTCCTGTATCAGATGTCGCCATCCACTCGAGGAATTTTTTCGCTTCTGCTTTATTCTTCGAGTTTTTATTGACGACCCAGTTATTTGGTACGCCAACAGGGAGACGATCCATTTTTTCTTTATCGTCATTGATTGGCATCGGGATGAAGCCCATATTGATATCCGGATTCACATCTGTGATCAATTGCTGTGCCCAGTTCCCTTGTTGAATCATCGCTGTCTTACCTTCAGCGAACTGAGAAACTTGTGTGTTGTAATCCGTCGTTAACGGATTTTTATTCCCGTACTTAATCGTCAAATCAAACAGATTCATGAATTCCTTGAACTGTTTGTTATCTTCGAATTTAGCTTTTCCAGCATTCAAGTCCGCGATGAACTGATCTGGATCATCCTGCTGTGCGACCGGAATGTTCATTAGGTGGTTTCCAAGAATCCACCACTCTCCATATCCGATCGAAAACGGCGTCACACCATCTGCTTTCAACTTTTTAGATGCATCCGTTAATTCCGTTAATGTTTTTGGAAGCTCTGTGATGCCTGCTTTTTTGAAGATATCTTTGTTGTAGATGAAGCCGTATCCTTCAAGGTTCATCGGCATGCCGTATAACTTTCCATCAATCGTCATCGGCTCTTTTGATAGGTCCGTTAGATCACCGACCCATTTTTCGTCTGACAAATCTTCTAATTTATCCTGCCATGTTTTTGCTTCCGTAAAGCCACCGTTGTTAAAGACATCCGGTTCATTCCCAGAGGCAAACTGCGACTTCAAGGCAGCACCATAATCCGATCCACCACCAACTGTTTGTACGACGACTTTCGTCCCCGTCTCCTTCTCATACGCTTTTGCCATTTTTTCCATGTCTTTTGCGATTTCAGCCTTGAATTGGAATACGTTGAGCGTCTTACCATCTTTTGAACCACTATCTTTCGAGTCATCGCTATTCAATGTACCGCCACCACATGCTGCCAAAGCGACGACCATCGCCGTTGTGACGACAGGTAATGCTGCCCATCTTCTTTTACGCATTCGGATTCCCTCCCTGATTTCGTTTCATTTACGTGCTACACCTTCACAATAAATGAAAACGCTTGCAATGAAGAGAGAGAAAGTTGTCCGGTGTGGTGGAAAATATTGAACAATCGTTATCCGAGTCTTTTCATCGGGATTGTTGTATCATGAAACTAGAAGATTCTTTATTGAATAGGAGCTTGATGCCATGTCCTTACAATTCACGATTTTATTGATTGGTATACTATTGTTCGCCGCTGTGTGGACGACGAAGTTATCAAGTCGTCTGAATATTCCTGCTCTATTGATTTTTATCGCTCTTGGTATGATTGCCGGAAGTGATATTACGGGTTTCATTCGCTTTGACGATGCGGAACTTGCCCAGCTTCTTGGAACTGTCGCTCTGATCATCATTCTGTTTGAAGGTGGTCTGCAAACAGCGTGGAAAGAAGTGCGACACGAGCTCGCACCTTCGCTTTCTCTTGCAACGTTCGGAGTCTTCATTGCTACTTCCATCGTTGCAGTTGCCTCCCATTACATTCTTGGCTTCAGTTGGGCGAATGCCTTTTTACTTGGCGCAATCGTAGGATCGACGGATGCTGCTGCCATCTTTTCTGTCTTAAGTGGACAACCGATCCGACGTAAGGTAGGGTCAACACTCGAAGTTGAATCTGGAACGAATGACCCCATGGCTGTCTTTTTGACCGTCTTATTCCTTGAATTCGTGACGAATCCTGAAGAAGCATCACTCTTGATGGGACTCGGTTCACTCGTTTGGGAAATGTCGATGGGGCTTTTAATCGGTCTATTCATTGGATGGACAGCTTCAACCTTGATCAATCGGATTGACTTATCTTCCTCGAGCTTTTATCCGATTTTACTCATGTCGTTTGCTTTCTTGTCTTTCGGGTTAGCTGATACATTTCATGCTAGTGGATTTCTCGCCGTTTATGTGACAGCAATCTATATCAGTAATCATGAACTCGTCTACCGTCAGACGCTCGTCCGCTTTACGATGAGTATGGCGCACCTAGCTCAAATCGGAATGTTCATTGTTCTCGGGTTGCTCGTCTTCCCGAAACAATTGCTCGATATCCGGGTTATCCTGTCTTCCGTTGCCCTTGCGTTGATTTTGATTTTCATTGCTCGACCGCTGTCCGTTTGGATTAGCTTATTGCCGTTTCGTTATTCGTGGCAAGAGAAGGTCTTTATTTCTTTTGCTGGTCTAAAAGGAGCGGTACCGATCATTCTTGCGACATACCCACTCGTTGCCGACATCGAGAATGCATCGATGATTTTCAATATCGTGTTCTTTACAGTTCTACTATCGACACTGATTCAAGGGAGTATGTTGACATTCCTTTCCGAACGGTTACGTCTCAACGAGACACAGACTTCTGCTATCCATACGGTCATTGAGTTCATGTCGATCGGTAAACCGAACGCAGAAATCATTGAATTGACGTTACCGATGTCCCATCCGTTCATCGGAACGACGATTTCAGAAATCGATTTACCGCAAGAGTTTTTGATTACTGCCATCATTCGCGATGATCATATCATTACTCCCCGTGGCGACACTGCTCTTGAAGGCAATGATCAACTGTTACTGCTGACGCCTAAACATCGTATTAAGTCGCTGAAGCGATTCTTGTTTCCTCCTGCTTGAATCCCGGGCTTACTCAAAAAAAGAAGGACTCGTCTTTTCACGCCCTTTCCTGTAGGTGTCGCGTGTGACGAGTCCTTTTTTTATGAGATAAGGGTGGCAGATCATCATTCTGCCACCCTTATCTTTGTAGAGACTGACTTTTTGTCGACCCCTTCATTTATTCTGTTGCTTCGTTTTTACGTCTTGCGTCTGTCCGTGTTGTTTCGCTTTAGAGCGACGATACAGGATGTACCCGCCGAGGATTACGACGATTCCGCCTAAAATCCACCATAACTCCTGCTCTAGCCCTTTAAGCATTGACTCCGCTCGCTTTACTCCGAATCGCTCCCCGACCCAGATGTAAAAGAAAGAGACCGGAAATAATCCAATACTTGAAGCGAGTAGATAGCGCTTGAATGAAAGACCAAACAGACCACAGGGAATCGAGACGACTGAACGAACGACAGGGAAGAATCGTCCAAATAACGCGGACCATGTTCCATACTTTCCGACGATTCGCTCACCCTGCTCAATTTCTTTTTCTTTGATCAGTAACCATTTTCCGTATCGTATAAGGATTGGACGACCTGCGTAACGCCCTAAGAGATAAAAGACTGTCGCCCCCATCAAACTCCCTAGAAAGCCGACGAGAACAGCAATTGTCCAACTGACTGTTCCGTTCGATACATATAAACCGAGTAGCGGTAATCCGACTTCTGCTGGAATCAATTCTGTTCCAAGACCAATAATCATGATTCCTAAAAACAGCCAGAGATTAGATTCTCCGGCCGAAAATAACCATTCCAACATACGAGTAACCCTCCGTTCATCCTCTCGCTGGACGGAGGAGATAATAAATGATGACGACTAGAGTTGTCCAGACACCTGTGAAAATTCCGATGACCCCGACAATGAAAAAGCCGAGTGCAACGATTGAGCCTGTCCGTTTATAATCCCGCCACATTGTCCGTAAACCTTTAATGTTGAACCAAAGAAACGCAATGAACAAAATGGGGATGAGTATTCCGACGATTAATAGAGAAGACATGCTTTCACCTCTTTCTTATTTATTGTTATCCCCATTCTATCAAGAATTGACACGCTTTTCCTCCGCCTGAGGTCTTATGACCTTTAAAAAAAAGAGCACACTTCCGAATGGAAGTGTGCTCTTCGTTACTTAAAATATCATTCCTTTGACGCTTTCTTACTATATATATATGTTAGAGCAAGTGAATACCTTCAGCTTGAAGACTTTTACGAGTCTCTTCCGACCAGACAGAAGCTTGGACTTCGCCGATATGACGTTTCTTCAATAAGAACATCGCCATACGTGATTGACCAATCCCTCCACCCATCGTTAACGGCAGACGCTCTTCGAGCACACCTTGATGGAACGGGAAAGCCAATTTATCCTCTTCTTGAGCGATGGACGTCTGTTTTAATAGCGCTTCACGGTCAACACGAATTCCCATTGAAGACAATTCAAATGCTCCGATTTCTGGGTGATGTACTAAGATGTCACCGTTGAGTGTCCAATCGTCGTAATCTGCCGCTCGACCATCATGCTTCTCTCCCGAAGCAAGCGCGCCACCAATCTGCATCAAGAAAACAGCACCGTATGCCTTCGTGACCTCTGTTTCACGTTCTTTTGTTGAAAGCGTTGGATAGGCATCCTCTAGTTCTTGTGTTGTCATGAAATGAATCGTTTCCGGTAAGATCGCTGAAATGCCATACTCTGCTTCCACTTCTTGCTCGACTTGGCGAATCGTTGCATAAATCGCTTGTACCGTTTCTTTTAGATAGGCACTCGTCCGTTGTTCTTTCGTAATGACCCGTTCCCAATCCCACTGGTCGACGTGGATGGAATGTGTCGCATCAAGTATCTCATCACGACGAATCGCATGCATCAATGTGTATAATCCTTCTCCAGCTTCGAATCCGTATGTGTGAAGCGCTTGACGTTTCCATTTCGCAAGGGATTGGACGATTTCAAGATCTGTCGTGTGATCTAGTGCATCAAAGCGGATGATGCGCTCTACGCCGTTGAGATGGTCGTTGACGCCGAGTGTGCTCTCTACGAACAATGGTGCTTCAACACGTGTTAATCCGAGTGTCGTCGAAAAGCGTTCCTCAAAGCGTTTCTTTACGAGTGTGATTGCTTCCTGTGTGTGTTTCATCGATACGAGTGTTGTCATGGTGATGTTCCTCCTCAATTGTGTTTTGAAAAAGAAGCCATAAAAAAGAGCCCTTCTTTCCCAAGAATATGGGACGAAAGACTCGGTTCCGCGGTACCACCCATGTTAGCAACGATGTTGCTCACTCAAAAGACGAATCACTTCATCTTCGGCCATATGATAACGGACAGGCAACTCCGGCTACGCCTACTGACATTCGGGTTCGGGTAGCGACTCCGGGAGGTTCTTCGCATCTTGCTTCCGACTGGGCTCTCACCATCCCCAGCTCGCTATACGGTCGTACAAGGTGTTACTCTTCCCTTCAACGTCGTTGTTACAATTGAATTGAGAACATCGTACAACAGGTCGCAAGTATTTGAAAAGCCTTTTTTTCAAAAAAAATAAAAGTTATCAGATTAATCTGATGCATGAAACATAAAAAAAGCGTTCTCCTAGAATCGAGAACGCGCTTACAAAAATTATTTGATTGATCCACTTGTAATCCCTTGAATGATCTGTTTTTGCAGGGCGAAGAAGAATAGCAACAACGGAATGATCCCAAGCACGAGTCCGGCAAGAGCCAAGTCCCATTGTTTTGTATACTGTCCGAAGAAGTAAAACGTCGCGAGAGGAATCGTCCGTAAATCGACATCTCGTAACATGAGCGAGGGTAATAAGAAATCGTTCCAAATCCACAGCGTGTTCAAGATGATGATCGTCACTGTAATCGGCTTGAGCAATGGGAAGACGATGCGCCAGAACACACCCCATTGTGAACAACCATCAATGATTGCTGCCTCCTCGATTTCTTCAGGAATCGACTTCATGAAACCATGATACAGGAAGATCGATAGTCCAGAACCAAAACCAAGGTACATCAAAATCAGTCCCCAATAACTATTCTGTAATCCAAGATCCCCAGACAGTTTCGATAAAGGAATCATGATTGATTGGAATGGAATGATCATCGCAGCAACGAACAAGAAGAAGATGATCGTCGACAAACGTGTTTTCGTACGGACAAGCTTCCAGGCTGCCATCGAACAAAAGATGATGATGACCGCATTAGCACCGACTGTAATGATGACGGAGTTTAAAAAGACTTTACCGAAGTTCATGGCTTCCCATGCTTCTGAATAGTTGGAAGTCATCCATTCCTTTGGTAGACCCGATGTGTTCGTAAAGATATCTCCCTGCGTCTTGAATGAATTCGAGACGACGTAATAAAACGGAATCATATACAGAAGCCCCATTAATAAGGCTGCTAGTTCGACCGTTCCAAGACGGAGTGAATAACGACCTCTCGCCTTTTTAGAGCGCTTTGGTTTCTCCTCTTGCGGAGTAGGTAACGGTTGTGCCGTACTCATGCTTCCACCTCCCGTTTTTTCGTCAGATAGACTTGAGTGACTGTAATCGCCGCAACAACAACGAAGAAGATGATTGCTTTCGCTGAACCGAGTCCAAGATTATTATTCGTAAACGATTCCTTGTAAATGTTTAAAGCAAGCATTTCGGTCGATTTGAAGGGTCCACCATTCGTTAGTGACAAGTTCGTATCGAATAACTTGAAGGACCACGAAATCGTTAAGAACAGACAAATCGTGACGGACGGCATAATGAGTGGCAACGTAATGTTCCGTAACGTCGATAGACGATTGGCACCATCGATTTTTGCTGCTTCAATCAGCTCTTGAGGAACGTTTTGTAGAGCCGCGATATAGATGACCATGATGTAACCGCCACCTTGCCAAATTGAAACGATGACGATACCCCAGAACCCTGTTCGGGCATCTCCTAACCATGGAAGTTCAAATATGCTCCACCCTGTCAATTCACCGATTGATGCAAAGCCTTTGACATAGATGAACTGCCAGACGAATCCGAGAATCAATCCACCGATTAAGTTCGGCATAAAGAATATTGTCCGTAAGAAATTACGTGTGCGAATATTTTGTGTCAATAAGAACGCCAAGATGAAACCGACGACATTCGTTAAGACGACGGCGACGACCGTATATTTCGTCGTCAACCAAAATGACTGCTGAAACTGCTCGTCACTCGTAAAGAGACGGACATAGTTATCAAAGCCGATCCAATTTAATTCTCCTGTTACACCATTCCAGTCCGTGAACGAATACATGACGCCATTGAAAAACGGTACAAGCACGATCACTGCGAATACAAGAAAGACCGGTCCGACGAAGAGCCAAAAATCAAGACCGCGTTTCCACTTCTTTTGTCCAGATGTCATTGTTTCATCCCTCCTCCACTCTACAGTACGTCTTTCACTTACACTTGAACACGTCACCATTTGACCCATTGGGTGGAAAATATTGAACGTTTTCTTTTGGCGCGTTCACACTAGATAGGCTACTATTAGAAAAAAGAGAGATCCAATCAAAGAGGGAGTCGATACCATGGAAAAGACCATTCGTTCTGACTTAGAAATCGCACAACAAACTGTCTTACGCCCGATTCGAGAAATCGCGGATCGGATTGGTTTGCAAGAAGAAGATTTTGATACGTACGGAAAGTATAAAGCGAAGTTGACAGACGGGCTGCTGAACCGGTTGGCAACGAAATCTGACGGCAAACTGATTCTTGTCACTGCTATCAATCCAACGGCTGCCGGTGAAGGGAAATCAACCGTCACTGTCGGACTCGGACAAGCACTACACCGAGCAAACCATAAGACGATGATTTGTTTACGGGAACCCTCACTTGGTCCGACGATGGGATTAAAAGGTGGTGCGTGTGGTGGTGGCTATAGCCAAGTCCTGCCGATGGAGGAGATCAATCTCCATTTCACAGGTGATATGCATGCGATCACATCTGCTCATAATACAATCAGTGCCTTGCTCGACAATCACCTGCATCAAGGCAACATTCTTGGCATTGATCCACGCCGTATCGTCTGGAAACGTGTGCTTGATTTAAACGACCGTGCCTTGCGCCAAGTTACGATTGGTCTCGGCGGTCCTGCACATGGCGTTCCGCGTCAAGATGGCTTCGATATCACGGTCGCTTCCGAAATCATGGCTGTCCTCTGTCTATCAGACTCTATCACGGATCTCGAACGACGCCTGAGCCGCATTGTCGTTGCGTATACGTACGATCAACAGCCGGTTACGGTCAAGAATATTCAAGCATCAGGAGCTGCAACGTTACTTCTAAAAGATGCGTTCCGCCCAAACCTCGTTCAGACCGTCGAAGGAACACCGGCATTGATTCATGGCGGACCGTTCGCGAACATCGCACACGGCTGCAACTCTTTGATTGCTACACAAACCGCGTTGAAGTTAAGTGACTACGTTGTCACAGAAGCAGGATTCGGCGCTGACTTAGGAGCTGAGAAATTCTTCAATATCAAATCTCGGATTGGCAAACTCCATCCGGATGCCGTCGTCATCGTCGCTACGGTTCGTGCCTTGAAGATGCATGGTGGTGTAGACAGAACACAACTCAGCGAAGAAAACCTCGCTGCCTTAACGGATGGTCTTGCTTTACTTGAAAAACACGTTGAGACGATGAACTTGTTCGGTGTCCCTGCCGTCGTTGCCTTGAACCGTTTCTTCACCGATACGGAAGCCGAGCGGAACATGATTTTGACATGGTGCCAGGAACGAAATATTCGTGTGGCGGAAAGCGAAGTCTTCAGTAAAGGCGGTGCCGGCGGTGAAGCACTCGTCGCGGAAGTCATGCAAGCACTTGAGGAACCAAGCCAGTTCCGTCCACTGTACCCTGACGAGTTGCCGCTTCGTCAAAAGATCGAACGTATCGCAAAACGTGTCTATGGCGCAGCCGACGTTCATTTTGAAGACAAAGCCCTCCGCGAACTCGAACGGTGTACGGAGATGGGATTGAATCATTTACCGATTTGTATGGCAAAAACGCCATTTTCTTTAACCGATGACCCCGCTCGGTATGGTCGTGTCGAAGACTTCACGATTACAGTTCGTGAAATCCGACCATCGATTGGTGCAGGATTCATCGTTGCATTGACTGGGAATGTATTAACGATGCCGGGATTACCCGCGGTTCCTGCTGCCTTCCATATGGGCGTTTCGGAAGACGGACAGGTATTCGGACTTTCTTAATGAGAGGATGAGTTACATGACGATTGATCATTCACACTGGATAGCCTCTGACGGCTATACTACGACATTGCATAGCCTCGAAGCACATGATTCGAAAGGAGTCGTGATCGTCTTTCACGGGATGATGGAGCATGGCGCACGGTATGAGGAATTCGCAGAATTCCTCTATGCTCATCATTACCACACGATCATCGCAGATTTGCGCTGTTTCGGAACTCAAGCTGCACAGCGCGGGACACTCGGTCATCTTGAACCTAATCAAGGTTTTAATCAATTGATGCAGGACGCAGAAGAACTCGTCTCTGACATCAAAGAACGTTACCCGACGTTACCAGTATTCATTTTCGGTCACAGTTTTGGTTCGTTGATCGCTCGCCGGATTGGTCAAACACTCGGTCACACGGTAGCAGGAATCATCGCGAGCGGCCCTCCGACGAGCACAGGTTTACTCGGTAACATCAGCGAAAAGCTCGTCGAACGCCAAATCAATCAGCTTTCTTCTACACATCTTGCTGAACGTTTCGGACAACTGGTCTTCGGACGCTATAATCTACGTTTCTTCCCGGCACTATCGAAAAATGCCTGGCTCTCTTCGGATCCACAATCCGTCATGCGCTATGATGAAGATCCGTTATCCGGTCAAACGGTCACACTCGGGTTCTTCCATGAACTCTTGCACGCAACGAAACTCGTCAACGCACTTGCCTCCATCTATCAGCACCCGCGACATTTACCGCTCTTGTTGATCGCGGGTGGCGATGACCCGGTCGCATTTGACGGCAAAGGTATCCATCATCTGTTCGATATGTATAACCGTGTCCGTGTCGATGCCGTACAGCTGACGATTTATAAAGGGTTACGCCACGAGCTCTTCCATGAGTTCGAACGTATCCGCGTTTTCGCAGATATCGCGAGCTGGTTGAATAAACAAGTCAACCCTGCAGCTACACGCTCATCTTCTCGTTCTTCTTAAGTCATATCGATCGATACAAAAAGGCAGCAGATCCTTGGATCTGCTGCCTTTTGAACAATCTATTGTGTACTTCATTGAATCCAAGTTAGTGAAGAAATCATCGCTTCGATTTCCTCGATTTCAAGCGTCTCGCGTTCTGCGGAGTATGTCAATAGGACTAGCCGTTCCCCGTCTGAATACGCATAGATGCGTAAGAAGATATCTTCTTCTTTCCCGTCTACTGCTAGCAATGCTTCTTTTGTTGAATTACGGCGGACTTCAAGTGCTCCCGTTAGTTCGATGCCGAACTCTTCTACCAACAGATTGATTTCTTGTTCTGCCGCTTCATACGGTGTCAGTTCTTCTGAATCGGACTCATAAATGGATAATTGTAGCGTGCCCATTGCATTTTCGTCTGTTGAATAAAAACTGACGTATGTTTCTTCTTCTTGATATTCAAATACCTTTGGATATTCTAGCGTGATCCAATGATCGACTGTGTACTGTTTCATTTGAATTCCTCCATTCGTTGTATCTCTTCAAAGCGAATACCCGTCACAGCCATACGCTCGAATTGTCGAGCGAGTTGAGCAGAGACGAACATGCGATGTGTTCGCTCATCTCGCATAAGATGATGCGGACATATCGAATCGCTGATTCGTCGCTCTGTCAAAAAATAGACGCGCCGTCTCGGAATCGGACGGAATACATCCGTCGTATGTAAATGTTCGATCCGACTGACAGATAAGAGATTGAGAAGATAGTACGGAACCACTCCGTCCTTCGTCTCAAGATGTACTTTGAGACATTGTACAGAAAAGGGCGCATATGCTGCAATGACTCGCTGCACACGTTCCGAGACGAGCGGCAGATCGAATGTGTTCGGAAGGACATCCGGTAGCAAATCCGCATCTTGATTGATGGAAAAAGCAAGTACACCTACGTTATGGAACCACTCTCCTATCAATAAGCGATGACGATCGAATTGGTGATGACAAATTGCTTCCCATCCTTTTCCCATCGGCTGTTCGCTCCAAACTCTTACTTCATTCACCAGACACTCTCTCCTCTACCCAACTTTACCCATATTACAAATCAAGATTACCAGTGTAAACGATTAACTAGTATTATTGTACACTGAATCTCAAAAGAAATTGCCTTTTTTCATAAAAGTTATGGAAATGCTCTCTTTGCTATGCTACTATATTTCATGTAGCCAATACGCGGGTGTAGTTTAATGGTAAAACCTCAGCCTTCCAAGCTGATGACGAGAGTTCGATTCTCTTCACCCGCTCCAATTATGACATAACATAGGTCTAGGACCATTTCCCTCTAGAGGGCAGGCGACTCGCGGCGTGCGAGTCGTCTTTTTTATTGGTTCTGCTGATGATTCCAACGAATTTATGGGTATACAACGATATAGATAGAGATTCGTAAAGGAGGATTCGTATGATTCAGATGAAAATGCCTGGCGTGACGATTTATCAAAGTACACTTATGAAAACGACCTCAACATTGATCGAGACGCCTGATTGTCTGATTGTCGTCGATCCTGGCTGGCTTCCTGATGAGATTGCAACGATTCGTCGAGACGTTGAAATCGTGCGTCGTGAACGACCATTATATGTCGTCTATACGCATGCTCATTTTGATCATATTTTAGGTGCTTACGCCTTTACGGATGCCATCGTCATCGCTTCTAAACCGTTCATCGATGTCGATCGACAAGAAGCGCTCAAAGCCGTTCAAGACTTTAACGATGAATTTTACATCGACTCCCCCGTGCTATTTCCAGATGTGACGCATGTGATCCATGAGTCTGAAACGATTTTGACGATTGGACAGACGAAGCTGATCTTCTTTATGACGCCCGGTCATGAAGCGACTCACCTTTCCTTCATCGTCATGCCACTTCACTTGTTAGTCTGCGGTGATTATGCTTCCGATGTTGAAATCCCTTTGATTGAACACGATTCCTCTGAATATTTGACGACACTCGAACTACTCGAGTCGTTCATTTATGAATATGAAGTCAAACTCTTGATTCCCGGACACGGTCACATTTGCGATGTCCGAACAGAGATGATTGAACGACTTCATCAGAGCTATGATTATATCCTCGCGCTCCGTGCCGGAAAAGAATCTGACTGGGCACCATCCTGGCAAACGACTCCGTTCATGAAACGTCTGCACGAAAAAAATAAGCGACAAGTCAAACAAGAACACGAGGAACGATTAGCACGGCGTCACTACGATTAACTTTCATCAACCAAAAGACTCGGTCGCTAAATCGGCGACCGAGTCTTTTATGATTATCCAAGTAATGTGACGAGTAACGCTTTTTGTGCATGGAGACGATTCTCGGCTTGATCGAAGATGACAGATTGCTTGCCATCGATGACCTCTGCCGTGACTTCCTCCCCACGGTGTGCCGGCAGGCAGTGCAAGAAAATGGCATCATCATTCGCTTGATTCATGATATCGTCATTGACCTGATATCCTTCAAATGCTTGCAGACGCATCGTCGCTTCTTCCTCTTGACCCATGCTTGCGAAGACATCCGTATACACGACATCCGCACCACTCGCTGCTTCCTTAGGGTCCGTCATGACGATGATATTTCCACCGGTTTCTTTCGCGATGGCTTGTGCCTCATGAACGACTTGTGGATCAGGAGCATAGGCTGCTGGCGCACAAATTCGGACTTCCATTCCACTGAGCGCTCCACCAATCATTAGCGAATGCGCCATATTGTTCCCGTCCCCGATATATGTCAAAATCTTTCCAGCCCGGGTTCCGAATGTCTCTTCGATCGTCAGCAAGTCAGCAAGGACTTGGCACGGATGATGCAAATCCGTCAGTCCGTTAATGATTGGAATCGTGCCATGTGCCGCAAGTGTATCGACGATCTCATGACCGAACGTCCGGATCATGAGGGCATCGACGTAACGGCTCATGACTTGAATCGTATCAGAAAGCGGCTCCCCCCGACCGATTTGCATATCTGCTCCACTCAGTACGATTGGATGCCCGCCGAGTTCGACAACACCCACTTCAAATGATAGGCGTGTCCGCGTCGATGCCTTTTCAAACAATAAGGCAACTTTTTTATGGCTTAATACGTTTTGGTAAACGCTTGGTTGATGCTTGATATCTTTCGCGAGTGCCAATAGCTCCGTCAATGCTTCCGGCGTCAGTTCCGCCATCGTCAAGAAATGTTGCAGTTGTTGCATCGTCTTCATTTTACTTCCTCCTTGATCGGCTCTGTCCATGTATGAAGTGGCTTAACAGCATAAGAGGACTTTTCTACCGCTTGTAGATGATACTGTGCTAGTTCAGGTTCTGTCAGAACTTGTACTCCGGCAGCAAGCGCTGCTTCGCGACTGGTTTTTTCTTCTGTCACGTGTGAATAGAAAATCGCACATTGTGCCCAGTCGATCGTTTCATCTAACGCTACACCTATTCCGAATGCCTCGGTATCTGCTCCAGCAACGATGATGTCTCTTGCGGTCAAATGTCGTTTCGTCGTCTCGTCGAAAATGAAACGCTCCAGTGCCAGTCCGTCTGTCGTCCATTGCAACGTTTCACCTGTCGAACGCATGACAGGGCCTGTTTTCGGATCGACTCCTTGTAGTTTCAGCGTTGAAAAAACAGGGGTCTTGACGGCATGGAAATTAAGTTTCGTCTGTTCTGTTGGTAGTGCGACCGCTTGACCGACAGCAGCTTGGACTGCCCTCTGCAAGATTGGTTGACCCGTTACTTTGGCGACGATCGGTAACGTGCGGGAGGCACGCGGATTGATTTCTAGCACGTAGACCTGATCGTCATGCAAGACGAATTGGATATTGTACGCTCCTTTATAATCCATCCGTTGCCCGATCATCTGTGCAATTCGTTCTACTTCGCTCTGAACGGTAGCGCTGAGCGATACAGGTGGTAGAATCATCGTCGAATCTCCAGAGTGAACTCCTGCCCGTTCCAATTGCTCCATCAAAATCGGAACGTACGTCGTTGTTCCATCCGTAATGCAATCGACTTCGATTTCCTTTCCTTGGAGGTAGGCATCCACGAGGACAGGGAATGCTAATTCGGAAACGATCGTCTCTAATTGCTCTTGATCGTGGATGATATGCATCCCCTTACCTCCGATGACATAGGAAGGACGAATCATGACCGGGTAACCGATCGTTGTTGCGACTTCTATCATTTGTTCGTGCGTCGCCACTTCTTGTCCCGGAATACGATCGATACCAATGTCATCTAAAAATTGATAGAACCGCTCACGGTCTTCCATTTGATCGATGACAGCTGCCGTCGTTCCGAGAAGATGATAACCGGCTTTCTCCAAACCAGACGCCAGCGCAATCCCTGTTTGTCCTCCGAACTGGACTAAAACGTCTTCGCAATCCTCTGCTTCTAGCACATGCATGACGTCTTCGAGTGTCAACGGCTCGACATACAGGCGATCTGCGACTTCGAAGTCGGTCGAGACGGTCTCCGGATTATTGTTGATCATGATCGTTTCATAACCGGATGCTTGTAGTGCACGTACCGCGTGAACGGAACAATAATCAAATTCGATTCCTTGACCGATCCGAATGGGTCCCGCACCGATGACAGCGACTTTCTTTTTCGTCGATGCAGTGACTTCCGTTTGACCACTCCAGTTTCCGTAGAAGTAAGGAGTTGCACTCTTGAACTCTCCTGCACATGTATCAATCATATGATAGACAGGAAGGATGCCTTTCTCTTTACGTAAGTGCTCGATGTCTACAGCACCGACACCCGTCAGAAAGGCAATTTGTTCGTCCGTGAAGCCCATCATTTTTGTCTGTTTTAAAGAACTTTCATTCGATAAATCAATTTTTTGTTGTTGATCGACGAGGCGCTGGAGTATTTTGACGAATAAAGCTTGTACTTTCGTCTGCTCGACGAGTTCTTCGACGGTCGTTTCCTGACGATCTAGTAGTGCTAACATCGCGAGCAGACGACGGTCCGTCGGCACTTTTATTTCTTTCCACAATACGCCAGCCTCCGCTGTTTTCATCCATGTCGGATAAAGAGGCGATTGCTCGACTCCTGCACCACGCCACGCCTTTTGTAACGCTTCTTCCAACGTCTTCCCCATCGCCATACTTTCACCGGTCGCCTTCATTTGTGTACCAAGTGTCCGGTTACTGTCAGTAAATAGATCGAACGGGAAACAAGGCACTTTTGCCGTGATATAATCCATCGTCGGTTCGAAGCTCGCCATCGTCTCCTTCGTGACAGGATTGATACAGTCGTCGAGTCGCTCACCGAGTGCAAGACGCGTCGCTAATTTCGCAATCGGGTACCCCGTCGCTTTGGAAGCAAGTGCTGAAGAGCGACTGACACGCGGATTGACTTCAATGACGAAGTAGCGTTCTTCCGTCGGGTGGATCGCAAACTGGATGTTGCATCCACCGATGACACCGAGGTGCGACACGATTTTACGCGCTTCCGTCCGCAATTGCTGATTCATTCGATCCGAAATCGATTGAATCGGTGCAAAGACGACAGAGTCTCCGGTATGGACACCGACGGGATCAATGTTTTCCATGTTACAGACGATGATCGTCGTATCTGCACTGTCACGCATGACTTCATATTCGACTTCTTTATAACCAGCAATACTCACTTCAACCAAACACTGTGAAATCGGACTTGCTTGTAAGCCGTTTTGCGCTAGCAGACGTGCTTCGTCCTTTGTCAGCGCAATTCCACCGCCCGTTCCCCCGAGCGTAAAGGCTGGTCGGATGACGAGTGGGACACCATGTACTGCCATGAATTCTTCAAGCTCTGCTAACGATTCGATCGTTTGACTTTCCGGGAGCGGTTGCGCGAGCTCGATCATCTTTTGCTTGAATCGTTCGCGATCTTCTCCGTCTCGGATCGTCTCAAGCGATGTCCCTAGGAGTTCGACACCGTATTGCTCAAGTACTCCTGCTTCTTCGAGTGACATTGCAAGATTGAGTGCCGTTTGTCCGCCGACCGTCGCTAGGAGATGGGACGGTCGATCTTGTTTGATGATAGCTGTTGCTTTTTCAAGAGTCATCGCCTCAATGTAGACATGATCTGCCGTGCTCGGATCCGTCATGATAGTAGCCGGATTCGAATTCATTAAGATGACCTCGCATCCCGCTTCTCGAAGCGCCTGACAGGCTTGTGTGCCGGAATAATCAAATTCTGCTGCTTGTCCGATGACGATCGGACCCGAACCGATGACGAGTACTTTCTGTTTATCCCACATATGCTACCTCCTGATGTAATACGGTATTTACGAATTGATCGAAGACGACCATCGCCTCTGTCGGTCCTGGACTCGCTTCTGGGTGAAACTGGACTGTCATGATCGGTAGAGCCGGATGAATCAATCCTTCAACGGATCCATCATTGATGTGTTCATACGCAAGTTCCATCTCAGACGCTTCGATGCTTTTAACATCAACGGCATAACCATGATTCTGAGACGTCATGAATACTTGTCCGGATGCTAGATGACGTACAGGATGATTCGCTCCTCGGTGTCCATGATGTTGTTTTAATAAGGTACAACCGAACGCATGAGCGAGAACTTGGTGTCCCATACAAATACCAAGTGTCGGATAGCTCGTCGACAGTTCACGGATTTCTGAAAGGAATGGATCTAATTGCGTCGGATCACCAGGTCCATTGGAAAACAGCAGACCGTCTGGTGCCAGTGCTTGAATCCGTTCCGGTGTCGTATCGTATGGCACGACCGTCACACGCATATGCCGTTCAAGCAAAGCATCGATCATCGATTGTTTCACACCGTAATCGATACAGACGACATGACCCTCTTCGACTTCTGGAACGTATTCAACGTTTGAAGTCGTCGACACAGAAGCGATGTATGCTGCGTCTACTGACTCCGGTACTGTCATATTCTCCTGCATCATGTCTCCAAATTGGTCGCCCTCTGTCCGTAATAGATGTACAAGGGAACGCGTATCTACTCCCGACAAAATCGGAATATTCGCTTCGCCTAGCCAGCTTGCGAGTGATGTTCCTTGCCCATCCTCAGCCAAAGTTTGAACGATGACACCAGCGACTTGAATCTGGTTGCTTTCTGACGCCTCCGCTTGAATACCGTATTGACCGATCAACGGATATGTGAAGACAAGAATTTGCCCCTGATAAGATGGATCCGTTAAGACTTCCTGATATCCTGTCATCCCAGTAAAAAAGACGACTTCTCCTTTGACTGGAACTGTTCCTTGCCACGAACCGGTAAACGTCGTTCCGTTCGCAAGCGTTAGTTTTCCGGATTGTTTCATACGATGACCTCCTGTTGACAAACGAGTTGTATTTTTTCGATGGCTTGCGTGAGCTCTTGTTCCGTCACGAACAACGATGGCAACAAGCGAATGACATGAGGACCAGCCGAAACGACAAGAAGACCATTCTCACGTAAGGCGTCAATCAGCGGTGCAACAGGCATCGTACATTCAATACCAATCATCAAGCCACGTCCACGAATAGAACTCACGATCGACTTGGGTAATTTTTTCTCTAATTGTTGACGTAAATATTCACCTTTTTCTTGAATGTCTGCCATGACAGTGTCACTTAACAAGAGGTCAAGTGTTGCTTCTGCAGCTGTCATCGCGAGTGGATTTCCACCAAATGTCGAACCATGCGATCCGGGCGTGAATACTTCTGCTGCCTCTTCCGTTGCGAGTAGCGCACCAACCGCGAGTCCACTTCCAAGTCCTTTCGCAAGGGTGATGATATCCGGTACGAGTGGTGTCTGCTCAAATGCAAAACGTGAACCCGTCCGACCAATTCCGGTTTGCACTTCATCGACGATGATTTTGACATCGTATTGCTGCGCCTTCTTCATCAACGCTTCTAGCCACGCATTGTCAGCGACGACGACCCCACCCTCTCCTTGAATGATTTCGAGCCATACAGCAGCAGTTTGATCCGTAATTGCTGATAGGCTTTCCATCTCGTTAAACGGTAGATGTTTGAATCCATTCACCATCTCCCCGTATCCCGCTTTGATTTTTTCCTGTCCTGTTGCGCCCATCATCGCAAATGTCCGACCATGGAAAGATTGTTTAAACGTGACAACTTCTGTTTTCCCTGTCCATTTTCGAACGAGTTTGTACGCCGCCTCGTTTGCTTCAGCACCACTGTTACAAAAGAAAGCATGACTGAGATGACTGTCTTCCGTCAGTCGCTCGGCGACCCGCTCTTGTGCCGCGATTTGAAACAGATTCGACGTATGCCAAATTCGGTTCAACTGTTCCTCTAGCCGTTGCTGAACATAAGGATGACGGTGCCCTGTGTTGCATACAGCGATTCCCATGATGAAATCAAGATACGTCTTTCCTGTCGCATCTTCTACGATCGATCCTTGTCCTTTGACCAATTCCACATCAGTACGTTGATAAGTGGGTAGTAGTGCACTCATGTAATTCCTCCTTGATTCGTGTCCCTGCAGCTAACGCATTTTTTCCCGATCGAATGACGACCTCTGAAATACCATGCTGAGTGGCCTGCATCATCGCTTCGACCTTCGGAATCATTCCCCCGTAAATTTCTCCCGACGCGATCGCAGCTTCGATAGCTGCAGACGTGATTTCTGATTGATAGTCACCGTTTACTTTTACACCCTCAACATCCGTCAACAATTCAAATCGGTCGACGGACCAAGCCTTCGCGACAGCAATCGCACACGCGTCCCCGTTACTGTTCAATACACCTTGCTCCCCTGTGACAAGGGATGTGACGACCGGCACATAACCATTCGTACTCAACACCGTGAACAATCGCGGATGAATGTGCGTGATCTGACCGACTGCCCCGAGTCCTTTGACTTTTTTACCATGGACGCTTGCGCCGTCTAACCCGCTCATCCCGACGGCAGGAATTCCTGCCTGATTCAATTGCTGGACGATCCCGGATTGGACTTCCCCTGCTAAGATCCGTCGCGCCCCGAGTAACACACCATCCGTCGTCACACGGACACCATCTCGAAACACGGGTTTGATTCCCTCTTGTTCACAGTAACTCGATAGAAGTGGGCCACCCCCATGGACGATCAATAGTTCGTTACCGGTTTCGACCCACGCTTTCCATTCCTCGAAATACCGCGCATCCAATTGCTCCCATACACTACCACCCAGTTTTATGACTTTCCGTTTCGTCATGTCCGGTAACTCGCATTGATTTTGACGTAATCGTACGTCAGGTCACAACCATAGGCGTGTCCTTGTCCTACTCCATCATGCAAATCGATATGAATTCGGACGTCTTGTTGCGCGAGGTCCTGCGATGCGATTGTTTCATCAAATAAAATAGGCATGCTCTGTTGTAACACCCACTGCGAACCAATTTTAATATCAACGTTTGATACATCAAGCGGCTCCTTGATACTTCCGACAGCAGCGATGATTCGTCCCCAGTTCGCATCTTCCCCAAAGATTGCTGTTTTGACGAGAGACGATCCGACGACTTGTTTAGCGACCATCCGCGCTACTTCATCGGTTTGTGTTCCCTTTACCGTCACTTCGATTAACTTCGTCGCACCTTCCCCGTCCCGCGCAATTTGTTTCGCTAAATCTTGACAAACCGTTTCGATGGCCTGTTCGAAGGCCAATTCTTCGTCCGTACCTTCAACGATCGGCGCTCCCCCTGCAGCTCCACTCGCTAAAATCATGACCATGTCATTTGTCGAACTGTCTCCATCTACGGTAATGCAGTTAAACGTCCGATGAATCGTCCGGCGCAATAGTGTCTGTAAGACATCCGGTTCAATCGTTGCATCGGTCGTCAAGAACCCAAGCATCGTCGCCATGTTCGGATGAATCATCCCTGACCCTTTCGCTACACCACATACTGAAATTTGGACATCCCCTTGCATGTATTGTTGACCAGCTGATTTCGTACCGGTATCGGTCGTCAGGATCGCATGGGCGAAATCACTCGCGGCATCCTTGTCATTTGTAGGCATCAGCTGTGGAATACCTGCCAGTAACGTATCAATGGCTAACGGTTGACCGATGATCCCAGTCGAAGCGATGACAACTTGTTCAGGAGCGATCCCGAAATGTGTCGCTAACGCTTGTTGTGATGTATACGCATGTGATAGACCAAGTTCTCCCGTGCAGGCATTCGCGTTCCCGCTGTTGACGAGGACGGCATGAATGCGTCCTTGTGACGCCTGAATCGCTTGCTTCGTCACAGTAATCGGTGCTGCTTGCACCTGATTCGTCGTATAGACAGCTGCGGCACTTGCTCCTTCCTCACACCAAATCAAACCAAGATCCTTTCGCTTTCGCTTTAGCCCCACGTGTACCCCTGATGCTTGAAATCCCTTCGGTGTCGTGATCGTCAATGGGGTCTCTACTTGTACTTGCCACACAGGCGTTCCTCCTCTTTCGTCTCCAAGTGTTTAAATAAAGATCGGTTGTTGGGTCAAACCAGACATTTCATCAAATCCTGCTAGAATGTTGGCATTTTGAACGGCCTGTCCGGCAGCACCTTTTTGCATATTATCGATGACCGAAACGATGGTAACGCGTCCTGTCCGTTCATCCTTATAGACCGTCAAATCACAGTGGTTGCTACCCACGACGGACTTAATCTCCGGATCGCTGTGTTGTACACGTATAAACGGTTCCGTTGCATACTGTTCCGTCAACCAGGATCGCCATTCTGCTTCTGATTGATCAAGGAACGGCTGGACCGTCATGATCGCCATGATGCCTCGATTGATCGGTAATAATTGCGTCGAGAACGTGATCGGATACGATGAACCGGTCCATTCCAAAAGTGCCTGTTCAATTTCTGGAATATGTTGGTGTTGATTTACTTTATATAAACGAACGTTTTCACTGGAATGGACATGATGAGTCTGTGTTGTCAACGTCTTTCCTGCTCCCGTTAGACCAGAAGATGCTTGGATGATGATTTGAGAGGGATCGATTTTTTTCTCTTTTACGAATGGTGCTAGTCCAAGAAGGACCGCTGTCGCATAACAACCGGGATTCGCAATCCATCTGCTCGTTTTGATTGCTTGACGATTCCATTCCGGTAAACCATACGTCGCTTTTTGTTGTAACTGGGCATCAATTGGTTCCTTATCATACCAAGCTTCATACGATTCAGACGGTAGTCGTAAATCACCACTTAAATCGATAACGTAACCGGACCAATTTTGAAGTTGTTCTAAGTATTGTTTCGAGACTCCACTCGGTGTCGCTAAGAACACTATGTCTGTCTCTGTTTCCGTTAAATGTTCTTCGGAAAAGGAAGATAATAATGAATACGTTTTTTTATTCATGAATGGGAATAACTCATTCATCGATTGTCCTGCCATCGAATCACTCATCAAACAAACGATCTCAAATGAAGGATGTGCTTCTAATAGCCTTAATAGTTCAATTCCGGTGTATCCTGTTACTCCGATGATGGTACATTTCATAACTGTACGCTCCCCTTCAAAGAATGTTATACCGATTTAAACATATGTATATTTATACTGTCAATTGAATTTTTATTAGTTTTTATGCAAAAAAGAAGCGTTGAAGTGATTGTCTTCTATAAGACAGCCCCTTCAACACTTCTTTTATATCCACTCATTTAACGCTTTTCAGCACGTTGTGCTACGAGATGATCGATCCCAAATACGCCTGCACCCATGATCGCAACGACTACCACAAAAATCATTGTAAACATATGTACCCTCCTCATCGTTCACAAAAATGTCATCTGATACTTCCTATTGTGCAAGATTTAAAGAAAAAAAGAAAGCGTTTACGACAAAAAATCGTCACATTTATGCTCTTTTCTAATTCATTGGCGAATCTCTTATAGTTGACGCCAATGTTATTATTCGTTAAGATTACGTTTGTTCATTGCTTTCATGCATAAAAGCGTGTTAGCGATAGAGGACTATCATCTATCCATATTCTTTTAAGGAGGTGGAAGCATGCGCATGTCATTCCGTGAATCCGCAGCTATCCTAGGAATCAGCATCATCATCTTATTGTCCGCGTTATTCGGTGCCAAAGCCGAACCGCATCTTGCCATCTTGTCCAGTCTTATTTTCGTCTCAGGATATGCCGTTTACCGCGGTTTCAAATTCGATGACGTCGAACACCATATGATTCAAGGTATTCGGGAAGCAATTAAACCAATCTTAATCATGTTACTCGTCGGTATGACGATTGCGGTCTGGATGATGAGTGGCGCAGTGCCGACCCTTCTTCATTTTGGTTTATCTACACTTTCGGCGACTTGGTTCGCTCCAAGTGCGCTTCTGATCGCGATGGTCGTTTCGACCTTTACGGGTAGTTCGTTTACAACAATCGGTACAGTCGGTGTTGCCTTAATGGGAATCGCGATTGCATTAGGCGTCAATCCGGCACTTGCAGCAGGAGCGATCATCAGTGGTGCGTGTTTCGGAGATAAGATGTCACCTTTGTCAGATACGACGAACTTTGCACCGGGAATCGTCAACGTTACCGTATTTGATCATATTCGTTTCATGATGGGAACGACGATTCCTGCTATCACGATTACGTTCATCTTATTCTTCATCTTTGGACGTAGTAGTGGCACGGTCGATTCATCTGCTGTTCAAACGACACAAGAGGAATTAGCCCGCTTGTTCCATCTATCACCATGGACGCTACTTTCTCCTTTACTTGTCATGGTTCTAGCATTGCGTAAGATGCCGGTCATCCCGACACTTGTAGCTGGTGTCTTAAGTGGTCTATTGTTAACAGGTCTCGTTCAAGGAAATTGGGACGTTTCAAATTGGATGGCCGTCATTCAAAACGGTTTAAAACTAGAATCTTCTAGTAAAACCGTCGCAGCAATCATCAGTAAGGGTGGCTTGCAATCAATGATGTGGTCCGTTTCCCTCGTCATGCTCGCACTCGCTTTCGGTGGTGTTTTACGCGGCATCGGTGTCATCGATGTCATCATTGAACGGACCGTTTCACGACTCAAACGCGATGGAAGTATCATCTCTGCTGTTGCCTTATCTTCCATCGGTGTCAACGTGATGGCTGGAGAACAGTACTTGTCGATTTTATTGCCAGGACAAGCATTTAAACGGGTTTTTGAAGAACGTCAGATTGATCCACGTTTCCTTTCTCGTTCACTAGAGGATGGAGGAACACTCGTCAATCCACTCATTCCGTGGGGAGTTTCCGGAGCATTCTTCGCTTCAACACTAGGTGTTCCGGTAACGGAATACATCCCGTTCGCATTCTTTTTACTTCTTTCACCATTGTTTACGTTCTTACTTGCTTTTCTTCGTCCGACTAAAGTCGAAACGAAACAGTCCCTCGCTTCTTAAGTCTATTTCATATTAAAGGTCCGATATGACATATCGGATCTTTTTTTCTGCCACTATCGCTTTTATTTCCAGTTAATTACGTCCGAATTACGACGAAAACGGCTTGGAATCACGTTTTTTTAAAGAATTATGTGTAAAGATGAAACGAACTGGGAATATACCAAACATAAGAATAAAAATTACAGAGAATGATAGAGAAAGAGTACGTTCCTGTTCGATCGAGGAACGACTTCGATGTAATTGTGGGAGGAGTTAATATGATCAAACGTGGTACGCTGGAGCGACTTGATGGTAAATATGCCGTTCTACTGTGGGAAAATGGTTCAAGCTTCATTCCACGACGTTATTTACCACCTGAAGCAAGATTAGGCGATACAATTATTTTTGACGGTACGACTTATACGATAGATGTCAGCAATTCATCACCCTCTTCCTTTCAAACGTTTTCGTTTCGGCAAATGGGCTGATGATCGATAAAAAGCCATTCGGCATCATGCATCGACTATAGAGAAAAATTTCTCTCATCAGTCCTTCATGAAACGAATGGCTTTTTCGCTTTAACGACGAACATATAGGGAATGGTGACTACACGACGGACAAGGGTACTGATGGACATCAGATATTTCGATTCGTTCTAATATTGTTTGATCGTTTGGACACACATACTGTGGCTGTACGACATCCAATTGCAAAAATAAAGCACACCAAAATCGATTTGAAAACTGGTGACATGTTGGACAATGATATAAGTCTAATTGGTACGGTACCCAATCATCCGCTACTTCTGCTTGATGTAGCTGATAGTATTGGATTAAACGAAAACGATTCCAGTCGTCCACATACGTCCGCTGTAAGACCGGTTCATGCATCGACGGTACGAACCAAAGCGGCAGACCTGTCATGAACGCTTCAACTCCTTGCGTCAAGACAGCAGGAAACGTCGGCCACCCATCTAGTTGACCGAGTTGAAATGTTTGTTGAAAGGAGCAGTTGTCGCATAGGAGTTCCATTGTCATCCTCCTGTTCGTTTCACCATCTCTTTTAACATCTGTTCCGTCACAGGACCGACATGTTTTGCAAGAATCGTTCCTTTACGATCTAATACGTAGGTTGCGGGCATTGCTACGAGACGATAGGCGTCTTCTGAATTTCCTGTTCGATCATACAACACGGAATATTCAACAGGTGTCTGCTTCAGAAAATCGGCAACATCTGAAACACGCCGCTCCGATGTCGTGACGTTGATGCCATAAACAGGTATATTCGTATGTCGTGCAAAGGCATTTAGTTCTGGAATTTCTTGTTTGCAAGGTGGACACCACGTCGCCCAAAAATTAATAACAAAGACATCATGATTAATTTCGTCTAGATCGATTGTTTTTCCTTCTTGACGCAAGGATAGATTCGGGGCTTTCATCCCTACCTCTAGACCACCTTGCGATGCTTGTTTTTGTTGTTGTTCTACTTTCTTTTGCTTCGCATCGTATGTTTGATAACCTTGATAGGCAATGCCGATGATAGCGATCGCTAGGATCAGATAGATCAACATTTTTTTCACATCTAATCCCCTCCTTCTTCGTTAAGTGTAGCAGACTTCCTCTTTTCGACCGTCTTCTTTTATCAACAAAAAAGCGAACTCTTCTGTTTTGTAAACAGAAAAGAGTTCGCCTCATTTTATTTAGATACGCTCTTTAAATGATTAGTTAAAACGTGGTAATTGTTTTTTGACTTGACGGTTATCTTTGACGCTACCGACTGCCTCGGTTCCGCCTAAGGCCTCATTCAAGGATGTCTTCCCTTCCTTGACTTCTAGACGTCGATTGAATACTGACCGATTATCAACGGAAGCAACGAGAATCGATGCGACATCTGTTTCCGAAATCGTTGCATCCTTTGTATCTTTCAAATCTTCATCTGCCTCAATCAAACCGCGCCCTTCACCAGTCGTGATGGCAACGGGACAAATAATCGTATACGTCAAACCGCTATGTTCAATCTGCTCTTCAGCCGCATTCTTAGCAGCATAGAACGGATAGACATCCTTTTTAAATTGCTCAGGTCGATCAGCACCGTACGCACTTAATAGTACGAAATGACGTACACGCGCTTTTTTAGCTGCATCGATCGTTTTTAAGGCAACTGTCCGATCCAGCAGTTCAATTTCCGTTGCTTCGCCGTCTACTCCTGCGGTCGCCGCACAAATGACTGCATCCTGTCCTGCGACTCCATGTTCAATGACTTTTTCGAGTTCTGTTTCAATATCGACGTAATGTGCCTTGACACCGAGTTTTTCGAATCGTTCCACCAGATGTTCGTGACGAACGATGACCGTGACCTGATGACCCTTGGCAAGCGATTTGACGACGCGCGCTCCAATCGTACCGGATGCACCTACAACTAGTACTTTCATATGGGGGGTCCCTCCTCGATAAGTTAGTCACCTTCGTGGAATGTCATGATGTCATGTCCAAAAATCGTTACTTTCGGAGATGACCTAACACGATCCACCAAAGGAGCAACGTACATCAATTTATACCCGCAATGACCGGAAGGAAACCCCTCCCCTTTAGTTCTTCAAGGTACCATAAAACGTCGTATCGAGACGATCACGTAGTTCTTGCAGTGCCTTCTCATTCGGTAAGTCATAGAAAATACCATTCAATCGCTGACTGACGGCTTCAATTTCATAGTGTTTCCGTTCTGACATCAAGGCGATCGATAAACCTGCTGTTGCCATCTCACGAACACTTAAATCGAGGTTCATCTCTTCTTTCATATACGTGTGCGCTGCCGGAATTTTCGACCATCCAGTTGGCTTCAACAAGTCCGTCGCGACGGCTTGGATGACTTCCGACTGACGATTGGCGCGTGCCCCGTCATTGTCCGTTTTACGGTGTCTCGAATAGGCAAGTGCCATTGCACCATCCATATGGTATTCCTTTCCTTTCTGGAATGAATACTGATTTGCTTTCCCACTCGCATCCTGCTCGGAGAACGTTCCTGTCGATACAAGATCGATTCCGCCGATTTGATCAACTAATCCGATGAAACTATCGAAGGAGATGACGATCTTTCCATCGATGTCTTCATCGAGTAGACCAGAAACGGCATCTTGTGTACATTCTTCTCCACCGAAGGCAAAAGCATGTGTGATTTTATCTTTCTTTCCATTCTCACAGGAAATCGGTGTATACGTGTCCCGAGGAATCGATGTCAACTGAATCGTTCGAGAAAGTGGAATGAATTGCATAACCGACAGGGAGTCTGAACGTGACCCGCGTAACGATTCTCCAGGTCGTGCGTCACTACCGATCAACAAAAACGTGAAGGGTTGTGAGGCAAAAAGAACGAATGCGATGAGCAACAGCAAAAACAATCCAAGAAGCTTTCGTTTAAAACGACGTTTTTTCTTGATTTTTTTAGGATAGGCTTCTTTTGAAGATACGTCAGGTTTTTTTTGCACGGATTGCTCTGATCGCCCAGTCTTTCTCGAACGTCTCGAGCGTTCTTGATTAGAAAACAATCGCGAGCCTGCGCTCCCGATCATCTGTACGACCTGTTTCAGTATGCTGTTTTTAGAACGACGCGATGTACTTTTTGGGTCCCGTCGTTGCTCTTCAACATATCGATGGTACGTTTCTGTTCCCTGCTGTCCCTTAAGTGGTTCATGAGCAATCGACTCTTCCGACGAAAATGCCTCTTCTTTTGCTTGCTCTTCTAGTTCTAAGCGTCGTCGCTCCAAGCGGGAGCGCTGTGGTTGATGTTCTGCCATTCAGATACCTCCGTATCAATCTTTTGCGATTTGTTTCTCTTTCAAGAATTCGCGGAGATACGTCCGTTTCGGTTCGTGCATCGAGGCAGCCATCTGTTTGACCCACCCTTCTGTCCGTTGACCACCGGTCCGTTCTCCGTAATACGATGACGTCGACTCTTCGTATTGTGCCAGTAAGTCACGCATCGTATCGTCATCAGTATACGTATTCCGGTGGAAGACTGCATCCATCGGAAGGCGGGGTTTTTTACCAGGTTGCTGATCCGGAAGACCAACTGCGACTCCGAATAATGGTACGACGTGATCAGGAAGTTGTAAGAGCTCGCTGACACGACGGGCATCATTACGCAGTGAACCGATATAGACTGTTCCATATCCGAGCGACTCGGCAGCTACGACTAAATTTTGAGCAGCGAGTCCCGCATCAACAGCCCCCACAACAAGTGCTTCTGTCGTCTCGATCGTCCGACTTACATCCCCCCCTGCTAGTTCTGCTGCTAACATGTGTTTGTGGTAATCCATACAAAATACAAAGAAATAACTATTTTCTGCCACGTATTGTTGACCACTTGCAACGTCGACTAGTTGTCGTTTCAATTCTTCATCTTCGACACCGATAATCGCATAGGCTTGCTGATAAGAAGATGTCGATGCAGCCTGCGCTGCTTTAACAAGTGTCTCGATTGTCTTTTCGTCTAATTGATGTTGTTTGAATTTCCGGATTGACCGGTGGTTGAGTAAATGTTGAATGGTTTCATTCATGAGTAATTGTCCCCTTCTGTAATGAGTCTTCTTATTTAAGATAGTCGTCTCTGACTAAAAAGCGCAAATGAAGAGGTTCGGTTTATGAAAAAAGCGGGAAATGAATAGTGTTGTACTGTGCTTTTTTGGCGAAGGAGGTCGATCATGAGAATACGGAAACTACGTCTTTTATTGGAACAGTATGGCGATACGACCCTTCGCGATATCATCGTCGAAATCTATCGTCAACTTCCGAGACAAGTCATCGAAGAGAAAGAGTTTGACGCCATGTTGACACAGTTCGTGAAGTATAAGGATTTGCAAAAAGAACAGGAACAACCGACCGTCGAACAAACCATCGCACAGACAGATCGGTTCATCCAATTGGCATACGACTTACAGTACCTTGAGCCAAACCCAATCGTACCGCTTCGCGAACAAAAGAATTGGTATATTACCGCAAAACGTTTGCTGAAGCATTTACGCCATTATGCACATCGCAAAAATGGAACCCAGATTGCCTTTGAGGAGTTTTTCTTTCTTCTTTCGTCAGCTGCCGGAGAAGAACCTTTATTTTTAAGTAACGATCCTTTTCGACTATTAAAAGTCTCACAAGTCGATTTTTTTCAAGAATTAGTCGGTTATTATAAAAATGATAGTCATGGCATCGAGTGGATGGAACGCGCGCTCTATACTGCCTTGAAAGTTCCAATGGACGTTGATACCGAACGCAGTGATCTTTTACTTGCCGTACTTGCCCACTGTGAGACAGCAGAACACCAAGAAGCCTATATCAATTGCTTGAACGTGCATGCAAAAAAACTACAGTCACATGTCCGAATCGATGCAGATGCTTTATCCACTTATCAAGAAATTCGCTTTGCAGAGTTGCATGCCCTGATTTCACTACGAGCCTTAGAACGAGCGGAGACAATGCTGTTCACAGAATATATTCCTTACTTTTCGCATCGTTCGACTCCTTTTCGTTATTATCTCGACCTCCTCGAGCGCGCTGGACTAGAACAAGAGCATGATCGTATAGAGCGCGTCGGACGTAAAAAACGTATTCATTTTTAAGGATCCTTCTCTTCCTAACCACTCATACTATACAAAAAAGCAAGTGACGGACAGCGTCACTTGCTTTTTTGTATTCTCGTGGCTCAGAGCAGATTCATCTCAATCAGAAGCATTAACGATTCCAAGTCCAACCGTTGCCAGTAAAGCAATACAGGCAAATAAAAATGCCATATCGTTTGGTGAATCGAATCCTTCATAAATTGGTTCTTTTCGATCAACGATGATATGGTCTTCCGTTCCATAATTACCATACGTCGTCGAACTACTCACGCCCGGTTCATCGTAATCACGTGCTTCTACTGTCAATGTATCCGCACTGATTAGAAATCCTGATAACCCAATGATGATCCAAAAATACTTCATGATATTTTTGCCTCGATTCTTTCTTATCTTCAGGAATCCATCTACTTTTTATTTGAAACAAAAGATATAAATACCTTTTATTTCCTGTAAAATAAAAGTGAGATGCAACCATCTTCACTTTCTTAAAGGAGGAATTTAATTTGCCTATCGTGTATTACGGTCAATTGTCTCATGTTCAAAGACGACACGTCCATCAACTTCTACATTCTCATCAACAGCCGTATGATGTTTCATTTTTTCAGCCTCTTGAAGAGTGTCAATGGATTTACCTCGAGTCTGATCAGATCCAGGCGACACTTGGCTATCATGTCGTACATGATGTCGTTCGTTTAACGAACGGAGCTTTTCATGATATTCAAGCCTTCCGTCGTCTCGCCATTTCATTACACACACATGCCCTTCGGCAAGGGTGTCGACAAATTCACGTACAAGTTTCTCCACCACATGACCTTTCTGTAACCTCGATTTGGAAAGAGCTTGGCTACAGTTTATATGCCGAACAATTTCGTTTGATCGGATTATCAGACGGACAACCTGCCACATTGCGTTTGAAAGCTGTTCATGAACGCAATCAAGATACGTATCTGGCTCTTCGTAACGATGCCCTCAAAGGATCCACCCACTTCTTCCCTCACAGTGTTGCTGATTTAGAAAAGTTAATCAGACGAAAAGCTGTTCCTTATTTAGTCTATGATAAGCAATTGGTCGTTGGTACACTCTTATTTCAAAAACTCGGTCCGAACATTCGTCTTCTTGAAATCACCTGTCTACCTGGGCTGAGACGTCAAGGCTACGGAAGTCGCATACTCCATACGTTTCAGGAAAAACTACGACGTTCGAACATTCAAACGTTTGAAGTCTTTTTTCTTTCAACACAGCAAGACGTATTACGACTATATCGTCCCACGATGTTTTGCGATATCCAGTTAACCTCTTATTGGCATACATTTAGTACAGATCATCCCCCGTTAATCGTTTAACCGATCGACGACCTCTCTGTATTCAGGTAACACATACTCCGCATCCATTTTTCTAAAATCAACGTGCCCCACGTCACGAAGCACCAGACCCATCCCGAATAACTGTTCGATGTAGACGTCTCCCATTGTCATAGCAAGTCCAGGATGATGGTTATGGAAAGCAAGCAAGGCATCCTTACAGATTTCAGATGCAACAGGCTCTTGCATCACACGTTTTAATAAAGATGGAAAGAGCGTCGTTTGTCGTCCAATCAACGCATAGAATGGAAAGTAATGTTTCGCATAAACGAACGTCGGAAGATAGGCATTTGCCTCAATTGTTTTGAACAACAACGGTGAAGTCGGGCGCTGTAATCGTTCTGCTAGCCCAACGGTCGCTTTGCATTCGCTCAGCTGATCCAGCACTCGAATCGTCAATTCTTCTTCGATATCAAGTAATAAGACGAGATCAAGCAGATTTAATTCATGCGTCTCCATGAATTGATCACTGCGTTGAAGATGCATTGTGTAGGTAACGTCCAATTTTGTAGCGACAAGTGTCCATAGCTCTGGATGACGCGCCGCATAAAGACCTACAGGAAAGTGAAGCGGCTGCCGGACGATGGAGCGATGACCCTCAAGTGTGTAGACTTGATTGACGTCAAGACCGTGCGCTAATAGCATCTCGAGTAACTGCTGACGATTTTGACACGCGACAAGCGTTTGGAACAGACGATCGATTTCGCTGAACGGTTGTTTCATCTCCAGTGCTAGTTCTAAATGAGCAGGTGAATCCTGCTCTAGCGATCGTTTAATGAATTGTAAGGCACGTTGTTCCGCATCGTTCAGTTGAGCAACGTGCGTCCGAAACATCTCAACGTCAAGTTCCCGAAAGGCTTGCAACGCCGGAGCAATTGATTGATTTTTCGTAAAGGGTTTCCACATAATTCCCTCGACCTCCTCATTCCAGTATCTCTTCGTAGTGTACGCAATATCCGATCGTCTTAAAAGCAAAAAATGGAGGATCTTCCGTTGTTTCCGAAAGATCCTCCATTTTTTTATTTTTCCCCGACTTTTAGATGAGCATTTCGAAAGACGTCATCGTGCTTCCCTGTCTTTTCAACACTTGTTCCGACAGATCCATAATATTCGATTTCATCCTTTGGTTGGATGAATTCGTATGTGATGGCAGGCTCGCCACGAAGGCGGACGTGTATGATTTGCCGATGCTGTAAAGAAAAGGAGGCATGCACTTCAAGAAAGGAGGAAGCCGATAAATCATGTTGTCGCTCTAAAATCGTCATCAATTCTTGCTCAGAATCACGGTAATTCCCTTGCAATTGAGCATACGAAATACCGACTCCTAAAGAGAGGATACCGATTAAACTAAGCGCGCAAATGACCAGCACTTTCTTCATGACTGATCCACCTCCGAGAAAAGTTCATTCTACTTATTCATCGGTTTATCCTTCGACGACGTGAAGTCTTTTTTAGAATCCTTTGCGTAAAACTGCATATCTACATGTGGAATATCATCCTCTAAATAAGGTTCGGATACAGTTTCGAAACCAAATGACCCGTAAAACCCTTCTAAGTGCGCTTGCGCTTGTAAGTAGATCGTAGCTTTTTCCTGCAAATAATCCATCGCTTTCTCCATCATTTGTTTTGCCAATCCAACTGATCGGTGAGTACGATGAACGGCAACCCGGCCAATCGCTAATCCTTTTGTCGGATGGTTGTATATCCGAAGACATCCAACGATTTGACCGCTTTCGTTACGTACGATCAGGTGTGTGGCTTGTTGATCTTGATCATCTAGTTCCGGATATGCACACTCCTGCTCAACGACGAAAATATCCATTCGTAATTTCAACAATGCATATAACGTATCGGGTGTCATGTGATGAAAAGACTCAAATGCGAATGCGTACATAAAAACTCTCCTCTTTAGTTACGACAAAGTCGTGATAATTGTCCAGCATAGATCGTGACCGGGATGTCTTTAAAAATCGTATCTTTTTCCCAGTTCAGACCGTTTGCGCGAGCGACATTTTGAGAAGAACGATTATCGGGATGAATGATCGAGATGATTCGATCATGCCCTCGATTAAACGCTTCCATCATTAGACGTTTCGCTGCTTCACGACCATAACCGACTTTCCAGTGCTTCGGTTCGAGCCAATAACCGACTTCTAATTCTTCTTTTCCATCCACTTCCTGCATCAATAATCCAGCGAAACCGATTGGTTCATTCGTTTCTTTTTTGAATAACAGCAAAAAACCAGTTTGTCGTTCATCCGAGTATCGTTCCAATTGTCGATCAAACCATTCTCGTGCCTCATCTTCACTCAGAGCAACGCCACCATTGATATAGCGCATGACTTGCTCATTTTGAACAAGTGACTTGTAAAAGCTGAAATCCGCTTCTTCGAATGGTCGCATCCATAATCGTTCACTTTCCATCCTCATCGCCTCCTTCTATATGTTTCTTTTCCCGAGTTCTTTTCCCTTCATTCCTCTTCCCTATTATTCTACCTGTGCGATGTTTTTCATTACTAATCGATGACATTCACTCCCTAGTACTTGCAATTCCCGGCATAAGTCGGTATTTTGGGAACAGTATGTTGAACAACGACTGCACAATTAATGTTAAAATATATTTTGAGCGCATAAGCGCTGGATAGGAATTTATGAAAAGGACTGAGACCATGATGACTGAACAAGTAATGACAGGGCTATATGAAGGCATTTCAAAAGAATCTGTACTGATCAATGAACCTTTAAAATATCATACGTATACAAAAATGGGAGGAATCGCTGATCTCTTCATCATCCCAATGTCTTATGAAGAAACGGCTTTTGTCGTAAGATATGCTTACGAACGAGGCATCCCTTTGACATTGCTCGGGAACGGATCGAATCTCGTCGTACGTGATGGCGGTATTCGCGGTATCGTTCTTTCGTTTGAAAAGTTAACCGACATTTCGGTCGAAGGACATGAACTCGTCGCTCAAAGTGGCGCAGCAATCATCGAGGCGTCTCGTGTTGCGTATGCGCATCAACTGAGTGGTCTTGAATTTGCTTGCGGGATTCCGGGAACGATTGGTGGCGCGTTGATCATGAATGCAGGCGCCTACGGTGGAGAAGTCAAAGATTGCCTTCATAGCGCCACTGTTTTGACACGACAAGGGGATCTGTTGAACATTTCGCATGATGAACTCGAACTGGGATACCGGACGAGTTGTTTCTCAAAGAAAGAATACATCATTCTCGAAGGACGATTTGCTTTGACGGAGGGTGATCCAGCATTGATCAAGGAAGTCATGGATGATCTAACGCATAAAAGAGAAACAAAGCAGCCTCTCGAATATCCTTCTTGTGGTAGTGTCTTCAAACGTCCAGAAGGCTATTTTGCGGGTAAATTGATTCAAGATAGTGAACTCCAAGGAACACGCATCGGTGGTGCTGAAGTATCAAAGAAACACGCCGGTTTTATCGTCAACGTCGAAAACGCATCAGCATCTGACTACATTGCACTCATTCGCCATGTACAAGAAACCGTCCAAGAAAAATTCGGTATTTTACTTGAGACAGAAGTAAAAATCATTGGGGAAGAAGCATGATAATAATCTAATCAGAAAAGGTGAGCCCAGTATTCGGACTCACCTTTTTATTCGTTTAGATCGACCAGTTTCCGTCACGCATGACTGATTCACGCGTCCCGTCTGCAAGTTCTCCCTCAATTGATAGATCCGCGGATCCAATCATGAAGTCGACATGCGTCATCGAGTCGTTCGCACCTTGTGCTTCTAGTTCTTCCGCTGAAAGACTGGGACCATTTTCAAGACACGTCGAGTACGCACGACCAATCGCTAAGTGGCACGAAGCATTCTCATCAAACAACGTATTGTAGAATAAAATACCTGAATCAGAAATCGGAGAACGATGTGGTACAAGCGCGACTTCTCCGAGATACCGGGCACCTTCATCGAGGGAAATTAAATCATCCAATGCTTCTTGCCCCTGTTTCGCTTCCGCTTTGACGATTTTTCCGTCCTCGAACCAAAGAGTAAATTCATCAATCAAGTTACCACTGTAGCTGAGTGGTTTCGTACTCGAGACATGACCGTTAACACCTGTCTTCTTCGGTAATGTGAACACTTCTTCAGTCGGCAGATTCGCGATAAAATCAACACCATCTGCATTCGGACCACCGCCACCTAACCAAACGTGACGTTCTGGTAATTCAATTGATAACTCTGTTCCTGGCGCTTTATAATGCAATGTTTTGTATTTCTTCTCTGTCAGGAATTTCGCTTTTGAACGCAGATTATGATCATGATCCGCCCATGCAGCAACCGGATCCGCTTGATCAGCACGTGTTGCCTTCAAAATAGCTGCCCACAGTTCCTCAATCGGTTCCTCTGCATCAGGGAATACTTTCTTCGCCCAGCTTTCAGAAGGTGCTGCTACGACACACCAGCTGACATTGTCACTCATGACGAACTTTCGCCAATTGGCGAGAGCAATACCAGCTGCTTTATTCGCACGCGCGATTCGACTTGAATCAACACCATTTAATAAATCTGGATCTTCGCTGACGACCGATAAGAATGCTGTTTTTTCTTCTGCAAGCTGATCGTAACGTGCTTTTAACCAATCCGGGAATGTATCAAACGAGTCTTCTGGTGCATCAAAATAACGGATTTTCGTCATCTCATCATCTGACCATTGTACATATACTTGCGTAGCACCTACTTCATATGCTACACGTGTGATTTCGCGAACAAGTGGTAAGTTCTCGATTCCCGCTCGCACCTCAAGTTGTTGTCCTGGCTGTAGATTGATCCCGGTACGCACTGCTAAAGACGCGTACTGTTGTAATTCTGCTTGTGTCGGCATTATGTAATCCCCTTTCTTGTATCTTTATTTTCACGAAATAGTTGCAATTTTGCAAGAAATAAGGCGAAACTAGAAAGAGAAGAGAAGGAGGCATCATCATGGAATTCACACCCGGAGATTTTAAATCAGCTTATACGTATTTTCACCGACAGGCACTCGATCTCGTCGGTGATGAAAAAGCACAACAAGAATTGTTGATTCGAGCAGAAATCGGACTCGCACATCTGACACAAGATATCGCGTCTACGGAAAGTTCTGATATCGAACGCGAGGCAGAACTCGTCCTTTATTTCCAATTAAAACAACTACTCGAAATGCTTCGTGCCCTCTATCAGAAAAAATTCGAGATGCATGCGGAGCAAGAACAATTATTGCTAACGGCAGTTCTGTACTTTACGTCTCCTGTTGACGCCTTACCGGACGATAACGTCCTCGGACTCTTTGATGACGCACAAATCGTCGAGACGATTTACGAAGAACTCGCCGCAGATGTTGATCGCTTTCAACATATGGAATGAATGAAAAAGCAGCTGTCGCGACAGCTGCTTTTTCATTATGCATTTTGTTTAGAAGCGATATGAACCGGTGCCGTAGATTGACGTGATTCATCTATTTCTAGTTTTTCTTTATTCAACCACGTATAAATCATTCCCATGAAGACTGCTCCACCGATGATATTCCCAGCTAAAGCCGGTAAAAGATTGTGCATGGCTCCTGCAAACGTAATCGTATCCGGATGTGGCACGATTAATGCGATAGAGAACAATGCCATATTTGCGATGACATGATCAAATCCTGATGCGAAGAAGACTGCGACAAGTACCATCATCATCATGATTTGCGCTAACTCATTCTTCATGTTCTTCGGAATGAAAATTGCTAAACAGACCATCCAGTTACAGAAGATTGCCCGAGTAAAGATTTCCCACGTCGAATGATGAATTTTTGTTTCCGATACAGCAAACAACCAATTGTTCATTCCAAGTTCCTGTAAGATACCTGTTTGAGAGAAGAGTAGTGCGAATGCTAATCCTCCAAGACCATTTCCGATCAGACAAATCAACCAGACTTTCATCGTATCCATCTTCGTTGTATAGCCGCGCATCGTTGCCGTCGTGAAATACATCGTATTCCCTGTAAACAGTTCTGCACCGCCATAAACGATCAAGACGAGTGCCACTCCGAACGTCAATCCACCGACAAGTGTCGCGACAGGTGATTCTGCCATATACAGCCCATTAATTGCTTTTAAGGTAAAAATTATTGCAAATCCAATGAATATCCCCGCTAACATGGCACGAACTAAGTATTCGAGAGGACGCAGTTGTAGCATACGTGTCGACTTGATTGCTTTATTCCGTAATCCTTCTAATGCTTCTACCTCGTTCATTGTAGAAACCTCTCTTTCTTTTGTTCAACACTTCACAATGTTTATTCATTTATTATGATACTTCCATCTTAAGAGATGTTCAAGTCTTGAATCGACCTGTTTTATCGTTTTCATAAAAGAACGAGATGTAAACGATATCATTGTGTCGAGATTGTGAAAAATGCCTTTTCTTGCTTTATACAATTAATTAGTTTGAATTGAAAATCCTGATGCGAAACGCTCGAAAAAGGTTTGTCGTCTGGAGGCATCAAGCACATATCCATCGATGACGACACGATTAAAACGTCCAGACGATGACGTAGCGCGTTCGATGTCAGATGGTGTATAGATATCGAACGCGCTACGATCTATCTTAAAATCAGCTTTCGAATAGGGATCGGTATAGTGAATTTCAAGATTGGTCAAGTCAGGAATCGTCGAAAATAAAACGAGCGTATGATGCATAAGTACTTTTGATAAGCGAGCGTTCAAGAAATCCTGATTCATTTGTAATGTACCAGTATCGGTCCCGATCCAAGCACGCCGTTCTTTGCCTGTGACGTCATAAGCGAGCCGTAACGACTCTCCTTCGACATCTACCTGTTTTAATTCTGATGAAAACGGGAGTTGTTCAGCTAATTGGCGAACAGCTACCGTATTCATCATGGAAGCACCGACTTGTCTCGCTACGAGATCACCATCATGCCAAATAGATCGTTGGTTTTCTTCGTCTGGTTGTTGAAAAAGACGAATCCCCACCAATACGCCTAAACAAATACAGCCTATAATCAAGAATGTTTTCTTCATTTTCATCACCTTCCTAAAAAAACTTACCCTTTTTCATCTTTTTTCATAAGAAGGGTTGAAATTTTATGCATATGGGCGTACTCTTGCAGGCAGATACTCACAGAAGGAGGAGCATGAGGTCACTCATCATAATGCCATGACTACAACACACCCACAGAAAAAGAGAGTTGAAAAAATCAGTTTTTTAATCATAGGTACGTTGCTGTATTCCCTGTACATCAGCTTACTACTATCTCCAAATGATATCGGATCAGGTGGTATCATGGGGATCACGCTTGTCATTCAAGAGCTTTTCCACACTCCAATCGGATTAACCCAATTGCTCTTAAACATTCCCCTTTTCCTTTTAGGTTTCCGTTTCTTACGAAAGCGATTCATGTTCTTATCTGGCATCATTGTCGTTGCCTCTTCTTTTTTAATCGACTGGATTCCGACTCAGATCGTTCCCGAGTCGTTGAATGATCCGCTTGTTGCCTCCATCTTTGCCGGTCTAGTCTCTGGTCTTGCAATGGCATTGATTTTCTTTGGTGGCGCATCGACAGGTGGACTCGATATTCTTGGAAAGTTTTTCTTTGCTCGTTTTCATAATTGGCCACTTCCTCGCATATTTCTGATGCAAGATCTTGTCATCTATATCTTGGTATGGTGGGTCTTCGATTTGAAACACGTTATGTATGCTCTTATCATGAGCTTCGTTCGCGCCAAAGCTCTTCAAACGGTTTACAGTTTTTATTCCGCTTCTAAGCAATGTATCATTATTTGCGAAAAGGCGGATGAAATAAATGAAGTCATCACAAAAGAACTTGGTCGTGGTGTGACGATCCTTGATGCACGGGGAGGATACTCCAACCGAACGAAGAAAATGGTCTATGTCGTCGTTCAAAATAATGAAATCGTTCGTTTGCAAGAAATCGTTTCTTCTGTCGAACCTAACGCGTTCGTTACGTTCTCAGAAATCCATACTGTTTTTGGGAATTATAAGGAACATTCGTATTCGTTTTAAACTCAAGCGCAGCCTAGCTGTGCTTTTTCTATTTCGTTTACTTTAAAACAGCTTCTCGTATTGCACCAGCTTTCCTGCTTTTTTATTAGGAATACTGATTTTTTTACTTTCTTCTCCCTATTCAAAAAATGGACAGGCTTCACTTTTTTTGCGATAGTAGTTAAGCTTATGACATGTCTATTTATTTAAAGGAATGATTGCATGCACTCACTTTGGCGTCAGCGTATTCTGCTGATCCTTTTGATCAGTTTATTCGCTTCTATCCCAATCATTTACGCCCTATCCGGTTATCGGACGATTGCAACGATAACAGAGCAAATGAAGGATCATGACATACCGTTAATCAATCAAGTGGACCAGTTGGTTGAACATAACCGAGATCGTGCCAATGCGGTGCGTGGTCTTTTATTGTATGAAGATAGTCGTTATCTCGAACAGTATTACTTTTCTACTTCTAAAATTCATGATTTACGAAACAGTCTAAATCAATCGTCGACCACGCCAGGAGCAATCAAGGATTTACTACGTCGCAATAATGTCTGGGAGTCCGAGATTGAACGAGTATTCGTCGTCTATGAGCGTCAGAGTCCAACGGCAGCAAAGCGCCTTGCCAAACAAACGACGCAAACGACACAAACGATTCTCGAGGACTTATCTCGTGTGAAAGATGATTTGTATAAGACACTTCAAGCAAAATTACAACAATCAGATACTTTAGTCGCTACATATAAATGGATGTGTCTCAGTCTCTCTATTCTGTCCTTTTTATTAATTAGTGCGACGATCTTTTTTTCCCACCGGTTCGCACCTAACAAGTCAGACGAATCGTCCTTAGAGTAAACGAAAAGCGCAGCTTCGGCTGCGCTTTTCGTTTACTCTAAAAATTATTCAGATACTGCTTTTCCCTCTTGTACATGCTCCATCGCCATATGAACAAGCGACGACACATGATGGTCATCTAAAGAATAATACACGACTTTTCCATCTTTACGAAACTTGACGAGCCCTTGTTTCAACAGGGAGCGAAGATGATGAGATGCTGTCGCAATCGAGCAGTCGACAGAAGCAGAGACGTCACAAACGCACAATTCCTCTTCGATCGTCAACGCATAAACGATTCGTAGTCGTGTCGCATCTGAAAGGATCTTAAATAATTTTCCGATTTCAAGCGTCGGAATCGTATCAACGACTTGTCCAATCTCAGACGCACGCTGTTCATCAATAGCAATCGTTTCACAACGGGGAATGTCCATGTCCGTCACCTCGTTTCTATTTCTATATTGCACCATGAGAAACAGGACATTTGCAAGTTCAGCGCATCCGCCTACGAATGAGCCAAAATACAAACCATCCCCCTACGTAATCACCGATATCCCAAACGATTCGATTTTGATCGACCGCACGTACACCGATATCGATGATCTTCGTACTCTCCAATCGATTCCTATAACGCTTACGTAATCGAGCAGGAATCGGGAGACGAAGCAGTATTCGATAATAGATGTCTAAGTGGGTGTGTCCCCAAATTTCTGTAGCGATCGAACTTGTCTTGATATACAACGGACGTTTGTAGCGTCTTTCATACTTTTCCTTCAGCAAGAGAGCCATTTCATAAGATACACGATTAGGACGCGGAAATAAAATTTTCCCCAAATGGTAGATCCCCCGATTATCCACGCGAATGATTTGTGGTTCCAATCGATACCGGATCCAATAGCCCCGAAAACGGATCATCTGCCATTTCAATACAATCACCTCTGAACGGATTATACCCTGTTCTGAAGAGATTGATGCCATTCCCATACAGCATCTGTCATATGTTGTGCAGCACGTCGTCGATCTTCTTTAGCAAAAATTTCCGAGATGACCGCATATCCTTCTAATGGGATAGGAAGAGAAGCGACATTCGTTGCCGTAATTCCACCAATGCCGATTAAAGGTAAGCGCACGGCTTCGCGAATCGCTTGAAGCATCGTGTGTGACATCGAGTCGGCGTCTGCTTTCGATGACGTCGCAAATAGAGAACCTACACCTAAATAAGATGCTCCATCTCGTTCTGCTTCAATCGCTTGCGCGACGGTTGCTACCGATACGCCGATCACAGTGTTCGGTAAGAGACGGCGCGCTGCGGTTAGAGGAATATCTTCTTGTCCGATATGCAAACCAGCTCCGACAAGTAACGCAATATCAATTCGGTCATTGATAATCAAAGGAACATCATGACGATCCGTCAATCTCTTTAACCGGACTGCCTGTTCGAAGAATTCCTTTCCCTGCGCTGTTTTTTCCCGTAATTGTATAATCGTTGCACCACCTAAAATCGCTTCTTCAACGACCGTTTCGATTGCAACTCCCGGATGATATCGACGATCTGTCACCGCATAAATGGAATAATCAATTGACATGTTCTACCACCTCCATCAAATCTTGCTCCGTCATCAGACTGATTGCATTGAACAACTCTCGTTTGAAATTACCTAGACCTTTTTCTGATGCTGCCTGTCCTCCTGCTTTTCCCATGATAAATGTTCCGTGGACTGCTGCCTCAAACGCAGAATATCCTGCACCAAGAAAACTCGCAATCAAAGAAGCTGTCATACACCCCGTACCTGTGACGTCTCCGAGACGCGGCGTACCTACTTGTAGTTCCACTTCGCGCATGCCATCCGTGATGTAGTCGATTGGACCTGTGACGACAATGACGGACTTTTGTTTACGAGCGAATGCACGAATGATTTCTCGATCCATGATCTCATCACTAGCAGCATCGACTCCTTTTGTTCGTCCATTCTCCCCAAGCAATGTCTTGATTTCTGAAGCATTTCCTTTAACGACCGTACATCCGAGTCTACTCAATTCTTTTGAAAAGGACGTACGCAATGATGTAGCTCCCGCTCCAACTGGATCAAGGATGATCGGAACGTTCAAGCGTCTCGCTTCGCTTGCGGCGAGTCGTTGAGCTGCTTGCATGTCTGCATCAATTGTTCCAATGTTCAAGACAAGAGCTTGCGCAAGTCGAACCATCTCTTCCACTTCGCGAATATCCTCCGCCATGACTGGAGATGCGCCAACGGCGAGTGTGACATTGGCGCAATCATTGATCGTGACTGTGTTCGTCAAATGATGAATGAGTGGTTTGTGTTTAAGAATGGTCGTAAACATGTGTATCCCTCCAAAGTGAATGAAAATGATGTGTCGGTCCAATCCCTTGTCCGAGAGCAAATCCATGACGAATCGCCTCTGTAACATACTTCTTGGCCTGACGTACACTGTCCGGTAAAGCTTCTCCAAGTGCCATCCGTGCCGCAATCGCTGCAGATAAGGTACAGCCTGTTCCATGAGTATGTTGATTATCTAACCGATCTGATGTGAAACGGTATTCCTCTTGCCCGTCCCATAATAAATCCGTGGCAGCTCCCGGTAGATGTCCACCTTTTAGCAAGACGGCTCCAGTCTTCATAGCCAACTGATGCATCGCCAGTCGCATCTCCTCTAGATTAGTAACTGACTGCCCTGTTAAGCGCTCTGCTTCCGGTAAATTTGGTGTGACGAGTGTCGCAAGTGGCAGTAACTCCGCGATTAGTGCTTCCTCTGCCTCCGTCCGCAATAGGGCATGCCCGCCTTTTGCGACCATGACAGGGTCTAGTATGATCGGAACTGTCTGTTTGCGAAGATGTGTTGCAATGACGTGAATCGTTTGTGCATTCGAGACCATACCGATTTTGATAGCATCCACACGAATATCTGAAAAGATTGAAGCTAATTGGGCATCAACGATTTCCGATGATAACTCTTCTACTGCTTGAACGCCCAGTGTATTTTGAGCCGTTACCGCCGTCAAAACACTCATCCCATAAACGCCCAATGCCGAAAATGTCTTTAAATCTGCCTGAATTCCAGCTCCACCACCGGAGTCAGATCCCGCAATCGTCAATACATGTTTCATATTTTTCTCACCTTTCCATCGAGCAATGTAAGGGAGTTGTTACCGACAAAAAAAAGCGTCGACCGCTGTAAAAAAGCAGTCGACGCTATACGAAATCGTTATCCAACCATTTCGGTATTCGTTCGGCTCAACTTTCCTACGCTGGTATTATCCAGTTCAGGTAATAGGGTCGAAAACAGATTGGTTTTCCTCTCAGCCGGATTCCTCCAGCTCCCCTAGTTGCTCAAGTATTCATTTCGCCTTAACTGTAGCATAGCGGCAAGAAAAAAACGAGCCGAAGCTCGTTTTGAATTATAGGTATGCTAATGGATTAACTGCATTCAGAGGAGAAGAGGCACTGTACTGATAGCCTCCGACATGTAGTTCGAAATGCAAGTGTGGTCCTGTTGAATTCCCAGTACTACCAAGTGTTCCAACTTGCTGACCTTGAGAAACTGTTTGTCCTGCATGAACAGATAATGAACTCATATGAGCGTAGACTGTCGTATAGACTTTCCCGTCAAGGAAGTGAGAAATCATGACGTGATTTCCATAAGGCCCACCACCTGAAGCTGTAATGACCGTTCCAGCTGCTGCTGCGACGATTGGTGAGCCGACCGAACCACTGAAATCGACACCATTATGGAACGTATAGCCGTTCGCACCGCTTGCTGGTCCAAACCCTTGTGATACGCCACCAGAAGATGGACGAACGAATTTCCCACCGCTCGAAACAACGGGTGGGGCAACTGAAGTAGGTGATTCTGAACTCTTACCTGCTTGTTTTGCTGCTTGAGCATTCGCTTTAGCGGCTTTTTCAGCTGCTGCTTTCTCGGCTGCTGCTCTTTCAGCCGCTGCTTTAGCTGCTGCCTTCGCTGCCGCAATCGCACGTTCTTGAGCTTCAAGTGTGGCTTGTAGTTCTTTCGCGTCTAGAAGTTCTGTCGTAAACTTCGTCTTACCTTTTCGTAATTTTTTAAGCGTAGCACTGCGTTCTTTCATTTGAACTTTCAACGCTTTTTTTTGTTCGATTAATGTTTTCTTCTCTTCAACCTGCTCCGCCTTTTTTTCAACGAGCGCTTGTTTTGCTTCCGCTAGCTTTTGTTGGGTTGCGATGTAATCCGAAATCATTTTATCATCTTGCTCCGCGATTTTTTTCCCTGCCATGACACGACTAAATAAATCACCTAAATCCTTCGATCCAAAAATGACTTCTTCCCATTTGATTGAGTTTCCATCGTTTTCTTGGAAGACACGTAGACGATCACCGAGTAGTTCTTCTTGTTTTTTCAACATCTCTTCGTAGCGAACGATGTCTGCTTTTAATTCATCGATTCGCAAATTCAATTTCTCGATTTGTTTATTTTTTTCGGAAATCTGAAAAATCTTTTCGTTGATCGCTGCATCGATTCGATTGATTTGACGTTGTTCTTTCGAAATTTTCGACTCTTGTTTTTTAATTGCTTTTTCTAATTTACGTTGTTCTGCGGCATTTTCAGCCTTTTTTTCTTTGATCGTTGCTGCTGCAATTGGTTGTGTTCCTGTTATAAGTAATGCTCCTAAAACAATGGTAGAAATTAGTTTTTTTAGCATATATCGTTTTCCTCACTTATGTTTTTCATATTTTATTATAGTATTCAAGTTTCTCTCATATCTGAAATAGATTATAGCACCCTAATCGTTTCAAAAAAATTTCATTTACATTTCAAATGAAAACGTTTTTTTGTAATATAATCATTTATTTTTTGAAAATCGCAAAAAAAGAACCGCTGCATAAGCAACGATTCTTTACTGTTTAAAACATCGTCATTGGGTTCACTGAGCTAGCTGGACCAGTTGCACTATAGCTGTATCCACCGACGTGGATTTCAAAGTGTAAGTGTGGACCAGTTGAATTCCCAGTACTTCCACGTAAACCGATTTGTTCACCTTGACTGACGCGTTGACCTGCGTGAGCATTGAGTGCGCTCATATGAGCATACAATGTTGTGTACGTTTTACCGTTTAATTGGTGAGCAATCATGATGTGGTTTCCGTAAGGACCACCACCTGATGCTGTAATGACTGTTCCTGTTGCAGCTGCAACGATTGGAGTTCCAACCGGACCACCAAAGTCGATCCCGTTATGGAACGTATAACCGTTTTCTCCACCTGCTGAGCCATAGCCTTGCGTGACAGCCCCAACCGTTGGATGGATGAACAGACCACCGGATGATGGTGACGGTTTAGGTGTCGCAGGTGCTGACGGTGTTGGCGCAGCTGGTGCTGGCGCAGCTGGTGCTGGCGCAGGTGTAGATGCTTTTGGAGTCGATTGTTTCGTCGAACCAGAAGGTTTCGCGGCTTGCGACGCTTTCTCTTGTGCTGCCTGCTGAGCCGCTGCTTCTTTAGCTGCTTGTTGCTCAGCTTCTTTTTGAGCCGCTGCTTGAGCTGCTTCAGCTTCTGCTCGCGCTTTTGCTTCACGTGCTGCTTGAGCTTGACGCTCTTTTTCGATACGTGCTTCACGTTCACGTGCTGCCTTTTCAGCTGCAATCGCTTTTTCTTGAGCAATCAGAATTTGCTGGACTTCTTTTGCATCCATCAATTGTGTTTCAAATTTCTCTTTTTTCTTACGTAATTCTTTTAAGCGTTTGTTTCGCTCTTTTAATTGCGATTCAAGTTCTGCTTGTTGGCGTTTCAATTCTTGCTTTTCAACAACCAATTGTGCTTTCTTGTCTTTCACTTCTTGTTGTGCATCCGCTAATTGCTTTTGCGTATTTTGATAATCCGTGATCATTTTATCATCTTGCTTTGAAATCGATTTTCCGGCCATGACACGGCTAACGAGGTCACCGACGTTTTTTGCCCCAAAAATGACTTCTTCCCATTTAATCGAGTTCCCGTCATTTTCTTGCATGACACGAAGACGATCCCCAAGTAGTTTTTCTTGGCGTTTTAATTTCGCTTTATACTTTTCGATTTCTTTTCCAAGTTGAACGATTTCTCGTTCCGTCGCCTTAATTTGACGATCTTTCGTTTCGACAGCAAAGATCTTTTCATTCAAGGCTTCGTCTAATCGATTGACTTCTTGTTGCGTCTTAGAAATTTTTTGACCCTCCTGATTAACGGAAGACTCTAAGTTTTTTTGTTTTTTAGCATTGTCTTGTTGCTGTTGTTCGTTTTTAGCTTTCTGTTCACTTAAATCGTCAGCTGCTGCAAAATGAGGTGCTGATGAAAGAACTAGTGCGGAAACGATGAGCGACGCGAACGTTTTTTTCATGTAGTATTCCCTCTTTTTCTCTAGTAGTATGTCGATGCATTATATGGAATAACAGTTACGTTAAAATTAAATTCTATAATAGTTTTTCTTATTTATAGGAACGTTTTTGATTATAGCATTCATTCCTCTTCCATAATATTTCAGTGATATTTCATTTTAAATAAATTGTTCCTCTTCTATGTAATAGAAAATGATGGAAAACAGCTTCCCATTGCAACTTTGATTCATTTTTGGGAAACTGAAGCGAATGGAGGGAAACATCAGATGAAACTAGATCATACCGGCATCGCCGTTCGCAATATGCAAGAAGCAATCTCATTTTATACAAAAGTACTTGGTGGAACATTAACAAAAGAGTACTCAAACCCCGCACCTGGTGTCGCTTCCAACATCGCCGTCATCGAGTTCGATGATGCGCATATCGAGCTGTTGACACCAACTAGCCAGGATAGTCCAATCGCTCGTTTTTTAAAACAACGTGGAAAAGGAGTCCATCACATTGCCTACCGTGTTGATGATTTAGATCAAGCAATTGCCGAAGCAAAACAACAAGGCTTAACATTTTTAGAAGATACGTATCGAACGACGCCGTTTGGACGACGACTGATTTATATGAACCCTCGTCATTCACATGGGGTTATCACGGAACTCTGTGATTATCCAGAGAACTCATAAAAAAATCAGCACTGCGACAACGCAGTGCTGATTTTTGTTTTATACGATTAGCCGAGTTTTGCAACGATTTCTCGATTGAATGCAGGAATGTCATCCGGTTGTCGACTTGAGATAAAATTATCATCAACGACGACTTCTTCGTCCGCGAAATCTACTCCAGCATTTTCTAGGTCGATGCGAATTGATTTATAACCTGTCATTTTTCTTCCTTTAACGATTTTGGCGTTAATCATCAACTGAGGTCCATGACAGATCGAGAAGATCGGTTTTTTTGACATATCAAATTCTTCGACGAATGAGACGAAACGCTCATCTTCGCGTAGTAAATCTGGTGAAAATCCACCTGGTATCAAAAGGGCATCATAGTCTGCCGCCGATGTCTCATCAATTGAGAGATCAACGGTTACTTTTGCATCTTCCTGTTTACCAACAAGCTCTGCACCTTTTTTGGCACCAATGACAGTAATGTCGTGCCCCGCTTCTTTTAACGCATCAACCGGTCCAGTGAATTCTACATCTTCAAAATGATCGGCGAGTACGACTGCTACTTTTTTAGACATGTGATTCATCTCCCAAGTTATTTGAATTTAAATCGGATCTTCTCCGCGATCTCGTGGAGAAACCGGATCATCTGGCATCTCGTTTTTCCCTTTTAGGATTTCCTTTTGCTGCTCCTCTGTCAGTTTCCGTTCTTTATCAGACAGACGATCCCGTTCATCTTCCAATTTTTCATTTGGACGATCGGTTTCTTTTGGTGCCATCGAAAACCCTCCTTAAGGATGTATTCTTATAACGAATCGACGACTTTAACAGAAAGGTCAACATCGATGTTGCCACGAGTCGCTTTTGAATACGGGCAGAAATTGTGTGTCTTCTCAAGTAGTTCTTCTGCTTCTTCTTGCGATACCCCAACGACTTCGACGACAAGTTTCGCCGCAATTTTCACACCGTTATCCGCTTCGTCCTGTAAGAGGCTGACTTCTGAATTCGTCCGCGTCTCGACTCGTTTTTTCGCTTGGCGCGCCATCAAATTGTAGGCACCATCAAAACAAGCGGCATATCCTGCTGCGAATAACTGTTCCGGGTTTGATGTCGGAATGTCTTCTTTGCCTTTTGTTCCAGGCATGACTAAATCAAGATTAATGACGTTATCATCTGAAGCGACTTTCCCGTCGCGACCACCGACTGCAGATGCGCGTGAAGTAAGAATGACGTTTGACATGATAGAAAACCCCTTTTCCTGTTGAATTAAAAAAAGACTTTTTTGCCACATAAACAGTAATACCCGTCACTGGCGGAGATAAACACAAGGAGTGTTCAATCCCTTTACCCTGCCATTCTTTCAATAACGAAAAAAGACGATGAACTTAATGTCCATCGTCTTTTGATTTTGCTATTTTATCCGATATCCTCTGTTGCAACTTCTTCTTGATCAGGCAATTGAAGATAAATCGACTTCACTTGGTGGTTATCGACTTCCATGACCTTGATCGTATACGCTTGATAGCGGAATTCTTGACCACTTGATACTTCTGTATCCTGTGCCATGACCCAACCACCAATCGTATCAATATCTTCTTCTTCAATACCTAGGTTAAAGCGTTCATTTAAGTCATCAATTAAGACACGACCTGAAATCCGGTATAATCGCTCATGAATCTGTTCGATATCCGCTTTCTCATCTTTATCGAATTCGTCTCGGATTTCTCCGACGATTTCCTCCAATATGTCTTCCATCGTGATGACACCAGCTGTCCCTCCGTATTCATCAATGACGAGTGCCATTGGCGTCCGTTCCACTTGCATCTTCAGCATCGCGTCTTGAAGCGGTGAATACTCGGATACGATCGGCAAGTTATGGATGTAATAACTTAATGCTTTCCCTTTGTTCGCCATATGGTCCGTAAATAATTGTTTTGCATTGATGAAGCCAAGTATTTTATCCTTATCTCCTTCTTCCGCTACCGGATAACGTGTGAACTGATACTCTTCAACGAGACGAATAATGTCCTCCATCGATGCATCGTTCGAAATCGTGATTAAATCTGTCCGCGGTAACATGATGTCTTTCGCGATCCGCTCATCGAACGAGAAGATATTTTGCATGTAGGAAAGTTCGGTCTGGTTGATTTCTCCACTCTTGTAACTCTGCGTCATGATGATTTTAATTTCTTCTTCCGAGTGAACTTCTTCGTGACCAGCAGGTTCAACACCAAACAAACGAAGAATGACCCGGGCTGAACCGTTCAATGTCCAAATGAAAGGTTTCATGACCTTACCGAACCAATAAAGCGGTGGTGCGAGTAACATCGTGATGGCTTCCGTCTTTTGAATAGCCAAGGACTTAGGAGCTAGTTCTCCAAGCACGACATGAAGAAACGTTACAATTGAGAATGCAAGGACGAACGAAATGATCGTCGAAACGGAGTTTGGGATGTCGATTTCTTCGAACAACATACTGAGAATCGCACCTACCGTCGATTCTCCTAACCACCCGAGACCAAGCGCTGTCACGGTAATTCCAAGTTGACAGGCTGATAAATAATAATCCAAATTCTCAAGCAGCCTTTTCGCTACTTTCGCAGTCTTGCTTCCTTCTGTAATCAACTGATCGATTCGAGACATTCGCATTTTGACGACCGAAAATTCGGCGGCAACAAAAAAAGCGGTTAAAATGATGAGTAGTGCAATGACGAGTAGTCGAATAATGATCGTCGTCGTGTCGAATGTCTCCATTGAGTGTGTACTGTCCAATCGTTTCCCCGAAGAAAGGGGATTCACCTCCATTAATATAAAGCCAGATGCAAAGGCATCTGGTCGTTTACAGCAAAAAGAAGCTTTATTCTTTCAAAGCTTCCTTACTTTTTCATATTCATACTATAACGGAACTTTTGCAAAATGTGTACTTGAAGACACGATTTCAATCGGTCAGACCACGTATAGGATGAAGATTACAATCATGAGCAACATCGCGATTCCCTTTAACAACGCACTTGATAAGATACCAAGAACCGTACCGATCCCTACTGAAACGGCTGTTTGCCATGTTTTTTTACTAATGATTTTTTCCGTCAAGATGGCAAAGACGAACGGGAAAATCAATAGTCCGATTCCTGGTAAAATAAACGGTCCAGCAATCAATCCCACTGTCGTCGCGATTTTAGCCGCTTGAGATCCTCCCCGTCGATCAACAGTGTAGGCGCTGACGAGATAATCCAGTGTGAACAAGAGAATGATGAAAATCGCTTGAATCACCCAAAAACTAATTGATAATTCAGAGAAACCGAATCCGAATCCATAAATCAAAAAGCCTACTACTAAAATCGGCGCACTTGGGATGATCGGATATACGAGTCCTGCAAAAGCGACGAGAAAACACACGACGATTAGACTCCATAATAAAATTGTCACTTCCATCCCTCCCTTCTTCTAAAGTTCTTGCTTTTATTACGAACGTGAAGAGGCAAAGGTTTCATCAAGCGCTTGTTTCAATCGTCCTTCTAAAAAAGAACGATCCCACTCATTTTTATAGCATTATATTGGTTAAATTCCTGGTTTAAAGTTCTTTAAAACCCGCTTGACTGACTGATTTTGAGCAATATGTTTGGTAGAAGTGTATGGATGTGTTTTACTTCTTTTCATAACGTGAATAACTTAATTGTTATAATAACGAATGGAGGATGAAATGAGATGGCTCAACAAAACGAAGCTACATTGCATACGGATTTTACGAAGATTTATATTGACGGTCAGTGGCGCACAGGCGCAAGTGACAGCAACATGACGAACACAAATCCATTCACTGGAGAAGAGCTCTTTACGATCTCTGCCGCGAACCAACAAGATTTAGATGATGCGTATGAAGCGGCTCAAGTTGCTCAAAAAGACTGGGCGAAAGTTCCTGCCTTAAAACGCCAAGGTCTCATCGAAAACTTCCTGAAGGTGTTGTACGAAGAAAAAGAGACTATCATCGATTGGCTAATCAAAGAGTCAGGAAGTACACGTATTAAAGCGGAAGGTGAATTCCTCGCCTCAGTCTTGATCGTAAAAGAAGCTGCTACCTTCCCATTACGGATGCACGGTGAAATTCGTCCATCGGTCGTACCAGGCAAAGAAAACCGAATCTATCGTAAAGCACTTGGCGTCATCGGTGTCATCAGTCCATGGAACTTCCCGTTCCACTTAGCTGTGCGGTCGATCGCTACTGCTATCGCTATTGGGAATGCAGTCGTCGTTAAACCGGCAACAGACACACCTGTCTCAGGCGGTTTAATTTTCGCTAGCCTGTTTGAAAAAGCTGGATTACCAAAAGGTGTTTTAAATGTTATCGTCGGTCGTGGTTCAGAAATCGGTGACGCCATCGTCGAACACCCTGTCCCACGCTTGATTTCCTTTACAGGATCAACTGAAGTCGGTCGCCACATCGGAGAACTTGCCGGTAAACACCTGAAGAAAACAGCGCTTGAACTTGGCGGAAACAACGTCTTCGTCGTACTTGATGATGCTGATCTCGATCGTGCGGTTGAATCTGCTGTCTACAGCAAGTTCTATCATCAAGGTCAAATCTGTATGTCGACGAACCGAATTCTTGTCGCTTCTTCGATTCATGATGAGTTCGTCGAAAAATACGTTGCTCGTGTGAAAGAATTACAGTATGGTGATCCATCACATGACCGGACACAAGTCGGACCACTCATCAATCAATCACAAGTCGAACGCATCCTTGAAGATCTTGAAAAAACAAAAGCTGCCGGTGCAACCGTTCGTGTAGGTGGAGAAGCAAAAGACAACGTCATTGCGCCAACTGTCGTCACAGGCGTCACGAACGATATGCCGCTTGCTAAAAATGAAATCTTTGGACCAGTTGCAGTCATCATCCCATTCGATACAGATGAAGAGGCACTTGAAATCGCAAACTCTCTTCCATACGGATTGAGTGGTGCAGTGCACGGTTCATCTATTGAACGTGCGACCGCTTTTGCACTGGAAGTCGAGACAGGTATGATTCACATCAACGACCAATCGGTCAACGATGAGCCACATATGCCATTTGGTGGTGAAAAAGATTCAGGACTTGGTCGCTTTAACGGTGAATGGGTACTTGAAGAATTCTCAACTGTACAATGGTTGTCCGTCATGCATGATCGCCGCCAATACAAACCATTCTTTGAATAAATAATCGAGAGCAGGGAACTCTTCCCTGCTCTACATACTTAAAAAAGGAGCTGAACGGTTATGCCATTATTACGATTCGACGTCATTGAAGGACGTTCTGAAGAAGAGTTGAACGTGTTACTCAACACTGCACATGACGCGATGGTCGAAGCATTCGACGTACCGGAACGTGATCGGTATCAAATCGTGCATACACACAAAGCCCACGAAATGGTCATTCAAGATACAGGTCTTGGTTTTAAGCGGAGTAAAGATATCGTCCTTATCAGTGTGACAAGTAAAACGCGGACGAAAGAGAAGAAGCAACGTCTCTATCAATTGCTCGCTGAACGATTAGAAGCAAATTGTGGACTTGCTCCGACTGATTTAATGGTTTCAATCGTCGAAAATGATGCGGCGGACTGGAGTTTCGGTCTCGGTGAAGCACAGTTTTTAACAGGTAAACTATGAGCGTTCAACAAATGAAACAATTAAAGGGGGGTGTTACCGATGATTTCCGGTAACACACCCCCCTTTTTCTTCATTCATTAAACTATTAACATAAACCCTAACATGACTTATTCCACAGTGACTTCGACCTTCTCACGGGGATTTTCTCGCTGTAACGGCGCTTTCCAACTAAACTGATCAGGTTCTGGAACGAAATCGAGACCTCCTGGATGAAACGGTTGGCAACGGAGCAAACGGCGTGTCGTCAAATAACTCCCTTTTACTGCACCATGACGTTCAATTGCCTCCATCCCGTAATGGGAACACGTCGGATAGAATCGACATGTGGCTGGTTTCATGGGAGAAATGACTTTTTGATAAAAGCGAATGCCTCCCATTAAGACACGTTTCATAACGTCCCTTCTTTCTTCTTTTTTTCTAGTGTAACGCATCTGTCCATCATTTTCAGATGTTCTGCTTTATACTATAAGCAGATTTAAAAGAAGGATGTGTTGAGATGAAGGCATTAACATTCCACGAATTCGGAGGTTCTGATGTATTACGCTTCGAAGACGTGCCAACGCCAACAATCAGCGAACAGGAAGTTCTGATTGAAATGAAAGCGATCGGTCTGAATTTTGCAGATATTTATCGTCGAAAAGGAAACTATCATTTAGAAGGACAGCCTCCCTATATTTTAGGTTACGAAGGAGCAGGAGTCATCACCGCAATCGGTGCAGCCGTTTCAACGTTCCATGTAGGTCAACGGATTGCTTTTGCGGACGTTCCGCTTGCGAACGCTGAGTACGTGGCGGCACCCGTTGATAAATTGATTCCGCTTCCTGACGGTATCTCATACGAAACAGCAGCTTCTGTCTTATTACAAGGATTGACGGCACATTATTTGACTCGCGACAGTTATCACGTTCAACCAGGAGATACCGTCTTAGTTCACGCTGCTGCCGGTGGCGTGGGGCAATTACTGACACAACTCATTCGTTTACTTGGTGCAACTCCGATTGGCTTAACTTCTTCTCCCGATAAGGCACAGATCGCAAAAACTGCCGGTTGTGAGTCTGTCTATTTGTACTCAGAGAACTGGGTCGAGCAAGTGCTTACACAAACTTCTGGTAGAGGGGTCGATGTCGTTTATGAGTCTATCGGTTCTACGCTAATGGACAGTTTCCATGTAACGAAAGTACATGGGACCGTCGTCTTCTATGGTATGGCAGGCGGTGATCCCGCACCTGTCGATCCACGCTTTTTAATGGATACGTCCAAAACATTAACAGGTGGCGACCTTTGGAATGTGTTAACGTCTTCTGAGGAACGCATCCGCAGATCGGGTGAGCTGTTTGATTGGATTTTATCTAGTCACCTTAACCTGCCCTCTCCGACAATTTTTGCTTTATCTGATGGAAAAGCAGCGCATGACTTTTTAGAAAGCCGACGTAGTACAGGAAAGTTACTGTTAATTCCTTAATCATTTTCTAGAGACGACTCTCCGTGAGTCGTTTTTTTGTGTGAAATTGGAATTATCGATTGATTTTTTATAATGAAGAGAGTAAAGTAAATCTCATCAAAACCTAAAACTCAAATTAGTTTTGAGTTTTAGAAAGGGGATTTGTATTTATGTTTCGCTCAGAATGGAAGAAATTGAAGAGTCCGATGATGATCGTCGTTATTCTCGCCCTCATCCTCGTACCGTTTCTTTACAACTCCATCTTCTTATCTGCATTCTGGGACCCGTACGGTCGTACAGAAGATATTAAGGTAGCTATCGTCAACGAAGATCAGGCGACAAAGTTTAAAGGAGAGAAAGTCGACATCGGGGATCAATTCGTCGATAAACTCAAAAAAAATGATGATTTTGATTGGCAGTTCTTGTCTCAGGATAAGGCAGAGAAAGAATTGCGTGACGGAAAAGTCTACATGACAGTCGTCATTCCAAAGAATTTTTCTAAAAATGCAACGACACTACTCGATGATCACCCGAAGAAGATTGAGTTAGAATATTACTTGAATCCAGCGAAAAACTACTCGGGAACACAAATTTCGAGTACTGCCGCAAAACAGTTAAACGAAAAAATCCGAAAATCCGTTACGAAACAATATAGTAGTGCTATATTCGGTGCGTTAAAGAAAATCGCAAACGGAATGGAAAAAGCGTCGGACGGTTCCTCTAAACTCGAGGACGGTAACCATAAAACAGCGGATGGCGCTAGAACACTAGCAACAAATCTTGGAAAACTCGCAGATGGCAGTCTGACACTGTCCGAAAAACTCGGGGAAGCAAATCAAGGTTCTAAAAAACTGAGTGATGGTGTCACGACACTCGACGAAAAAACCACCCTCTTCGCTCAAAAAACGGGTGAGCTATCTTCTGGATTGAACACACTCGATGAAAACGGTGGCAAGTTACAGGCAGGTGCCGCGCAACTTCAAGAAGGCGCAACAAAACTCAGTGGTGGCTCAACACAGGTACGCCAAGGGGCAGAACAACTGGCTGCGGGTACTGCTCAGCTTAATGAAAAAATTCCTCAGTTGACGGACGGATTAAATCAACTGGATGAAAAAGCACAAGCTGCGAATGCCTTTTTAACACAACTCAATCAAGATGCTGAACAGGCGAAACAGGACTTACGGGCCCGTCGCGAAGCACTTGAAGCAAACGTCGCTCAACTAAAAGAAGTTATTTCTGCTTCTGAACAGTTATCAGATGAAGAAAAACAAACATTACTCGGTTCTATTGGTTCATTAGAAGAAAATATTCAAAGTCTTGCTGCCCAAGAAGGTGCAATTGATCAGAGTCTTGCTCAAGCAACAGAAGCAACGAAGAAAATCGGTCAACTCGCCGCAGGTGGTCAGCAAGTCCAGTCTGCTGTATCGCAACTAAACGCTGGACAATTGAAGCTCGTCGATGGTGCGAAACAAGTCGAGTCTGGCGCACAACAATTAGCTAGTGGACAACAGACGTTCAATGAAAAACTCGGTCAGTATACTGCGGGTGTGCATAAAGCCGCAACAGGCGGTGCCCAACTAGCTGACGGCGCGAACCAACTGTCAGATGGTACACATCAACTTCAAGCTGGGGCTAGCGCGTTGAATAACGGATTAGGACAATTGGCATCTGGTTCTTCTACGATTACAGATGGTATCGGCAAAACGACCGAGGGTGCTTCAAAAATCGCGGATGCCAACACGAAACTTGAAGATGGAGCTAAAACACTGAAGGATGAGCTCAGCAAAGGAGCTAAAGACGCGACGGTCAAGCCGACAAAAGAGCGGGATAATATGCTAGCAGAACCCGTCGTCTTAAAAGAACATGACTATTCGACTGTCAACAATTACGGTTCTGGTTTATCAGCTTATATCCTTAGTATTGCCTTGTTCGCAGGTGCCTTGATGTTCTCTTCGGTCTATCAGATTCGTCCCGAACATGGTGAGAGTCTGACATGGCGCTTCCTCGTCGGTAAATTATCACTTATCTTACCGATTGGCGCATTACAAGGTGTCGCAGCGGCCACAGCCATCGTCTATGTGCTGGATGCTGATGTCGCGAGTGTCCCTGCGCTCTATGGATTCGCTGCCTTGACAGGTATGACGTTCATTACCATTCTATTCACGCTCGCGATGCTACTCGGTCGCGTCGGACAGTTCCTTGCCTTCTTACTACTCCTTCTTCAAATCGGTGGTAGTGGTGGAACGTTCCCTGTCGAAATGACGCCAGGGTTCTTCCAAGCGATTCACGCTTTCTTACCGATGACATATTCGGTCGGTGGATTCCGCGAAGCGCTTGGACTCGGTGTGACGGATGCCCTCGTATCCAATAGTCAAGTCCTTGCGATCATATTAGTCGTCGCATTAATCATCAGCTTCGTTGGAGGGCTCGGAGCCAAACGGATTCTACTCTCAACGAAAGCGAGACGAAAACAACATGACACAGTCTGATAAAGAAACTTTGATACTCGACTCAGCAATGGCTTGCTTTTCAGAACTCGGTTATAAGGGAACGACGATCGAGCGTGTCGCCCGACGCGCTCATGTCGGAAAACCAACCGTCTATCAATTGTTCGAAAGTAAACTCAATCTGTTTGAATCACTCGTAACACGTGTGTTGCAAGAGATGAAAGAAGAAGCAGAACGCGCTTACGTCGAACAGGCGACCGTAGAAGAAAATAAACAAGCAATGATCGACGCCATCGTCTATCATCAGCAACAACACTTATTCATTCTTCAAATCATCGAAGAAACACGCAACTTAAAATTACAAGAGATGCAGGAATTACGGATGCGGATTGAACGACATGTCGTCGAATATATCAAGACATTACTTGAGACTCGTCTTGGTCAAGACGATCGCGACATACCGGTCGATGTCACGGCCTTCCTGATCTTTCGAACGTATATCGCGTTGATCGCCGAATGGCCATCGATTGCGCGTCCACTTGAACTCGATACGATTCGACGTGCCATGTTGCGCGTTCTGTGAATAAAAAACCGCTGATCAATGGATTGGGCTAACCTAAAATTTTGAGACAATATAAAACACCTTCGGAGTGGTACACTTTTAAAAAGTACTAACATCGGAGGTGTTTTTGCATGGGCAAAAACGTATATTCAAGTGAAGTGAAATGGGCAGTAGTAAAAGATAAGCTGAGTGGTAAGTTAACGACGAAAGAGATTATGGAGAAGTACGGAATCAAAAATGAATCTCAAATTAAAACATGGATGAGATGGTATCGCGCTAACGAACATTATCGATTTGATCAGCCGATTGGAAAACAATATACCTATGGACATGGTCCAGATTCTGCAAGTGAGGATGATAAGAGAGAACGACAAATGTCTCATCTGAAGATGGAAAACGAAATTGAAGATGGAAAACGAAATCTTAAAAAAGTACATGGAGATCGAAAGAGAGTTGAGAAAGAAGTAGTCATAAAAATTGTAGAGTTTCTTCGGGGAAGTATACAATCACCGCTATTCTTAGCGTTTTGAATGTACCGAGAGCAAACTATTACCGTTGGATTAAGGAATCTGTGAAAGCACCCTCGGTGCTCGAAAAAGCATCATTGGACTAAGTAAGCAGACGAAGTATCGGAACGGACATCGAAAAATAAAGGCATTATTACAGCAAATTTATCAGTTGAAAGCCAATCGGAATACCGTACAGAAAATCATGCAAAAACACCATCTCCAATGCCGGATCAAGCTGAAACGAAGATGGAAGTCTCAAGGTGAGCGCATCGTAACGGCACCGGATCTCATCAAGCGCGACTTCACAGCAAGTAAACCGAATCAGAAGTGGGTGACGGATATCACCTATATCCAATACGGCAGCACGACGAAATATCTTTCAACTATCATGGACTTATTCAATAACGAAATCATCGCCTACAAGTTATACGAGCATCAACAAATGCCTCTTGTGATCGATACGTTGAAGATAGCGCTTGAGAACCGAAACTATCCCGAAGGGGTCATCCTTCATTCGGACCAAGGCAGTGTCTATACGTCATATGCCTTTCAAGAATTCGTTAAGAGCAATCACCTAATAAGTAGCATGTCTCGTAGAGGAAACTGTTGGGACAACGCAGTTATTGAATCGTTCCACTCTAATTTAAAGTCCGAGGAGTTCCAGTACGTCAAATTTAACTCGCTAAGAGACCATGAGGTCTCTGAACGCGTTATTAATTACTTAAACTACTATAACGAAGAACGAATCCAAGAAAAATTAGGCTACCTGACACCGAAAAGATACGGTGTACTGGCAGCCTAATCAAGGTGTTTTATATGTGTCTCATAGTGCTAGGTCAGTCTATACGTTCATCGATTCGTCACGTTTTTTCCTGCAAGACATATAGTCATCTTTGCTCCTTCCCTTATACTAAAAAAGGAATGGAGTGATGATCGTTTTGAGTTTATCGACCGGAATCATCTTTGTATTACTCGCTTATACACTTATGTCGCTTTACGACATGTGGCAGGTTTACCGGACAACGAGCAAGCTCTGGATATTTGTTTTATTTCTTGCAACACTGATCAGTCTTGTTCTTGCCTTTTTCGTGGCCCCTGTACTTGCACTATTCTTCTACTGGTCACGCCACTCGTTGAAACGAAATATCGGTATCCTGTTACTGATTATCGTCTGCCTCGTCTCAATCATGACGAAACTGTCTGCATGATCGACTTCCTTCATGATCTATTCATGAAGGTTTTTTTCATGATCTATTTCCGAAGAAGAGACGTCGCATCAATTCACGTTCCGGCATTTCTGTTGTATTGAGTACATTTAGAAATGGGCGGTCATCGTAAGGAATCGTCAGGATTTCCGAACGAACTTGTCCTTTTTCTAAAGTGAGGATTGCTACTGGGGCAAGAGCTGTTTCCTGACACCCGATCGCTCCAGGGTTGATGTACAGCGTTTGATCCGTCTCAACTTGTTGTGCTGGATGGTGGTGACCAAAGCCAATGATTCGCGCCTCATTTCCGGAAAAAAGGACGGGTAAGTTTTCTTTCGTTCCATCCACTGCTGGCTTTAAGGGCTCCTCACCGATTTTTTTCGTCTGATCGGCATAGGCATAATGTGTCAGATACATCGTTTGTTCCTGATGGGTGACATTCAATACACGCGGTAAACGCTCCAAATAACTCTGATTCTCCTGCGTCAATGAATCTGCAATCCATTGGTGATGCTCTTTCGCATGTTGGTAACTAGCGGGATAGACATCCCCATGAATCAAAGCAAGGACGCATTCATCATGGTTTCCTGAAATCGTCTGAATATCAGGTCGCTGCCTTAACAAATTGATGACCTCATTATGTTCAGGTCCGATACCGACGAGATCACCGAGGCAATATATAGCATCGATGTCTGAAGACTGATCGAGATAGGACAACACGGCACGCAATGCTGAAGCATTCCCGTGAATATCTGCAAAAATCATTACTTTCATGTAAACGCCTCCATTGTTAGTACATTAGGATTTCCCGATGATAGCGTGAATTCCTATTAGATTTAGAGAAAAAATAAATTGTCAGAAAATATTGATTATTGATCAGAAGCATGTTAGGCTTAGAAAAATTCACAGAGAGGGGCACGATTGAATGATTCCGACGCAACAGCCATTTAACCAAGCCGGACGACTGATTATTCTATGCATGAGGGACTGAAAACTTTTCCGGTGATGAAACGGAAATGATTTTTGGGCCCTCCTTTCGATGCATCGAATGAGGCGCCCGCACAGAATGAGTGGCGCCTATCCCAAAAATGGATAGGCTTTTTTCATGGCAAAAAATAGAGATAGATAGAGAGAGGATGACAACGTTGAAAGAATATGCGATGGATCGAATGGTAAAAGTATCAGCTGGAATGGCGAATGCCGTTCTTGTAACACTCGGTGTCGGACTCCTGATTGAGACGCTCGGCAATTTTTTACATATCCAAATGCTACTGACGATTGGCGGCGTCGCAAAAGTACTGCTTGCTCCTGCACTCGGTGCCGGTATCGCCTTTCAGCTCGGAGGAAACACACTTGTCCTGTTCAGCGCGATGATCGCAGCGACGATAGGTGGTGCTGCGCTTCAATCGACTGCTTCTGGACTCGTTCTTGCCCCCGGTCAGCCAATCAGTGCATTACTCGCAGCTGCGGTCGCTGTATACGTTGGAAAACGCATGACTGGAAAAACAAAATTTGACATGATGGTCATCCCGATGAGTGCTGTGCTTGCCGGTGGTATCACTGGTATCGGTGCTGCTGCCGTAACGACACCACTCCTTACAAAATTCAGCGCTATGATCACCGCTTCAGTCGAATCGTCTCCTATTGCTACATCTCTTGTCATTGCACTCATCTTTAGTGTCTTATTGATGTCTCCCGCTTCGTCCGCTGCACTCGCTATCGCTTTGCAGCTTGATCCTGTAGCAAGTGCCGCTGCACTCATTGGCTGTTCCGCTCAATTCGTTGGCTTCACATTGATGGCATATCGTCAGACGGATCCCGGTGGTTTGATTGCTTCTTTCTTTGTCACACCTAAAGTACAATTCCCGAATATCGTTAAAAATCCACGTCTTGTCGTTGCACCGTTTCTCGCAGCGATGATTTCAGCTCCTGTAGCGACGCTTCTTCTCTCTTTGAAAGTACCATATGAACTCGCTGGACTCGGTTTAAATTCGATGATTGCGCCACTCAATATCTTCGTCAACCAAGGTCCTCAGGCGTTCCTTATCTTCTTCTTGACTGGTGTCGTTTTACCTGGCGTCTTGACACTCGTCTTCTATCGATTGACGACTGTCGCAGGCTGGACGAAGCGTGGCGATCTTCATCTCGAAATCCAATAAAATAATATCTCTACCTTCCAACTATTCCTGATTGATTTCGGGAATAGTTTTTTTAATGCAAAAAAAATCGTTCCTTCGAAAAGGAACGATTTCGGTATGATTCTGACTGGGCTCGAACCAGCGACCTCTACCCTGTCAAGGTAGCGCTCTCCCAGCTGAGCTACAGAATCATGCTGTGTTGTTACTGGGTATATTTTTATTATAGCAGCATATCGAAAGGTGTAAAGCCTTTTTAACAAAAAAAATTATCTTTTTTCAAAAAGATCTTTTTGAATAAAACAGTTTTAAAGTTGCGGGTTCTATGAGTGTCCTCTACTATGTAAATAAGCACATATAAACGAAAGGAGTGTTCATATGAACTTTTTAACCCGATTCAGTTTAAAGAATTCGGTGGCTGTTTTCATCATCGCCATTCTTTTAGTTTTAGGAGGCGTCTATTCTTTCTCGAAATTAAAAGTCGATCAGTTCCCAGAAATCGAATTTCCTCAAATCTCTGTTGAAGCAGTATATCCTGGTGCTTCGCCCGACGATGTCGATAAACAAGTCGTCTCGAAGCTTGAAACTGCTTTGAAAGGAATCGAAGGAGCTACTAAGCTGACAAGCTCTTCTTATGAAAGCATCGGTATCTTAAACATCGAATTCCCGTTCGATACTGATATGGATAAAGTCGAACAACAGATTGATGCTGCAATCCAAGATGCGAATCTACCAGAGGAAGCAACAACGAAATTAAATCGTCTGTCCTTTGGATCGTTCCCAATCTATAATATCTCTTTCTTTAGTAAGGATGGTAAAGACATCGAAAAAATCCTCAAGGACGATATCGAACCTGAACTTAATAAGATTCCAGGAATCAATAGCGTTTCCGTTGGTGGCTACAAAGATGATCTCGTTCAAATCACCGTCGATAATCAGAAAGCAACAGAAGCAGGACTCTCGCTCTCAAGTATCAAGGAACAAATCAACGGAAAGTATGTCTCGTTCCCATCTGGTCAGCTATCAGAAAACGATTCAAAAATACCGATTCGCGTTGAGGAAAAACTAGAAAATCTAGATAAACTAAAAAATCTACAATTGACACCCGTTGCAGGTGCGACTAGTTCAGCTAGTAGCGATCAAACAGGTGGTTCATCTGCTGGCGGTCCACCACAAGGTGCAACACAAGGACCACCAAGTACAACAGGTGGAGCAGCTACAGATCAGGCGTCTGAACCTGCAGAACCGATTCGTCTAGAAGATATTGCAAAAATCGAAGCAGTCTCGCAACAAAGCGAAAAAACACGTTACGATTTAAAAGATTCCTTATCGATGGCAATCACGAAAAAACAAGATGCCAATACGGTCGAAATCGCAGATGAAGTCACGAAGATCCTTAATAAATATGACGATCAAGTCGACTATACGATTGGGATCGATTCAGCGAAGGATATCGAGGAATCCGTCGCGACACTCGTCAAAGAAGGATTACTTGGTGCCCTCTTTGCCTCTCTCGCTGTACTCTTGTTCTTACGAAATATTCGCGCAACGATTATTGCCATCGTCTCGATTCCTTTATCGTTACTCATTGCTGCTATCTTCTTGAACTGGCAAGATATTTCTCTGAACATCATGACACTTGGCGGGATGGCCGTTGCGGTCGGTCGTGTCGTTGATGATAGTATCGTCGTTATCGAGAACATCTTCCGGCGTGTTCGAAAATCCGAATCCGGTATGACGGATGAGATCATCGAACAATCGACAAAAGAGATTTTAAAAGCAATCACGTCATCGACGCTAACGACCGTCGTCGTCTTCCTGCCAATCGGATTCGTCGGTGGAATCACTGGTAAGTTCTTCTTACCGTTTGCTTTGACAATTATTTTCTCATTACTTGCTTCACTACTCGTTGCGATCACGATCGTACCGATTCTTGCGAAATTTGCCTTTAAGAAGGTTCCAGCAGAAGAAAAAGAAGGTGCTCTTCAACGGTGGTATGGCAAGCTGATTGAAAAGTCACTCTCGCATAAGGCGACGATCTTAATTGTATCGTTCATTCTTCTCGGCGGTTCTCTAGCGATCGTTCCACGTCTCGGCTTTACGTTCATTCCGAACGAAGCCTCAAAGACACTAACGGCATCGCTTGAACTTCCGGCTGCCACATCGCTCGAGAAAACGAGCGACGTCTCATTTGAGATGGAACAGATGTTTGATAAAGAACAAGCAATCGCTGACGTCACGACGTCTGTCGGAGCACGAGACTTTACGACAGGCTTACGTCTCGATAATAAAGCAAGTTATTTCTTGAACCTGAAGGACGGCGCGAACGTTGAGCAAACGATCAAATCACTTGAGACACAGATGGAGGACATCGCTCAAGAGGAAAACGTCAATGTCAAAATCAGCGTAGCTGAATTATCAACAGGTGGTCCTCCGTCGAACAACAACGTCGATGTCGACCTGTTCTCGAACGATCTCGAAGCGCTTCAAAAAGCTGCGAAATTAGTCGAGGATAATATGTCCAAAAATAGTGATTTAAAATATATCACAAACAACTTCAGCGAAAAACAAAAGCAATTCCTCGTTGAAATCGATCCTGAAAAAGCAAGTGATCGTGGACTATCCGGCTTTCAGATCCTCGGGACCGTCAATGATCAAACGAAGCCTGTTACTGTTGGCACGTTGAATCTTGATAATAAAGATCAAGATGTACAATTGTCTTATGAAAAAGGACTCGTTTCGAAGAAAGATCTCGAAGACGTCCAACTGTTCTCAGCAAACGGTCCTGTTGCTCTAAAAGATGTCGCGACCGTCAAAGAAGTTGAGACCTTCACATCAATTCAGAAGCTCGACGGAAAAGTATATGCTCGCGTTTCCGGACAAGTTAAAGGAGACGACGTACAAAACGTTTCTAATGCTGTAAAAACAGAGGTCGAAAAAATTAATTTACCGGACGGTGTCTCGTTGACAAGTGGTGGTGGGAATGATGATACAGTCGAAATCTTCCAGTCCCTCGGAATCGCGATTGTCGTTGCAATCGGGCTTGTTTACCTGACGATGCTGATCACGTTCGGAAAAGCACGAATTCCGTTCATCATCTTGTCTTCACTGATTTTTGTTCCAATCGGTTCACTCGTCACGCTCTTCTTTGCAAATGAACCATTATCGGTCAGTGTCATGATCGGCTTCTTGATGTTAATTGGTATCGTCACCACGAATGCCATCGTTCTCGTCGACCGTATTGGTCAAAACGTTGGTCGTGGTATGCCAATTCGCGAATCATTGATTGAAGCGGGTAAAACACGATTGCGTCCAATCCTGATGACCGCATTCGCAACGATCATGGCATTGGTACCACTCGCATTAACAACTTCTTCAGGGACATTGATCTCAAAAGGTCTCGCCCTAACAGTTATTGGGGGGTTAACGACATCTACGTTGTTAACACTCATCATTGTTCCAGTCGTCTATGAACTGTTCTTCTTCAAAAAAGCGAAAAAAGAACGAACAACCAATTAAGTGAACATCAAAAAAGCCCATCGCTTGGATTGCGATGGGCTTTTTATAGTGTGAGGCTTATGATTCCAACGTTTCATCCGTCTGCTCCAATGTACCGTCATGTTCAGCTACCAATCAGCATGCCGGTCATTGTCAAACAGTCCATCTCTTTCATTCAAGACGAATAATAGATGAATCCAACACCCTCTATTTATCATGTTTTAAGATGTCGAAGTCTTTACTGGTTTCCAAGGAGCAAGATGAAAATACTCTTCCATTGTCAACCCACTGAGTTTCAGGCGAGCAGCAAGCGTCGCCCCTACATAACGGTAGTGCCAGCTTTCATACGTATAACCTGTCCACGATTCTTTACCAGATGGATAACGAAGATGGAAACCATACCGGTGCGCATTCGCGAACAGCCATTTCGCCTCTTTCGTCTTCGCAAAACTGAACATCGCGTATTTAGAAGAATCTGCTCCCCCTATATCAAAAGCGAGTCCTGTCTGATGTTCGCTTTTTCCTGGCTCCGCACTATAAGTACTCGCTTTTTCATATCCATCTCGCGCGACATATTTATCAAACAATGCCTTTTGGTAAGCGTACGAACGGTATGTACTAAATGCGACCAGCGTAATCCCCTCTTTTTTTGCTGCCAAGCGCATTTTCTCAAAAGCTGCACGCGCTTGCTGATTCTCTCCAGGAGCGTACGTCGAACGGAGTGCTAAGTTCTTATTCGCGATGAGTGTCTTGCCAATACGTTTCCCACCGATTTGTTCATCCGTCAACAGATATTTCGTACTCGCATAGCCAATCTTCGTTCCGTACTGTATTTTGGACCACGTACCGATTTTTGATAGTTCTGTTACATAAATCCCTGTCGGAATGACTGCAATACTCGGTTGCTCGACTGATGTCCCTTGACGTAAATGAAGGGATGTCTTGGCTTGACGATAAGAAGAAGTCGCCGCCTCAGCTTCTGATATATAAGTCGACGTACAGGCTACCGTCAATGCCAATGTCGTGATGAGTGTCTTGATGTATTTCATGAATCGTGTATCTCCTTTATGCATGAGGATCTGCATCCATATTTTAGATTAGAATACCATTATTTTTTTCAAACAGGGTTCATTCGGAATGCTTGTCATGAAAATGAAGTATTTCTGAAGTTTTCTAAATGTAGCTTAAGGGTGAATTGCAATGGGTAAATAACGTTGAATGCGCTTTCGAAACAAGTTCTGAAACAGAAAGGAGGAGCGTACGTGACATTGTGGGAATGGATCTTCAGCATTGGTAGCGTCTGTTGGATCAGTGAAATGATTCGTTTTCGGAATCGATCCGATTCCCAGTCGGGCGCCGCAGAACAAGTAAGTTTTTATTTGATTTTCCTTGTCTTGAGTGGAACGATCGTCTGCTCTTTCCTCTTTGCGGACGAAAGTATTTCTCCCTGGTTGCGCATCACTTCCTGCCTGCTGTTGTGGAGTGGAGTCGCTTTACGCCTTTGGGGAATTCTCCACTTAAAACAACAATTCACTCGTCACGTCGTCGTCGCAGCTGATGACAAGCTTGTCAGTAGTGGTCCTTATCGTTTCTTGCGCCATCCATTGTACAGTGGATTATTGTTGATCACGATCAGCTTTCCTCTGTTCACGGGACAAATGGTCCTATTCGCTTTCGCTGGAGTGCTCATGTTCTTTTTCCTACTCTATCGAATCCGGATCGAGGAAGCGATGTTGACAAAAGGTTTCGGACCTGCCTATACGATGTGGGCTGCAAAACGAAAACGTTTGATTCCATTCATCTATTAAAAGGAGAAGTGATCCATTTGAAGAAACGTGCAATCGTCATTGGAGCTGGTCTTGCCGGTATGTCTGCTGCCATTCGTTTAGCTGGAGATGGTTACGCAGTCACGATGCTTGAAAAAAATGCAAACGTCGGTGGGAAACTAAATCAGCGCAGCGGGAAAGGATTTACTTTTGATACTGGTCCATCGATTTTAACGATGCCTTGGGTACTCGAACAACTCTTCTCAAGTGTTCATCGTAACTTAGATGATTACTTAGAAATCGAACGCATTGAACCGCAATGGCGTACTTTTTTTGAAGATGGGACAAAAATCGACGTCAAAGGTGACTTACCTGGGATGCTTGAAGAAGTCGAGCAAATTTCGTCACGAGCGGATTTCGTCGAATTGTTCCGGTACTCAAAACAAATGTATGACTTATGTCTCGACAGCTTTTATAAATACAGTCTCGAAGATTTAAAGGACTTAAAAAAATACCATACGATGTCTGATTTATTAAAGATGGACCCGATGAACACCGTCGCGACCGGAACAAAAAAACACCTCAATAATCCGTATCTCGAACAGCTGTTCAACTACATGGTCATGTATGTCGGTTCCAACCCTTATCAAGCGCCAGCCGTCTTCAATCAAATGATTTATGTACAGATGGGGCTTGGCATCTATTATGTTAAAGGCGGGATGTATCAAATCGCGCGTGCTATGAAACGATTGCTTGACGAGCTCCGCGTCACGGTGCATCTCAACTCACCGGTTGAACAAATCGTCCTTGAGAATAAAAAAGCAGTTGGTGTCCTTTCGAATGGTACGTTCCATGCAGCCGACATCGTCGTCTCAAATCTTGAGGTCATCCCGACTTACGAACGAATCGTACCTGAGAAAAAAGCCCGGAAGCAGGCAAAAAAATTACAGGCATCGTTTGCTCCCTCTGTTTCTGGACTCGTATTATTACTTGGTGTGAACCGTGAGTACAGTGGACTAGCACATCACAACTTCTTTTTCTCAGAAAATCCAGAGCGCGAATTCGTTCAAATGTTCAAAGAAGGAACGCCTCCTGAGGATCCGACGATTTATGTTGGGGTCTCGTCGAAATCTGATGCTTCGCAAGCGCCCGATGGAAAAGATAATCTGTTCGTCTTGACGCATGTCCCTCCTCTAACACTCCAAAAAGGTGAGGTCGACTGGGATGCTTATCGTGAAGTTGTTCTTGATAAACTCGAACGAATGGGACTTTACGGTCTTCGGGAATCAATCGAGTTTGAATATCGCTTCACCCCAGAAGATCTGAAGGACTTATATGGTCCAAACGGTGGATCGATTTATGGTGTCGCAGCTGATCGGAAGAAAAATGGTGGATTCAAGATTCCATCGAAGAGCGAGTTATACGAAGGACTTTATTTCGTTGGTGGTTCTACACACCCAGGCGGCGGTGTGCCAATGGTCACCTTATCCGGTCAATTAACAGCTGATTTGATCCGAAAACATGAAGGTGCTATTCCTACGCCTTAAGATTTCTTTGATTACAAAAGAGACGGAAACTGATTTACTCATCAGTTCCGTCTCTTTTTTTACTTTACATTCGTCAAAAGTGGTACGACGTGAATATCTACCTCTCCTCCTGATTTCACTTCCAACCGGCACACGGCTGGCATCGGTAAGGATTTCCAAAATGTATAATCAAATGTCGGATCGAATGTTTCGAGAAGTAACACCATGATGTTTCCATGTGTTCCAAGAACAACTATTTCGTCGGAATGCTTCTCCACCAGTTCATCGATGAATTGCCGAATGCGTTGCGCTGCTTCTTTGTTCGTTTCGCCCCCGAATGGATTATCGTTCGGATGTTGCCATACATACATAACCGCCTCCTGAAAACCGTCAAGCTCTCCAGGTGCTAGTAATCGCTCTCTTAGTTCTTCTACCTCAATAATTGGTTGTCGACGTGCCTCCGCGAGCGGTGCAACCGTCTCGATCGCCCGCTGATACGGACTACTATAGAATCTGTCGATTGGAATTTCTTGAAACGTTTCAAGTAAACGTCTTGCATCTGTCTGTCCTTTATCGGAAAGTGGACGTCTCCGTTCATCCGGTGAGTATGTCGAATGTGCGTGCCGTACGAAATAGAGTGTCGTCATGTTTGAATCTCCTTCTTACTAGTGTATCCAGCGGTATCCGATTCCGCGAACCGTTTCCAGATGCTGTTCGATTGGAAAACCGCAAACACGTAGTTTTTCTCTTAAATGTCTGATATGCGAGTCGATTGTCCGCTCGTCTACAGACGCTTCCGCTCCCCATAACATCGTCGTCAGCTGATCCCGTGTCCAAACACGTCGTGGAGAATCCAAAAATACACCTAACAACTCAAATTCCGTTTTCGTTAACGAAATCTTTTGTTGGAGGTAACTACAACGATAGCTTTCCCGGTCATAGGATAGACCATCATACTGTTGCTGTAATAAAACTTCCATTCGCCCGATCAGTTCCCCTTCTTGAATCGGTTTTGATATGTAATCATTCGCTCCTACTTCTCGTGTCCGAATGATGTCTTCCCGTTGATTCCGAGCCGTAACCATCAAGATCGGGATGTTAGAGTGTTCTCGAATGAGACGACAACATGTCCAGCCATCCATATCCGGCATCATGACATCTAGTAAAATCAGGTCGAATACGTGCTGACGGCAGAGATCAAGAGCTTGTTGCGCAGAATCCACAAGCTGACACGTATATCCATACGGCTGAATATACAGTTTGAGCAGTTCAAGCATTCTTGGTTCATCATCTACGATCAATACATGCGGCATTTTATTTCTCCTTCCACTGCAGTGTCACTTGTGTTCCATGTCCAAGTTGACTCTTGATGTTCAATTCTGCTCCATGTGTTTGAGCAATTGCTTCAACGATGGAGAGTCCGATTCCAGTTCCTCCATGTTTTCGAGAACGAGATGCTTCCGTTCGGTAGAGCCGTTTCGTTACATGAGGTAAAGATTCTGCAGCGATCCCTTCTCCTGTATCTTCGATTTGAATGAAAGCCCCTAATGCGTTGACACCATAACGAACGATAATTTTTCCCGACGTCGTATGTCGCCGTGCATTTTCAATGATATTCACGATCATCTGACGGAGCTGCTGAGCGTCACCCATCACTTCTAATCGCTCACCTTCTATCTCGAACGAAACATTTTCTTGTTCGATGTCTGGACGCATCAATCGTATCACTTGATGAATCAAGTCTTCGACATCGACAGGTTTTCGCTCCATCATAAAAGCATTGGCGTCAATTCGTGCTAACCAAAACAATTGCTCAATCCATTCATTCATTTGCTGACTTTCTTCTCGAATGATCGTAATGTAGCGTTGTTGCTCATCCGGCGTCAACGTTTGGCGTTCGAGAATATCCGCGTATCCCTTTATATATGTCAATGGTGTTCGTAGTTCATGAGATACGGTTGCTAAAAATTCGGATCGTTCCCGATTCAAAAAATCGAGATCTTGTTTTAATTGCTGAATCGAACGCGCCAATTGTCCCAGTTCATCTTTTCGATCAATCGGCAACTCTCCACCTTCCCCATCCAATAGACGCGCTGTCGCTTTTTCCATCTGAATCAACGGACGAGAAATGAGTCGGGTCGTCCAAATGCTTGCAGCACCTGCTAATAAAAGCGCTAGCAGACCCACTTGGAAAAACTGCTGTTTCAACGGATCAAGTACGTGATCTACGATTGCTTTAGAAGCGAACATGAATACATGACCACGATGTTCCCCGTTAATGGTGATGGGACTGTCCGTCATTAAAAAGTCACGCATCGTCACGATTTTTCCTTGTTGACGGTAATCAAAATCCGTATGCTCTAACATGCTCTTCATCTCATTCGACAAAGGTCGTGACGCTTCAAGTTGTTTTCCATCTGCATCAGTGATCACCACAGTAAACGATGAATCTGCTTCCATCATGCTGACATGGCGCATCGTCGTTTGGTCATAGGAATCGACAAGGACATCACGGTGTGTATTTCCTCGGTTCAGTAAACCGTCTACTACTTCCTGCGTTCGTGTTTGAGACAACTGATAATACAATGTCCCGAACAACACACTGCCACAAATTAAAAATGCCGAAAGCACGATTCCTCCAACTGAGTATGAAATACGACGCATGACGATTCCTCCTTTTTCTCTCCACTTTTAGTATAGCTAAAAAAAACGCGATCGATGCAGACAAACGAAACTGTCACCTCATCTGCACACGATTTGCACATACGCTGGGTATAGTAAAGAAGACTAATGACTTCAGGAGGGTTTTAATATGAAAAAATCATTGACGTTAACTGTACTTGCTCTTAGTTCTACGATTTGGCTCGGTGCATGTGGATCCGCCAATAACGATGGAAGTAATAGTGACTCACACGACATGTCACATGGAGATATGATGCATTCGAGTGACGGAAAGGTACCGTCTGGTTTAAAGAAAGCTAGTGATCCGACTTATCCGAGAGGCAGTAATGTCACTTTGACGACGAATCATATGGACGGAATGAACGGAGCAAAAGCAACGATTGCCGGTGCTTATGATACTGTCGTCTATGCGATCAGTTATAAACCGACTACTGGTGGAAAGATGGTGAAAAATCACAAATGGGTCATTCAGGAAGAACTTGATCCAGTTCCAACTAAGCCACTGCAAGTTGGTGATGAAACGACTGTCAAGGCAGATCATATGAAAGGTATGGATGGAGCTAAAGCGACGATTGATGAAGTAAAAGAAACGACTGTCTACATGGTGAACTATGAACCAACGGACGGTGGAGAGATGGTGAAAAATCATAAATGGGTCACCGAGGATGAGATAAAGAAATAATAAAAAAACCCGCTTTTCCTATAAAGGAGAAGCGGGCTTTCGGTATGATTCTGACTGGGCTCGAACCAGCGACCTCTACCCTGTCAAGGTAGCGCTCTCCCAGCTGAGCTACAGAATCATGTTTGCAGTACGTAATGTACTTGCTAGGACATGTATTAATATATCAAGAAACTAAAAGGCTGACAAGTCTTTTTCCGAAAAAAAATAAAAAAATTAAAATGGAGGAATTGCCCCCCGCTTCCTCCATTTTGAATGACTTACAGGAAGGTTGATACTCGATCGATCGGTAAACGGAGTGCTGGACGTTTTTTTGCATTTTCGACCGCTTTACCGACAGCAATTAACATGACCGGTACATACCGTGATTCGGTAATAAACGTTTCCGTAAAACGTTGATGATCAAATCCACCCATTGCGAGTGTTGATAATCCACGCGCTTCTGCCGCAAGCATCAATTGCATCGCAGCAAGACTCGCATTCGACATTGCCGCGTCGCGACCATACGCTTCACTTTGATAAGCGCCTTCTACTTGTTCTTTGATCGAATCGAACAATTCTTCTGTCATACCACCCGCTTCTACTGCCGGACCATAAACCGGATTGTAGTTTCGATTGGCTTGAACATCCCCTAGAATCGCAATGATTGCTGAAGCCGAAGTGATAGCCGGCTGATTGTATGCGATCGGTGCAAGCTGTTGCTTCGCTTCTTCTGAATGGAAGACCGTGAAATGCCAGTGTTGCAAATTCCAAGCACTCGGCGCCGCTGTCGTCCATTCTAATAGTTCTTCCACTTCCTGTTTTGAAAGTTTGAACGTTTCGTCGTAATGACGAACGGAACGTCTTTCTGTTAAGACATGCATTGTATCAAGTGTTGCCTGTGTCATGTGTAAATCCCCCTTATTATTATCAGATTACTTAGATATCGTAGCATGTCTCTTTTTTATTGTCCTCTATCAATACTTCAAACGAATTTACTGTTATAAAACAATAGTTGACATTAAACTTCTGTACTAATACAATAAAAACAAGAAAAAGACCATTGCGTTTATTTTGAAGGAGGAAAAAACACATGGAACAACCCCTTTACCAAGAAGCATCTGCTGCATTCTATCGTGAGCTTCCCGTCAAGACGTGTGCCCATTGCGGAAAAGAGATGGATGAACAATGTGAATCCTATCAAACGGAATGCGATGAGTGTGCTGTAACAGAACACTAATAACACATGAAACAATCACTTATTCAGTGGTTGTTTTTTTATTTCTTACAAACTTCTTCTAAATAAATCGATATTTTTTAGAAAAATCGATTTTTCGTCATCTTTTTGTCATCTGTTTGTTACAAAAGAAACAGTCAGAATGTTACATTATCTGTATATGATATTTTTGACAAAAGGAGCGACAGACAACGATGGATCCATTTACCTCAAGCCACGCTAGCGAACTCGGTCCACGACCGCGGACAAAAAAAAGAAAGTTTTTCCCTCGGTTCTTCTTACTTCTCACACTTGTCTTTCTCGGAGTTGGGGGATATGTCGCTTATCGATACGTATTTACTCCTGAACAACAATCCATTACGACAGGTAAATCCATTACTGAAGTCCCTGTCGTCAATATGGAAAAAGCACGCGTGGAAAAATGGAATGGTGTGACGAAAAAAGTCGCTTATTTAACATTCGAGGATGGTCCATCCGCATTAACACCGGACTTACTTCGAACATTGGATCAACTTCAGACTCGTGCCACTTTCTTTTATCTCGGAACACAAATAGATGCTTTTCCGCAAGAAGTTAAAGCTGCTGCGAAAGCCGGACATTACATCGGCTTACACGGGGAAACACACGATTACGATACATTGTACAAAAAAGGAAAGTATGTCTCAGAGATGCAAAGTGTTCAGAAGAAAATCCATGAGTTGACGAAGCTAACACCACATTTGACACGACCACCTTATGGCTCTGATCCAGGCATCACGAAAAAAATGGCATCTGCCATTCACGCTGCAGACTTCCGAGTATGGGACTGGTCGATCGATTCAATGGACTGGTATTACAAAGATAGTGCAAAAGAAGTGGCTAATACGGTCATTCGGCGAGCAGAGCGTCCATTTGAAATCATTCTCTTGCATGAACAACCACAAGCTATCAAGGCCCTTCCGGCCATTGTTGCCGGACTTCAAAAAAAGGGCTATCAGTTCGCGATTTATGATGAAGATTTCCATATTCCGTACAACTTCGTGCAATACTCGAATTTATAAGGAGTTACTATCTAGATGAAAAAATCATTCGTAGCAGTACTATTCCTGTCGAGCTTCGGACTCGCTGCCTGCTCCAACGATTCACCAGCCTCTCTTCATGAACAGCTAGAGCAACAAGTCAAAGGTGAAGAAAAGGCATTCATGCTAGCTGATCAACGTGCTCGTAAGGACGAAATTTCAGTTAATACGTACCAAGCCGTTCTTGATGCAGGTGCTGAAGAAATCAAACGCTCTCAAAATGAACGGGAGGAACTAGAAGCCTTAAATGATGAACGGCTTGCTTTATTGAAACAAGAAGAAACGTTACGTAAGGAAACGTACGCTGAACTTGATCTTGAAGAATTGAAGGATGCTGTAAACAAACTTGATGGTAAAGCAAAAACGGAAGGAACTGCCTTAGTGGCAATCATCAAGGAACGCCAGCAGACGTTTCAAACGTTCTCGAAAACGTATCGACAAGCGATGGACGCTGAAAAGAAAGTGCTTTCACGCTTGACTAAAAAACCGGATTTCGTTAAGATTGATGAGTCAACAGCGGATTTAAATCGTTTAACACGGAAAGCTACCGCGTCATTAAAGAAGTGGAACACGCTGACCGTTCAGTACAACCAAACGAAAACCCGGCTGTATCGTTTGCTCGACACATCAACTCAATAAATCACACAGGTTGCAACCAAACCCTGTCCAAAAAACCTGGACAAGGCCCCGTTGCAACCTTTTTTGTGTGGTTTTTACTAAAAATGGAGGGAAATTATTCATGCATCGCTCAAAAGCAACCTTATTCGTTCTCATTGGCGCTATCAGTTATGGTGTCCTCTCAACGATCGTCAAACTCGCTTATGCAGCTGGATTTAACTCAGCAGCCGTTTCTGGAAGTCAATTTTTCTTCGGTTGGCTGATGATTTTCAGTCTTGCCTTATTTACGAAAAATCTTCGTCTCGATCTTAAGACAGCTGGTCTTCTCATGTTGATCGGTATCTCTAGTGGTACAACTGGCTATCTGTACTATCAAAGTCTTCAGACCGTATCGGCATCCGTTGCAATCATTCTCTTATTCCAATTCACTTGGATTGGTGTCATCATCGATGCGCTCGCATTCAGACGTTTACCATCTCGCGCGCATTTCCTGTCTGCGATTCTGTTGATTGGCGGAGCCATTCTTGCGAGTGCCGCTTACTCGAGTCCACTTGACTTCCGTGGAACATTATTCGGTCTTGGAGCGGCTGTCAGCTTCTCAATTTTCTTACTCGCTAGTGGACGCATCGCCAATCATTTACCCGTCATCAAGAAGAGTTTTTACATGATGACAGGTGGTCTTGCTTTCGTCATGACGATGTATCCACCGACGACGTTCTTATCCTCTGCGAACTTCGAAAATGGACTTCTGTTATACGCGATTCCGCTTGGTCTGTTCGCGTTAATTTTACCACCGCTCTTATTTGCTGCGGGCGCGCCTCACCTCTCCCCAGCAAGCGTTTCTTTGCTTGGAGCAGCTGAACTACCGACAGCGGTCATCTGTTCCGTGTTAATTTTAGGTGAACATCTGATGAGCTCTCAATGGATTGGGATCGTCATCATCTTGATTGGAATCTTTTATCCGATCTATCGCTCGAGCAAAACAGCACCTGTTGCGAGCGTACAGCAAAACGACCTTTCCTGAGCTCAGGAAAGGTCGTTTTCTTTACTTCTGTCGTTTCATCGCATCTGCAACGAATTCGACATCTGTGCCAATGATGATTTGAACACTAGTCGCCCCCATCTTCATAACACCTTTTGCTCCAGCCGCTTTAATCGCTGCTTCATCAATGATGCTTGGATCCTTGACTTGAAGACGTAAACGTGTCGCACAGTTGTCAATCGACGTGACATTTTCTGTTCCTTTCAATCCAGCAAAAATTTGAGCTGCTTGTTGTTCATATTTATCGTCTGAGTCCGTCAAAACGACTCCCGTGTCTGTAACGAGCGATTCATCTTCACGACCTGGTGTCTTCAGATCGAATTTTGTGATCATGAAGTAGAACAGGAAGTAGTAGACGACCGCGAACGCGAGACCAACTGGGATGATCAACAATGGTTTTTTCGCAATCCCGAAGTTCAAGGCGTAATCAATGAAACCAGCCGAGAAGGAGAAGCCATGTAAAATACCGAGTAAGTTAACGATGGCCATCGATAGACCCGTTAGTACAGCATGGATGACGTATAAAACAGGTGACAAGAACATGAACGAGAACTCGATTGGTTCCGTAATTCCTGTCAGGAAGGATGTCAGTCCAAGACCAATCATCGCTCCAGCAACGGCTTTTCGATTTTCCTTACGCGCAGCCATGACGATGGCAAAGGCTGCAGCTGGCAAGGCAAACATCATGATCGGGAAGAAGCCAGCTTGATAAATCCCCGCTGTTGGATCTCCAGCGAAGAAACGCGCAATATCCCCGTTCGCTACCGTACCATCTGCTTTTTCGTATGAACCGAAAACAAACCAAAAAATATTATTTAAAACATGGTGCAAGCCGACAGGAATCAGGAGACGGTTAAAGAATCCAAACAAAGCAGCGCCTCCTGCGCCAAGACCGACCATCCATTCACCGGCACCGTTGATACCTTGCTCGATGAACGGCCAAACATAACCAAAGATGAAAGCAAGTACGAGCATGACAGCTGAGGTAATGATTGGAACAAAACGACGGCCTCCGAAGAATGCCAACCAATCCGGTAACTTAATATTGTAGAAGCGATTGTATAGAAGACCGGCAACGATACCCGCAATGATCCCACCGAATACTGCCATATTGACGGTTGAACCGAGCGTCGCCTGGTTCGCAATCGAACCAAGTGTCGCGCCATCGACCTTGGTCGAGGAATCATTGACGATCGCCGCAATCGCATCATATTTTGCTTGAATCTGTGCACTGGAATAATCCTTGTTCATCGAGTCGACGCCATTTTTTAAGACAAGATACCCGATGGCTCCGGCAAGACCCGCTGCCCCACTCGCATCAATCGATAGACCGATTGCGACACCAATGGCAAATATCAATGGAAGGTTATCAAAAATTGCCCCTCCTGCTGCTACCATCAATGGAATATCTAGCATATCCGCCGAACCTAATCGAAGTACGATTCCGGCAGCTGGTAATACTGCGATTGGTAACATCAAAGCCTTACCAATTCGTTGTAGAAACTGCAACATCCCTTTCACCCTTTCCTGAATAAAACGATAATGACAGAACAATGTAAACGCTTTTACGTTTTTAATTATTCCATATAAATATCTAAATGACTAGACCTTTATACAAATTATTCACTATCTTTTTTATTAGTATAAAAATTCATTATAGCAAACACTAAAAACCGGACTAGAGTAATCCTCCAGTCCGGTTTTTCTATTTAATTCCCACGGTCTTAACGACGAGTTGTATCTTCAAAATTTTGTTGAACGTTTCCTACGGTTTTCTTGGCGTCACCTTTTAATTGATCTTTTTTACCTTCGCGCTCTGTCGATTTATCTCCTGTTGCTTTACCGAGTGCTTCTTTTGCTTTACCCGCTACTTTATCAACAAGACCATCTGCTTTTTTATTGAGACCACTGTCATTTGACATAACCATTACCCCCATTTAAAAAGTTTTTTTTGCGATAGTTGTATGTTCCCGTATGACTGAATTTCAAACATTTCCTGTATCCATACCGACACTCATCCAAATAAAAATAACAGTGAACATCTTGTTCACTGTTATTCGATTTGAATGTATTCATTTACTGGGCGACGGAAACGCCTAACACTTGTTCAATCCGTTCGAACGCCCAATCCAACTCTTCTTTTGTGATGACAAGCGGTGGTGCAAAGCGAATGACTGTCTCGTGTGTTTCTTTACAGAGTAAGCCTTTCTCTTTCAACGCTTCGCAATATGGTCGAGCTGCTTCTGTTAGTTCAACACCAATGAACAATCCACGACCACGTACTTCTTTGATCATCGGGTTGTTAATTTGTTTTAATTTTTCCATGAAGTACGTACCGAGTTCGAGTGAACGTTCCGGTAACTTTTCGTCTTCTAATACTTCAAGTGAAGCAATCGATACGGCACAAGCGAGTGGATTACCACCGAATGTCGAGCCGTGTGAACCTGGATTGAAGACAGAAAGGACATCTTTATTCGCGGCAACACATGAGATTGGGAATACCCCACCACCCAGTGCTTTCCCAAGAATGTACATGTCTGGTGTTACCTCGTCCCAATCAGAAGCAAACCATTTACCGGAACGACCAAGTCCAGATTGAATCTCATCCGATACGAGCAAAACATTCTGCGCACGACAAACTTCTTGTGCATCTTTTAGGAAGCCATCATACGGAATTAAAATTCCTGCTTCGCCTTGAATCGGCTCCAAGATGAATGCCGCTGTATTTTCAGTGATTGCCTGTTTTAGTGCCTCCAGATCGCCGTATGGAATCGTCTTGATTCCAGGAAGAAGCGGTCCAAATCCTCGTTGATATTCTGCCTCCGTCGACATGGAGACGGCTGTCATCGTTCTACCGTGAAAGTTTCCTTCACAAACGATGATTTCAGCATCACCTGGGATTTGTTTCACTTCATATGCCCAGCGTCGTGCTGCTTTCACTGCCGTCTCAACAGCTTCCGCACCTGTATTCATCGGTAATACCATGTCTTTACCCGTCAATTGTGCTACTTTTTCATAGAAAAAGCCCAGTTGATCATTGTGGAAGGCACGTGACGTCAAAGTGATCTTATCCGCCTGTCGTTTTAGAGCTTCGATGATTTTCGGATGACGATGTCCTTGGTTGACAGCTGAGTAAGCACTCAACATATCCATGTAACGACGTCCTTCCGGATCCGTGACGAAGACACCTTCTGCTTCTGAAATGACGATCGGGAGTGGATGGTAGTTATGTGCTCCGAACTGTTCTGTCTGTTGAATGATTTTCTCTGTTTGATTCATCGAGATTCCCCCTTATAGCTCTTTAGAAAACGCTTTCAAAATCATTATAGCAGATTTTCTTGTATAATCTTCATCTAAAAAATGTATAACCTAGAGGATTGGGATGCGTAAGAATTGAATATATTGGGAAAAGACAAGACAAGTGAACCGTCATCTCTTTTCATCATAAAGGAGCGTGCGCACGTAATGGATCGTTCGACCATTGATTCCTATGAAGTCGTCATTCAAGAGTTTCCACTACCGTCTTTCATCTTAAATATCGATTTGACTATTCGTTCCTGGAACGAGTTAGCAGAACAGCATTGGGGCTGGACACAACAGGAAATCGTCGGACAAATCGTTCCTTTACTTGACCAGGAAGATATGGCATTCAGCCATCAGATTTGGCATTCCTTTCTGGAACGCCGTCAATCGGTCCAATTGCCGAATGCCTCCTTATTCCATAAGTCTGGTACTCCCATGACCTCAACGTTGCTACTGTCTCCTCTACTTGATGAAGTAGGCAATGCCATTGCTGCTTTCGTTTGCTGTATTCCGTCTGCTCAACAACCGATTACAACAAAACCATTATTTCAAGGTTTGATGGATTTACGTCAGGCGTTCGATCAAATCGCCAGTGTCGCTGTATTTGACGCGCGTGGTGCAATTACGTATATAAACGACCAACTTATGGATGTAACAGGTTACTGTCTTGAAATGCTTATTGGTCAGCCATGGTCCGTAATTCTCGATCAAACTAGTACGACTGTCTCAGAAATCCGAACACAACTCCGTGAACGCAAAGCATGGTCTGGTCGTCTTAGTCTCATTTCACACACGGGTGAACGAAAACATCTTCAAGCGACATTGATTCCGATTTATGATGCAAACGGCGTGCGTTTTCAGCATCTGTTCATCGGTAACGACATTACGGAAACAACTGTGCTTGAAGAAGAACTTGATTTTTTAGTGCATCACCATGAGATGACGCATTTATTGAATAAACGTGGATTTTTACGCGAAGGGGAAGCATTGTTCCAGTCTGCTGCATCACATGAACCCATTGCACTCATTTTGTTCGATATCGATCGTTTCAAAGTCATAAACGATTCTTTTGGAACACATGTCGGGGATCAACTCCTTCAAGCAATGGCAACACGGCTTTTGCAACATGCGACGGGTGTCCTTGCTTTTCATCCGACGAGTGATTTATTCGGTGTCCTATTACCTGCACCCTCGAGTAATCTACTCTTTCAATATGCTCGAAAATTACAACAAGCGTTACAACGTCCTTATTACATTAACGGTCATTCACTCATCGTTTCTTGCACATTCGGTATCACCGTCTATCCGTCTGAAGCGAAAACACTTGAAGATTTATACCGCCGCTCTGAAACTGCTCTCTATGCGGGAAAATCAATTGGTACGGGAACGATTCAGTACTTAACACACGAGATGGACACACAATTCACACGTAAAATCCAACTCGAACGTTCTCTCTTCACGGCACTTGAAGATCAGTCGCTCTACCTTGCTTATCAACCGATCATCGAGCTTCAATCACAAGCCGTCAAAGGATTCGAAGCGTTATTACGGTGGAATCATACGGCGCTCGGAAATATTCCGCCGGATGAGTTCATCCCACTCGCCGAAGAGGCTTCTCTAATCACACCAATCAACAACTGGGTCATCATTGAAGCATGTGAACAGCTCGCGAAGTGGCAACAAACGATTGACCCTGAATTGACGATGGCGATCAACATTTCACCGCACCAATTCCAAAGTGACTCCTTTATTCGAACGTTGCAACATGTCGTAACGGAGCGACTCGTTTCGCCATCTTCCGTCACGCTCGAGATGACAGAGAATATTGCTATCTTACAGACACAACGAACCGTCGAACGCATGCACCTCATTAAGTCACTCGGTTTCCGCTTATCGATTGATGATTTTGGAACCGGCTACTCTTCTTTACAGTATCTCAGCGCGTTTCCAATTGATGAATTAAAAATCGATAAAGTGTTCATTGATGGACTAGCAATGAACGAACATGCTTTGCTGGATTCTATCATTCAACTGGGTCGCAATCTAGAGTTGAACCTCGTCGCTGAGGGTGTCGAGACAGAACATGCCTTGACTTACTTGAAAACGACAGATTGCCAGTACATGCAAGGGTTCATTTTCTCTGAACCACTGTCCGTACAGGATGTCGAAAAAAGATTCTTAACCCCTTAATAAAAAAAGAAGTCACGGTGATTTTTATCCACCGTGACTTCTTTTGCATATCGTTTCTTACAATTGAATTTCTCCTACGACCATTCCGTAAACAGCCACTCCGGCTAAGACAACAAGAATCATGCTAGCAATCCACTCATAGCGTGACATGCCTGTCCGTTGCTGTTCTCGTTCTGCTAACGCATATGCTAAAATGCCTGGCGCATAAACTAATGCCGCAATGACGATATACCAAACGCCCGACGCATAGACGAGCCAAATAGAGTACGCGGATGCGATGACCGAGAAGAGTAACATTTTCCGATTCCGCTCTTCCCGTGAAGTCCGGATGCTGTACAAGGCTGATAACAGATATGGTAAGAGCGCACAAATCCCGGCAATACTTGATAGAACGAGATACGTCTGTGCAGAGAATAGCGCAATCCCAGCAACAATTTGTGTGGCGATCTGTGTAATCAGTAGTGCTCCGACTGGTGCCCCTTTTCGATTCGTCTTAGCGAACGCTTTTGGGAACGCACCATCTTTCGCAACCAAATATGAAATCTCTGATGCTAAAATCGTCCATCCAAGAAGCGCTCCGGATAGAGAGATGATTAAACCAATCATGATGATCGTCGCGCCGACTGGTCCGATTGCTGCCTCTAATACATACGCCATCGTCGGTTCCTTTAATCCAGCCAGTTTTTCTTGACTAAGGACGCCAAGTGATAAGACCGAAATCAAGATATAGATGACCAAAACACCAACGAGTCCCGTTACGGTCGCTTTTCCGACATCACTTCGATTTTTAGCACGACTCGATAAAACGACTGCCCCTTCAATTCCAACGAACGCCCAAAGCGTGACGAGCATCGTTCCTTTTACTTGATCGAAGATTGAACCGAGTTCTGTCCCATCTCCCCAGATGTCTAAATTGAACGTTTTGATATTAAAGGCGATCCCAACCAATAGAATGAAAATCAAGATTGGAACGAGCTTTGCAATTGTTGTAATCAGATTGACGAGGGTCGCTTCCTTGATCCCGCTTGAGACAAGCCAGAATAATCCCCAAATGACTACCATACTCATCAAGAGAAGGAATATCCGATTCTCTGCCGCGAAAATCGGGAAGAAATAACTTATCGCATTGAAGACGAGTGTGATGTTCGCAACCGTTCCAATCCATGCAGATACCCAGTATCCCCAAGCACTGTTGAAACCGACGAAACGTCCGAACCCTTCACGTGCATAGGCATAAATACCACCTTCAAGTTCGGGTTTACTGTTTGCAAGGTGCTGGAAGACGAGCGCGAGCATGATCATTCCAATTCCTGTAATACTCCATCCGATGAGAATAGGTCCTGCACTTGCACTTTGGGCCATTGCACCGGGAAGGTTAAAGGCACCTCCACCGACCATCGAACCGATAACCATTGCTGCGAGAGCAAAGAAGCCGATTTTTTGTTGATTCATGATGAGACACTTCCTTTTTCCGTATATCTATTACATCTTACGTATATTCATTCGAAAGACACAAAAGTCATTATAACAAATCACCTTTTAAAGTAAAGAAAGGATTTGAGACGAATGAACTGGATTCATGTATTTCAGCTCGAGGATCTCTTTAAACTCCTGTTGGCTGCTGCCCTTGGAATTTTCATGGGATTCGAGCGTGAAATAAAAAATAAACCGGTCGGTATACGCACTAGCCTCGTAATTACCCTCATCAGCTGTCTTTTAACCATCGTATCCATCAAATCCGTTTCACTCTATCACGATATGGCGACGAATGTTCAAATGGATCCGATGCGCCTTGTCGCACAAATCATTGCCGGTATCGGCTTCATTGGTGCTGGTGTCATTTTGCGTCGTCCTCACGATATCGTCAGTGGATTGACGACGGCCGCCATTATATGGAGTTCAAGTGGAATTGGAATTGCTGTCGGTGCAGGATTTATATGGGAATCGGTTTTTCTTGTTTTATTTTTGTTCTTCTTATTAGAGGGATTGACTCGAGGAATGCGCCGCATTAATAACAGTCGATTCGAAGCGAACGTCCTTGTCGCACACTTGCTCCTTCCTGCTGATATGGAGCCATCTGAAATCATCTTCGCTCTTGAACGAAAAGGTGTTCATATTACGAATATGCGCATGCGAGGAGATCCGGTTCGGTTGACATTACGAATGTATTCTCCGCATAAACTGACCATATTCCTACTTTATGACTATTTAAAATCACTCGGAATTAAGGATATAGACCTTGATCAGTGAGAATTATCTGAAAATTTATGTTGCATTTTTAATCACTTTCACTTAAATTAACAATATGTTCACATTTTTCTGAAATATTTAACTCTAACTCTCGGGGGGTCATCGTTCAATGAATAAAACATCGAAAATTGCGTTTGCTGGACTATCTAGCATCGCACTACTTGCTGTCGCTGCATGCGGGCAAGGAAATGATGAAAACACAAGCGGATCTGATTCAAAAAACAAGAAAAAGGAAGTCACGCTCGTTTCGACGACAGATGTACCTCAGCTTGATCCGACGAAAACGACGGACTCGACTTCCATCATTGTTACGAACAACGTCTTTGAAGGACTTTATCGACTCGATGGTGATAACAAGCCGACACCTGGAATCGCAGAAAATGTCGAAGTGTCAAAAGATAAAAAGACATATACGTTTAAATTGCGTAAAGATGCGAAGTGGTCGGATGGATCAGCCGTCACAGCAGATGATTTCATCTATGCTTGGAAGCGTGCACTTGATCCAAAGACAGCCGCAGAATACGCATACATTTTACAGGACTTGAAAAATGCCAATAAAATTATGGCAGGCAAAGCTGAACTCGATGAACTCGGTGTCAAGAAAATCGATGATCAGACACTTGAAGTACAACTCGAAGCTCCAGCACCTTACTTCCTTGGTTTGACGAGTTTTCCGACTTACTTACCATTAAAGCAATCATTCGTTGAAGATAAAGGCGATAAGTTCGCGACAAGTGTGGACACTATGGTCTTCAACGGACCTTTTGTCCTCGATAAGTGGCAAGCGAACGCGGGTTGGACATATAAGAAAAACCCGGATTACTGGGATAAAGCAAACGTCAAGATGGATCAGATCAACGTTAAAGTCGTTAAGGAAATCTCGACTGGCGTCAACCTCTTTGAAGCAAAAGAAGTCGACTTCGCACCGATTACATCTGAATTCGTCTCACAATATGAAAAATCAGAGGATTACAAGACACGTCCAGATGCTCGGATCAACTTCCTCCGCTTTAACCAAAAGAATAAAGCATTGAAAAACAAGAACATTCGAAAAGCGCTCGCACTTGGTTTTGAGAAACAAGGGATTACGGACGTCATCCTAAACGATGGATCAAAACCAGCAAACTTCATCGTTGCGAAAGACTTCACGTTCACACCGGATGGTGAGGATTTCCGAGCGAAATATCCGGATCTTCAAAGCTATGATGCCGATGCAGCGAAAAAAGCTTGGGATGCTGGATTGAAAGAACTTGGTGTCAAAACAGTCGAACTCAGCATGCTCTCACGAGATGAGGATGCATTCAAGAAAGTCTCTGAATACTTAAAAGGTGATCTAGAGAAACATCTTCCTGGTTTGACGATCAATATCAAACAACAACCGTTCAAGAACTTCCTCGACCTCGAATCGAAGGGCGATTATGATATCTCTGCAGCTGGATGGGGACCTGACTATCAGGATCCAATGACGTTCCTCGATATGTGGTTGACAGGCGGAAGCTTCAACCGGATGGAATACTCGAACAAAAAATTCGATGATCTCATCAAAGGGGCAAAACAACAAGCAGATGAAGCGAAACGTTGGTCTGATATGCAAGAAGCTGAAAAAATCTTGCTAACCGATGACTACGCGATCGCGCCGATCTATCAAAAAGGTGAAGCGTACTTGCAACGGACAAACATTGATAAATTATACCGTCACCCATTCGGTGCCGATATGAGCTTTAAATGGATGGAAATCAAGTAAACGAGGACCTGACGCACACATCGAATTCTTTAATCAACAAGTAGTGGACCTCGTCCGCTACTTGTTTTTGATTTCCTGAAGATATCTCTAAAAACAACAAAGACCCCTTCTGACGGAGCCATCGGGGGTCTTTACTGTGCGATTTGTTTATAAAAAGCGATTTCTTCATCTTGTCCTTCTTCCACTGCTCGGAAGAATTCAGCAAAATAGGCGTACAAAACGGTGCGTTCTTCATACGTCGGTCTGGCTTGACGAATAACGGAGAATGCAAGGTTTCGCAATTGACGTTTCGTTCGCCGATGTGTCGGAAGTGCATAAAATTGACGCGTGAATGAACGATAGACGTCCGCAATCAAGACTTCATGTCCTTCAAAATATGATTTATCCATAAATATAGTCCCCTTTCCACTTTAGTGATCCTATTCTTTTCTACGACTCTTTTAAATAAAGAGTTTCAAAGAAAGTGAGATTTCTCACAAATGATATAGACCTTACTATAACAAGCTTTCCAAAATGATTCAACATCCAAACTATTAAGTTTCATTAAGAATATTTAGACCTTTTGTAAAGTATCTTTCTTTGATTTTAGATCATCTATTTCTAATAAAAAACGGTCTGAGTCCCGGAAAGAGACTCAGACTCGCGATGGACTTTAGTTTGCTTGTACTGAAATATGCTGGAAGTGTTTCACATCGAATAACCCACTGTCGGTCAACTTCAATTCCGGAATGACCGGTAAGCAAAGGAACGACATCGTCAAATAAGGATTAAAGGACCGATCCGCTTCTAATACATCAAGTGCATCGTTTAATGCTTCGAGTGTATCCCCGACTTCTTGGAAAGGACGATTCGTCATCAGCCCAGCGATTTCAAGCGGTAACTCTGCAAGCACGTCTTGTCCATTAACAGCAATGACACCCCCACCCGCTTGAACAAGACGTTCTGCAGCGAGTTGCATCTCTTCGTCTGATGCCCCAACGATGACGAGATTATGGGAATCATGAGCAACGGTCGCAGCAATCGCGCCACGCTTCATCTTAAATCCTTTGACGATTCCAACTGCTGAGAACGATGTCCCGTGATGACGCTCAATGACAGCAATTTTTAAGAGATCCTCCTCTGGCACAGGAACAAAATGTCCTTCTTGAAGCGGAACGTCAAGAATCAAGTGCTCGGTGACGATGCTTTTCGGAATGACTCCGATGACATGCGCACGTGCTGATTCGAGTGGAAGGGCGAATACTTCTGGTGTGATCGGTTTTGTATTCAAGGTTCCACGTAATGACTCCGGCACATGAGCACGGCGAACGGGTCGAATCGTTTTCCCTGCTCGTGCGACACAATTCCCTTGAATATAAACCTCATCAATCACGACGTTATCGGCATCCGATAATAAGACGAAGTCCGCCCGGCGTCCTGGTACGATGGCTCCCCGATCGTCTAGACGATACGCGTTCGTCGCGTGCAACGATGCCATCGCATACGCTGTTTCGCGTTTAATCCCATGACGAATCGCATAGCGAATATTATAATCAATCGTACCTTCCCGTAATGTATCGTCCAAATGTTTATCATCCGTACAGAAGAGGAACCTGCTGGCATTACTCTCTGTCACGGCATCGAGGACTTCCTTCAAGTTTCGGGCTGCTGACCCTTCCCGTACTTCGACATACAGACCACGACGTGCTCGGGCAATTGCATCTTCCTTACTGACGGATTCATGATCCGTCCGAATTCCAGCGACACCATAAATGTTGATTTCGCGTGGTCCGAGTCCTGCAGCATGTCCATCGACAAGTTTCCCTGCGTCTTCAATCTGTTTGATTTTTTGTAACATGTCGCGATCGGCTCGTTCGACAGCCGGATAATCCATGACTTCCCCTAAACCATGGACACCCGGATGATTGACGAATGGCGCAAGTGCCGCAGCATCAAGTGATGCCCCCGCATGTTCAAACGAAGTCGCCGGGACACAGCTCGGTAACATCATGCGCACGTCAAGGGCGAGATCTTCTGCATCATCTAGCATGAAGGACAAACCTTCTGCGCCTTTGACGTTCGCGATCTCATGTGGATCCGCGATGATCGTCGTGACGCCTAGTGGTAAAATCGCCTGTTCATACTCACTTGGTGGTACCATCGATGATTCAATATGAACATGAGCGTCAATAAAACTTGGAGCGATAAACAGATTCGTTCCCGGACGATTCTCGACTCCCTCATATCCCTCTCCGACAGCAGCAATAAAGCCTGAATCAATCGCTACATCTGCCGTATACGTCTCACGTGTCATGACATCGATGACTGAAATGTTTTGATAGACGACAGCTGCTTTCTCTTTTTTTGCAGCAATCGCGATCAATCGTTCACGTACTGTTTGTTCCATCCTGTCTCCTCCTGGTGTAAGCGTATTTTCACTATCTTACAATTAGTTTGGAAGCTGTTGCAATTTATTTTTTGTAACGTCAAGATGAAAGAGTATGGATTTAATGCCTGAGGGGGAAAAACGTATGAAATATCGTGTCGGTTCACTTATTCCAAACATCGATCCATCCGTTTATTTAGCGGATGGATCAAAGGTCATCGGAGAGGTCACGATCGGAAAAGACTCATCCGTCTGGTTCAATACGGTCATCCGGGGAGATGAAGGTCCGATCCAAATCGGAGAACGCGTCAACATTCAAGATGGTTCGATGATTCATCAGTATGAAGGGTTTCCGACTATCATTGAAGATGAAGTCACGATTGGTCATATGGCAATGATTCATGGAGGTATCATTCGAAAAGGAGCGTTGATTGGAATGTCGGCAACGATCCTTGATGAAGCTGAAATTGGAGAAGGTGCATTCGTTGCTGCCGGAAGTCTTGTTCCGCCAAAAATGAAGGTGCCTGCAGGGACAATGGTTATGGGGGTTCCTGCAAAAATCGTCCGCGATATCAGCGACCACGATCGATTCATCATGGAACGGACAGTCCGAAAATATGTGAAACGAGGGCAGCAATATGCCGATAGTTGTGAAGCCATTACAGAGGATTTGACAAGTTTGTGAGAACGTTTACAAAGTTCACAGGTTCTTAATACCTCCCCTCTTCCGTCTTTACAATTCTTTCGTACACTAGAGGTGCAAGAGATGAATCAAGACACAGAGAGGGGATTTTTATATGATTCCAGTATATGAAGAACGTATTATGTCTGATTTATTTTCATCTACGAGTAACCCAAGCTATGGTTTGCCGACGTTACCTGAATTCGAAACAGATTGGTTGACAGCTGAGGTTCAAGTACGTATCGTTAAAGATGCCGAGCACCGCCTTGGAACATTAAACCGAGAGGAAGAACGTGTATGATTCAGCAACGCACTGTTCGCGCTTGGCTCGCTAGTCGCATCAAAAAATAATTTAATCACTTGATTACGTATTTTCCAAAACGATATAGCGCGTCAGCGCGCATACAAAAAGAGCCGAAGCGGATTCCCGCCTCGGCTCTACCTGTTTATTTAGAAATCAATCCTTCTTTAATCAAGAAATCACGCGCGACTTTTTCAGGACGCTGCTTCTCAACATCTGCTTTGTAGTTCAGTTCTTGCATCGTTTCATCCGTGATTTTATCCTTCAATGTGTTGAGGACTTTTTTCAGCTCTGGATGTTCTTTAAGGGTTTCTTGACGAACAAGTGGTACCGCATAGTAGGGTGGGAAAAACTCTTTATCATCTTTGAGTACAGTCAAATCAAACTTCTTCAAAAGACCGTCTGTTGAAAAACTATCGATGACATTCGTTCGACCGTTCGTCAATGCTGTATAGCGAAGTCCTCCATCAACTGGTTGTACATCTTTGAACTTCATATCCGGATACTTCTTCTTTAGACCAAGATAACCATCCTCACGGTTCGCGAATTCAATCGTTGAACCGAGAATCAAGCGATCACTGACTTTTGACATATCCGACACTGTCTTCAAGTCGTACTTCTTAATGTCTTCTTTTGTCATGGCAAGAGCATACGTATTGTTGAAGCCGATCGGATCTAGGACATCGACCTGACTTTTTTCGGGAATCATCTTCCCGACTTTTGCATAGACCGTTTTCGGATCCGTCTCGACTTCCTGCTTGAGCACGTCGATCAACAATGTCCCTGTGTACTCGACATACGCGTCAATCTCCCCTTTTTCAAGCGCCCCGTAAGCGACCTTCGTCCCCCCGAGATTTAATTGACGTTCGACTTGTAGATCCGTTTTATCTTCGATTAAATCCGCTAACATATTTCCAAGAATCAACTGTTCCGTAAAGTTCTTCGATCCGATGACGATCTTATCTTCCTTGAGGAAAGAATAAGCGACTGTACCACCAACCAATAGGAAGACGATGCTTGCGATTGCGATCTTGCGTCCCGCTGACATCGCTTTACGGCGCTTCCGTGCCTTGTTTTTAATTCGACCATCTGCGAGCGGAATACCGTTCGGCGCCACCGAATATTCAATCCGGCTGACGACGAAGTCGATGATAAGCGCTAAGATACCAGCTGGAATCGCTCCGGCGAGAATCTGGTTATTATCAACCGTTTGAATACCTGAAAAGACAAGGTAACCAAGACCACCGGCACCGATGAATGCTGAAATCGTCATTAAACCAACCGCTGTGACGGCTGAAATCCGAATCCCTGCCATCATGATCGGTAAGGCAAGCGGAATCTGGACCTTACTGAGGATTTGACGATCCGTCAAACCAATTCCTTTTGCTGCTTCAAGCGTATCTCCCGGAATACTCGATAGACCTGTGTACGTATTTTTGACGATTGGCAAGAGTGAATAGAGCACGACCATGATGATCGCTGGTGTCGATCCGATACCGATGAACGGAATTAAGAAACCGAGTAAGGCAAGACTCGGGACGGCTTGCACGACGCTCGTCAGCGCGAGGACCGGTTTTGCGAACTTTTGATAGCGCGTGATTAAAATCCCGATCGGAATCCCAAGGACGACGGCGATGACGACGGCAAAGACCGTCAGCTGTAAGTGCTCCAGTAATAAGTCACCGATTTGATCGGTATTATTTTTTACATAATCAAAGAAACCGTTCATTGAACTTCCTCCTCATGAATGAATTGCTCACTCAAGACGGAAAGTAAGCTACTACGCGTGATTAATCCTCTTAGTTTTCCTGTTGCATCTGTTACCGGCAGATAACCTGTCTCTTCCTGATTCATGACTTCAAGGACATCAAGTAACGAATCGTGTTCATTGACGGCAATGATTTCGCCCTCCATTACTTCTTCAATTCGTTGGCTCTTATCCGGGATCGTTTGGATGTTCTTTAACTTAATCAGCCCTTGTAAAACGCGGTCACGATCAGTGATCAATAGACTGTCGACTTTTCGCCCACGCATGATTTCAATTCCCTGTAGCAATGTACGTTTGCCACTGATTGAAACTGGATCCTCAATCATGATATCTTCTGCCTTGATGAATTCTGGACTACTCCAAATTTTATTTTTTCCGATGAACGATTCGACATATTCATCTTTTGGATGACGCAGGATTTCTTCTGGAGTATCGAACTGAACGATCTCCCCGTCACGCATGATACATATCCGATCCGCTAACTTGATCGCTTCATCCATATCATGAGTGACGAAAACAATCGTCTTTTTCACTTCCTCTTGTAAGTTGAAAAGCTCTTCCTGCAAATCATTACGAGTAACGGGATCGAGAGCACTGAACGGCTCATCCATCAGGATGACATCAGGATCATTCATCAGAGCACGCGCGAAACCGACACGTTGCTGCTGTCCGCCACTGAGTTCGCTCGGATAACGATCAATAAATTGTCTCGGATCAAGCCCGACCATCGTTAATAGTTGTTCTGTCCGCTGATCCATCTCATCGTGATCTTTCCCCTCAAGTCCAGCAATCAATTGAATGTTTTCCCGGACCGTCATATGAGGGAACAGACCAGTTTGCTGAATGACATATCCCATATGGCGTCTTAATTCAATCGTATCCGTCTTCATGATATCCTTCCCATTGACCAAAATTGTGCCTGAAGAAGGTTCGATCAATCGATTGATCATTTTAAGTGATGTCGTTTTCCCACAACCACTTGGTCCGATGAAAACAACGAGTTCACCCTTTTGAATCTCGAGCGATAAGCCTTTTAAGACGACATTTTCCTTAAACTGCTTGCCGACGTTTTTGAATTCGATCATTCCTTCTCACTCCTTTTTACTATTTCCATATATTATGTTTTCCCAAAAAGGTTACGGTTTAAACAAATTTCCATTAAATCAGTTTTATTTCTTTGAAAAAGGGGAAATTTTTAGTTCTTTTTTTAAAAATAAAGGGAATACGTAAATAAAGAGTACTGATAAAGCATGTTTTGATGAAGGAGGCCCTTAACGATGAACATCAAGAAACCCACCATCATGATGATCGGATTGCTTCTCCTAACCTCACTTTCAATTCCCTCACAGGTCGATGCAGCGAGTTCTACGTTTGTCACAAAAGGAACGACGACCAAAAAAGTCGTCGCATTGACATTTGATGACGGTTCAGATGGAACGAACATTGCCAAAATATTAAGTGTCTTAAAAAGTAATCAAGTGAAAGCTACTTTCTTTTTAACAGGCAGTGGTGCAAACAACCATCCTCAATCGATTAAAAACATCACAACCGCCTCTCCAACACATCAAATCGGCAATCACTCGTATTCACATCCGGATTTCACGACTTTATCAGCAAGCCAAATGACAAGTGAATTATCCCGGACGGAGTCGCTCATCCGATCCTTGACCGGAAAAACGACGAAACCGATTTTTCGGGCGCCGTTCGGTGCAAGTAACAGTAAGGTATTGAGTGTCGTCGGAGCGGCTGGTTATACGAAAACGATTCAATGGAATATCGATTCGACGGATTGGAAAGGCATCTCTTCAACAGCTATCTTGGATCGTGTGTTACCAAAAGTCGTTCCTGGATCAATCATCCTCATGCACACTGGGGCTGGTGCGAAAGGAACACCAACCGCCCTGCCGACGATGATTTCGAAATTAAAAGCAAAAGGCTATTCGTTCGTCACGATTTCAGAACTGTTGCGTTCTACGGTCCCAACCGGTACGACGTATACTGTCAAAGCGGGCGATACACTCTATTCGATTGCCCGTAAATACAATGTCTCGGTCTCTGCCCTCGCGAGTGCGAACAACATCACGAATTGGAGTCTACTCAATGTCGGTCAAGTCTTAAAAATCCCGACAACGACGTATACGGTTAAAGCGGGTGATACACTTTACTCGATTGCGACACGTTACGGCGTCACCGTCACAGCATTAATGCAGGCGAACGGCATCACAAATCCGAATCTCTTACTCGTTGGACAAGTCTTGAAAATCCCAAAATGAATATACTGTCACAGCAAAAAAAACGATTCCTCTCTAGTCGCGAGAAGAATCGTCACATGTATGAAAAACCGGCGAGATTGCGCCGGTTTTTTTGTCGTCAATCGCTTGACCCCTCACCTCTTATGACTCCGAACGGACCCCATTGATTCCAAGATCACACTGAACTAAGTCCGCATATGTTTGTCGACGGACGACTTCGCGGGATTCCCCGTCCCGAACGAAGACGAGTGCCGGACGTAAGAATTGATTGTAGTTGCTTGCCATCGAGAAGTTATACGCTCCCGTTCCAAATACAGCGAGGGTATCGCCACTCTTTGGCGTAACTAACTGCGCTTTTTCAGCGACGAGATCACCTGATTCACAAGCTGCTCCAACGACAGTCATTTCGGTCGTTTCGCCACTCATCCGGTTAGCGATGACGGTTTCATAAACCGCTCCGTAAAGTGCGGGACGAATGTTATCCGTCATTCCACCGTCCACCGAAAGATATGTCCGGACGCCTTCGATCTCTTTGATTGCCCCAACTGTATAAAGTGTCGTCCCTGCATTCGCAACGACCCAGCGTCCTGGTTCGATACCGATTCGCGGACGTTCGATGCCAAGTCGTGCCGTTTCCGTCTCAATGACATCCATGACGTGTGCGATCGTCGCTTCAAAATCAAGTGGCTGGTCGTCCTGCGTATAGGCAATTCCGAACCCACCTCCAACGTTGACTTCGCTGACTGTGAAATCATGTTGTACACGAATTGTTTCGACGAAGCCCATCATCGTCCGAGCCGTCTGTTCGAACAGCGACGGATCTTGGATTTGCGAACCGACATGACAATGGATGCCAAGTAACGATAGATGTTCTGATGCTAAAATCGCTTCGATTGCGTCCAAGTAATCTGACGCATGTGTCGAGAAACCGAATTTCGTATCGACACCACCTGTCTGAATTTTCGCATGCGCTCCACCGATGACTTGTGGCACGATCCGAATCAAGACATGAACCGTTCGACCAGCTTGTGCCGCAATCGCTTCCAGTTGTGCAATCTCTGCAAAGTGATCGATGACGATTCGTCCGACACCTTCTTCGACAGCATACTGAAGATCAGCCGTTGATTTATTCGAACCATGGAAATAAATTCGCTCTGCTGGAACGCCCGATTGACGGGCGATGAAGAGTTCCCCGCCCGTGACGACGTCAATTCCAAGACCATGACGCACGACTTGTTCATACACCGCACTGACAGTCAATGCTTTAGAAGCGAAGGAAGCATACGTATTCGGATACTTATCAAGGAAGTGTTCCCGGACGGTCGCCAGTCGATCCGTCAGCTCCCGTTCTGCCATCACGTACAATGGTGTTCCGTACTGTGCTGCAAGATCGGTCGCTGCGACACCATCGATGTGCAACGTGTTGTTTTCTTCTGTCAGGTATTGACTTCCATACATAATAAGTTCCTCCTTATAGATACTGATGCGTCAAACGCCAAGACCGGGCACACATCTGCTCTGAATTGTTCGCTGCTCCTGTCCGAGTAATATCGTCAATTTCAACGCCATCCCCGTATAGCACGACCTCGTCTCCGACCTCAACCGTCCCATCGACAGCGACGAACGTATGACTCATGAATAATTTATTGATGACCGGATAAGGTTTTTCTTTAATATGAACAGGCAGAGCGGCACGCCCACGGACGACACCGTCTCCATAGCCGACTGGTAAGATGGCAATCCGCATCGGTTCTGTACTCGTAAAATTCGTCCCGTACCCAACGTGTTCACCCGGTCCGATTTCGCGAATTTCAACGACCTCCGTCGTCATCCGTAGCGAAGGAACGAGCCAGTCCATCTTTTCAATCGGTGAATAGCCGAATAAGAAGATTCCAGGGCGGACATAATTACAAAATGCGAGACGCGGATCGTGTTTGACGATCGTCGCACTGTTTTCCGAGTGCATATACGTAAACGTATGGCGCTTTCGTAACACATCGGCAATGGCGACGAAACGTTCGACTTGTCCATCGTGATCCGCATCCGGCTCATCGGCAAGCGGAAAATGTGTATATAAACCTGTTAAAGCGAGCGAATCTGCTTGCGCAAGCGCAAGAACAGCTTCCGCCTCTTGAAGCGAACTGACACCAAAACGATTCATCCCGACGTTGATCTTCAAATGTAACTCGATTCCTTGCAGCTGTTTACTGTTTAGGGCGAGCCATTCTAGCGATGAGACACCGAGTGCAATTCCGAAACGTCGTGCTGTTTCAAAATCCTCCGTCGGATTCATCACCAGTACATAACTGTCTGGAAAATTCGTTTTGATTTCAATGGCTTCATACAACTCGGCGACAGCAAAGTGATGCACATCAGACGCCGTCAGCGTTTCGACCATCTCGAGCATGCCTAAGTTGTACGCATTGTTCTTGACCACGGCAAAAATATGTTTACGTGATCGAGCGAAGACCGATGCGACGTTCTGTCGCACCGCCTTCCGATCGATCGTGACGAGTGTACGCGTCGTCATTCTGCGACAGCTGGTGTCACATACGTCAACCAATCCGCATATTGCGGCAATTGACCTGTGACGGCTTGACGGTAAAGATCGAGCAACTCATCTGCGACGTTCCGTGTTCCGCCGTTGATGGAGATATGATCGATTTCACCGACACTCGTGATTTCAGCAGCTGTTCCTGTTAAGAAAATCTCATCTGCGACATATAACTCATCGCGTCCGATGTGACGTTTGACGACAGGATAGCCTTGATCTTGTGCCAAACGGATGATGACTTGGCGTGTGATACCGTCGAGTACTGAACAATCAAGTGACGGTGTATGAATCGTTCCGTTTTTAAGAAGGAAAAGATTCGCAACACTCGCTTCACTAACGTTTCCGTTCATGTCGAGCGCGATTGCTTCATCAAATCCATCACGGATGGCTTCACCTTTTAAGAGTTGTGAGTTCATATAGTTGGCAGCCGCTTTCGCTTGCATCGGCATCATCGTTGATGAGACGCGGCGGTATGATGCGACTTTGGCACGGATGCCAGCACCTTTATCGAAGTATTCCCCAAGCTCCCAGCAAGAGATACCGACATGAACTGTCGTATCTTTCGCCATCAATGCTTGCCATGGCGTACCGAGGAACACGAATGGACGGATATAACAAGATTCGAATCCGTTTTTCGCAACTAGATCAATCGTCGCCTGGACGAGTTCATCAACCGTATACGGAATTGTGACGTGGTAATAGGCGCAACTACGGAAAAGACGTTCAATATGTTCCTTCAATTGGAAAATCGCCGGTCCGTCCGGTGTCGCGTAGGCACGAATTCCTTCAAAGAATCCACTACCATAGTGAATCGCATGTGACATGACGCTCGTGTTCGCATCTTTCGGATCATGAAAGACTCCATCTAACCAAATTGCTTCTCCATACTGTGTATCCACTGCCATGTGTTTTCCTCCTCTTCGACGTCAATCAGAGTGAACGTAAATCATCCACCAATTGCGTCTTCTCTTCTGTTTTCGCATCTTTCTGTTTGATGACACGTGCAGGTGTTCCGGCAACGACGCTTCCAGCAGGTACGTCTTCTGTGACGACACTACCGGCAGCGACGACGGCATCTTTACCGACTTTGACGCCTTCGAGAATGACTGCATTCGCACCAATCAAGACACCGTCTTCAATGATGACAGGTGTTTTTGAAGGTGGTTCGAGGACACCCGCGACCACGGCACCTGCGCCGACATGAACGTTTTTCCCGATCGTCCCACGTGCACCGACGACAGCGTTCATATCAATCATTGTACCATCTCCGATCGATGCACCGATATTAATGATGGCACCCATCATAACGACCGCGTTATCACCGATGACGACATGATCACGAATCCATGAACCTGGTTCGATGCGCGCATTCAAGTGACGTGTATCAAGCATTGGTACCGCACTGTTGCGACGGTCATACTCCACGTGAACATCCGTGATGCGATCTGAATACTTTTCTAAGAAAGTAGCCGCAAGTCCTGCATCCGCGAAGAAAATCTTTGATTCATCTGATCCGAACGCTGTTGCGCCTTCGATCGTCAAGCCCGCCAAATCGCCGTTGACGTAAAGTTTTACCGGTGTTTGTTTTTTAGCATCTTTAATGAATTTAGCAATTTCGTAAGCATCAGTGAGTAACATGTGAATCCTCCTGTGTGTAGAGCGTCTCTAATGTATAGAGTCCCGCTGTTTTTTGAATGAGTGCTTCAGCTGCTTTGATCGCACCAGAAGCAAATACTTTTTTCGATAATGCCGTATGTTTGATTTCAATCAATTCGTCGACACCTGCGAATAAGACTTCGTGTTCTCCGAAGATCGTACCGCCGCGCATCGCGTGCATCCCGATCTCGTTCGTCTCCCGCTTTTGCCGCGTTTGTGACCGGTCATATACCGGTGTGACGTCACGTGCCGTCTGAATCGTTTGCAATAACAACTCCGCCGTTCCGCTCGGGGCATCGACTTTTTGATTATGATGTTTCTCGAGCAATTCGATGTCATACGCTCCTGCTAGTGGTACGAGTGTCTTCAGCAGTTGCTGCACCATCGCGATGCCGTACGACATGTTGTACGACTGGAAGATTGGAATTTCTTTTGCGGCGTCCTTGATCGATGCCAGTTCCGCCTCCGAAAAACCAGTCGTCGCGATGACGAGTGGTGTTTTTGTCGCCAGCCCATATGCGAGCAGATCCGGTAGCAAACTCGGATGCGAGAAGTCGATGATTGCATCGACCGTCTCTGCCATCTCTGTTAGCTCGGCATATGAAGCGATCGTATCGGATGACTTCGTCCGGTCAACGATCGCAACGACACTTTGTGGTGCGAGTTCGACGACGTATTGTCCTGTCGCCCCATAACCGTGTAACGCGAGTTTCATCGAACCACTCCTTTGTAAGCCCGCATCGTTTCGAGTAAGTGGGCGTGTCCCGCTTCCGATTGACGGACGAGCGGCAAGCGCGGCGCACCGACAGCAAAGCCGAGTTCTTCAAGCGATGCTTTAACTGGAATCGGATTGACATCACTGAACAAGGCACCGATGACCGGTAACAAGTCTGCCTGAATCCGGCGTGCCGTGACGAGATCTTGCGCGAGTAACGCCTCAGCAAGTGCTTGTGTCTCTGCCGGATACGGATTCGAAAGAACTGAGATGACGCCTTGTGCGCCCCACGCCATGTACGGCAGGATTTGATCATCATTTCCACAGAAGACCGCGAAGTCTTCCGGAATCGCCGCCATCAGTTCGCCCATGAAGCTGACGTCTCCACTCGCTTCCTTAAACGCTTGGATGCGTGGATGACGTGCTAACGTCACTGCGGTTTCGACTGCGATCGCAACGCCTGTCCGCGACGGAACGTTGTACAGCATGATCGGTAATTCGGTTGCATCAGCGACCGCCGTGAAGTGCGCGACGAGACCGGCTTGTGATGTTTTATTGTAGTACGGTGTGACGAGCATCGCTGCATCCGCACCAAGGCGTTCTGCGAGTAATGTTTTCTCGATTGTTACTGCCGTGTTGTTCGAACCCGTTCCGGCAATGACGGGTACTCGTCCTGCTGTGACTTGAACGGCAGTCGTCAATAGTTGTTCAAATTCCGTGTTTGTCAGTGTCGAACCTTCTCCTGTCGTCCCTCCGACGACAAGTGCCTGAATCCCTGTTGCGAGTTGTTGCTCGATCAAGCGTTCGAATACGTGTAGATCCAACTCGCCTGCTTCATTAAATGGTGTGACGAGCGCTGTACCTGCTCCTTTGAACATGAAGAACTCCTCCTTTTTTATGAATGAATCGACTGTTCGATTGCTTGGCGTGCGACTTGTACGGCGTTTGACGCAGCACCTTTTCGAATGTTGTCGGCTACACACCAGAGATGGAACGTGTTCGCGAGACTATCATCTTGTCGAATCCGACCGACGTAGACGTCGTCCGTCCCGCTTGCGTCAAGTGGCATCGGATAACGCGTATTTGCGACATCATCGATGAGGACGACGCCCGGTGCGCCTTCCAGTGCTTCACGGATCGCTTCGACCGTCGTCGGTTGTGTAAACGTGACGTTGATTGCAACCGAGTGAGAATTCGTGACTGGAACCCGTACACATGTTGCACTGACTGGTAATGCTGGAAGATTGAAGATTTTCCGTGTTTCATCAATCATCTTCTGCTCTTCTTTCGTATAGCCGTTCTCAAGGAACACATCGATATGCGGCAAGATGTTATCGTGAATCGGATGCGGATAATTGACGGGCTCTTCTCCGCGTGCCCCGCGTGCCAGATCCTCGATTCCTTTTTGACCGGAACCGGATACGGCCTGATACGTCGTATAGTTGATCCGTTCGAATCCCAGTGACTGGAGCGGTGCTAAAGCGACGACGGATTGAATCGTCGAACAGTTCGGATTTGCGATCAAGCGGTCTGTCGCTTGAATCGCTTGCGGATTGACTTCTGGCACGACGAGTGGAATCGTCTCCTGCATCCGGAAGGCACTTGAATTATCAACGACGAGTGTTCCGTTTTCAGCTAGTAATGGGGCATATTGCTCACTGATCGTTCCGCCTGCTGCGAACAACGCGACATCGATCCCGTCTTCCGTGATGTTTGGCGTCAGCGCTTGGATCGTAATATCTTCTCCCTTGAACTGCACCGTGTTCCCTGCTGAACGAGCAGAAGCGTAAGCGGACAGGCGGCTGACCGGGAAGTCCAGTTCTGCGAGTACTTGTAACATTTTTTGACCGACGGCGCCGGTTGCTCCAATGACGGCTACATGATACATGCTGTTTTCCTCCTTATAACTCGAACGCGTTTGCAATCGCTGCAACCGTCCGTTCAATGTCTGCTTGTGCAATCGTGTACGAGATGCTGATTTCTGATGTCGTGACTTGATAGAACGGGATATTCTCCGCTCGGAAGATTGCGAACAATTTCGAAGCAACACCTGTTGCATCCCGCATCCCGATTCCGACGACAGATAACTTCGCGTGCTGATCGTGGCGGTCGACCTTGACTGTCGTGAAGCGATCCATGATATCTTTCAATGCTTCGTCGAGGAACTCTTCCTCGTCGAGTGGACAAGAGAACGATAAGAAGATGTCACTGTCGAACGTCGTTTGACTGATCATGTCGATATTGACGTGACGGTTCGATAAGAGTTCGAAGATATCGGCTACTGCTGCATTCGTTTGCGGTACGTGTTTGATTGATACCGTCAAGACGTTCTTCGTCACACTGACACTCGTCACCGCTTTTTGTTCCATTGTTTCCGTCGCTTCCATGATCCATGTTCCCCTTTTCGATTCAAGTGTTTTCCCGACGAAGATGTGTACGCCGTATTTTTTTCCTAGTTCGACACTTCGCATTTCCATGACCTTCGACCCGAGGGCGCTCATTTCCATCATCTCATCATACGAGATATGTGGAATCGGTTGAGCGGCGGCATGGATTCGCGGATCAGCTGTATAGACACCGTCGACATCGGTATAGATTTCGCACCGTTTATCAAGGACTGCCGCAAGGGCAACTGCCGTTGTATCCGACCCACCCCGTCCGAGTGTCGTGACATCACCGAGTTCGTTGACACCTTGGAATCCGGCGACGATGACGACATCGTACGTTTCGAGTTTTTGTCGTAACAGATCTCCATCGATCTGTTTGATCTTACTTTTCGTATGCACGCCCATCGTGCTGATTCCTGCTTGAGCGCCTGTTTGCGATAACGCTTTGACACCGAGCGAGTTGAGGGCGATGCTGAGTAATGAAATCGTCTGTTCTTCTCCGATGGCAAGCAGTCGATCGAGTTCTCTTCGCTCGGGGCGATCCGTGATGGCTTGCGCCTGAGCGATCAAAGAATCTGTCATCTTGCCCATCGCCGAAACGACGACGACGAGTTTTTCACCTTCGGCTGCGCGACTCTTCAAATAATTCGCAATAGACTGAATCTGTTCGACAGTCGCAACCGAGCTTCCACCAAATTTAAGTACAGTTGTCACAATCCTATCTCCTTTGTCCCGATACAGAAAAAAACGACGGGCCGGTAGGAGCGTTCCTACGGCCCGTCGTTATCACGATCGGACAAACGAAGACAAAGTCATTCGTTCTTTTACGTAAGATAGCGCTCCGAAACATCGGTTTCGGCAGTACAACGGATCTTAACCGTTGTACCAGCAAACAAGAAGAAGCATCTTCTCGTTCACTTCGGCGGACTTCCCCTTTCACATCATTCGGCATGCTTGCCTTCAAGAATGATGCTACTCATGTCATCCGCGCCTCTATCTGTCGGTTGTTAGTTACAGTTATAGCAGACATCTTTTGTTAAATCCAGTCATTTGACTGTTTTTTTTCAAAATTCGTCAATTCGCAAGATGCTGTTTCGCGAGTTCGAGTTGCTCCGACACGGCAGCAAACCCTGTCCCGCCGTAGCTAGTCCGGCGTGCTACTGCTTGAACCGGATCGAGGAGCGGATAGACGTCTTCTGTGATATCAGGATGGAACGTTTGATACGTCTCGAGGTTCAAATCCTTCAGGAAACAACCGTTCTGCACACAGTAAAGGACGGCTTTGCCGACGATTTCATGCGCTTCCCGGAACGGTATGCCTTTCGTTACAAGGTAGTCAGCGAGTTCCGTTGCATTCGAGAAGTCTTGCATTGTCGCCTTCTTGAGCGCTTCGGTCTTAAACGTCGCAGATTCAATCATTCCGGTGAAGATTTGAACGGACTTGAGAACGGTATCTGCTGTATCGAAGACCCCTTCCTTATCCTCTTGCATGTCTTTGTTGTAAGCGAGTGGTAATGCCTTCATCGTCGTCAAGAAGCCCATCAGGTTGCCGTAGACGCGACCTGTTTTTCCACGAATCAATTCAGCAAAATCAGGGTTTTTCTTTTGTGGCATCATGCTCGAACCTGTCGAGAAGGCGTCAGACAACTCGATGAAGCCGAATTCTTGCGACGCCCAGATGATGATTTCTTCACAAAAACGTGAGAGATGCATCATGACGGTCGAGGCGATTCCGAGATATTCAATGACGAAGTCGCGATCGGAGACAGCATCGAGACTGTTCGGATAGACCGACTCAAAACCGAGCAACTCGGCAGAACGGAAACGGTCGATCGGGAACGTGGTCCCCGCGAGCGCGCCTGCCCCGAGTGGTGATTTCCGGATCCGTTTTTGATTGTCCGTCAACCGTTCGACATCACGTTCGAACATCCAGAAATAAGCGAGCAAGTGATGCGCAAGCGAGATTGGTTGTGCCCGTTGCAAATGCGTATACCCCGGCATAACCGTCTCGATATGTTGCTCAGCTTGTTCCGTAATGACCGATTGGAGCTCGCGTAATGCCGTCGTCAACGCTTCGACATGCTGCTCCATCCATAGATGTAAATCGGTTGCGACTTGATCGTTTCGGCTCCGTGCCGTATGCAGTTTCCCTGCAACCGGACCGATCTGTTCCGTCAACAAACGCTCAAGATTCATATGAATATCTTCGTCCGCTAATGTGTAGGAATGGTCCTTTAACGTCGCTTCGAGTTGCTTTAATCCTTGCTGGATTTGTGTCCACTCATCTTGAGCGAGAATCCCTTGTTCAAATAACATCTGTGCATGTGCGAGACTGCCTCTCAAATCAACGCTTGCTAATTTTTGATCGAACGTGATTGATGCTCCGAAGGCTTCCGCTTGAGCGGAAGCACTTTCCGTAAAACGTCCACCCCAGAGTTTGGTCATTTCGTTACACCCGCCTGACGATGTACACTCGCATGCGTTGAAACGGCAAGACCGTGTAATTTGATGAAGCCTTTTGCTGCTTCATGATCGAATGCATCTTCTTTCGTGTACGTCGCAAGTTTCTCATCATAAAGCGAGACAGCCGACTGACGACCTGTGACAGTTGCATTTCCTTTGAACAGTTTAACGCGAACTTCTCCTGTGACGTCCTGTTGTGTCGCCGTCAAGAAAGCTTTCAATCCTTTCGTCAATGGCGCATGGAAGAGACCGTTGTAGATCGTTTCTGCATATTGTTTGCTGAGTAATGGTTTGAAATGCGCGACGTCCTTCGTCAATGTAATAGTCTCGAGTGCAGCGTGCGCTTTGAGTAAAACAGTTGCGCCTGGGCACTCATAGACTTCCCGCGATTTGATACCGACGAGACGGTTCTCGACGTGGTCGATCCGTCCGACCCCATGTGCTCCAGCGATGATGTTCAGTTCCGTAATCAGTTTCGCTAATGGATACTTCGTCCCGTTGATAGAAACTGGAACACCTGCTTCAAAGCCGATAATGACTTCTTCTGCCTGATCCGGAGCGTCTTCTGGTGCTACCGTCAACGCATATGCGTCTTGTGGTGGTTCTGTCCATGGATTTTCTAGGACGCCACATTCATTACTCCGTCCCCAAAGGTTCATGTCGATCGAGTATGGGCTGTCGAGGTTGATCGGGATTGGCACATTGTTTTCTTTCGCGTAGGCGATCTCTTCTTCCCGTGACCATTTCCATTCCCGAACCGGTGCGATGACTTCGAGTGACGGATCAAGTGCCGCGACCGAAACTTCGAACCGGACCTGGTCGTTCCCTTTTCCGGTACATCCGTGTGCGACCGCCGTCGCACCATGCTGATGTGCGACTTCGACGAGCTTTTCTGCGATCAATGGACGCGAAAGCGCTGAGATCAACGGATAGGCATTTTCGTAATGGGCGCCATATTGAAGTGCTGGCAAGACAAAGTCTTGTGCGAATTCTTCTTTGACATCGAGAACGATTGATTCGATCGCACCGACGAGGAGTGCTTTTTCCTTGATGACGGATAAATCTTTTCCTTCTCCGACATCCATGCATAAGGCAATGACATCATAGTCCTTGCTCAACCATTTGATGGCTACTGATGTATCGAGTCCCCCAGAGTACGCTAAGATTAATTTTTGTTTTGACATGTATAATTCCCTCCTGGTTTTTAATTCATTTGTCTGTATAAAAATTCATTATGAATTATATATATACATAGAAAACAAAAAAAAGAAACCCTTTTTGCAGGATTTCTTTCAAAATAACTTACATTTTCTTCTCCATCGTCCGGTGTGGAATGCCCGCATCGTCGAATTCATCGGAGACGATCGTATAACCAAGACCTTGATAAAACGGGATGGCTTGGACTTGTGCACCGAGTGTCAGCAGTTGTTTTCCTTCACGCCGCGCGACACGTTCCATCGCCTGCATCAACTCACCACCGTATCCTTTTCCTCGGGCTGTCGACAGCGTCGCCACACGCTCCACCTTCATCCGTTGGTCGTCATATGGTCGTGTGCGACCCGTTGCAACCGGTCGACTCTGTTCATCGAGGACAAGCAGATGAATCGCTGTTTCATCATGTGTATCGTATTCAAGATGACGTGGTACGCCTTGTTCCTCGACGAAGACACGCTCCCGGATCATCCGAACGGCTTGATGTTGTTCTGCTGTACGTACTTGAATGACTGTCATAACTGATATTCCTCCCGTAATCGATCGACATATGCCATCGCATCATCCCGATTCGTAAATTGTGCTTGTGCCTGAACCGCACTTCCTCCACCTCGTCCATTGAATGTTTGGACATGCGCTTTAGCGAACTTCCCGAGATGGGGTTCCCCTGGACTACTCATCAGTAACTTGTTTGTCGTCCCATTCCAGACGACGCCGACGCGTCCCGCTTCTTGGATCGCTTTAGCGAGTTGCTCGGATGCTTTGATTTCTTCATTCAGATGTTCAAACATCAGAATACCTTCTTGTTGTTCTAAAGCTTGAGCGAGCGTGAATGTTGCAAGTTGTTCCTGGGCGTGTTCGACCTGTTTCGTTAAGCGTTTCTGTTCTTCTTGTAACGCTTGAACGGCTTCTAGCATTTGAACCGGCTTGACTGACAAAGCTTGCGCCGCTTCCCTCAAGGCGTGACGTTCTGACTGAACAAGTTGGTATGCCCGTTCCTTTGCGACATAGGATAGACGAATGTTCCCACGAATCCGTTCGACCCCAGTAAAGAGAATCAACTCGAGCTGTGCCGTCGAATCGAGATGCGTCCCACCACAGGCACTATAATCAAGTGTGCCGATTTGAACGACACGAATTCGTCCTTCGACTTGTGGTGTTTTTCGTAATGGTAGACGTAGGGCTTCCTCCTCGTCATATTCAGTCGCCGTGATCGGTAATCCTTGTTCAATCACATGTCGTAATCGTCGATCCAGCTGTTCTTGTTGAATAGTTGTCCATTCAGGTGTCTCGATATCAAGCGTCGAAACCTCACTTCCCGTCCGAAAACTAAGCGTTTTGATGTTCGACTCATCGTGTAAGATCGCAGAGATGACGTGTTGTGCCGTATGTTGCGCCGCATGATCAATTCGGACTGCATCATCTATGATCCCGGTGACGTCTCCTGTGAGCGGATTCGCCAGTTGATGCCAGACGACACCGTCTTCGATTTGAACGTCAAGGACAGGTTGGTTGTTCAATGTTCCACGATCCGCTGGCTGTCCACCGCTCTCCGGATAAAAGTAACTTTTCTCTAAAGCAACCCAATAGCCGTCTACTTGTTTTGTCGCACGAAGGGATGTCTGAAAGGTTCGGACATCGGATTCTATTTGTTCGGGGCGCATGCCTCGACCACCTTTCTCTGTCAGTTTCACTCTGTATTATGCCATATTTCATCCAGAACCGTTTGTCGGCTTGCCTTTTTCCTAGTACACTAGACGAAAGACTACCGATCGCGAAGGGACGAAATGCCGTGATTCAGCACATCAATAAAAATTCACCACTCCCCATTTACTATCAAATTGAAGCTGCCTTAAAACAACAAATCGAAAGCGGCGTCCTTCAACCTGGAGACTTGATTCCGTCCGAGCGCGAATTCGCCGAGGCCCACCAAATTAGCCGAATGACGGTTCGTCAAGCCATTTCAAACTTGGTCAACGCTGGTTACTTGATTCGTCAAAAAGGACGAGGAACATTCGTTGCGAATAAAAAAATCGTCATGCAACTTTCCGGTTTGACGAGTTTCTCGGAAGAGATGGAACATCTTGGACTAGAACCGACGAGTGCGCTCCTCTCCTATCAAATCATCGACGCGTCGATGACGATCGCAAATAAGCTCCGGATTCGTGAAGGCGCATCCGTATATGAATTGAAGCGTTTACGTATTGCTGATGAGCAAGCTCTTGCTCTTGAGACTGTCTACATCCCAGAGCAACTCCTGCCTGGACTCGATCAAGACGTCGCGACCGCATCACTTTATGCATTTGCTGAAGCGAGTGGATTAAACCTCGGACGTGCGAGTCAAACGTTTGAATCACGTCTCGCGACAAAGGAAGAAGCGAGTCACCTTGGCTTGTCGACCGCTTCGCCTGTCTTATCCGTCGAGCAACTGACGTATCTCGCGACGGAACAACCGTTTGAATACGTCATCTCTGCTTACCGAGGAGATCGATATACCTTCACTGTCGAAATGGAACGCCAACGTTGAAAAACCCCTCGAACCGCCGTACTGTGACGGTGATTCGAGGGGTTTTCGTGTATAGATTACTGCGCAGGGATCGTTTCTGTCTCTGGTGCTTGTTCTGTCGTATCTTGTACAGCATCCGTTTCATCTGCGATCGGCTTGACTTCTTGACCTTGCATCGCTTTCGCTAAGTTGCTCTTCACTTGTTCCAGTTGATTCGGATCGAGGTGGTATTCCCATTTCCCGCTAATGCCGATATAGCCTTCTCCAGCGAGCTGATACTCCGTTGTGTCACGGAGTGCTGCAGTGAAATCTGCTAAGCGTGTGTAATCATTCGGTCCTAAGTTTGTTTCAACATTATCACCCACGGCATCCAAAATATCACGGTATGCACTGAGCGAACGGAAACTTGCCGCTTCTTTTGCGACCGCTTGAATGACTTGCATCTGTTTTTGTCCGCGACCGATATCACCGAGCGGATCATCATGACGGTTCCGGACATAGGCCAGTGCCTGTTCCCCCGTCAAATGTTGCTTTCCTTTATCAACGGTGATGGTACCCGCTTTACGTTTTGAATCTTGTTCTTTAAACGCATACCGTACATCGATATTGACACCATCTAATGCATCAATCAATTGAACGAATCCTTGGAAATTAACTTTGATGACGTGATCGATTTGAATCCCGAGTAGGTTTTCTGTCGTTTCACGTGCTAATTTAATGCCGTTGTAGGAATTCGATTTATCCATCGAACCGAAGTAAAGGGCATGTGTGATCTTATCTTGCTCAACAGCTGTCTTGCCGTACGGGATATCATACTTCGAATAATCGATGTTCACGAGTGAATCACGTGGGATACTCGTCAACACTAATTGTTCCGTCTTTTTGTTCAAAATTCCGACGATCATGACGTCTGAACGAGCTGGTTCATGACGTTCCTTGCTTTTTTTCGTTTCATCCGTTCCGAGAATCAAGAATGATTCAGACGGAACATCATCATATTTAGAGCTCACTTTTGAGCCGGGAATCTTAATCTGCGTCTTTGCCAATGTTTCTTGCGTTTTGATAAAAACAGCTCCAGCATAACCAGAACCGATGATTGTGACGAGCAGGACGAGTGCAGCGACGACTTTCATGAACATCTTGCCAGCACTTGGCTGTCTCTTTCGTGCGGATCGCGTTTCCATCATGTAAACCCTCATTTTCATGTAAATTTTCCGTAAAGTTCGCTAATCTCCATTATCCGGACATTTAATGAAATGTCAATTTACGTTTCGATTAAAGAAACCGCACAGAATAGTTGCATCTAAAATAATTCCGGTATCGTAGCACTTTGCCTGATTAGCATGAATGCTACCAGCATGTCGTCTTTCGTTATTTCCTCACCTATCTCACGTTAAAATATAAAATCGCATGAGACCGGGCTTTATTCCCTTCTTTCATGAACCACAAAAAAGGTACAAAGCCAATTGATGGGGTGGCTCTGTACCTTGTAATTCATTCGTGTTTCTCCATCATGCTTTCATGAAATTCAAATAAGCAGCCCGCCCTGTACGTTTAGCGTCATCTGACAATAAAGAGGCGGCCTCTTCGTCGAGGATCACCATAACATCGGCGTGGCGTTTGAGCACGGTCGCCGGACAATCCGTCGTCGCGACCCCTTCCATCATATCGCGTACGGCTTCTGCCTTTCGTTCGCTTGAAGCGACGAGAAGGATTTTTTTTGCTTCCATGATCGTACCGATTCCCATCGTGATCGCTTTCGTCGGCACTTCCTCCAATCGATCAAAGAAACGTTGATTCGCTTCTCGCGTCGATTCCGTCAATTCCGTCACGTGTGTCTTCGCATCGAACGGCGTACCTGGTTCATTGAAAGCGATGTGTCCATTCGCTCCGATTCCGAGCAATTGGATATCGATTCCTCGCTTGCGCACGAGCGCCTCGTATCGTTCACTTTCTTTAACCGGATCTTCCGTATTCCCGATTGGTACGAAAGACTCCTTGAAACGTACATCATTAAACAAGTGTTCTTGCATGAACGTATGGTAGCTTTGTGGATGTTCTGGGCTGAGACCGACATATTCATCTAGATTGACCGTCGTCACATGTCTGCAGTCAAGCGAGTCCTTCCGCCATTCTTCATACACACCGACTGGTGAACTGCCCGTCGCAAGCCCTACTGTTAATCCTTCCGGATGACGCTCAATTTCCTGTTTCAAAAATTGATACGCCACATGCGCTAATTCTTCTCCTTTTTCTACAATCATCCATTTCATGAGGTAGACTCCTTTCCGTTCGTGATCCGGTATCGCGTACCACGATGAATCGTTTCTTGAATGTGTAATCCCTCGTCGAGCAACACAATATCCGCATCCTTACCGACCGAGAGACTTCCCTTTTGTGTCAACTGAAGCTCTTTTGCCGCATTGACCGATGTCATACGAACCGCTTCTTCGAGCGTACAACCTGTATAGGCGATGATGTTTCGTAAAGCGGCGTCCATCGTCAAAATACTTCCGGCTAAACTACCATTCTCAAGGCGTGCCGCACCGTCTCGAACGAATACAGCTTGTCCCCCTAACTCGTATTCACCTTCTGCGAGTCCTTTGGCGCGCATCGCATCCGTGATGACGATCAATCGATCTGCACCCTTTATCCGGTAGGCGAAGTCCACCATTTCCGGTGCACTATGAATCCCGTCCGGAATGATCTCGGCATAGACTTCCGGCGTCAGGAGACAGTACCCGACTGTTCCCGGTTCCCGGTGATGCAGCGCACGCATTTGATTGTAGAGATGAGTACCATGGGTGACATGACCAGCTTGGTTTTGGGTATACGTCGCATCCGTATGGCCGGCAGACGGAATCGCACCCGTTAATCGCACTGCCTCCTCGAATGCACGCGCTCCCGGGCGTTCTGGGGCATAGGTCACGAGTTTGATCGTATTGCCAGACGCTTCCTGCCATTTCAGGAACTGTTCGACATCGGGTTCAACGATATATTCGCGCGGTTGCGCACCAGCATAATCCGGGTTGATAAACGGTCCTTCGAGATGAACACCGACGATCGTCGTGTCCTTTTCCTCAACGACTGTTCGCACCGTCTCGAGCGCTCGTGTGATGTCTGCCCAATCTTGGGTGATCGTCGTCGCTAAAAAGGACGTCACGCCTTCTTGTAACATCTGTCGGCTGAAATGATGCAACCTCTCGGCATCTCCATCCATGACATCGACATCATATCCCCCATGAATGTGCACATCGATCATTCCAGGAATGAGTGATTGATGGTGCGCATCAATCGTCTCTTCTCCTGCGATTTCCTCAAATTCCGACATTGTTCCAATCGCCTCGATGGTTCGGTCAAAGCGAATGAACCCGTCTTCAATCGTCTGCTCTCCCGTGTAAATCCGGGCATTGATGATCACTGTCATCTGGCATCACCCTTTCTCTATCCGTTCCATGACTTGCTTTCGTATTTAGTATAACGTGATTATTTCTAGTTGTATAGACCTTTATACATTTGAACTGAAATTGCAAAAGGGCGATCCCGTTTGTCATTAGACAAAGGGTCGCCCTTTGTATACCCGTCTACTGCCATCTTCATGCGTCAGTCGATCAGGGTAATAAAATTCGGTCTTTCTTTCGAGAAATCAGACGCGTCGCTTTTAAGATTGCTATCGGTAACGATTGCCGCTTTCGATAAGCAAGGTAGCGCCCTTCCCATTTTGGATCGTATTTTTCTTTGTATCGTCGTAGACCCGTGAAACTATACATGTAACGAATATTATTGAAGACATCTGCCGCCACACGTTCTTGCCAGAAGGACGTTTCATCCTCGCCGACGGACGAGAGTGGCGCCATTCCCATGTTGAATGTCCGGTAGCCTTCTTCTTTCGCATATTCGAATAGCCGAATGAACATCGCATCCATGATCCCGTTCGGTCCGTCCGGTCGAAAACGCATCAAGTCAATCGATAGGACCCCCTCTTGGTAAGCAGGCATGAACGTCATGAATCCGATCAACCGTCCTTCCGCTTCACGCATGATGCCGATTGGTGCTCGATTTAAGTAAGGTTTGTGGAAGTAACCGAGTGAGAAGCCTTTTTCAGACTTCCCACCTAACCATTCATCCGAGACCTCTTGCAGTTCTGCTAACAATGTATCCGAAAAAGGTGGCTCGATCACTTCAAACGTCATACCTTCTCGTTCAAAGCGATTTTTAATCGAGCGAAGTCCAGCTCGTTTTTTTCCTGATACGGTGAAAGACGGAATATCGACGATCGCTTCTTCGCCGAGTTTGAAGAAGTTGAAGCCGAAATCATGATACAGCGACATGTTTTGTGCTTGAATCTGATAGATGTTCGGAATGTATCCGAGATCTTCGACACGGCGCAGGAAGGAGGCGATGACTTGTGAATGCTCCTTTGGATCTCCACTTGGATCACCGAGTACCATGATCCGATTACCAGTCTGACTGAACTGAATGAACGAACGACCTGTTTCGGAAAAGAAGAAGCGCTTATCTCCGAGAAACGCCAAATGGCTCAAATAATTGCCACCCTGTTCACGTAATACCGTTTCGATTTTTTCAGCATCGAACCGCTCCCCGAGCACCGGTTGATTAAAGGTGTTAAACAAGCGTATGAAAACTAATCCATAAACGAGCGCAAAGATGGATGAGCTCGCGGCAAACATGAAAATCTCATGCGACGGATACACTTCTGTTCCGTCTGCTGACCCGAGTGTATAAAAAGCGTATCCGAAAAAGACGAACCCGCCAATGTACAACAGACCAACGAACGCAACCCGGATGAAACGCGACGTCGTAATCAGTGTCCGTTCCCGATGAAACGCGTTACGAGACATCAGTAACAATCCGAGGACGACGACGACGGCAAGGAAGGAAATCAAGTTAAATCCACGAAGTGCCATCCCGACCAGCGCGAAGAACGATGCGCCATACATCATATACAAGGAACGCTTCGTTCGACGATAGAGCGCCGTCGATAAGAGGACAAATAATAGTCCGCCCATCAAAAAGAAACTGTTTGCGAGCAACAACGCTTCATGGGGCAATTTAGATTCCAGATATTCATATTGTGTCGAGACCGGTGGCAAAATCGCTAGCCCCCAGATCGTGATACCCGCGACAAGCGTAATCAACGCTAAGGTGAAGTGACGAATTTTACTGAGGAATCGCAATTGCAAGCGCCAAATGACACCCCCGACCTCAACCGACGGACCAACAATGGGTTTATCTTCGATCATCTTGACGACTGGACCACTAAACTCTCGAGCCGAGAAGACGACACCGATTAAGAAGGGAATCAAGTAATAAACGAGACGATAAATCAATAATCCCGTCAAGACGATGCCTTCCTCGACTCCGGCACGCTGCATACCGATCAAAAAGACTAAGTCGAATGAACCGAATCCGCCGGGTACCATCGAAATCAAACCGGCTGTCGCAGCGATGATGAAGACACCGATCACTTTTGCAAAACTGACGTCTGTTCCGAGTGCTGCCAAAATGAGATAGACGACGACACCGGCACTAAACCATTCCGCAAACGATACAACGGAGTATAAGGCAATCGATTTCGGATGAATGCTGCTGTTCCCACGTCGAAACGAGAACAATAGATAGAGCGGGAAGAATAAGGCAACACCGATGATGACAGGCCATAACCATTTCTTCATTTCAAGCACTTCAAACGCTGGGAAGATGTGCAAGAGGGATAATGTCGATAAGATTGACAAACCGCTAATCAATGTCGGCGCCATCCAACCAATCGCTTTTAACAGGCGTCCGCCTTCAACGAATGGTCGATACAGGGCGGACCGGATGGCCATCCCTGCGAGACCTCCGAAACCGATGATGCCATTAAAGGAGTTCGCAATCCAGGACGCTCGGAAAATCAATCCGACTGGTGCTTTTGCTTCTAGCGAGCGCAACAAAAAGAAGTCATAAAAGAACATCGTCGAGACTGCCACGAGACCTGCGAGAATCAACAGGATGAACTGCCAAGATGGTACTTGGCGGATCGCTTGAATTGATTCCTTTAGAGACAAACTGCGTAATTCATTTTGTCCTTGATAAAAAATGAATCCGATCAAGACGATCGGCAAGATGATCTTCGCAATCGTCATGAGCCGTTGTTTTGAGAATTTCAAGATGCCAGCCTCCTTGATTTACGGATTAAGTACATAAGACGAACAAGCAATAGTGTCGCTCCGACCGCAAGACCGATGATCAATCCCCACCAGTATCCATCTGGTCCAAGTGCTGTGTAGCGTTCAAGATAAAAACCTAATGGTAGTCCAATGACCCAGTAGGCTACGATCGTCAATAAGAAGGTGACGTTGACGTCCTTGAACCCACGTAGTGCACCTTGCGTTGGTGCAGCGACGGCATCTGACAATTGGAAGAAAATCGCGAGAATCATAAAGTGTGCAGCTGCTTCGATGACTTTTGGGTCTCGACTATATAACGCTGCGAGTTCTTCATTCTTTAAGTACAACAGGATACCGGAAAACACGGAAACCGCAACACACATCGTCAACCCGATGCCAACATACTGAACCGCATCCTTGATCCGTTTAGCACCGACCTCGAAACCGACTGTGATTGTCAATGCGGACGCAGCGGACAACGGGATCATATAGACGAACGAGGCGAAGTTGATGGCAGCCTGATAGGCACCGATGATGACGTCGCCATACGCTCCAAGCAACAAGGTGACGGCTGAAAAAATACTGACTTCTGAAAAAATCGCGAGACCGATCGGCGCACCGAGTAGAATCAACTCCTTGATCCGCTTCATGTCCGGACGGTAAAAACGTCGGAGAACACCAAGACGCTGGAACAGCTCTCCTTTCATGACGACAGCGATGATTGCTAGACAAAGAATCCAGTACGTGATGGCAGTCGCAACTCCCGCACCGACACCACCGAGTTCCGGAAAACCGAAGTTTCCGAAAATGAATAGATAATTGAAAAGGACGTTAATGGGTAAAGAGATTAGTAGTAAGACCATCGTAATGTTCGATTTTCCTAATGAATCGATGAGTGTTCGTAAGACGAAGAAAACGAACATCGGCACGATGCCGAGCGCTAGCATAACGAGATAGTTCCGCGCGACTTCGCGCGCTTCTACCGATAACTCCATCCGCTCGAGAATCGGATTGACAGCGAGAAGTCCGATGACGACTGTCAAACCGATGATCACGACAGCGACGTACAACGCCTGCATGACGATCCGTTTGACTTCCCGCTCGCGTTTCGCTCCCATCGCTTGGGAAACGAGCGGCGCGACGGCAAGTAGAATACCGGTCAATCCTGTGTAAACAGGTGCCCATAGACTCGCTCCGACACCGACTCCTGCTAAATCAGCAGAGCCATATCGACCGGCCATGACCGTATCAAAAAAACTGATTAAATAAAACGCGACTTGCGTTACGAGAATTGGAAAGAAGATTTTCATGAATTGTTTCATCTTTCCTGAGAACGTAACTGTTTCTAACATGTTTCCACCACATTTCAGGAGGAGTCCTCCTTAATTTTAAAACGCATCATTCTTGAACTCTTACGAAATCAATCCAAGGAGGGATTCATCTCATGAACCATCGAGATACTGAAAAGCTAACTTTTGAACTACTCGAGACCTGGTCTACCTTCAATCATTATGCCAAAGAATCACAAACGTTTGAAAATCCGGAAGATATCCATCAAGCCCGGATTCGTTTGCGGAAACTGATCACGTTCGCTCGATTGGTCGAGTTGACGGAAGAACCCGTCTATTTGATTTGGAAGCGTCTGATGCACGCCTTCGGTGAAGTGCGCGATCTCGACGTACAGCTCGAAGCGACTTCGAAAAAAAATGAAATCGACCAATTGTTCGCAAACCATGTCGCCTTACAACTCCAAGGAAAACGTTCGACCTTGATTGAGACGATGCATCTCTTGATCTCAAATGAACTAGATCGATCCGTCCGTCGATTTTTAGCGAGTCCGATGACAAAACGCCTCAAGCGGATGTCAGAAAAAGAACTGATTCATGCCGCGGAGAAACGCTATGAGAAAAAACGTGAACAATTTGAAAAAGTACAACGAAAGGATGGTCCAAAACGTATCGAACGGATGCATGAGTTGCGGCTTGCGACGAAAGCGTACCGCTATACGGTCGAGTACTTGCGTCCCTATACGAATCAACCGAAGTCCGCTGTCGATCGTCTAAAAACTACCCAGACGCAACTCGGACATATCAATGACACGTATCAGCGACTGGAAAGATGGCGGTCATTCGAGGTTCCGACTGCTTATCAAGCAGAGCGCTTGCATCAGATCAAACGCTTAGAGGATGAACTGCGTAACGCACTCGATCAAGTTGAGATCGCTCACGGGTGACGTTGAACAAGTAGTTCAAGCATCTTTGTTCCGGCAATCGAATTGCCTTTCGCGTCAAGGGAAGGACCAAACACACCGATTCCGAGATCAGCCATATCGAAATCACTTCTACCACAGGCAACGACCGCACCGGAAACACCACTTTTTCCAGGAAGTCCGACTTGGACAGAAAATTCTCCAGATGCATCATACATGCCACATGTCGTCATGATGGCCCGGATGATTCGTGCGTTACGACGCGAGATGACTTGACGCCCGGATGGCGTTTTTCCAGATGTACTTAAAATTTTCCCCATCATGGCAAGTCCTTTACAGTTCGTCAAAATCGCACATTGTTTCGTGTAGACGTCGATGATCTCTTCGACGTTGCCTTCGATGACGCCGTGATAGCGCATGAAGTAGAGCAACGCTCGGTTCAAATCTGTCGTTTCGAATTCTGATTCAGCGACATCTGCGTCATATTTTACCATTTCTACTTTAATATCCAATAGTTTTGCGATGAATTGACGCAATTGCAGTAATTTATCCGCAGCATCCGTTCCCGGCAACATGCTGGTCACTGCTAGTGCTCCTGCATTGATCATTGGATTGAGCGGTTTTGTCGGAATCGTCTCTTCAAGTTTCGCAATCGAATTGAACGCATCACCCGTCGGTTCCATCCCAACTTTCGAAAAGACATAATCTTCTCCGAATGTCTCGAGGACGAATGCCAGTGTAATGATCTTCGACACACTCTGTAATGTAAACATCGTGTCCGCATCACCTGCCGAAACGAACGTCCCGTCGGCATTACAGACAGCGATACCAAGTTGGGTCGGATCAACTTTCGCAAGCTCTGGGATGTAACTTGCGACTTGTCCAAGCACCGTATACGGACGACACTCCTCAATCAACTCCTCGAGTTGGGCTTGTGTAACATTCATGGCGTTCCCTCTTTCTCTTTTTTTCTAGCTTATCACGCATCTGGTGGATGCGGATATGGTTCTTCCGTAAACGCTAAAAGGAGTCGACTCGTTTCAGCCGAGTCGACTCCTTTTTCTAGCATCTGCTTTATCCGTTTACGACTAGTTCACCGTCTGCTACATCGATCGCAATCTGGGAACCATCTTGAATCGCCCCACTGATCAAAGCTCGGGCAAGCTTCGTCTCAATCGTCCGTTGCATATAACGGTTGATTGGACGCGCGCCGTATTGCGGTTCGAATGCTTCTTCAAAGATCAGCGTCTTCGCAGCATCCGTGACATTAATCGTAATGCCGCGTCCAGACAAGCGAGAAGTCATCTTCTCGACCGCTTTGTCGATGATTCGTTCGATCTCTGTCCGGTGGAGTGGATGGAACAAAATCGTATCATCAATCCGGTTTAAAAATTCCGGTCGGAAGTGACGCTTCAGTTCTTGGCGAACGGCTTCTTCTTCCGCCGCATCGATGACACCATCTTTTGCTGCTTCAAGCAAGATGGGCGCACCGATGTTTGATGTCATGATGACGATCGTGTTCTTGAAGTCGACGACACGTCCTTGCGCATCTGTTAACCGACCATCGTCGAGCAACTGAAGCAAGATATTGAAGACATCTCCGTGCGCTTTTTCGATCTCATCGAATAGAAGAACCGAATACGGGCTCCGTCGGACGGCTTCCGTCAATTGACCGCCTTCTTCATAACCAACGTATCCTGGAGGCGCACCGACGAGACGGGAGACATTGTGTTTTTCCATATACTCCGACATATCGATGCGGACGATATGATCTTCACTATCAAACATCGCTGCCGCCAAGGCTTTTGCAAGTTCTGTCTTCCCGACTCCTGTCGGACCGAGGAACAAGAACGAGCCAATCGGACGATTCGGATCCTTGATACCTGCTCGCGCTCGAATGACAGCATCCGCGACGAGACGAACCGCTTCGTCTTGACCGAAGACACGCTCATGAAGCGTATCCTCGAGATAGAGTAGCTTTTCCCGTTCGCCCTGCGCAAGCCGCGTCACTGGAATGCCGGTCCATTTCGAGACGATGTCGGAGATCTCTTCTTCCGTCACCGCTTCCCGAACCAGTTCGTGGGAGACGTGTTCAGATGATTCTTCCGCGACTTTCAGACGCGCTTCAAGGTCTGGAATTTGACCGTACTTGATTTCTGATGCCCGGTTTAAGTCATAGCGCCCCTCGGCTTCTTGTAACGCCAGTTTCGCTTTCTCAAGATCCGCGCGTAACTGTTGGACACTTTGCGAACTCTCTTTTTCCCGTTCCCATCTTGTCCGAAGCGCACTCTCATCTTCTCGGGCAGAACTGAGTTCTTGCTGTAAGACGGCAAGTCGTTTCCGGGATGCTTCATCCGTCTCTTTCTTTAATGCTGCTTCCTCGATCTCGAGCTGCATGACCCGGCGGACGAGGGAATCGAGTTCAGCCGGCATCGACTCCATATCCGTCCGAATCATCGCACATGCTTCATCGACGAGATCAATCGCTTTATCTGGCATGAACCGATCCGTAATATACCGATCGGATAACATCGCCGCCGCGACGAGTGCATTGTCATGAATCCGCACACCGTGGTGAATCTCGAACCGTTCCTTTAATCCACGCAGAATAGAAATCGTATCCTCGACATCCGGTTCCGCGACGAGGACTTGTTGGAAGCGACGTTCGAGCGCTGGGTCCTTTTCGATATACTTCCGGTACTCGTCAAGCGTCGTCGCACCGATACAGTGCAATTCTCCTCGCGCAAGCATCGGCTTGAGCATGTTTCCGGCATCCATTGCGCCGTCCGTCTTTCCGGCACCAACGATCGTATGCAGCTCATCGATGAATAAGAGAATCTGTCCTTCGGCTTCCTTGACTTCATTCAAGACCGCCTGCAGGCGCTCTTCGAACTCACCACGGTATTTTGCACCAGCGACGAGCGCACTCATGTCTAAACTGAACAACTGCTTGTTTTTGAGACTCTCGGGTACATCTCCTCGGACGATCCGTTGCGCGAGTCCTTCAACGATTGCCGTTTTCCCGACACCAGGTTCTCCGATTAAGACGGGATTATTTTTAGTCTTCCGACTTAAAATCCGGATGACACGTCGAATTTCATCGTCACGACCGATGACTGGATCCGTTTTCCCGGACCGGAAATCCGCTACGAGATCGCGTCCATATTTTTTCAGCACATCAAACGTCTCTTCGGGATTTTTCGTCGTGACCTTGCGATTGCCTCGCATACTGACGATCGCTTCCCGAAGTGTCTCTTCCGTAATGCCTTGACGACGTAAATATTGAGCTGCTGGACTTGATTGTTTGATCAGGGCTAATAATAAATGCTCAACGGAGACGTAGTCATCCTGCATGAGTCGCGCTTCCGTTTCTGCTTCCGTCAACACGTTCAGCAACGAGCTACCGATCCGAGGCGTCGTCGCCTGGGACAAAGCCGGAAGCTTACCAATCGCTTCGTCAATCGCTGCATTCAATGTCTCAATCCGTTGATTCAACTTTTCAAAAATGACCCGTGCAATTCCCTCTTCTTGAGCAAGTAAGGCAAGTAACAAATGCCACTCTGTGATTTCACTATGACGACGTTGTTTCGCAATCGCTTGGGCAGAGACGATTCCCTCATGTGCCCGATCCGTTAAACGTTCAAAATCCATCCTTGATCACTCCTTCACTGCAAGTTGACGTTCCCACTCTTCATAAAAGGCGCGGTCCATCTCAGGTAACTTGACTTCGAGTTGGACGAGTAATGCCCCACGATGACCATTCGCTTGACTCAGACCACGATTTGGAATCCGAAGTCGTGCTCCTGGTTTTGTGCCCGGTTTGACTTTCAGTTTAATTCGTTTTCCTTCAAGTGTATCTGCGACGACTTCTCCTCCAAGTACAAGTGTCGTCGGATGAACGCGGACGGTCGAGATGACGTCTTGGTCGACCCGTCGGAACTGATCGTCATCCTTCAGGTGAATCGTCACGTAAACATCTCCCGCGACACCTTGTCGGTTACGCATCGAACTTTTTCCACGTAAGCGGACTTTTTTGCCGTCATAGACATCTTTCGGTAGCGTCAACTGAATCGAACCAGTCGCAAGACGCACCGTGACTTTTTCATTCGTACTGAGATGACTGAGTGGAACCGTCAATTCAAGCTCTTCATCGGTCGACACTTCTTCCTGACTAAAGAACGAACCGAACATGTCTTCAAATCCGAACGATTGTCCAGGTCGTGTCCGTCCACCACCTCCGAACTGTCGGAACAGATCTTCATAATCTCCAGCGCCCCCAGCTCCAGCACCTGCCATCCGGTCGAAGTTACTGCCGTATCGATCGTACTGGGCTCGTTTCTCCTCATCCCCAAGCACATCGAAGGCTTCTTGGATATCCTTGAAGCGCTGGTCCGCACTCGCCTCCTTGTTGACGTCTGGGTGATATTGCTTCGCCAGTTTGCGGTACGCGCGCTTGATATCTTGATTCGATGCATCCTTTGCGACACCGAGTGTTTGATAATAGTCTTTTGCCATTCGAGTTCACTTCCTTTTCCTATACTTCATTACCTTAATTATAAAAGTCACATCTTAATTGGTCAAATATAGTCAAACTTTTTTCTGACATTCTGTTCTCTTTTCACTTTACGTCCTTGCGACAAACAAGTTTCACCGGCTGAACCATGTTATACTGATAGCCAAACAGGAAATGAACGATGGGAGGATCTACAGATGGACGGTAAAACACGTAAAAATATCACACCTGGTCTTAAAGTCAGCATCGTGTTGAAACAAGATCAACGAACAGGTAAACGAACAGAAGGAATCGTTAAAGACCTTCTCACGAAATCACCGCAGCATCCGCACGGGATCAAAGTGCGATTAGAAGACGGACAAGTTGGTCGTGTTCAAGAAATTTTAAGTTAAAAAGACAATAATCGCTCGCCCTGATTCCTTTTCGGAGTCAAGACGAGCGATTTTTTCATGCTTCAGCAGTTTGTTCTAAATACCGCCACGTTGCTTCGACCAGAATACGCGCTGCGTCAAGCATCGCTGGCTCTTTAAAATCAAACTGGGGATGATGATGCGGTGGATACGAAGCGTCCCCGGCTCCTGTAAAGAAGAACGCACCGGGTACGTGTTGCAGATAATACGCGAAGTCCTCGCCGCCCATCGTCGGTTCGATTTCAAATACATGCTTGTCTCCTAAGATTTCTCGTGCGACGGATTCGATCAATACGGTGGGTACCGCATGGTTGACGACAGCTGGATACCCTTTTTCGTATGTAAATTGATACGTCGCTCCGACCGCCTGACAGATTCCTTTGATCGTCTGCTCCATCCGCTCAATGATTTCGTCCGCTGTCGCTTCATTAAACGTTCGGACCGTTCCTGTTAATGTCGCTTGATCTGCGATGACATTAAACGTATTCCCCGCATGCAACGTTCCGATGGTCACGACTGCCGGCTCTAGCGGATTAAGTTGACGACTGACGATCGATTGTAATTCCTTGACGATCGTTGCCCCAAGTAAGACAGCATCAATCGTCTCGTGTGGCTTCGCACCGTGCCCACCTTTTCCATATAAGATCAGCTCGAACTTATCAGCTGCTGCCATGATCGGACCGGTTCGAATACCGACGTGTCCTTGATCAATCGTTGACCAAAGATGCGTTCCGAAGATGACATCGACCCCTTCAAGACAACCGTCGGCAATCATATCTCGCGCACCACCCGGGACGACTTCCTCCGCATGTTGATGAATCAAGACGACATTCCCCGGTAACGATTCCCGCTGTTGCATGAGCGTCTTTGCGACGGCAAGCAACGTCGCCGTATGACCGTCATGACCGCACGCATGCATCACGCCCGGAACTGTCGATCGATACGCGACCTTTTTTCCGTCAGCAATCGGTAAAGCATCGAAGTCGGCACGTAACGCGACGGTCTTCCCTGGTTTTCCTCCACGAATGTACCCGACGACACCACGTCCACCCACTCCTGTCTTAACTTCGATTCCGAGCGTTTTTAAATGTTGCGCGATATAACGCGGTGTCTCGACTTCTTGAAACGATAACTCCGGGTGCTGATGGAGATAACGACGACGCTCCACCATTTCCGGATACAACGCGTCTAGTCCGGCAGTTCGTTCTGACATGTATGTATCCCCCTTATTTTTTTTGATGCAGTGTCTTAACGCTCTCCCGCGTAAATTGGAGACGTTCGAGTGTATCTTCATAGTGTCCCGCAGCATAGGACAAGAATAAGACGTCAATCGCAAACAGTTGAGCCAGTCGTGAACTGAGTGCCGCGCTACGAAGCGGTGCTTCCGGTGCGCGCGAAGTCCAAAGCGCAATATCTGCTAGTTGGCTGATCCGATTGTCCCCAAAACGCGTCAGACTAATAACCTTTAACCCTTGGATTTTCGCCAAGCGAATCAACTCGACGACTTCTTCTGTCTCACCACTGTAGGAAATCGCAAAAAAGACATCTTCTGGGCGTGCATTCGCTAAGATCGTCGCAAGTAGATGCTGATCCGTTTCTTGAATCGCTAGTTTCCCGACACGCGTCCATTTTTGAGCAGCGTCTTCCGCTACGACATGTGACGCCCCGATTCCGTAAAAATAGATTGCACGTGCTTGGTCGATAACGCCGATCGCTTCTGCAATCCAATCATCATTTAACTGCTTCGCTGTATCCTGCAACGCTTGAATACTGTTACTAAGCGTTTTTTCAATCAAGTCGACCGGACGTTCATCCTTTTCGATATCATGATATCCTTTTAAATCCGTGCGTGCCGTATCAGCCGAAATCCGCATCCGCAGCTCTGGATATCCCTTTAATCCGAGTGCACGGCAAAAGCGAACGACTGCAGCAGCACTTGTATCCGACTCCTCTGCGAGTTGGTGGATCGTCATGCGCGCAATTTGGTTCATATGCGTCAAGACGTAGTCTGCGACTTTTCGTGAGGACGATGGTAGTTCTTCTCGAACTGCTCCGATTTGTGAATAGATACCGCCATTCATCTAGATCTCTCCTTTATCATCTTCTTTAAAAGAACTGGCGATTCATCGCGCCGTCCCCGTTTATAGAACTGTTCTTCTTCCATTATGCTCTCTCCTACTGACTTTCGTAAATCTAAAAAATGGGAAAGTGAAACAAAATATCATTCTTCTTCCATACCCTTCCTTTCATACTCATATACTTCTATCTTCAAGCGTTCGTCATACAAAAAAGCGACATTCCGCTAAATAAGGAATGTCGCTTTATAAAGTAAATGGAGAAATCAACGAATCTTGACGATTGGTTTTTTTGTATCCGGATCGAGGAATAGCATCGCTTCCGTATCACCGTTCAAGTTCGTCACAGTGATCGTCGTCGGAATGTTTCGATTATATTCCCAGCGATTCTCAAGCAGGTACGTCACGTACTGAACGAATGCGACGAGTTCTGCTTTTCCGTAAAATTGAACGGGAATCTTCATTTCAAGCTTTTTAAGTTCATCTTCTTGATAGAAGCCTTCCCCCATCATACCGGTGTAGTTCGGGAAGTAGTCTTCTAGACGGTCTTTGAATAAATCAAATTTCGCCGCATCATCACGAACATCATTCGTTGCACGTGCTGACGGGTAGTAGTAATAGCGTTCATTGTAGTTCTTCCAATCATTCGCGCTGATTTGATTCCCGCGACCGATGAATGCAGACGAGAGATAATGACCGGAAACCGGTGAACCTTCTTTTTCCTGGAGGTAGAGGGCGACGTGAATCGGTGTCGTCTTCATACCCTGCGTCTTACGCATTTTCTTGACTAAATCGTTTGCCATCCGCTTCCCTTCAGCAACGACTTTCTTTTCATCAAGTTTAACGGTATAGGTCGGTCCATAGTTTTCATCTTGGAAAACATACTCACTATTTAAGACGAGAGCGATTGATGTACCACCGAGTTCAAGCTTCTTATCTTCTTCAAGCATGTAGTCTTGCTCTAAGATATGCGATAGAATCATAGGTGACTTTTGATTTTTTTCTTTATATGACTTACCTGACGTGTAGGCTGGGTTTAAACCTTCAGGATCGCTGACGCCATCGCCTGCTTTCCCTTTTCGTAACAACCATTTTGCGATTTGGTCGGCTTCGAGTAACTGACCTTCTTGGTAATAGTATTTTTCCGGATCAAAAAATTGTGTCGAATGACGCATCAATCCTGTTTCGATTTCATCGAGTTCAAGACGCGAACTGACACGCTTTTGTGTCATTCCACGTGCGACGCTTGGACGAAACGGTAAGACCGTCCGGTAATACGAATCCGTCGTATCAATGGCTGGACTGACGACGGCTTGGACTTCCTTACCTTGTTCACTTTCAGTAATGACTTCTTTTGTATCGCTACTTGGCGAAAGGTCGAACGAACAAGCACCCAAAAATAACGTGCTCGATAACGTCAACGCTACTGCTTTTTTATAGTTCATCTCTATTTGCACCCCATGTTTTCAAATCGTTCTCTTTATCATAACAGAATCGTTTTCCATCGGGGAAGGACAAGTTTTCCCCTGTTTTTCAAAAAAGATGATGCGCCCTCACGCATCCGAAAGGACTTTTTATCATGACACGCCGTAAATTCATCGGTCTGCTTTTTTTGTTAGCAGGCATCGCTCTCATCGTTTGGCCCTTCATCAGTGATTATCAGCGCGAACAAGAAGCTGAACATTTAAAGAAACAATGGACCAACAGTCTAAAAATCGTCGATGCAAAAGAAACCAAACAACCTCTTGCAAAATCAGGTGTCGGATTACTCTCGATACCAAGCATTGATTTTGAACAAGTCATCTTAGAGGGGTCGACGACAGCAGTCCTCGATCGAAGTATCGGTCATATTCCGAAAACCGGATCGCCTGGAAAAGGCAATTATGCGCTCGCCGGACACCGAAGCTTCACAGAAGGTCTTCACTTCAATCGTCTACCTGACGTCAAGAAAGGCGATACCGTTATCGTCACGACGAAAACACATCGGTATACGTACCGGATCACGTCAAGTCGTCTCGTCACACCGACGACGTTGTCCGTTCTTGATCAATCCGTCGCCTCTCCGACGATTACGTTGATCACTTGCGATCCACCGGAAACGGCAACGAATCGTCTCATCAAACAAGGTACTTTGATTCGAAGCGAGACGATTGCTTCGTGACAATTGGATCAATACGAATAAAGGAAGGCGGAATCCCGCCTTCCTTTATTTAGTTCATATAGCAGTGGTCTTAAGCCTCGTGTTTGGCTAATTCTTCTAACAGACGCGCTTCATCCCAAATTTCGATGCCGAGCGATTCTGCTTTCGTCAGCTTAGAACCTGCCTTTTCTCCTGCGACGAGCACGTCTGTCTTTTTACTGACGCTTCCCGTCACATCGGCACCAAGTGCTTCAAGACGCTTCCCTGCCTCTGACCGTTTTAGGCTTTCGAGTGTTCCCGTCAAGACGATCGTTTTTCCACCGAGCGGTGCATTCGTCTGATCAACTCGTTCACCAAGGAACTGTTGATTAACACCGAGTTGTTCCAAATCACGAATCAATGCTTGTGCTTCTGGGTGCTCGAAGTACTTTACGATGGAGTCCGCGATTTTCCCACCGATACCATCGATCGCGACGATCTCCTCGTAGCTAGCTGCCGCAATCCCTGCTAACGAATCAAAACGTTCCGCTAAGAGATACGCCGCTTTTTGACCGACGAGTCGAATTCCGAGACCAAACAAGAGACGTTCGACTGAGTTCTGCTTCGAGGCTTCGATCGCCGCAAGTAATTTATCGACGGACGTCTCACCCATTCGGTCGAACGTCAACAACTCGTCGCGATCGAGTCGATATAAATCGGCAATCGTCCGGATTGCTTCATGGTCATACAATTGACGGACGACTTTTTCACCGAGACCATCGATGTTCATCGCTTGACGCGAAACGAAGTGAATGATACCTTCCATCAATTGCGCTGGACATTCCGGACTGACACAGCGGATGTCGACTTCGCCTTCGAGACGGACGAGTTCCGATTGACAGGCCGGACAATGGGTCGGGAAGACGATTGGTGTCTCTTCTCCCGTTCGCTCTGCCGTGACGACTTGTACGACTGCCGGGATGACATCTCCCGCTTTTTTGATGATGACCGAATCTTGAAGGCGGATATCTTTTTCGGCGATGAAATCAGCGTTATGCAGTGTTGCATACGTCACCGTCGATCCTGCAACGACGACCGGTGCAAAACGGGCACGCGGCGTCACTTTCCCGGTCCGACCGACACTGAAATCAACGTCTTCGACTGTCGTCATGACTTCTTCCGCCGCAAACTTATAGGCTGTCGCGAAGCGGGGACTTTTTGCTGTGAAGCCGAGCTCTTCCTGATCATCGTATCGATCGACTTTCAGAACGATTCCGTCGATCTCATATGGCAGGCTCGCACGTGCTTCTGTCCAATGTGCGATGTAGGAAAGAATCTCTTCGACCGTCTCACACGTCTGCATATGTTGATTGGTCGGTAAGCCAAGTGAAGCGAGTTGCGCCATCGCTTCGCTATGTGAACGAGCCGTCAACGTATTGACGCCGACGCCATACACGAACAACGACAGATTACGCGACGCCGTGATCGACGAATCCAACTGACGCAGACTACCTGCTGCCGCGTTACGTGGATTCGCAAACAACGTCTCTTCCCGGCTTGCCCGGTCTTCATTCAATCGTTCGAACGATTGTTTCGGCATATAGGCTTCACCGCGAACTTCGACCGTCTCTTCTGCCTGCAGACGAAGCGGTAAGGCTTTGATTGTCCGTAGATTCTGCGTGATGTTTTCGCCGACTGTTCCATCACCCCGCGTCGCCCCACGAACGAATCGACCGTCTTCGTATTTCAGTGAGATGGCAAGTCCATCGAATTTCAGTTCGGCGACATAAGTTGTCGAACGTCCGAGCGATCGCTCAATCCGAGCGACCCATTCGCGAATTTCTGTCTCATCAAAGACGTTTCCGAGCGACAGCATCGGTAGATCATGCGTCACCTTCTCGAAGGCTTCAAGCGGTGCTGCACCGACGCGCTGCGTTGGCGAGTCTGGCGTGATCAGTTCCGGGTGCGCTGTTTCTAGCTCCGTCAGTTCACGAAGCAATTGATCGTACGTCGCATCTGGTACCGTTGGTTGATCCAGTACATAATATTCGTAGCTATATCGGTTCAATGTTTGACGAATCTCATCTATACGCTGGCTTGCATCCATCTGTGGACCTCCCGTCATACCTTTTTAATCGGTGCGAATTTTGCGAGCAATCGTTTGATTCCGACTGCTGGGAATGCGATATCGATTTCAAGATTATCTCCTTCACCCCGAGTCTGGACGACTGTACCGAGTCCCCATTTCCCATGCTCTGCCTTATCTCCGACCGACCAACCGAGCGTTTCCGCACCTGACGTCTTCATCGCTGTCGGTTTACTGATTGAACGACCGATGACCGCTTTGCCTTGTGGGACAGGGCGATCTTCCCATGGGAGTGGCTTCGCTTTTTTACCGGTCCGCTCGATGACGACTTCCGGCAGCTCCGCTAGGAACCTTGATTCTTGGTTTGCGTTCGTTCGTCCGTACAGGGAGCGCATCCGCGCATGTGACAAGTAAAGACGTTTCTCAGCACGTGTGATCCCGACATACGCGAGGCGACGTTCTTCTTCCATCTCGTCTTCATCTTGAAGCGAACGGCTATGCGGGAACAAACCTTCCTCCATCCCAATCAAGAAAACGACTGGAAACTCGAGTCCTTTTGCCGAGTGGAGTGTCATCAACGTGACTTGTTCTTCCGGATCCTTCTCGTCGAGTGAATCGACATCGGCGACGAGTGTCAAGTCAGTCAAGAAGGCGATGATCGTCCGGTCTTCCGGATCGGCTTTTGCCGTCTCCTTCTCAAAGTTCTGTGCAACGGTGATAAACTCGTTGATGTTCTCAAGACGACTCTGTGCTTCAAGCGTCTTATCTTCCTTCAGCACTTGACGATAGCCCGATTTCTCAAGCACTTCTTCAACCAGTTCTGAAAGACTGATGAATTCTTGCATTTGACTGAGTCCGAGAATCATCGTCCGGAAATCCGTCAATTTCGCTGCCGTTTTTGGTGCGATACTCGACAATTCGATATCGCGAATCGCTTCCATCAGTGACACGCCTTGTAAATCGGCGAAATCACGCAGCTTATCAATTGTCGTCGCGCCGATACCGCGTTTTGGTTCATTGACGATTCGCGCGAAGGACAGGTCTTCGTCCGGATTCGAAATTAAACGGAGATAAGCGAGCACGTCTTTGATTTCTTTACGATCGTAGAACTTCGTGCCGCCAATCATTTTGTACGGAACGTTCGATTTGAGAAGTGTTTCCTCGATCGCACGCGATTGTGCGTTCGTCCGGTATAAAATCGCGATATCACTCAGTTTCATCCCGTAGCGAAGTGAATTCCGAATTTCTTGGACGATATAAAATGCTTCTTCCCGCTCGTTCTCTGCCGTATGAACGATCAGCTTCTCGCCTTCGTCGTTATCCGTCCAAAGTTTCTTATCTTTACGTGTTGAGTTGTTTTGGATGACATGGTTGGCCGCTTCCAAAATTCGTTTCGAGGAACGGTAGTTTTGCTCGAGTAGAATGACGGCTGCATTCGGATAATCCTCTTCGAACGAGAGGATGTTCGCAATGTCAGCACCACGCCAGCGGTAAATCGACTGATCCGAGTCCCCAACGACACAGAGATTCTGATGTCCCGAAGCTAACAGATTGACGAGATCATACTGAGCTTTGTTCGTATCTTGATACTCATCAACATGAATGTAGCGAAACTTCTTCTGATAGTACGCAAGGACATCCGGACTCTTCTTGAATAACTCTGTCGTTTTTCCGATTAGATCATCAAAGTCGAGCGCGTTGTTCCGGCGTAGGACCGCTTCGTATCCTTTATAGATTTCAGCAACGGTCTTCTCATACGGACTCGTCACGATCGAGGCGTAGAATTCAGCACTGCGTAATTCATTTTTCTGTGACGAGATGATCGTCAGCATCGATCGCGGATCCCATTTTTTAGGGTCCAAGTTTTGTTCCTTTAAGACGAGCTTGATCGCCGATTGCTGATCACTTGAATCAAGGATCGTGAAGTTGCGATCGTATCCAAGCTGATCGATGTCGCGACGTAACATCCGGACACACATCGAGTGGAAGGTCGAGACCCAAATATCGTTTGCGACACCACCGACCAAACGACCAATCCGGTCCCGCATTTCCCGCGCTGCCTTGTTCGTGAACGTAATCGCAAGGATGTTCCACGGCGCGACTTGTTTAGCCGCCATCAAATAAGCGACCCGGTGTGTCAGGACGCGTGTCTTCCCGGAACCGGCTCCTGCCATGATCAGCAGTGGACCTTCCGTATGCTTGACTGCTCTTGCTTGCTCAGGGTTTAGTCCACTGACGAGCTGTTCACTCAAATTAAACATATCAATAGCCTCATTTCTTATATTCCGAACTTTTGTTCCTATATTTTATCGTGTCGCTGCGACGGTCGCAAGCGCTGCTTTTAAATCCTCATAAATGACGTTCCCAACGACAATCGTATCCGCATACTGCAACATCTCACGCGCCCGCTCCTCGGAGTCGATGCCGCCGCCGTAAAACAGGCGTGCCTGCTTCAACACATCGCGAACGGCTGCTACTCGTTCCGGTTCCCCGTAAACGCCACTGTATTCGAGATAGACGACCGGTAAGCGGAAGACGCTATCCGCAAGTTGTGCGTAAGCGACGGTTTCATCCAACGTTAACGGCTTTGCTTGTGTCACACGCGCGACCTTCGCATCAGGATTCAGGACGATATACCCTTCCCCGACAAGATCAGCGTGCGCCAGCATATGACCGACTTGTTCTAATGCCTCGACCTGTTTTTCGACGACATACTCTAATGTTCCCGCATTCAGGACCGTCGGCGTCAAATACGTATCGAATCCCATCGTTGCGGCTTCGAGTTCTGAAATCTCAAGTGCCACCGCGACTGGATATCGTCGCAAACGCATTAAGAGATCAAGCGTTGCATCGAGTGTGATGTCATCTGTTCCACCGACAAGAATCGCATCCGTTCCGGACGTCGCAATCGCCTGTAGGCTAGCATCATCAATTGGTTTTGCTGGATCTAGTTTAAAGACATGTCGCCATTCATTAAAAGGTAATAACACGGTTCGTCCCATCCTCTCTTTCTAATTCCACATTCAGTATAAAACAAAAAACCATCTCGCGCAGAGCGAGATGGTCAGACGTGTGTCCGTCGTTTCGTCAACACTGACGCCAGTAACAACGCAAAGACGGCATATACCGGCACGAATGCCCACGGTTCTGCCAAAAAGAAGCCGAGTACCGGAACGTCCAGTAACGGTGAATCTGGCGAACAGAGCGCTCGCCCATTGACGAGCGCCAAAAACGGTAAGACAGGCACAGCAAAGATATACGCGAAGTTGATCCAAAAGGCACGTTTCATACAAGAGCCTCCTTATCCGATAATGACGGATTCCTTCGGATAGTTGTAGTTACGTTTCGGTTGGTTCGCTTTCAACAGAAGAACGAACGAGATGACACCGATTCGACCAATGAACATCAGCACAGACAACGTCCATTTTCCGATATCCGATAATTGATCCGTGATGCCGAGCGATAGACCGGTCGTACCGAACGCTGAACACGCTTCAAAGAACAGCACCAGGAACGGCGCGTCCTCAACGATCAACAAGACGATCAATCCAACCATCGTCACGCCAGTCGAGACGACGATGACGACAAAGGCTTTCCAAATATCCGATTGACCAATCTCACGACCGAAGATTTTGATACCATATTCCCCTCGTATGAAGGCGATGACACTCAAGACAGCGACGGCGAACGTCGTCGTTCGAATCCCCCCACCAACGGAAGACGGTGACGCTCCGATGAACATTAAGAGCGACAAGACAAAAATCGAGGCTTGTGAGAAGGACGTGATATCGATCGTCGTCAATCCACCGTTACGAGTCGTAACGGATTGGAACAAGGCGTCGACGAGCTTCTCATCGATTGGTAAGCCTTTAAAGGATTGGTTCCATTCGAATAGTAGTAGTGCTACCATTCCAAAGAGAACGAGAATGAAGAACGTCGACGCCGTCAATTTCGTGAACAGTGAAAAATGATACGGTTGACGTGTCGCTTGACGTGTCGCCCGGTAGGAAATATAACGTCGGACTTCAACGAGTACCGGAAAACCGATCGCGCCGAGCGTCAAAAGCAGAATTTGCATGAAGACGACGAACAAATCCCCGCGAAACGGCAGTAACGATTCTCCCGTGATATCAAAACCGGCGTTCGTCGTCGCACTGACCGATCCGAACAACCCTTGAAGCATCGCTTCTCCGAGCGTCGGAAAATACTTTGTGTAGTACAGCCCGAGAATCAAAGCACCAATCAATTCAATCGAGACGATGATCAAGATGACTTCCCGAATGTATTTGACGACACCTTGCATCGTCGTCTGGTTCTGATCTCGGACGACGAGCTGACGCTCCCGGAAGCCAATTCGTTTTCCGAGGATGACCCACATCGCGATATGAAGCGACATCAAGCCGATCCCGCTGACTTGTACTAAAATCATGATCATGAAGTACCCGAACGTCGTAAAGGTATCCGAAACCGAGACCGTTGTCAGACCGGTGACACTAACACAACTGACCGCCATGAAGACAAGGTCCGTGAAGTCCCAGTCGTAATTTCCTTTCGTCGACCACGGTAAGCCGAGCAGAATGATCCCAATGATGACAGCAACGAAGTAGATGATGACGAGCGACTGGATAGGCGTCAGCTTACGAATGAAATGTTGAATTCTTTGTTGTAACGCAAAATCCAATGTAACACGCCCCCCTTCATAGAAGTAGCGGATAACATTAGTTATCCGCTACTTCTTGCTCGATAAGACCTAGGCGGGCAAGCGCCAGATCATAACCGCCCGAACCGTAGTTCAAGCAACGTTTGACACGCGAAATCGTTGCTGTTGAAGCACCGGTCGCCTTTTCGATTTTGTGATACGTATTGCCTTCACGTAATTGACGTGCGACTTCCAGACGTTGGGCGAGCGCCTGGATTTCGTTGACGGTCGCTAAGTCTTCGAACAACGTATAACAATCTTCTAATGAATCCATCTTCATGATGGCTGTAAATAACTGATCTAATTCTTTTCCACGCAATTTATCGAGTTGCATCTTGTGACTCCCTTTCCCATTCAATTGCTCTTTAATAGTTTAAAGCGCGACGTTTTAAAATTCAAGCGTCATCGCAAAATCGCCGGGAAAAGGACTTTTTTCCGAAGGACTTCGTAAATACCTTGTGGTGTGATTCGCACATATGGTAGATGTGTAGACGCTAGGAATAGCAACGTATAGACCGGATCTTCAAAGGCATATCCACGGGCAAATAATGCCTCCCGTAAAGCGGTTTCTTGAACGATCAAATCCTCGAGTGGTAAGTCGGACGTCTGCCCCATTAAGGTCAATGGAACTTCAGCGATGACTTCTCCGTCTTCGACGAGAACGATTCCACCGCCAAATGTTTTCATCCGCTCAAACGCGACTTGCATATCTCGTTTTGATTTACCGATCATCAAAATATCACCACTAATCGAGTACGAACTGACGAGACCTCCGACTTGTGTCGCAAAGTTCTTCAAGACGGTATTCAAACGCCACTTCCCTTCGCGGTCCAGTAGCATCAGGAAGGATTCATCGCAACCTGCTGGTAGCATAGGTACACTCGTGTCATGCTCGACTTGATAGAGCTTCATGATGACGGAATTGACCATTTCAAGACCAACCGGCATGCTGAATGAAAAATCCTGCTCCGTTAAGGAAATCTGGACTTCTGATTGTGGCATAAGGGCATAAGCAGCATCAAGCGCTTCGGCTGGGTAACATGGAATGTCGGCTTGACGGACCCATATGCCGCGTGCAAGTACAGCGACAGGTGTCGGAGCATCTTTTGCCTCAAGGAAATTGAGATGTGCAATCCGTCCTGGCGCGATACTTCCGAGTAGATGATCGAGATTAAAATGACGTGCTGCATTGTATGACGCAATCCGGTATGCTTCTTCGACCGGAATGCCTGCCTCGAGCATCAGTCGGATCGTCTCATCCATCATACCCGCTTTATAAAAGGACGGTGTCGAACCATCTGTTGTCACTAGTACCTTATCGAACTGCGTCAATCCCGCTTCGACAAGCCCCTTAAAGATATCCGGTAGATCCGGACGAATCGATGAATAACGAATCGTCGTCGTATAACCAAGTTCAAGACGTGTCATCGCTTCTTCGACCGTCATTGCCTCGTGATCACTCGTCACACCATACAGCGCCATCTTTGTCAGCGTCTTCGTTGAAGCACCAGGGAAATGACCTTCGATTGGTTTTCCAAGTTTGATCGCATCCTGCATCCAGTGGAGCAGTTCATCGTCCCCTTGCGAGAGACGTGGCCATCCCGTCAACTCACCCGCTTGGATGACTTGTGGATGTTTAAGCCATGCTTGAATCCGGCGATTATCGATCGAGATACTATCGGCATCAAGCTCGGTCTGCGCGTCGAGTCGTGCCCACCAGTACATCGAGGTCGGTAAGTCCGCTAGCGCCTCGACTTGAGCAAACGCTTGCTCCGTCGGCTCTAATAATAACAACATGTTGTCGTTGACGAGGGTCGATGTTCCTCGCTCTGCTGCGAATTTTGCAAGACTCGCTGGATTATAAAGTTGAAACGGATGGGCATGAGGTTCAATGTAACCGGGTACGATATATTGACCTGTCGCATCATGGTAGGCATCGGCTTGTTCCGGCATCTCTGGACCGACATAGACGATCCGGTCGCCACTGATCCAGATGTTCGCCGTCCGCCATGCTTTGACACCATGATTTAGGTACGTAGCATTCTGTATGACAAGTGTCGGTGCAAGCTTTCCGCTGATGACCGCTTGGTGTGTTCGTACTTCAGATTTCGTCCAAGGGGATCTTCCACAATTTTTTTTCACGAAAGCTCGACCTCCTTTATTTTATTGAAAACGCTTTCTTATAGTTCTTATACTAAAATGTTGCTAAGTAAGTTTCAAGAAGTTTTGCCCCGTTCCGGATTCATTTGGTCAAAATAACACAAATTCGCCATGGAAGACAAATCTTTTCGTGCACTTCGCCAAGAAATAAAAAAACCAGACGAGACTCTGTCGAGTGCGTCTGGTTCAACTATCATGATTCATGTGAGGCACGAAAGGCTTTTTGAGCGATATCAGTTCGGTAAAAGAATGGCTGATGCGTCACGTCTGGTAAGTTCGCATAGACCTGTTCGACCGCTTGCTCGATCGTCTCTGCACGACTGACACAGACGAGGACACGTCCACCGGCTGAGACAAGTTGACCGGATTGTTCTGCTGTTCCGGCATGAAAAACGAGAAGGTCATCCCCGATCTGATCGAGTGGAATCATTTGTCCCGTTTTTGGCGCTTCTGGATATCCTTCTGCAGCGACGACGACACCGACAGCTGCTTGGTCCGTCCAAACGACTTCTGGTGTCTGTCCGTCCATCAGTGGTCTGATGACATCAAGTAACGGTGTCTCTAAGCGTGGGAGAATGACTTCCGTCTCCGGATCACCGAACCGAGCATTGAACTCGATGACGAACGGTCCTTGTTTCGTCAACATCAGACCGGCATAGAGGAAGCCAGTGAACGGTATTCCTTCGCTTGCCATCTGATCGACGAGCGGCTGTATGATGCGATCAACAGCTTCTGTCGTCAACGCTGCCTCGTCCCACTGAGGTAACGGTGAATACGCGCCCATTCCTCCTGTGTTCGGACCTAAGTCACCGTCAAATGCCCGTTTATGATCTTGCGACAATACCATCGGAATGACCGTCTCTTCGTGGACGAACGCCATCAACGAACACTCTTCCCCGACCAAACACTCTTCGATGACGACGCGGCTTTGCTGCCCATATTCCCCGGCAAACGTATCGTGGATCGCTGCAAGTGCCTGGTCCACAGTTTCTGCGACCGTGACCCCTTTTCCGGCAGCGAGTCCGTCGGCTTTGATGACAATCGGTGCACCCGCTTTGCGAACATACGCTTCTGCCTCTGCTGCTGAAGTAAAGACGGCGTGAGCAGCGGTCGGAATACCGGCACGCGCCATCAATTCTTTCGCGAACTGCTTACTTCCCTCGATTGCCGCAGCTTCCCGTGTCGGTCCGAAAACCTGCAGTCCCGCTGCCTGAAAGGCGTTAACGACCCCGAGAACGAGTGGTCCTTCTGGTCCGACGATCGTCCAATCAATCTGTTCGTCTTGTGCGAACGCCACGAGTTCATCGATGGCATTTTCGGCGATCGGAACACATGTAGCTTGTGTCATCCCGGCATTCCCAGGCGCAGCATACACTGTCTCGATCCGTTCATCCTGTGCCAGCTTCCAGACGAGCGCGTGTTCACGCCCTCCTTTACCAATCACCAATACCTTCATTCAAATCGCCTCCGCTTAGTGTTTGAAATGTCGAACGTTCGTAAAGACCATCGTGATGCCGTGTTGGTTACACGCATCGATCGACTCTTGATCGCGAATCGAGCCGCCTGGTTGAATGATTGCTGTAATGCCAGCTGCTGCTGCCGCTTCGACCGTATCGCCCATTGGGAAGAAGGCATCGGAAGCAAGGGACGCGCCAACTGCTTTTTCTCCGGCTTGCGTAATCGCGATGTTCGCTGAACCAACACGGTTCATCTGTCCTGCACCAACGCCGACCGTTACTTCGTCTTTCGCGAGAACGATCGCATTCGACTTGACGTGTTTGACAGCGCGCCATGCGAGTTTCAAGTCTTCCCATTCCGCTGCTGTCGGTTTGCGGTCTGTCACGACACGTGCTGCTGCATCATCTAATGTCTCATCGTCACTGTCTTGGACGAGCATACCGCCGGCAACTGCTGTATAGCGGATCGCTTGGACACGTTTGACGTCAAGTTCAAGTAGACGAATGTTCTTTTTCGCTGACAATAAGGCGAAGGCTTCTTCCGTGAAGGACGGGGCAATGATGATCTCAAGGAAGATACCGCTTAGTTGTTCTGCTGTCTCTAGGTCGACTTCACGGTTCAAGGCGACGATGCCTCCGAAAATTGAAACCGGATCGGCTGCATGCGCGCGACGGAATGCCTCTCCGATCGTTGGACCGACGGCAACACCACACGGGTTCATGTGTTTGACGACGACGGCTGCTGCTTCGCGGAACTCGTCGAGAATTTCGAGTGCAGCGTTCGCATCTTGGATGTTGTTATACGACAACTCTTTACCATGCAACTGTTTCGCTGAAGCGAGGGAAGCCCCACGATAAATTGGTGTTTTATAAAAGGCTGCTTCTTGGTGTGGATTTTCTCCGTAACGGAGATCCTGGACTTTCTCAAGCGTGATCGTCAACTGGTCCGGGAACTTCTCGCCTGTTTGCGTCAAGAAATAATCCGCGATCAACGCATCGTACGCCGCTGTATGACGGAAGGCTTTCGCTGCAAGACGTTGGCGTGTCTCAAACGTTGTTCCACCTTCACGAACCTCAGCAACGACTGTTTCGTAATCAGCTGGATCGACGACGACCGTCACAGCCGCGTGGTTCTTCGCTGCAGATCGCAACATGCTTGGACCACCGATATCGATGTTCTCAATCGCATCCGCATAAGCAACGTCTTCTTGTAAAACTGTCTGCTTGAACGGATACAAATTGACGACGACGAAATCAATTGGTTGAATCTGTTGCGCAGCCATCTGTTCGCGATGGGATTCAAGATCACGACGACCAAGTAGTCCACCGTGGACCATCGGATGAAGTGTCTTGACACGTCCATCGAGCATCTCTGGGAATTGTGTGACTTCACTGATACCAATGACCGGAAGCCCAGCTTCCTCTAATGCTTGATGTGTTCCGCCTGTCGAGACAAGCTCGATCCCTGCTTCATGAAACGCTCGTCCTAGTTCGACGATCCCTGTTTTATCCGACACACTAATTAACGCTCTCATACGTTTGCCTCCTCTTTCATCCACTCTTCGATGACTTGCGGATACAGTCTATGTTCGACACGCTGAATCGCTTGTTGCAACGTTTCACGCGTCATCTCTTCTGTAATCCGAACGGCTTCTTGAGCCATGATGGGTCCTGTGTCCATTCCTTCATCGACTATATGAATTGTAACACCTGTGATTTTAACTCCGCCACGAAACGCTTGTCCGATCGCATCTTTTCCCGGGAACGCCGGAAGCAGCGACGGATGAATGTTGACGATTCGCCCTGCGTATCGTCCGAGCAACTCTTCCCCGATCAAACGCATGTACCCGGCAAGGATGATCCGTTCAACACCTTTTGCTTCAAGACGAGCGATGATCTCCCGCTCAAAGCTCGGTTTATCCGGATAGTCCTTTGCTCGAAAGACGAAGATGTCACATCCACGTCGTTTTGCTCGCTCGATGACTGTTGCGTCCGGTTGGTCGCAGACGATTAGTTCGATCGAGGCATGTAACGTCCCTGCCTCGATTGCTTCAAAAAGTGCTTCGACATTACTACCGCTTCCTGATGCAAAACAGGCGATCTTCATGCGTCGACCCCTTGAATCCGGACACCTTCTTGATCGGTCACGTGACCAATCACGTACGCCGTCTCATTTTCACGAGCGAGGCGTGCTGTTACTTCCGCGACATCTTCCGGTTTGACGATCAACATGAAACCAATCCCCATGTTGAAGACATTATACATGTCATGTCGTGGCAGATCACCTGCTTGCTCGAGCCAGTCGAAGACCGGTAACGTCGGCCACTTTTTCGGATCAAACGATGCACCAAGACCCTCTGGCAAGACGCGTGGTACGTTTTCGTAGAAACCGCCACCTGTAATATGGACCATCGCTTGAATCTTTTCCGTCTCAAGGGCAGCTTTGACCGCTTCGACGTAGATACGTGTCGGCATGAGAAGCGCATTACCAAGTGTATGACCGAGCATCATGACTTCATCTTCGTAGCTAAGGCCACTCTCGGCGACAATTTTACGGACAAGTGAAAAGCCGTTCGAATGGACACCGGACGAAGCAAGACCGAGAATGACATCGCCTGCTGCGACCTTGTCACCGGTAATCAATTTTTGCTTCTCGACGGCACCGACGGCAAAACCAGCGATGTCGTATTCGCCATCCGCATACATCCCTGGCATTTCTGCCGTCTCACCACCAATCAACGTACAGCCCGCTTGGACACATCCTTCAGCAACACCGGCGACGATCCGTTCGATCTTCGCTGGAATCGCCTGACCGAGCGCGATGTAGTCGAGGAAATAAAGTGGTTCTGCACCTTGGACGATGATATCGTTCACACACATCGCAACACAGTCGATCCCGATCGTATCGTGTTGTTCGAGTGCGAAGGCAAGCTTGAGTTTCGTACCGACCCCGTCTGTCCCACTGACGAGGACCGGTTCTTTCAACTGCAATTGGCTGAGGTCGAACATCGCACCAAAGCTACCGAGTCCCGTTAATACTTCTTTGCGCATCGAACGGGCGACGTGTTTTTTCATTCGAGTGACGGACTCATATCCTGCCGTCAGACTCACACCTGCTGCTTCGTAATGTTTGCTCATGTTCTTCCCCCATCTATCAAAGTTTAGCTTCTAACTCGAGCGAACCGAGCGGTGTCGGATACTCTCCTGTGAAGCAAGCGGTACATTGTCCTTTTAATGGTCCATCGAACGGGCGGTCGATTGCATCGACCATACCCGGTACAGTTAGGAATTCAAGTGAATCAGCACCGATTTCTTGACGGATTTCTTCCGGCATCAACCGTGCAGAGATCAACTCGTCTTTTGACGATGTATCAATCCCGTAATAACATGGATTCGTAATCGGTGGTGCCGTGATACGGACATGAACTTCCGTTGCACCGGCTTCACGTAATAAACCGACGATGCGGCGACTCGTTGTTCCTCGGACGATCGAATCATCGACCATGATGACACGCTTCCCTTGTACGACACCGCGTAACGCAGACAACTTCATTTTGACCCCACGTTCCCGTAACTCCTGTGACGGCTGGATGAACGTCCGTCCGACATAACGATTCTTGATCAATCCCATTTCATACGGAATACCACTCGCTTCCGCGTAACCGATCGCTGCCGAGATACTGGAATCCGGTACCCCTGTAACGACGTCTGCTTCGACCGGTGCTTCTTCATACATCTTTTTCCCGAGTGCTTTCCGGGCCGTATGGACGTTGACGCCATCAATGATTGAATCTGGACGTGAGAAGTAGATGTATTCCATCGAACACATCGCTCGTTCGCGTGGTTGCATGTATTGACGAGACGACATGCCGTGTTCTGTGATCGTCACGAGCTCCCCCGGCTCGATATCACGAATGAACTCTGCACCGACGATATCAAAGGCACATGTCTCTGACGCAAATACGATGCCGCCGTCCGGTGTCTTCCCGAGTGACAGTGGACGCAGTCCGTGTGGATCAACCGCCACGAATAACGTATCTTCCGTTAAAAAGAGGAAGGCAAATGCCCCGACAAGACGCGCGAGACTGTCGGCAATCCGGTCTTCAAGTGTGTCGAGCTTACTGCGTTTGACGAGATGGGCGACGACTTCCGTATCGCTCGTCGTCTGAAAGATTGCACCTTCTGCTTCGAGTAGATGCTTCAGTGAATCCGCGTTGACGAGGTTCCCGTTGTGTGCGAGAGCGAGATCTCCCGTCCGCGACTTGAAATGCAGCGGTTGGGTATTCTCAAGTGTGTTTCCACCTGCTGTCGAATATCGGACATGTCCGATCGCATGATGTCCTTTAAGATTCGTCAGTATCTCTTCCGAAAAGACTTCCGTCACCAGTCCTTGCCCGCGGTGCGGGAAGAGGTCGTCGCCGTCACTCGTGACGATGCCTGCCCCTTCCTGTCCCCGGTGTTGCAAACTATGCAAGCCGTAGTAAGCGAGTTGCGCTGCATTCGGTTGTCCGAAGATCCCGAAGACGCCACACTCCTCATTTAGTCCTTTGATGTCATATAACACGCGATTGCTCCTTCCCAGTCTCCCTGTAAGGTCGAACGGTCTGCTTCGATCCGTGTCTCTGCCGTTTCGATGACAAGAAGCTCATCGTTCGTGACGACACCGATCGCTTGAGCACCGGTCCGTTGTTCGAATGCTGCAACGTGCGTTTGTGGCACAGTGACGACGAAACGTGATTGCGATTCACTGAACAGATGTAACGTTGGTCCATCAAACTGAACCTTCAACCCAAAGTTCGTTCCAAACGTCATCTCAGCGAGGGCGATTGCGAGACCACCTTCTGATACATCATGCATCGCATTGACTTCACCTGCTTGTACTGCTTGTTGTAACACTTGTAAGCGTGCATGTTCGACTGCTAAATCGATTTGTGGTGCGCGACCGAATGATTTACCGAATTGCATATATTGAAGCTCACTACCACCAAACTCGGCTGTTGTTTCACCTAACAGATAAATCTGGTCACCTGCTTGTTTGACGTGTTGCGTTGTGATCCATTCGGTTTGCTCGTGTAATCCAACCATTCCGACGACCGGTGTCGGGTGAACCGCTTGACCAGCTGACTCATTGTAGAGCGAGACGTTTCCACCGATAACAGGTGTCTCAAGGACACGACATGCTTCTGCCATACCGGCTGTTGCTTGCTGCAACTGCCAGAAGCCTTCTGGTTTATCCGGATTTCCGAAGTTCAGGCAATCCGTGATGGCAAGTGGTGTCGCCCCACTCGCGACGATATTACGAGCTGCTTCTGCAACGGCGATCTGTCCACCGACATATGGATCCAAGTAGACGAAGCGACTGTTGCAGTCGGTCGTCATGGCGAGTGCCTTGTTCGTACCACGGACACGGATGACGGCTGCATCTGATCCCGGTGCGACGACCGTCGATGTCTGGACCATATGATCGTACTGATCGTAGACCCAGCGTTTTGAAGCGATCGTCGGCTGACGGAGTAGTGCTCGCCATGTCTCAACAATGTCCTCGACGACTGGAAGTGTCTCTTCCATCGCTTGAAATTCTTCATAATACGCAGGCACGCGAGATGGTTTTTCATAGACTGGTGCTTCTTCCGCTAACGCGTCAACCGGAACTTCCGCCACGATATCCCCATGATGGATCAACCGTAAGACTTTCTCTTCAATGACTTCTCCGACGTGAACGGCATGGAGCCCCCATTTGCTGACGATTGCTTCAATCTCTGCTTCGCGCCCCCGTTTGACGACGAGTAACATTCGCTCTTGTGATTCTGAGAGCATCATTTCGTAGGCTGTCATCCCTGTCTCCCGTTGCGGGACGTCATCGAGGTGCATCTCGATGCCCATGCCTGCTTTTGAAGCCATCTCTGCTGAAGAAGATGTTAGTCCAGCAGCGCCCATATCCTGCATCCCGACCAGTGCTGGATGACCAACGATCTCAAGACAAGCTTCAATCAATAGCTTCTCCATGAACGGATCGCCGACTTGAACAGCTGGACGTTTTGCTTCCGTATCTTCTCCGAGATCTTCCGAGGCAAATGTCGCACCATGAATACCATCGCGCCCAGTCGCTGCACCGACGTACATGACTGAGTTCCCGACACCTTTTGCCTGACCTTTTTGAATATCGGCATGGTTGATCAAACCGATACACATCGCATTGACGAGTGGATTTCCTTCATACGAACGATCAAATCCGATTTCGCCACCGATCGTTGGAATACCGACACAGTTGCCATACCCCGCGATCCCTGCAACAACTTGTTCGAACAGTTGATTAACACGTGGTGTACCGAGATGACCGAAGCGGAGCGAGTTCATGAGCGCAACTGGGCGCGCACCCATCGAGAAGATGTCACGAATGATACCGCCGACGCCTGTTGCAGCACCTTGGTACGGTTCAACAGCGGATGGATGGTTGTGGCTTTCAATCTTAAAGACGACAGCCTGCTCATCACCGATATCAACGACTCCTGCCCCTTCACCCGGTCCCTGTAAGACACGTGGTCCAGTCGTCGGGAATTGACGGAGGACGGGTTTAGATGTCTTGTATGAACAATGCTCAGACCACATGACCGAAAACAATCCTGTTTCCGTATAGTTCGGTTGGCGTCCGAGTAAATCGACGACCATCTGGTATTCCGTATCACTTAATCCCATCGTGGCATAAACGCGTTGCTCTTGAATCAATTCTGGTGTTGGTTCAGACTGTTGTTTTAGCATGGTGTGCCCCCTGTTTGACGAGTGAAGTAAAGAGTTTCAATCCATCTGTTCCGCCAGTCAATAGCTCGACTGCTCGTTCTGGGTGTGGCATCATCCCAAGAACATTGCCAGCTTTATTCGTGATCCCGGCGATATCGCCGCGCGAACCGTTCGGATTATCGACATATGTGAAGGCGATTTGCCCGTTCGTTTGGAGCATCGCGTAAGTCGCATCGTCGCAGTAGTAGTTTCCTTCGCCATGTGCGATTGGAATCGAGATCGTCTCGCCTGGCAGATAATCTGATGTAAACCGTGTCTTCGTGTTTTCAACCTTCAGTTCGACCGTCCGACACATGAACTTCAAACCGTTATTTCGATGCAAGACACCTGGTAAGAGTCCCGCTTCGACAAGAATCTGGAATCCGTTACAGACACCGAGGACGGTTTTTCCTTCTGTTGCAAAACGTTTGACCTCTTCCATAATCGGTGAGAAGCGTGCGATTGCCCCGCAACGAAGGTAATCTCCGTAGGAAAATCCACCTGGTAACAGGACACCATCGTAGCCTTTAAGTGATGTTTCGGTATGGAAGACGTATTCGGCTTCTTCTCCGAGCGCATCCTTAACCGCATGGTACATATCTAAATCACAGTTCGATCCCGGAAAGACGATGACCGCGAACTTCATGCTGGCGTCACCTCTTCGATCGTAATCTGATAATCTTCCATCACCGTGTTAACGAGTAGTTTTTGACACATCTCATGAATCATCGCTTCTGTCGTTTCCGTTTCAACGAGCAGTTCAATCTGTTTTCCGATTCGAACACTCTCGACACCCGTAAAACCAAGCTGTTGCAATCCGCCTTTTACAGCAACTCCTTGTGGATCTAAAATGCTTTCCCGTAATGCGATCGATACGATGACTTTTTTCATTGTGTGTTTCCCCCTAGGCGATTGAATAGTGTTTGGTAAGTCTCTGTCAGTGAACCGATATTGCGTCGGAAGACATCTTTATCGAGATGTTCTCCAGTTTCCTGATCCCACAGGCGGCATGTATCAGGTGAGATCTCATCAGCCAGTAGAATCGTTCCATCTGCCGTCTTGCCGTATTCCAATTTAAAATCAATCAACGTGATTCCGTTTTGACGGAAGTAAGGTTGCAAGACTTCATTCACGCGAAGTGCTTTGTTCGACAGCTCTTCTAGCTCCTCAGAAGTCGCAATCTTCAGTAAATTGATGTGCGATGAGGTGACGAGTGGATCGCCTAACGTATCATCTTTATAGTAGAACTCAACGATTGGTGTTTCGAGCACCGTACCTTCTTCGATACCGAGCCGTTTACTCAAGCTTCCTGCGACGACGTTCCGGACGACGACTTCGAGTGGAATGATAGTGACACGACGTACGAGCTGTTCGCGCTCCGAGACACGCTCAATGAAATGTGTCGGAATGCCCGCTTGTTCGAGGATTTCAAAGAAATGACTCGTCAATCGGTTGTTCAATTCGCCTTTTCCAGCAAATACTTCTTTTTTCTCGCCGTTGAATGCCGTGGCCTCGTCTTTATAGACGATCCGGAGCACATCCTGCTCCTGCGTCGTGTACAATCGTTTTGCTTTTCCTTCATAAAGTGGTTGCATCGCTTTCGTCCCCCATGATCCTAAGATGTAGACGGGGCAAATGCCCCGTCTCAGGTTGATTAGTTCAAGCCACACCGTTCAAAAATTTCATCGACACGACTCGTATGGTACGTCGGATCGAAACACGCATCGAGCTCTTCTTCTGTGAACAGCTGTTGAATTTCCTGTTCTTGCCACAATAAGTCACGGAACATGATTTGTTCTTCCCACGCCTGCATCGCACGCGGTTGAACGAAATCATACGCTGCTTCACGCGACCAGCCTTTTTCGATTAAAGCGAGTAAGACATGTCCAGAGAAGATGACCCCAAACGTCCGGTCCATGTTCCGCTTCATGTTGTCCGGGAAGACCGTCAAGTTCTTCACGATGTTTCCGAAACGGTTCAACATGTAGTTGAGCAGTCCTGTTGCGTCCGGAAGAATGATGCGTTCTGCCGAAGAGTGCGAGATATCCCGTTCGTGCCAGAGTGAGACGTTCTCGTACGCCGTCACCATGTGTCCACGGATGACTCGGGCAAGACCTGTCATGTTCTCAGAGCCGATCGGATTCCGCTTGTGCGGCATCGCCGATGATCCTTTTTGACCTTTAGCGAAGAATTCTTCGACTTCACGCGTTTCCGTCTTTTGTAGACCGCGGATCTCCGTTGCCATTTTTTCGATCGATGTCGCGATCAGAGCAAGCGTCGACATATAGTGTGCATGACGATCACGTTGTAACGTCTGTGTGGAAACTGGAGCTGGTTTCGTTCCTAACTTTTCGCAGACGTATTTTTCAATAAACGGATCGATATTCGCGAATGTTCCGACGGCTCCTGACATCTTGCCGTATTCGACCGTCTCACGTGCTGCTTCGAAGCGGACTTTGTTTCGTTTCATCTCTTCGTACCAAAGCGCTAGTTTCAGACCGAACGTCGTCGGTTCTGCATGTACGCCATGCGTTCGTCCCATCATGACCGTATATTTATGTTCGTTCGCTTTGACCTTTAAGATGTCGATGAATCGATCGAGGTCTGCAGCAAGAATGTCATTTGCTTGCTTCAACAGATATGAGAGTGCTGTATCGACGACGTCCGTTGACGTTAGTCCGTAATGAACCCATTTACGTTCTTCTCCGAGTGTCTCAGAGACAGCACGCGTAAAGGCGATGACATCATGACGTGTCTCTTGTTCGATTTCAAGGATCCGGTTGACATCAAAAGAGGCATTGTCCCAAAGTAATTGAACGTCCTCTTTCGGGATAACTCCTAGTTCACTCCATGCTTCACACGCAAGAATCTCGACTTTTAACCAAGCCTCGAATTTGTTTTGTTCGGTCCAGATCGCTTTCATCTCAGGACGTGTATACCGTTCGATCATTGAACTGTCTCCTTCCATATCGACAGGCGTTCGACTTCTGCCAAAGCATCGTCGACCGTGTCCGCAAGGATGTTTAAATGTCCCATCTTGCGACCTGTCTTGGCTTCTGCTTTTCCATATAAGTGAACTTTCGTCCGAGCGCTTAGTCTCGGTAGTTCCTCGTATAATGCTGTGACATGCTGACCCAGGATGTTCGCCATGACGACCGGTGTCGTCAGACGGGTATCACCGAGTGGGAGACCACTGATGGCACGGATATGTTGCTCGAATTGGGATGTTTCGCAAGCATCGATTGAATAGTGACCCGAATTGTGTGGTCGGGGTGCTAGTTCATTGACGATTAGTCTAGAACCGACGACGAACAACTCGATGGCGAGTGTACCGATCAACCCGACAGCATCCGCGATCGATTCAGCGAGCGCAATTGCTTCTTGTTCGAGCGATTCGGAAATGCGAGCCGGTACGATCGATAGATGCAAGATATTTTCCCGATGAATGTTCTCACTGACTGGGAAGACGCGTGTTTCTGTTGCGCTTCGCGTCACAATGACGGAAATTTCCTGATCAAACGGTAACCACTGCTCCGCGACATACTCTGTCGGTTCGAATCGTTCGATTGCCGCTTGGAACTGTTCTTCCGTCCGAATGACGGTCTGTCCTTTTCCGTCGTATCCGAATCGTGCTGTCTTCAAGACGAACGGTAATCCGAGTCGTTGCTTCGCTTCCTCTAAGTCAGCAGGATCTGTCACCGGATAGTATGGAGCGACGGAATGCCCGATGCGTTCAATCATCTCTTTTTCTCGAACTCGATGTTGCGTTTGAAAGAGGAGATTCGTTCCGTGAATCAGTTTCGTTCCGATCGCTTCAGCGACTTCCGTTGAGATATTCTCGAATTCGTAGGTGACGACATCCGATTCAGCTGTAAGTTGCTTCGCTGCTTCAATATCCGTGAAAGCTGCCTGAATGTGTTGATCCGCCACTTGCGCACACGGTGCGTTGTCTGTTGGATCAAGCGTCAGAATCTCAAAGCCCATCTCACGGGCGGACAGTGCCATCATTCGACCGAGTTGACCTCCACCTAATATTCCGATTCGCTTCATAGTAGGTTCCCTCCAGATGCAATGACGTCCCCTTCGAGTTCGACACGCATATGATCGAGCTTACGGGCAAGTCGTTCATCTTGAATCGACAGAATTTGAGCGGCTAGCAATCCAGCGTTTTTTGCGCCTGCTTCTCCAATCGCGACTGTTGCAACCGGTACACCACCTGGCATTTGAACAATCGAGAGCAAGGAATCAATTCCTTGGAGCGCTTTACTCTTCACAGGAACACCGATGACGGGTAATGTCGTTTTAGCGGCGACCATGCCTGGTAGATGAGCGGCACCGCCTGCACCGGCAATGATGACCTTCAGTCCTCGTTCACGTGCTGATTCAGCATAACGAAACATCAGATCCGGTGTCCGGTGTGCGGAGACGACTTTTTTTTCATACGGAATCTCAAGTTGCTCCAACACATCGCATGTATGTTTCATCGTTTCCCAATCCGATTGACTTCCCATGATGACGCCGACTTCTACATTTCCCATCGCTGTTTCCTCCTTTGTGCATAAAAAAAGCCCAAACCACGGCTAAAAGGGTGGCTTAGGGTATAAAAAGGTACGCCAAAGAAATATCGACGAACATCCATATACCCCATAGTCCAACGATTTAGGGTCGTTGGGTAGAAACTTGCAAGCCATATCCCTGCTATTATACGAGGTGTTTATATTCAATCATCCTGTCACGACTTCATCTTAACAAGTCCATCCCAAGGCGTCAACCAAAGGCGAACAATTTAATTATCTGAAAATTTATCGTTCGGTTTTAAAAGCGGTTTTTCTGATTTCATCGATTGTCCATTCGGAGTTTATTTTCTTGAAAGGCATCACATGGAATCAAGAACGAAAAGAGCACCCTCCACATGAATCGGAGGATGCTCTAGGCAGTTACTCATTCTCTTTCACTTTACAATCGAAGACGATTTGTTGACGAATTGGATACGGTTCGCCATTAGCGTCTAATCCAAAGATCGGTTCTTCTCGTCGGACCGTCGGGCGGTATCCCATGGCATCGATACGATCCAAACAAGCACCAATCGTCTCGTTCTCTTCGACGGCTACACGTAGTTTCGTTTTTTTCGCCATATCCCTGTTCAGTCCCTTCATTAAAATGGATACGTGTCTTTCTACAAAAAGACACAAAAAAAGCGGCGGCCCTTGAGCGTATGCTCCAGAACCACCGTTT
>NZ_JAUTYQ010000005.1:0-54202 GCF_041945985.1 Exiguobacterium sp. PHA03
ATGTCATTTGACGACTTTTAAATCTTACAGTAAAGTAATATGTGATGTCAATTACTTTTTTGAAGTTTTTTTCGTCTGTGACGCTCGCGTTTGGCGTGTGCCTCAGCGACATGTATTAATATATCAACTCTTGTTTTTTTCGTCAACTGTTTTTCTAAAAAAACTTTAGAAAAAAGATAGACCCGCTTGAACCGGTAAAACACTACCCGTTCGCGGGTCTTTTTCGTTACGCCTGTTTTTGAGATCGTCCTTGAGAAGCGGGCTTTTCTTGCAAGCGATGTAGCATTAGAATCTGATACGCATTACAGATTAAAAGTGTCGCAAGCGCCGCCCATAACATCCGCTTGTCTTGTGTTGCCTGCAAAGCAGGTACCCATTCAATCAATGTGATGACTGTCATGAGGAACAATGTCGGAATGAACGCTGTAAAGTTCGTTTCCCGTGCTTTTGTCCGCGCGACTAAGAATGCAATTAAAAGCAAGACGACCATCTCACCAATATAGAGACTTGTCTTATCAAAACCGTATGCTAGTCCACGTAGATAAACGCCATCAAATAGTGCAAATGCGATCAAAACGATTTGGACACGGTTCCAAAGCTTTGCGCCGCGGAATAAATCGAGTCCGACGCGATGTAAGATCAAGTACGAGAAGAATCCCATCAAACTGATGGCAGTCCACGTACTACTGTAGGAGAGAGCCGTCACATATCCGCTAATCGATTGATTTCGGATATATCCAGGTTCCGCTACCAAGTTAAACACGAAGCCGGCGAGCGTTCCGATTAGGAGCGTCATCCAAAACAGCTTCAAAAATCCTTTAATCTTCATTCTTATCCCTCTACTTTTTCGATGACACGCGTGGCGAGTTCATTATAGTACGTCTCAAATGGATGTTCATCGCGATAGATTGATGGGGCGAAGTCCGCATCATTCGCATATGGTTGTCCAAGTGGAATCTTAGCTAGAATATCGGTTTTTAACGCTTCTGACAACCTCTCTCCGCCACCACTACCGAAGACATACTCTTTTTCGCCTGTCACTTTGCTTTCAAAGTACGCCATGTTCTCGACGATACCGAGTAGACGGTGGTTCGTTTTGATTGCCATTGCCCCTGCTCGTGCTGCAACGAAAGCGGCTGTTGCGTGAGGTGTCGTGACGATGACTTCTTGACAACTCGGGAGCATCGAATGAATATCGAGTGCAACATCTCCTGTACCCGGTGGAAGATCAAGCAACAAGTAATCGAGATCGCCCCATTCGACGTCTGCGAAGAAGTTGTTGAGCATCTTCCCGAGCATTGGTCCCCGCCAGATGACTGGTGCATTATCTTCGACGAAGAAGCCCATTGAGATGACTTTGACGCCAAAGCGTTCTGGTGGAACGATTCGGTCGTTCACGACAGTCGGACGTGTTTCGATTCCCATCATGTCTGGAACACTAAAGCCGTAGATATCGGCATCAATCAAACCGACCTTCTTCCCTGCTCGTGCGAGGGCGACTGCTAAGTTAACGGAAACCGTCGATTTCCCGACGCCCCCTTTACCGGAGGCGATCGCGATGAACGTCGTACCGGATTCTGGTTTAAGGATCGACGGTGTCGTCGCTGCTTGGATCCCGTGATCACCGAGTGCCTCAAAACGGAGTCCCACCGTCTTGAATCCTTTTTCTTTCAGTTCCTTGACGATTTGCTGTTGGAGCACGAGTTGCTCCCCAGAACCGGATTGTGCTAAAGCGATTTTCAGACTGACATAATCACCTTTAATCCGGACGTCACGAATGCCGTTCGTATCTGCAAGCGGGCGGTCAATCGTCGGATCGACGAGCGTTCCGACTACCTCGCGAATTTCTTGTTCATTCAACATAGTGCCTTCCCCCTGAAAACGTTCGATTTAATCCTTATTAGTATAACAAAAATAAGAGAGCGCTTGCACATTTCGACACCGGAAAGGATGACTTTTCCATGTCCAGTGTCAGTTTTCATCATTTTACTCGATCATTCGCTCGTTTTAGAACATTCGGTTCCATGTACGAGGACCCACGACACCATCAACGTCAAGTCCTTGACGTGTTTGATAGGCACGCACCTTCTGAGCCGTCTCTACATCAAAGCGCCGAGTCACGGTTGCTTTGACTGCACGCTGAATTCGTTCGATATCCCGTGGATTCATATTGGCTGCCCCTTGATACAACGGACGACCTGGATACGGAACGATCGCACGAGAGCGATTCAGCGTTTCTTCAGACACTCCTAGTAATTCAAAGTGTGGATAATCCTTAAAGCTCGTCCAGTCCCCACCCCAAGAAAAGCCACGTCGTTTCATCGCAGCAACAATCTTTTGAAAGCTTTGGTCATTTCGAAATAGCGCTTGTGTACCGTCTTGGGAATATTGAAAGAGGTCGACGGCAATTCCACGGTTATGATTCGATTGTCCCCCGCGTGCATTCGTTACGATTGGTCCCGGTAGTGTCCGTCCCTGTGCGTACAACCGATTCTGTTCTGCGATCGATCGGTACCCTTGGGCGATACCGACATAAATCCCTTGTGCATGCATCTCCCGGATGACCTCTTGCGTCCGTTTGGCGACTTCTCGTGACAGTCCCGAAGCATTCAACTTCCGATTCGCTCGCTCGAGTAACCAGCTGATCGATAATGCCATCTATGCTCACTCCCTTTGTCTCCTGTTCCCGAAAACAAAATCCGCTATACTTATGGAATGCAGAATGATTTTAACTCATATCAAAAGGAGCATCATATGAAAAAACGCATCATTTGGACACTTGGCGTCACCTGTCTCTTACATCTTAGCTTCGTCCTGTATCTGACGCTGCAACCGACCGTAGCTACCAAGACGGAGTTACCGGACAATGCAACCGTCTTGAGTGAAGAAACCTCTTTTACGGGACATGTCGGTCAAGCGACGACACATACACCTATCGCATTCATACAATCTGTCTTTGTTTGGAGCATCCCGCTGACGATCGTCATCCTCTATATTCTTCTGACGATATTGCACCGATTACGCTCCACTCCGTCGTCTTGACTTGAATCGCTGTTCTGACACTTCGTCAGGAGAGCGGTTTTTTAGTGCACAAAAAAAACCTCCCACCACAAGGGTGAGAGGGATTCGAAAAGAATTAACGTTTCGAGAATTGTGGTGCACGACGAGCTGCTTTAAGACCGTATTTTTTACGCTCTTTCATACGAGCATCACGAGTCAAGAAGCCTTTCGCTTTGAGTGCGCCGCGGAATTCTGGATCCGCTTGAAGAAGAGCACGTGAGATACCGTGACGGATAGCGCCTGCTTGACCAGTGAAGCCGCCGCCTTTGACCGTTACGATTACATCGTACTTGCCTTCTGTTTCTGTGATTACGAGTGGTTCTTTTGCAGTCATGATCAATGTCTCATAACCGAAGTATTCGCTGATATCGCGACCGTTAACTGTGACTTTACCGTCTCCAGCAACGAGGAAAACGCGCGCTGCCGCGTGTTTCCGGCGACCAGTGCCGTAGTAACGTACATCTGCCATCGTGTAGTTCCTCCTAAATTCGTATTAACCGCGAAGTTCGTAAACTTCTGGTTGTTGTGCTTCGTGCTTGTGTGCAGCTCCAGCGTAGACGTGGAGTTTGTTGAACATTTGACGACCGAGGCTACCTTTTGGAAGCATCCCTTTGATCGCGAGTTCAAGCATGCGCTCAGGTTTGTTAGCAAGCATATCGCGTGCAACAGTCTGCTTTAAGCCGCCTGGATGACCAGAGTGACGGTAGTAGACTTTTTTGTCGAGTTTGTTACCAGTTAAAACGATTTTCTCAACGTTGATGAGGATAACGTTATCCCCACAGTCAACGTGTGGTGTGAACGTAGGCTTGTGCTTACCACGGAGAAGTGATGAAACTTCGCTCGCAAGGCGACCGAGTGTTTTACCTTCAGCGTCGATAAGGAGCCATTTGCGTTCTACATCAGTAGCTTTCGCCATGAAAGTTGTGCGCATGTAAAATACCTCCTAAGGAATTAAAAGTTCTGTTTTTGATTTTTCATTTATTCACTAGGTGAATCTATCATAATCTTAGGTGTACGGGGCTAAGATTGTGGTTTCATAATAAATGAAATGCCAATAAACATTGTATGTTTTTTAATAGCCAATGTCAATTGCCTTTTTTCACTCCGGATAGAAAACTTCCCATAGATAGAGTCCATGAGGAGGCGCCGTCACGCCTGCAACGTTCCGGTCCTTTGCCAGCAACATTTTTTTAATGTCCTCTGGTGCAAAACGACCGCGTCCGACGTCAAGTAACGTCCCGACCATGATCCGGATTTGATTATAGAGAAAACCACTGCCCTGGAACCGAAAGACGAGTTCGTCACCGATCGTCATCAACTCTGCCTCGTAAATCGTCCGGACCCGGTTATCCGTTTCCGTCTTCGCGACACAGAACGAACTGAAGTCGTGCGTCCCGACGAGATGCGCCATCCCTTGGCGTATCCGCTCAAGATCAATCGGATACGGAACATGAACCGACAGATTCCGACGAAACGCATTTTCTTCTCTACGGACGAAATAGCGGTATTCCTTCCCTACGACATCGTAACGTGCTTCAAAGGTCGATTCGACCTCTTCACAGCTCCGGACACGAATATCCGCTGGTAAGAGCGTATTAAGTGCCTTAACGACGTTCTCCGGGGGAATCGCTAGTTCCGTATCAAAGTGAATGACTTGTCCGTAGGCATGGACTCTCGCATCCGTCCGTCCCGAGCCGATGATCTTGACGGGATGTTTGTGCATCCGCGCAAGCGTCGTTTCAATCACTTCTTGAATCGTCAATCCGTTTGGTTGCACCTGATACCCGGCGTAGCCGGTTCCATCATATTGAATCGTACATTTTAAACGACGCATTACCCGATCCCTCGCAATCCTACTAAACTGATCGTCAGGAGGACGAGCAAGATCATCAGACCCGTATCCCGCATCGTCCACTTGGACTCCCGTAGACGTGTCCGTCCCTCTCCTCCACGGTACCCCCGCGCTTCCATCGCTGTCGCAAGATCCTCTGCCCGCTTAAAGGCGGAGATGAACAAGGGAATCAATAACGGAATGATCGCCCGTAAACGTTCCTTAATCGGTCCTGCTGACAAATCGACACCACGTGCTTGCTGTGCCTTCATGATTTTCTCCGTCTCTTCCGCTAAGGTTGGTAAGAACCGAAGCGAGATCGACAACATTAAGGCAATCTCATGCGTCGGGACACGGACGACCTTGAACGGTTTCAATAACAATTCAATCGCATCCGTCAATTCGATCGGTGAAGTCGTCAACGTGACGAGTGTCGTGATCGAGACGAGATAGAAGAAACGTAATGAGACGATGATCGCGAGTCGCAGTCCTTCTTCATAGATTCGAAGCCAGCCAAACTCAAAGAGGACAGCCCCTTCGCGCGTGAAGAACAGTTGGATGACGAACGTAAAGACGATCAGGAAAAGAATCGGTCGCAGTCCCTTTAGAACATAACGAAGCGGTAAGCGACTACTCATGAGTGCTAAGAACGTAAAGATGAGTAAAAAGATGTTCGTTGCTGCATTGTTCGCGAGAAAGACGAGCGGAATGAAGCAGAAAGCAAAGATGATCTTAGCGAGTGCTGACGAGCGATGCAAGTACGACTGACCGGGAATATGTTGTCCAACGATCATTCGCTCACCCCCTTCGTCATTAACCACTCGATCAATTCGGTTTCCGTCCGGATGTCCGGACGTTCCAGCCCACGCTGATCGGCGACTTGCCAGGCAAGCGATAAGACGTGCGGGAGATCGAGATGGAATTGCTCGAGCAAAGTCTCTTCTTTAAACAGATCAAGCGGTAGTCCGTCAAACGCCACCTGTGCATCTTCCATGACGATCACGCGCTCGGCATACTCAAGCACCTGATCCATGTCGTGCGTGATTAGGAGCAACGTCATACCGGTTTCTGCATGGAGCCGGGCAAACAGACTCAGCATATGCTTGCGTCCTTGCGGATCGAGTCCTGCCGTCGGCTCATCGACGATCAACACGTCTGGTTGACTAGCGAGTACGCCGGCAATTGCAACACGCCTCATTTGCCCACCAGACAGGTCAAACGGCGAACGACTCCAAAAGACTTCATCGAGTCCGACAGTCCGTAATGCCTCTTTTGCTAATTGCTCAGCCGTCGCACCATCATGACCGAAGTTCATCGGACCGAACATGACATCTTTTAAAACCGTCTCTTCGAACAATTGATATTCCGGATATTGAAAAACAAGCCCGACGCGACGTCTTAATGGCTTGAGGTCCTGTTTTTTCTTCGGTTCGACGATGATGTCATCGACTTGTACCTTCCCCGCTGTCGGCTTGAGCAATCCATTGATGTGCTGCACGAGCGTCGATTTTCCGGATCCGGTGTGCCCTACAAACGCAACAAGCGCCCCTGACGGAATCTCAAGATTCACATCACGTAGCGCGACTCGTTCGAACGGACTATTGAGTTGATACGTATAATTTAATTCCTGGATTAAGATTGGCATAAACGGTTCACCAATTCTCTTTCATCTAGTATCGTCTCCTCGAGTGAGAGACCTTGCGCCCGTAAACGTTCTTGTACCCGAACAACGAATGGAACATCGAGTCCGATGTCTTCTAAGAACGATGCATGACGAAAGACTTCCTGAGGGGATCCTTCTAATACGATTTTCCCGGCATCCATAACGATGACACGACTAGCTCGTAATACTTCGTCTAATTCGTGTGTAATCGCGATGACCGCCATTGGGTGAGTCGCATGGAGTTCTTGAACGGTCGACATGACCTCTTGTCGTGCTAATGGATCAAGCATCGATGTAGCTTCATCGAGCACGAGAACATCAGGGCGCATCGCAAGCGCCGAAGCGATTGCGACACGCTGCTTCTGTCCGCCGGATAATTGATGGGGTTCCCGATCAACAAAATCCGTAAGGCCAACGCGCGCTAGACTGTCGTCGATACGACGAACCATTTCCTCGCGTGGCACACCCCAGTTTTCTAGAGCAAATGCCACGTCGTCGCGCACGGTCGTGCCAACGAATTGATTATCTGGATTTTGGAAGACGATGCCGATCGCTCGGCGCATCTCCCACAGTTGCTCCGGATTTGCACTTGAAAAGCGCTCAGCAACCGTAACGGTCCCTGTCTCCGGTAACAACAATCCATTAAACAATTTCGTCAGCGTTGATTTTCCAGAGCCGTTGTGACCAACAATAGCAACCCATTCACCTGAACGAATCGTCAGAGAGACCTCGTGTAAGGCTGCTTGTTCCTGTTCCGGATACCGATAGGTGACCTGTTCCAGTTCAATCAGCTTGTCCATGATCTCTCCTCCTTCATCAAATCAATACTTTCATTTTGTAGCAAAAGGGCAGAAGCGGGATACGCACTGCCCTTTTATGGCGAATCATTTAATGAGGATTAAACGAGTTCGATGATGACCATTTCTGCGCCGTCACCACGACGTGGTCCCATTTTCATGATGCGTGTGTAACCACCTTGACGCTCAGCAAAACGTGGAGCCACATCAGCGAATAATTTTTGGATCGCGTCTTGTGCTTTGCCCTCTGCGTTTTGACCAGCAGCTTCACGGCGAACGAACGATGCAACTTGACGACGAGCGTGGAGATCACCGCGTTTACCTAAAGTGATGAGTTTCTCTACGACTGGACGAAGTTCCTTCGCTTTTTGTTCTGTAGTTTGGATACGCTCATTGATGATGAGATCAGTCGCAAGGTCACGCAAAAGTGCCTTACGTTGTGAGCTTGTACGGCCTAATTTCGAGTATGCCATGGATGGATTCCCTCCTTCGTGCAATTAATAGTATTAGTCTTCTTTGCGCAAGCCTAGTCCGAGTTCGTCGAGTTTCGCTTGAACTTCCTCGAGTGATTTACGTCCGAGGTTACGGACTTTCATCATCTCGTCTTCGCTCTTGTTCGCGAGTTCTTGAACCGTGTTGATACCAGCGCGTTTCAAACAGTTGTACGAACGAACTGAGAGATCGAGTTCTTCGATCGTCATTTCGAGTACTTTTTCTTTTTGATCTTCTTCCTTTTCGACCATGATTTCAGCATGGAGCGCTTCGTCTGTAAGACCAACAAAGATGTTTAAGTGTTCTGTCATGATTTTCGCACCGAGTGACACTGCTTCTTCAGGGCGGATTGAACCGTCCGTCCAAACATCAAGCGTCAATTTATCGAAGCTCGCATCTTGACCAACACGTGTTTTTTCAACTTGATAATTTACACGTTGAATTGGCGTGTAAATTGAGTCGATTGGGATGACACCAATTGGCATATCGTCCCGTTTGTTATCTTCAGCCTGAACATACCCACGACCACGGCGTGCTGTAAGACGCATATGAAGTGATGCACCTTCTGCAAGCGTTGCGATGTGAAGTTCTGGGTTGAGGATTTCGACGTCGCTGTCATGCGTAATGTTCGCAGCAGTGACAACACCAGCGCCTTGAATATCGATCTCAAGCGTTTTCTCTTCTTCCGAGTACACTTTGAGGGCGAGTTTCTTAAGGTTCAAGATGATTTGGGTAACGTCTTCTACAACGCCATCAATCGTCGAGAACTCATGAAGAACGCCATCGATTTGGACTGCAGTGACTGCAGCACCCGGAAGTGAAGACAATAGGATACGACGCAATGAGTTACCAAGCGTTGTACCGAATCCACGTTCAAGCGGCTCAACTACGAATTTACCAAACGTAGCGTTCTCGCTTAACTCGATCGTTTCAATCTTCGGTTTTTCGATTTCGATCATCTGAACCCCTCCTTGAATATCGTCATGTTGGCCATCGCGTTCAATCGCCAACCGCCTTGTGTACGTTTCTACTGCCTTGCTTGGTCAAACGATCAACAAAAGTCTACTCGAATCCCCGCTCTGCAGTACAAGACGGGTTACACGCGACGACGTTTTGGAGGGCGGCAACCGTTGTGTGGTACTGGAGTAACGTCACGGATTGCAGTGACTTCGAGACCGATTGCTTGAAGAGCACGGATAGCTGCTTCACGACCTGCACCAGGACCTTTAACGTTAACTTCTACAGTACGCATACCGTTATCCATTGCTGTTTTAGCAGCTGTTTCAGATGCCATTTGTGCAGCGAAAGGAGTCGATTTACGTGAGCCTTTGAAGCCCATGTTACCTGCAGTTGCCCAAGAGATTGCATTCCCTTGCATATCAGTGATCGTAACGATCGTGTTGTTGAATGTTGAACGGATATGCACGATACCAGATTCAATATTCTTTTTGACTTTACGTTTACTACGAACGTTCTGTTTGCGTTTTGCCATCTTAGTTTACCCTCCCTTACTTCTTCTTGTTCGCTACTGTACGGCGTGGGCCTTTACGAGTACGCGAGTTGTTTTTAGTGTTTTGACCACGAACTGGAAGACCACGACGGTGACGAACACCACGGTAGCAACCGATTTCGATCAAACGTTTGATGTTGAGTGAGATTTCACGACGAAGGTCACCCTCAACTTTGATTTTGTCTAAACCATCACGAAGTTGGTTCAATTGTTCCTCAGTCAAGTCGCGAGTACGAGTATCTTCAGAGATACCAGTTTCTTTCAAGACTTTTTGAGCAGTCGTTTTACCAACACCATAGATGTAAGTGAGTGAGATGACGATGCGTTTCTCACGTGGAATATCTACACCAGCAATACGTGCCATGTGTGCACCTCCTTGTTTAATTACCCTTGTTTTTGTTTATGCTTAGGGTTTTCGCAAATAACCATTACTTTGCCTTTACGGCGGATAACTTTACATTTTTCACAGATCGGTTTAACCGAAGGTCTTACTTTCATTGTGAATACCTCCTCCTGAAAAAATCGGAGTTTTTATTTGAAACGGTATGTGATCCGTCCGCGAGTCAAGTCGTATGGTGACAACTCAACCGTTACTTTATCTCCTGGCAAGATCCGAATGAAGTGCATCCGAATTTTTCCTGAGACGTGCGCGAGGACCGTGTGGCCGTTTTCTAACTCCACCTTAAACATCGCGTTTGGAAGCGGCTCGATAACCGTACCTTCCACTTCGATTACATCTTGTTTCGCCATCAATTATACCCCTTTCTCTATAAAGTTGATTGGGAGCCCAGACGATTTGTAGCGCTAGGGGCTTTCTACAAGAGCCATTGAGAGATCATCGGTCACAAACACGAGTGGATACTGGCTTATAGAAAGGTGACACCAATAACGCGCACAGCTCACTCTGCATCGACCGTTAAGATCTCGTAGCCGTCGTCTGTGATGGCGATGGTGTGCTCAAAGTGGGCGCACATGCTACCGTCCACCGTCACTACCGTCCAATTGTCGGATAGTGTGCGAACATAGCGTTTCCCGACGTTGACCATTGGCTCAATTGCCAGTGTCATGCCGGTTTTCAGGCGCGGCCCTTTCCCCGGTGGTCCATAATGTGGAATTTGCGGATCTTCATGCAAATTTTGTCCCACGCCGTGGCCCACATATTCGCGGACTACAGAAAAATTCGCTGCTTCAACATGTGACTGAATCGCATGCGAAATATCTGTCAGGTGCACGCCAGCTTTGGCGCGCTCCAATCCTTTATACAGAGATTCTTCAGTTACGTCAAGTAACCGCTTCGTCTCTTCAGAGATTGTACCTACCGGATATGTCCAGGCTGAATCTCCGTGATACCCATTGTACTCTGCTCCGATGTCAATCGAGATGATGTCACCGTCCTGAAGTACACGATCTCCCGGAATACCATGGACAAGCTCTTCGTTCACGGAAGCACAGATGCTACCCGTGAAACCATTATACCCTTTAAACGATGGTGTTGCCCCTTGACTTCGAATATAGCGTTCAGCGATCGCGTCGAGTTGCCCCGTCGTGATACCTGGGCGAATATGAGCTTGAAGCTCCTTATGCGTCCGGGCGACGATTTGTCCTGCTTTACGCATGATGTCGATTTCACGCGGCGCTTTCGTGATGATCATTACTGATCACCAAGGAGTGCCTGAACATCGGAATATACATCGTTGATTGGACGATCACCGTCCAAATTACGAAGATACCCTTTTTCTGCGTAAAAGTCAATCAAAGGTTGCGCTTGAGCGACGTTGACTTCCAAGCGACGACGTACTGTCTCCTCTTGGTCATCTTCACGTTGTACAAGTGCTGATCCGTCGATATCACAGATCCCCTCCACTTTTGGTGGGTTGTAGAGAACATGATACGTTGCTCCGCAAGTTGGGCAAATCCGGCGACCTGTCAAACGAGGGACAAGTTTCTCCGGGTCTACACCGATGTGGATGACGTGATCAATTTGTTTGCCCAGATCTTCAAGTAATGCTTCAAGAGCATCTGCTTGTTTCACTGTGCGTGGGAAACCGTCAAGGAGAAAACCATTTGCACAGTCTTCTTTGGCGAGACGCTCACGTACGATGCCGATTGTGACTTCGTCCGGAACGAGTTCCCCTTTATCCATGTATGATTTCGCTTCTTGTCCGAGTGGCGTCGAATCTTTGATCGCCGCGCGGAACATGTCGCCTGTCGAGATGTGGGGGATCGCATAGTCTTCGATGATTTTCGCAGCCTGCGTTCCTTTACCAGCACCCGGCAAACCCATCAATACTAGATTCATGTCGGTAGCCTCCACTTCTATAGCTCTATAGACACAACAGAAAGGAAAGGGATGGTCCCCTTCCTCCCGCCTTATCGGATAAAGCCTTTGTAGTGTCGTTTAACCAATTGACTTTCAATCTGTTTCATCGTCTCTAGTCCTACACCGATGACGATCAGCAAGCTCGTACCACCAATCTGCACCGAGTTCGGCAAGCCAGCAAACTTAATAAAGAATGTCGGCGTCACCGCGATGACAGCGAGGAAGAGTGAACCGAAGAATGTCAGACGGTATAGAATCTTCGTGATGTACTGCTCCGTTTGCTTACCAGGACGAATACCAGGAATGTATCCGCCTTGTTTTTGAAGGTTCTCTGCCATTTGTTCTGGGTTAACCTGAACGAATGTGTAGAAGTACGAGAACGCGATGATCAATGCCACATAGATCGACATACCGATTGGACTCGTATAGTCGAAAATGTCACGGATCTTCGTTGCCGTCTCCGGACTTGCAAAGAAACTCGCAATCGTTGGTGGCGTCACCATGAACGACACCGCGAAGATGACTGGAATAACACCGGCAGCGTTCAATTTGATCGGCAAGTGTGCCGATTGACCGCCAACTGGTGTCCGGTTCACCGTACGCTTAGCGTACTGAATCGGAATCTTACGTGCAGCTTGCTGGACGTAGATGACTCCGACGATGACCGCGATGATGATTAAAAGCAAGAGTACGATATAAAGCACGTTTACAAACAAAGCATCCCCTGCATTTTGGAGCTTCGTTTCGTAAATCTGGCGGAATGCATTCGGGAAGCCCGCGACGATCCCAGCGAAGATGATCATTGATATCCCGTTACCAATGCCCTTCTCCGTGATGAGTTCACCGATGAACATCAAGAATGCTGTTCCCGCTGTCAATACGAGTGCAATCATAACGTATGTCCAGGTGCCGAACTGTTCGTCGACAAGACCTGGGTAGATACGGTTAAATCCAAGCGCGATTCCAAACGCTTGGACTAAGCCGAGTACGATCGTTCCATAGCGCGTTACCGTTGCTAACTTCTTACGGCCCGCCTCTCCTTGTTTTGCCCATTCGGCAAACTTTGGAACAACGTCCATCTGTAAGAGTTGGACAACGATCGAGGCCGTGATATACGGCATGATTCCCATCGCAAAGAGTGAGAAATTCTGCAAAGCATTCCCACCAAACGAGTTCAAGAAACCAAGAATACCATTCTGGTCGATCTTGAACACTTCCGTGTTTACCATCGGCACCGGGATATGTGCTCCGATACGGAACACGATGACCAAGGCCAAGGTAAAGAGAATGCGCCGACGAATGTCAGCTACGCGCCACATATTGGAGATCGCTTGAAACATTAGATCACCTCAACCGTACCGCCGGCAGCTTCGATTGCTTGCTTCGCAGCGTCGGAGAACTTATGAGCTTTAACTGTTAGTTTCTTTTCGATCTTACCGTTAGAAAGAATTTTCACGCCGTCTTTCATGCCTTTGACTGCACGAGTCTCGACAAGAAGTTCTGGAGTGACTTCAGTTCCTTCTTCAAAACGGTTGAGTGTGTCAAGGTTAATGACCGCGAACTCTTTACGAGTTGGGTTGTTGAAGCCGCGTTTTGGTAAACGACGGTAAAGTGGGTTTTGTCCACCTTCGAAACCTGGACGAACACCACCGCCTGAACGAGCTTTTTGACCTTTGTGACCACGGCCAGAAGTCTTACCGTTACCAGAAGACATACCGCGACCTACACGGTTGCGTTCTGAACGTGAACCAGCAGCTGGTTTCAATTCATGGAGTTTCATAGTGGGGCACCTCCTCATAAAATTATATCGAACTATTACTCTTGAATTTCTTTTACTGTCACTAAGTGTGACACGTGGTTAATCATCCCACGCATAGCAGCGTTGTCAGGTACGACAACAGTCTGGTGCATCTTACGGAGACCAAGCGTACGAGTAGTAACGCGTTGGTTCTCCGGACGACCGATCATGCTGCGTGTGAGGGTAACTGCGAGTTTCGCCATCTGTTTTCCCTCCCTTTCTTAACCGCGAAGTTCTTCGACGGTTTTACCGCGGAGTTTCGCAACTTCTTCAGCACGTTTGAGTGATGTGAGACCTTCGACAGTCGCACGAACCATGTTGATTGGAGTGCTTGATCCAAGTGATTTTGAAAGAATGTCGTTGATTCCCGCTAATTCGAGAACCGCACGAACTGGACCACCAGCGATGACTCCAGTACCTTCAGAAGCAGGCTTCAAGAAGACGTGACCTGCACCGAATACACCGTTGACTTCGTGTGGAATTGTTGTGTTAACGATTGGAACGTTAACCATGTTTTTCTTAGCATCTTCGATTGCTTTACGGATCGCTTCAGGCACTTCCTGAGCTTTACCCGTACCGAAACCTACGTGACCATTCTTGTCACCAACGACGACGAGGGCAGCAAAACGGAAGCGACGGCCACCTTTTACTACTTTCGCGACGCGGTTTACGGTAACAACGCGTTCTTCGAGTTGATCCATGTTAATTTCTAACTGGCGCATGTAGAGGTTCCCTCCTTTTCTATTAGAATTTGAGACCAGCTTCACGAGCTGCTTCAGCTACAGCTTTGATACGTCCATGATAGAGATATCCTCCACGGTCGAAAACGACTGTTTCGATACCTTTTTCAAGAGCGCGCTCAGCTGCGAGCTTACCAACTGCTGCCGCAGCGTCAGTCGTGTTGCCTTTTTCAAGGTCGAGTGATGATGCAGATGCGAGTGTTGCATGTGTTGCATCGTCAATGACTTGTACGTAAATGTTCTTGTTCGAACGGAATACGTTCATACGTGGACGTGTTGCAGTCCCGATGATTGTACGACGGACACGACCATGACGTTTTTTACGCGTAGCGTTTTTATCTGCCTTTGAGATCATTTATGCCACTCCTTTCCGGTCAATTCGCATGTGCGAATTACTTACCTGTTTTACCTTCTTTACGACGAACGACTTCATCACTGTAACGAATACCTTTACCTTTGTACGGCTCAGGTTGACGGTACGAACGGATCAATGCAGCGACGTGACCAACACGTTCTTTGCTGATTCCGCGAACGATGAGTTGCGTATTCGTAGGAACTTCGACTTCGATGCCTTGTTCCGGAGTGTACTCGATTGGGTGTGAGTAACCGAGGTTGAGTACGATTTTGTTACCTTGCTTTTGTGCACGGTAACCAACACCTTGGATATCGAGTGTCTTAGCGAAACCGTTGCTTACACCTTCGACCATGTTCGCGATAAGCGCACGAGTCGTTCCGTGGATCGTACGGCTTGCTTTCTCGTCGTTCGGACGAGTGACAGTCAATTCATTACCTTCTACGTTGATCGCCATAGCTGGGCTGAACTCGCGTGAGAGTTCCCCTTTAGGACCTTTTACTGTAACCGTGTTGTTTTCAACTGTTACTGTAACGCCTGCTGGGATGACGACTGGCTTTTTACCAATACGTGACATTTAAGACACCTCCGTTCTTTTTATGCGTGTATTACCAGATGTATGCGATCACTTCGCCGCCGACTTTTTGTTGGCGAGCTTCTTTGTCAGTCATTACACCTTTAGATGTTGAAACGATAGCGATTCCGAGACCACCGAGTACTTTCGGGATTTCATCAGCTTTCGCGTAAACGCGAAGACCTGGTTTCGAGATACGTTTGAGTCCAGTGATAACGCGCTCGTTGCTTGCGCCGTATTTAAGGAATACGCGGAGCGTACCTTGTTTGCTGTCCTCGAGATATTCAACATCGCGGATGAAACCTTCACGTTTGAGGATTTCAGCGACTTCACGTTTGATTGTAGAAGCTGGCATTTCCAACTTCTCATGGCGAACCATGTTTGCATTACGAATGCGTGTAAGCATATCTGCAATCGGATCTGTCATAACCATGCGATGTACCTCCTTTCACAACTTTAATGAATTACCAGCTTGCTTTTTTAACACCAGGGATTTGACCTTTATGAGCAAGATCACGGAACTTAATACGGCTGATACCGAATTTACCAATGTAACCGTGTGGACGGCCAGTGATACTACAACGGTTGTGTAAACGAACCGCTGAAGAGTTACGTGGGAGTTTGCTCAAGCCGATGTAGTCGCCTTGTGCTTTCAATTCTGCGCGTTTTTCAGCGTAGCGCTCAACGAGTGCTTGACGTTTTACTTCACGTGCGATCATTGATTTCTTAGCCATGTTGTCGACCTCCCTTATTTTTGGAATGGCATGCCGAGTGCTGTGAGAAGCTCACGTGACTCTTCATCCGTGTTAGCAGTAGTTACGATAACGATGTCCATACCACGGACTTTCGATACGCGATCGTAGTCGATCTCTGGGAAGATCAATTGTTCCTTCACGCCTAGCGTGTAGTTACCACGGCCATCGAAAGATTTTTTCGATACGCCACGGAAGTCACGTACACGTGGAAGTGACACGTTGATCAACTTGTCGAGGAATTCGTACATGCGCTCGCCACGAAGTGTAACCTTCGCACCGATTGGCATACCTTCACGAAGTTTGAAACCAGCGATTGATTTCTTAGCTTTCGTGATGAGTGGCTTCTGACCAGTGAGGAGCTGAAGCTCTTCGACTGCCATGTCAAGTGCCTTAGAGTTCGTAACAGCGTCACCAACACCCATGTTGATTACGATTTTATCGACTTTCGGCGCTTGCATTACAGAACTGTAGTTGAATTTCTCCATCATTACTTTGACGATTTCGTCTTGGTATTTCGCTTTTAAACGGTTCATCAGAAAGTGGACCTCCTTTCTTTAAATCTTCTTATTTATCTAAAGCTTCGCCCGATTTTTTAGCGATACGTACTTTCTTGCCGTCAACCACAGTGAAACCAACGCGTGTTGGGTTACCTGTCTTAGGGTCGATGAGCATAACGTTCGATACGTGAATCGGTGCTTCTTTCTCGACAATTCCGCCTTGCGGGTTGAGTTGAGAAGGCTTTGAGTGTTTTTTGATCATGTTAACGCCTTCGACGATTACGCGATCTTTTTTAGGCATAGCTGTAAGGACAACGCCTTGTTTGCCTTTGTCTTTACCAGTCATAACCTGAACTTTATCACCTTTTTTGACATGCATCGTTAGAGCACCTCCTTGTAGGAATTCTTTGGAATTAAAGTACTTCCGGTGCCAACGAGACGATCTTCATGAAGTCTTTTTCACGAAGTTCGCGTGCGACTGGTCCGAAGATACGTGTGCCACGTGGGCTTTTGTCATCTTTGATGATGACTGCTGCGTTTTCGTCAAAACGGATGTACGAACCGTCTTTACGACGAACGCCACGTTTAGTACGAACGACTACTGCGCGTACAACTTCACCTTTTTTGACAACGCCACCTGGTGTTGCTTGTTTTACTGTACAAACAATAACGTCACCGATGTTAGCAGTTTTACGACCAGAACCACCGAGGACTTTGATCGTCAAGACTTCACGAGCTCCTGAGTTGTCTGCTACTTTTAAGCGAGATTCTTGTTGAATCATACGATTGTACCTCCCTCCGGATGTTTATTCACCCGAACTAATTAGAGTTTAGATGATTACTGCTTCTTCAATGACTTCTACGAGACGGAAACGTTTGTCCTTAGATAATGGACGTGTTTCTTGAATGCGTACAACATCACCGATTTTAGCTGTGTTGTTTTCATCATGCGCTTTGTACTTTTTAGAGTAGTTTACGCGTTTGCCGTAAAGCTTGTGCTTTACTTTTGTTTCAACTGTAACTACGATCGTTTTGTCCATTTTGTCAGAAACGACGCGTCCAGTTAACACTTTGCGGTTGTTAGTGCGTTCCATTGAGTGTTCCTCCTCTCAGAATCCGAGTGAATTATGCGTTGTTGATGCCGAGTTCGCGTTCACGAAGAACGGTTTTCGCGCGTGCAATCGACTTGCGCACTTCACGGATACGAGCAGGGTTCTCAAGCTGACCAGTCGCGAGTTGGAAACGAAGGTTGAACAACTCTTCTTTCCACGAACCGACTTTACCGTTAAGCTCTTCAGTTGTTTGCTGACGGAGATCAGTTGCTTTCATTCGTATCACCACCATTTTCTTCACGTTTTACGAACTTACATTTTACTGGAAGTTTGTGTGATGCAAGACGGAGAGCTTCGCGTGCGATCTCTTCCGATACTCCTGCGATTTCGAACATTACTTTACCCGGTTTGACGACTGCTACCCAGCCCTCCGGAGCACCTTTACCTGAACCCATTCGGACTTCAAGAGGTTTTTTAGTGTATGGCTTGTGTGGGAAGATCTTGATCCACACTTTACCACCACGTTTCATATAACGAGTCATCGCGATACGCGCTGATTCGATTTGACGGCTAGTGATCCAGCTAGCTTCTTGAGCTTGGATACCGAACTCGCCGAAGTGTACTGTAGTACCACGTTTCGCTTTACCACGCATGTTGCCGCGGTGAACACGACGATATTTTACACGTTTTGGTAACAACATGTTGTGTTGCCTCCTTCCCTAGACGGATGTGGATTATTCTTCGTTTGCTGCTGCTTTTTTCGTAGGAAGCACTTCACCGTGGTGGAGCCATACTTTTACGCCAATTTTGCCGTAAGTTGTATCAGCTTCTGCAGTACCGTAATCGATGTCTGCACGGAGTGTATGAAGTGGAACTGTTCCTTCCGAATACTTCTCAGAACGAGCGATATCAGCGCCACCAAGACGACCAGAAACTTCAGTCTTGATTCCTTTGATACCAGAACGCATTGAGCGTTGGATTGATTGCTTCATAGCACGACGGAACGATACGCGACCTTCAAGTTGGCGAGCGATGTTCTCAGCGACGAGCTTAGCAACTGCATCCGGGTTTTTCACTTCAACGACGTTAACGTGAACGCGTTTGCCTTTTGCAAGGTTAGTGATGTCTTTACGAAGTGTTTCGATTTCAGAACCGCCTTTACCGATAACCATACCAGGCTTAGCAGTGTGAAGTGAGATGTTCAAGCGGTTAGCTGCGCGCTCGATTTCTACTTTAGAGACACTAGCGTCTTTAAGACGTTTTTCGATATATTCACGAACTACGTAGTCTTCATGAAGGAGATCAGCATAGTCTTTATCTGCGAACCAACGTGATTCCCAGTCTTTGATGATACCTACGCGAAGACCAGTTGGGTTAATCTTCTGACCCACGGTAATCCCTCCTTATTTTTCAGATACCACGATGTGAACGTGGCTCGTACGTTTGTTGATGCGGCTTGCGCGACCCATTGCACGTGGGCGGAAACGTTTGAGCGTTGGACCTTCGTTTACGTAAGCCTCAGTGACTACGAGGTTTTCGATGTTCATGTCGAAGTTGTGCTCAGCGTTCGCGATTGCCGATTTCAATACTTTCTCAACGATTGGCGTTGCTGCCTTGTTCGTGTAAGCAAGAATCGAAAGTGCTTCGCCGATTTGCTTCCCGCGGATTAAGTCTACTACGAGACGTGCCTTACGAGGAGCAATGCGAACCATATTAGCCGATGCTTTTGATTGCATAATGAGTACCTCCCCTCAGATTAACGTTTCGTTTTCTTATCGTTTCCAGCATGTCCTTTGTAAGAACGTGTTGGAGCGAATTCACCAAGTTTGTGACCGACCATATCTTCTGTCACGTAAACCGGTACGTGTTTACGACCATCGTAGACAGCGATCGTGTGACCGATGAACTCTGGGAAGATTGTCGAGCGGCGTGACCAAGTTTTGATGACATGTTTGTCACCAGCTTCGTTGGCTTTATCAACCTTAGCGAGCAGATGGTGATCTGCGAATGGACCTTTTTTCAAGCTGCGACCCATAGTTGTACCTCCCTTTGGCATGATTCAGGAACGGTTCCTACGAACCGTCCAGAAATCATGTAATTATTTTTTAGAACGACGGACGATATATTTATCGCTCGCTTTGTTTTTCTTACGAGTTTTGTATCCGAGTGCCGGTTTACCCCAAGGAGTAAGTGGGCCCGAACGACCGATTGGAGCACGTCCTTCACCACCACCGTGTGGGTGATCGACTGGGTTCATGACAGAACCACGAACTGTAGGACGTTTTCCGAGCCAGCGTGAACGACCAGCTTTACCGATATTGACGAGCTCGTGCTCTTCATTACCGACAGCGCCGACTGTTGCACGACAAGTAGCAAGGATCATACGAGTTTCGCCTGATTGAAGACGAACGATCGCGTATTTACCATCTTTACCGAGAAGCTGAGCAGAAGTACCAGCTGCGCGAACGAGCTGACCACCTTTACCTGGCTTAAGTTCGATGTTGTGGATCAACGTACCGACTGGGATGTTTGAAAGTGGAAGAGCATTACCGACTTTAATGTCAGCTTCTGGTCCAGCCATGACTTGCATGTCTACTTTCAAGCCTTTCGGTGCGAGGATATAGCGTTTTTCACCATCGATGTAGTGGATCAATGCGATGTTAGCAGAGCGGTTTGGATCGTACTCAATTGTAGCGACACGACCAGCGATGCCATCCTTGTTCCGTTTGAAGTCGATGATACGATATTTACGTTTGTGTCCGCCACCTTGGTGACGTACTGTCAAGCGACCTTGGTTGTTACGTCCGCCCTTTTTCGAAAGCTTTTCAGTTAACGATTTTTCAGGACGTGAAGCCGTAATCTCAGCAAAGTCAAGTGCAGTCATATTACGACGACCGTTAGTGGTCGGTTTAAACTTTTTAATTCCCATCGAGAGTTCCCTCCTTTTCTACAGAGTTCCGATTAACCGAGGTAATCGAGTTCTTTGCTATCTGCAGTAAGCGTGACGACCGCTTTTTTGCGGCGTGCTGTGTAACCAGCGTGACGACCTACGCGTTTTGCTTTTGGTTTTGAGATCAATGTGTTGACTTTGTCAACTTTCACTCCGAAGATCGCTTCAACTGCGTCTTTGATTTGAGTCTTAGATGCCTTCACGTCTACTTCGAATGTGTACTTTTTCTCAGCCATTTGGTTTACTGAACGTTCAGTAATGACAGGACGTTTGATAATGTCGTGTGTGTGTGCCATTATGCAAGCACCTCCTCTACTCTCGCAACAGCGTCCTTCGTAATGATGACTTTGTCATGAGCGACAAGATCAAGGACGTTTACACCTGCAGCGTCAACGACTGTGACACCCGGGATGTTGCGTGTTGAAAGAACGACTGACTCGTTGTAATCAGCAGTAACGACGAGAACTTTACGTTCGATTGAAAGAGCAGCGAATACTGCGATCATGTCCTTAGTTTTAGGAGCATCGATTGTCAATCCTTCAAGAACGATGAACTCGTTGTTAGCGACTTTCGAAGAAAGTGCTGAACGAAGTGCGAGACGACGAACCTTTTTAGGAAGTTTGTAAGCGTACGAACGTGGTGTTGGACCGAAGACTGTTCCACCGCCAACCCATTGTGGCGAACGGATCGAACCTTGGCGTGCACGACCAGTACCTTTTTGTTTCCATGGTTTACGGCCGCCACCGCGAACTTCCGAGCGACCTTTTGTATCATGTGTACCTTGGCGACGTGAAGCTTGTTGCATGACGATTGCATCGTATACGACTGCTTCATTTGGCTCGATTCCGAAAACGGCATCTGCGAGCTCGATGTCTCCAACTTGTGTACCTGTTTGGTTAAGCAAAGCTACTTTAGGCATTCGTTATTCCTCCTTTCCTTGCAAACGGATTAGTTGCCTTTAACCGCAGTTTTGATGACAACTTGGCTCTTACGTGCGCCTGGGATAGCACCCTTGACGAGGAGTAAGCCGCGTTCTGCATCAACTTTTACGATTTCAAGGTTTTGAACAGTGATTTGCTCTCCACCCATGCGTCCAGGGAGCAATTTCCCTTTGAATACACGGTTAGGAGCAACAGGACCCATTGAACCTGGGCGACGGTGGTAACGCGAACCGTGAGCCATTGGACCACGTGATTGGTTGTGACGCTTGATTGCACCAGCGAAACCTTTACCTTTCGACGTACCTGTTACATCAACCATTTCGCCTGCAGCGAAAGTATCTGCTTTAATCTCTTGACCGATTTCGAAATCTGCTACTGATGTACGGATTTCTTTAATGAAGCGCTTAGGTGTCGCGTTTGCTTTCGCAGCGTGACCTTTTTGCGGTTTGTTTTGACGACCTTCTTTGATATCACCAAAGCCGAGTTGAACTGCTTCGTAACCGTCAACTTCCGTTGTTTTCAATTGAAGAACAACGTTACCTTCGACTGAAACGACAGTAACAGGGACGACTTCGCCTGACTCGTTGAAGATTTGTGTCATACCGAGTTTAGTTCCTAAGATTCCTTTAGCCATGAGATACACCTCCTAATATTGAATGATTTTGATCTTCTGGCTAGTATCAACTATCTATAGAAGAAAAATTAAAGTTTGATTTCGATGTCAACGCCCGATGGAAGTTCGAGACGCATAAGCGCATCAACAGTTTTCGGTGTTGGGTTAACGATGTCGATCAAACGTTTGTGTGTACGCATTTCGAACTGCTCACGAGCATCTTTGTACTTGTGAACGGCACGAAGTACTGTGTAGACCGCTTTCTCCGTTGGGAGTGGGATCGGACCAGATACAGTAGCACCTGAACGTTTTGCTGTGTCGACAATCTTCTCAGCCGATTGATCAAGCACGCGGTGATCGTATGCTTTCAAACGGATCCGAATTTTTTCATTTGCCATGTTATTTCCCTCCTTTTCGCCTATTTCGTAAATAGACATTCTCCGCGGAAATTTCCACACTAGCCATGGCAATGCCGCCTGGTGTGTCATAACCTCCCGCTTCATCGCGTTGTGTTTGTGACCAACATATTCTATCATACTGAATCACCAGCAAGAATGCAAGCACTAATAAAATAGAATATGTATTCAAGTCTCTCACCACTCGCACAAACACTTTCCTCAGTATATAAGATGTCAGACCATGTTGCAAGACTGTTTTCAAAGAAATGAAAAAAGGTCTTCCGCCACGGGAGACGGAAGACCTTTGTCTTAAAAATTACTCAACGATTTCTGTAACTGATCCAGCGCCTACTGTACGGCCACCTTCACGGATTGAGAAACGAGTTTCTTTTTCAAGAGCGATTGGTGCGATGAGTTCAACAGTCATTTCGATGTTGTCCCCAGGCATAACCATTTCAGTACCTTCTGGAAGTTGAACCATACCAGTTACGTCAGTTGTACGGAAGTAGAACTGCGGGCGGTAGTTCGCGAAGAATGGCGTGTGACGGCCACCCTCTTCTTTAGAAAGAACGTAAACTTGCGCTTTGAACTTTTTGTGTGGTGTGATTGTGTTTGGTTTCGCGAGAACTTGTCCACGCTCGATGTCGTCACGTGATACACCACGGAGAAGAGCACCGATGTTGTCGCCAGCTTCAGCATAGTCAAGAAGCTTACGGAACATCTCTACACCAGTACATACTGATTTTTTAGTTTCTTCGTGAAGACCAACGATTTCGATCTCGTCGTTGACTTTAAGAACTCCACGCTCAACGCGGCCAGTAGCAACTGTACCACGACCAGTGATTGAGAAGACATCCTCAACTGGCATCATGAAGTCTTTTTCAGTGTCACGAGTTGGTTCTGGGATGTACTCATCGACAGCTGCCATGAGTTCCATGATTTTTTCTTCCCATTTAGCTTCGCCGTTAAGCGCGCCAAGAGCAGAACCTTGGATAACTGGGAGGTCATCACCTGGGAAGTCATACTCAGAAAGAAGTTCACGGATTTCCATTTCGACGAGCTCAAGAAGCTCTTCGTCGTCAACCATGTCAACTTTGTTCATGAATACTACGATGAAAGGAACACCTACTTGACGTGAAAGCAAGATGTGCTCACGTGTTTGTGGCATTGGACCATCTGTTGCAGAAACAACGAGGATCGCGCCGTCCATTTGTGCAGCACCAGTGATCATGTTTTTAACATAGTCAGCGTGACCTGGGCAGTCAACGTGTGCATAGTGGCGTTTTTCTGTTTCGTACTCGATGTGAGCTGTTGCGATTGTGATACCGCGCTCGCGCTCTTCTGGAGCACCATCGATTTGGTCAAACTTAGTTGCAGCTTTACCTTGTGATTTTGCAAGTACAGCTGAGATAGCTGCTGTCAAAGTTGTTTTACCGTGGTCGACGTGGCCGATTGTACCAACGTTAACGTGCGGTTTAGAACGGTCGAATTTTTCCTTACCCATTCTGAATTCCTCCTCTATGTGTCTAATAATTTTTTATAACTAGGAAGGTGAGTCGTAAGATAACGTACACCTTCCTTAGCTTACACTAATCATAAAAGCGTGACAACCTGTGAAGGATTAGCCGTTTGCTTTTTTGATGATTTCTTCTGCAACTGATTTCGGTACTTCTTCGTAGTGATCGAAGTGCATCGAGTACGTTCCGCGACCTTGTGTGCGTGAACGAAGACCAGTAGCGTATCCGAACATTTCAGAAAGTGGAATCATTGAACGGACAACTTGAGCGTTACCGCGTGCTTCCATACCTTCTACGCGACCACGGCGTGATGTAACATCACCCATGATGTCTCCCATGTATTCGTCTGGGATGACGATTTCAACTTTCATCATTGGCTCAAGGATAACAGCTCCGCTCTTATCTTTAAGTTGTTTGACTGCCATTGAAGCCGCAACTTTAAATGCCATCTCGTTTGAGTCGACATCGTGGTACGATCCGAAGACGAGTGAAGCTTTTACGTCAACGACCGGGTAACCAGCAAGGATACCGTTTTGAAGTGCTTCTTCGATTCCGTTCTCAACCGCTGGGATGTATTCACGTGGAACAACACCACCGACGATTTTGTTGTTGAACTCGAAGCCAGCGCCTTCTTCGTTCGGCTCGAATTCTACGACGACGTGACCATACTGACCACGACCACCAGATTGACGAGCGAACTTCGAATCGATCTTCGCCGCTTGGCGGATCGTTTCACGGTAAGCTACTTGTGGAGCACCAACGTTTGCTTCGACTTTGAACTCGCGACGCATACGGTCAACGATGATGTCGAGGTGAAGCTCACCCATACCTGAGATGATCGTTTGACCAGTCTCTGGGTTTGTTTCAGTGCGGAACGTTGGATCCTCTTCAGCAAGCTTAGCGAGGGCTTGACCCATTTTATCTTGGTCAGCTTTCGTTTTTGGTTCGATAGCGACCGAGATAACTGGTTCTGGGAATGTCATTGATTCGAGAACGACGTTGTCTTTCTCTGCACAAAGCGTATCTCCAGTAGTTGTATCTTTCAAACCTACAGCTGCAGCGATGTCACCCGCGTATACCATCGGGATCTCTTCACGGCTGTTTGCGTGCATTTGAAGGATACGTCCAAGACGCTCACGTTTGCCTTTTGTTGAGTTTTTAACGTACGATCCTGCCGAAGCTGTACCAGAGTACACACGGAAGAATGTCAATTTACCGACGTAAGGGTCAGTCATGACTTTGAACGCGAGTGCAGAGAATGGTGCTTCGTCCGAAGACTCACGCACGATTTCTTCATCCGTATCCATGTCGATACCTGAGATCGCTTTTACGTCGATTGGTGATGGGAGGTAATCGAGAACTGCGTCAAGCATAAGCTGAACACCTTTGTTCTTGAATGCCGAACCTACGAGTACAGGATAGAAGTCAACTGTCAGAGTTGCTTTACGGATAGCCGCTTTCAACTCGTCGATTGTGATTTCTTCACCCTCGAGGTATTTCATCATCAATTCTTCTTCGTAATCCGCAACTGCTTCGATCAATGATCCACGGAGTTCTTCAGCTTGATCAGCGAGATCAGCTGGGAAACCGTCAGTCACTTCGATGTCAGTTCCAAGATCGTTACCGTACATGTATGTTTTCTGTTCGACGAGGTCGATGATTCCTTTGAATTCATCTTCCGCACCGATTGGAAGTTGGATCGCGTGTGCGTTCGCTTGGAGGCGTTCGCGAAGCGTTCCGACCGAGTACAAGAAGTCTGCACCGATTTTATCCATTTTGTTAACGAAAACGATACGTGGTACGCCGTAAGTTGTAGCTTGGCGCCATACTGTCTCAGTTTGTGGCTCAACACCAGACTGAGCGTCAAGTACTGCTACCGCACCATCAAGTACGCGAAGTGAACGTTCAACCTCAACTGTGAAGTCTACGTGTCCAGGTGTATCGATGATGTTTACGCGGTTACCTTTCCATTGAGCAGTTGTTGCTGCCGATGTAATCGTGATCCCACGCTCTTGCTCTTGCTCCATCCAGTCCATTTGTGAAGCACCTTCGTGCGTTTCACCAATCTTGTGGATACGACCCGTGTAATACAGGATACGCTCAGTCGTTGTTGTTTTACCAGCATCGATGTGAGCCATGATCCCGATGTTACGAGTGTTCTTAAGGGAGAATTCTCTTGCCATCTTTAAACATTCTCCTTTCGCATTTTAGTTTAGTGGTCGTGTGTTGCCACACGTCATGACTATACCCGAAAGCCACCTCATAATTCCATTAAAAATGGCATGCATGAGGTGGTGATTTTCGGAATTACCAGCGGTAGTGAGCAAACGCTTTGTTCGCTTCCGCCATTTTGTGCATATCTTCGCGCTTCTTAACAGAAGCACCAGTGTTGTTTGCAGCGTCCATGATTTCGTTAGCAAGGCGCGCATCCATAGTTTTTTCGTTACGGAGACGTGAGTAGTTCACGAGGTAACGAAGTGCGAGTGTCGTACGACGCTCTGGGCGAACTTCGACAGGAACTTGATAGTTAGCTCCACCTACACGGCGTGCTTTAACTTCAAGAACTGGCATGATGTTGTTCATCGCTTCTTCAAAGACTTCCATTGCATCGCGACCTGAACGTTCAGCGATAGTTTCGAAAGCTTTGTATAAGATTTGTTGAGCAGTACCTTTTTTACCATCTAACATAAGACGGTTGATAAGGCGGGTAACGAGTTTAGAGTTGTAGATCGGATCAGCCATTACATCACGACGTTCTGCTTGACCTTTACGTGGCATTCCGAGTCCCTCCTTTCATATAGTGAGGTGATATCTTAAGATATCTAGATTATTTTTTAACTTTAGGACGTTTAGTACCGTATTTCGAACGACCTTGCATACGGCCGTCAACACCAGCTGTATCAAGTGCACCACGAACGATGTGGTAACGTACCCCTGGTAAGTCTTTTACACGGCCGCCGCGGATAAGAACAACACTGTGCTCTTGAAGGTTGTGGCCGATACCTGGGATGTAAGCTGTTACTTCCATTGTGTTCGTCAAACGTACACGTGCGTATTTACGAAGAGCCGAGTTCGGTTTCTTCGGAGTCATTGTACCTACACGAGTACAAACACCACGTTTTTGTGGTGAGCTGATGTCAGTACGAGCTTTAATGAAGCTGTTGTACCCTTTGTTCAGCGCTGGCGAATCTGATTTCACAACTTTTGATTGACGTCCTTTACGGACTAATTGGTTGATAGTAGGCATCTTTGAGATCCTCCCTTCCTGAATTCATGACAAATTTCAAAACCACCGAGCCGGGTGGTTCATCGAAAGTCATAATGAAACGTTTTGCGTGGCTCAGGCATTCCATCGCCACACAAAACGCATTATCAAACTTTCTTAATGGCAACAGCTGTTGCTGCGACATCGATTCCACAAGCTTTTCCAAGCTCTTGCTTAGAAGGAACATTCACGACTGGAACGTTAGCTTGTTTCGCCGCATCGAGCAATGCTTGTTTTACGTGTTCATCTGCGTCATCCGCAATGATCACTTCCGACGCCTTGCCAGATCGCAATGCTTTGAGCGTTTGCTTTTGACCGACAAACTTCAAATCTGCGCCGACTACTTTTTTGTAAGACATGAAGATATCCTCCAAAATAACACAGCCGGTTGGCAACACTATATCATAGTAGCACCGCCATACCGGCGTGTCAAGGCGTTTTATTCTACCGGAGAATCGGCTTCTACAGGTGCTTCGCCAGCTACTTCGAGATCGATCTGACGGTAACGTGACATCCCAGTACCAGCTGGAACCAACTTACCGATGATGACGTTCTCTTTCAAGCCGCGAAGGTAGTCGCTCTTCCCTTTAATCGCTGCATCCGTAAGGACACGAGTCGTTTCTTGGAACGACGCAGCCGATAGGAATGAATCTGTTTCAAGTGACGCTTTCGTGATACCGAGAAGAACTGGTTTCGCCGAAGCGAGAGCTTTCCCGTTACGGAGCGCTTCTTTACAAGCTTCCTTGAACGTGCTGATATCGACGAGCGAACCTGGTAAGAGTGAAGTCTCACCAGACTCGATGACACGTACGCGACGGATCATTTGGCGAACCATGACCTCGACGTGTTTGTCACCGATCTCAACCCCTTGCATCCGGTATACTTTTTGAACTTCTTGAAGCAAGTAGTTCTGAACGCCGGATACACCTTTAACGTTCAAGAGTTCTTTCGGATCGATCGAACCTTCCGTGAAGACTTGACCGGCTTTGACGTCGTCCCCAAGCTGAACACGTAGACGCGAACCGAATGGGATCGTGTATGTGCGTGTTTCGCTGAGTCCTTGGACCGTCAATTCACGTTTGTCACGCGATTCCGTGAAATCGATGACTTGACCATCGATTTCCGAGATGACTGCTTGCCCTTTCGGGTTACGCGCTTCGAACAACTCTTGGATACGCGGAAGACCTTGTGTGATATCGTCCCCGGCAACCCCACCTGTGTGGAAGGTACGCATCGTAAGCTGCGTTCCTGGCTCACCGATTGATTGTGCCGCGATGATACCGACAGCTTCGCCGACTTCGACGTCGTTGCCTGTTGCCAAGTTGCGTCCGTAACATTTCTTACAGACACCATGGCTTGTGTTACAAGTGAAGGCAGTACGGATCTCAACGTTGTCGACACCTGCGTCAGTGATGACACGCGCGATGTCTTCATCGATGAGTTCGTTCGTCGAAACGAGGACTTCTCCTGTTTCAGGGTGAACGACGTTTTCGAATGCAGTACGGCCGACGAGGCGGTCGTAAAGGCTTTCGATTTCTTCCGTTCCTTCACGGAGTGCTGTGACGCGGATACCACGATCCGTTCCACAATCATCTTCACGGATGATGACGTCTTGAGCGACGTCAACGAGACGACGAGTCAGGTAACCTGAGTCAGCCGTTTTCAAGGCTGTATCGGCAAGACCTTTACGCGCACCGTGTGTCGAGATGAAGTATTCCTGTACCGTTAGACCCTCACGGAACGATGATTTGATCGGGAGCTCGATGATCCGTCCACTTGGAGCGGCCATGAGTCCACGCATACCAGCGAGCTGCGTGAAGTTCGACGCGTTACCACGGGCACCGGAGTCACTCATCATGAAGATCGGGTTGAGACGGTTGAGGGATTTCATCAGACGAGACTGAATTTCATCCTTCGCATCATTCCACGATTTAACGACGCGCTCATAGCGCTCGTCTTCTGTGATGAGACCACGACGGTACGATTTCATGACGCGGTCGACATTGTCCTGGGCTTCAACAAGAATCTCTTGTTTATCCGGAAGAACGATGATGTCCGCGATCCCTACTGTGATACCGGCACGAGTCGAGTGTTTGAATCCGAGGTTTTTCATGCGGTCGAGCATGCGGCTTGTTTCTGTCGTCTCAAACCGTTTGAAGACTTCCGCGATGACATTTCCAAGGAATCCTTTTTTGAACGGGTCGATGATCGGACGGTTCTTCAGTTCTGCCGCAACATCTGTTCCTTTTTCAAGGAAGTACTTGTCTGGCGTCGCCTCTTGAAGGTTCGTCATCGTTGGTTCGTTCAAGTAAGGGAACGTCGTTGGGAGGATCTCGTTGAAGATCAACTTACCGACTGTTGTAATCAATAATTTCTCGTTTTGCTCTTCCGTGAATGTCGGGTTCTTGAGAACGCCGGCTGGAATCGCAACACGTGTATGGAAGTGCGCATAACCGTTTTGATAAGCGATGAGCGCTTCATTCACTGTCGAGAAGATTTTACCTTCGCCGATCGCATTTTCGCGCTCGAGCGTGAGGTAGTAGTTACCGAGGACCATATCCTGCGATGGTGTAACAACAGGTTTACCGTCTTTCGGGTTCAAGATGTTTTGTGCAGCGAGCATGAGAAGACGCGCTTCTGCTTGTGCTTCTGCCGAAAGTGGTACGTGAACCGCCATTTGGTCACCATCGAAATCGGCGTTATATGCCGTACATACGAGTGGGTGAAGGCGAATCGCGCGTCCTTCGACGAGCGTTGGTTCGAACGCCTGGATACCGAGACGGTGAAGTGTCGGTGCACGGTTCAAGAGAACCGGATGCTCACGGATGACTTCTTCAAGAACATCCCAGATTTCAGGTTGAACGCGCTCGATTTTCCGTTTCGCACTCTTGATGTTCGGTGCGATGCCACGAGAGACAAGTTCTTTCATGACGAACGGTTTGAAGAGTTCAAGGGCCATTTCTTTTGGAAGACCACATTGATACATCTTCAGATTCGGACCAACGACGATAACCGAACGACCAGAATAGTCGACACGTTTACCGAGCAAGTTTTGACGGAAACGTCCTTGTTTCCCTTTCAACATGTGTGAAAGTGATTTAAGTGGACGGTTACCTGGTCCTGTGACTGGACGACCACGACGACCGTTATCGATCAAGGCATCGACTGCTTCTTGAAGCATCCGTTTTTCATTCTGAACGATGATGTTCGGAGCGCCAAGGTCAAGAAGACGCTTGAGACGGTTGTTACGGTTGATGACGCGGCGGTACAAGTCGTTCAAGTCAGACGTCGCGAAACGTCCGCCATCGAGTTGAACCATCGGACGAAGTTCCGGTGGGATGACTGGAAGTACTTCAAGCACCATCCATTCTGGATTGTTGCCTGAGTTACGGAAAGCATCGAGAACTTCAAGACGTTTGATCGCACGCGTACGACGTTGTCCTTGAATCATACGAAGTTCTTCACGTAATGCAGCGACTTCTTTATCGAGTTCCACGTCACGGAGCAATTTACGAACTGCTTCCGCACCCATTTCAGCAGTAAACGAACGACCGAACTTCTCACGATAGGCACGGTATTCTTTCTCTGAAAGGAGTTGTTTCTTCTCAAGTGTCGATTCGCCTGGATCTGTTACGACGTACGACGCGAAGTAGATGATCTCTTCTAACGCACGTGGTGACATGTCGAGGACGAGTCCCATACGGCTAGGAATTCCTTTGAAGTACCAGATGTGCGAAACCGGTGCTGCGAGCTCGATGTGACCCATGCGCTCCCGACGGACTTTCGACTTCGTGACTTCAACGCCACAGCGATCACAAATGATTCCTTTATAGCGGATCCGTTTGTATTTACCACAGTAACATTCCCAGTCTTTTGTTGGACCAAAAATACGTTCACAGAACAAACCATCTTTCTCCGGTTTGAGTGTACGATAGTTGATCGTCTCCGGCTTTTTCACTTCCCCGAAAGACCATGAACGGATCTTTTCGGGGGAAGCGAGGCCGATTTGCATATATTCAAATCTATTAACATCTACCAAGGGGTGGACCTCCCTTTCGCTTATTCCTCTTCAGTAACAACTGGTGCGACAGGCGCTTGAACTTCTTCGAGTGCTGGAGTCGCGTTCGGGATATTGTCCTCGTCTTCGTCACGCATTTCGATCTCTTCATCATCAGCAGACATCATCTTAACGTCCATACCGAGGGATTGAAGCTCTTTAATGAGGACTCGGAACGATTCCGGTACGCCCGGTTGTGGTACATTCTCACCTTTGACGATTGCTTCGTACGCTTTGACACGACCGATCGTATCATCCGACTTGATTGTAAGGATTTCTTGGAGCGTGTAGGCTGCGCCGTATGCTTCAAGTGCCCATACTTCCATCTCACCGAAACGCTGACCACCGAACTGGGCTTTACCACCGAGCGGTTGTTGTGTAACGAGTGAGTATGGTCCTGTCGAACGTGCGTGAAGTTTATCATCGACCATGTGAGCAAGTTTAATCATATACATGACACCGACAGAGATACGGTTATCGAACGCTTCACCCGAACGACCATCATAAAGAACAGTCTTCGCGTCGCGATCCATACCTGCTTCTTCAATCGTTGCCCAAACATCTTCCTCACGCGCACCATCGAATACTGGTGATGCGACTTTAATGCCGAGTTGACGTGCTGCCATCCCGAGGTGAAGCTCGAGCAACTGCCCGATGTTCATCCGTGATGGAACCCCAAGTGGGTTCAACATGATGTCAATTGGCGTACCGTCTGGCATGTACGGCATGTCTTCTTCTGGAAGGATACGTGAGATAACACCTTTGTTACCGTGACGACCCGCCATTTTATCACCCTCGTGAATCTTACGCTTCTGAACGATGTAAGCACGGATCAACTGGTTGACACCAGGTGAGAGCTCGTCCCCATTATCGCGGTCGAAGATTTTGACGTCGAGAATGATTCCATCACCACCGTGTGGAACACGGAGAGATGTATCACGGACTTCACGTGCTTTTTCACCGAAGATTGCATGAAGAAGACGTTCTTCCGCTGTCAATTCCGTTACACCCTTCGGCGTAACTTTACCGACGAGGATATCGCCGTCCTTGACTTCCGCACCGACGCGAATGATTCCGCGATCGTCGAGGTTTTTCAAGGCATCATCACCGACGTTCGGAATATCACGTGTGATTTCTTCCGGTCCGAGTTTCGTATCACGCGACTCACATTCGTATTCTTCGATGTGGATCGATGTGTAGACGTCGTCTTTGACAAGACGTTCACTCATGATGACAGCATCCTCATAGTTGTAACCATCCCATGTCATGAAACCGACGAGTACGTTACGACCAAGCGCAAGTTCCCCACCGTCCATCGATGGACCATCTGCAAGGATCTCGCCTTTATCGACTGGGTCGCCTGCTTTGATGATTGGTTTTTGGTTATAACACGTTCCTTGGTTAGAACGGATGAATTTTTGAATCTTGTAACGGTCGAGTTCACCTTCGACGATGTTGCCATCGACTTCCGTCGTACGACGGACAAGGATTTCACGCGCCGTAACGCGCTCAGCGATCCCTGCGTGCTTCGCAACAACAGCGGCTCCTGAGTCTTTTGCAGACACGTACTCCATACCTGTACCGACAATCGGAGATTCCGGGTTCAGAAGTGGGACGGCCTGACGTTGCATGTTCGCTCCCATGAGGGCACGGTTCGAGTCATCGTTCTCAAGGAACGGGATACAAGCCGTTGCGGCAGATACAACCTGCTTCGGTGAAACGTCCATATAATCGACACGTGCTGGTTCAACAGACAAGTTTTGTCCACGGAAACGTGAAAGGACGTGTGAATCTTGGAACGTCTTCTCTTCCGTCAACAACATGTTTGCCTGTGCGACGACGTAAAGATCCTCTTCGTCTGCAGTCATGTAATGGATTTCATCTGTGACGACGCCCGTTTCCGGATCGACACGACGATATGGTGCTTCGATGAAGCCGTACTCATTGACCTTCGCGTACGAAGACAACGAGTTGATCAAACCGATGTTTGGTCCCTCTGGCGTTTCGATCGGACACATACGGGAATAGTGCGAGTAGTGTACGTCACGAACTTCGAAACCAGCGCGCTCACGTGTCAAACCACCGGGTCCGAGTGCTGAAAGACGACGTTTGTGCGTCAATTCTGCAAGCGGGTTCGTTTGGTCCATGAACTGAGACAACTGCGAGCTACCGAAGAACTCTTTAATCGATGCGATAACTGGACGAATGTTGATCAATGCCTGTGGCGTGATCGCATTCTGATCCTGAATCGACATCCGTTCTTTAACGACACGTTCCATCCGCGAGAGACCGATCCGGAATTGATTCTGGAGCAGCTCACCGACTGAACGGAGACGACGGTTACCGAGGTGATCGATATCGTCTGTCGTACCGACTTCATGCAACAAGTTGAAGAAGTAGTTGATGGCAGCAATCATGTCAGCAGGCGTGATGTGCTTGATGTCACGATCGATGTTACCGTTACCGATGATATTGATGATGCGTTCACCTTCAGCATCGTCCGGTGCGAACACCTTGATTGACTGTAAGTTGAAAGCCTCACCCTGCGTCACGCCGCCTGTAGGCGTCGCTTCGATGTAACCAACGGATCCTTCGAGGAATGGAAGGACTTTATCGAGCATACGACGATCAAGGACCGTTCCTGCTTCCGCGATGACTTCACCTGTCTCTGGGTCAACGAGCGTTTCCGCAAGTTTCTGACCGAAAAGACGGTTCTTAAGATGAAGCTTTTTATTGATTTTATAACGACCAACGTTTGCCAAATCATAACGTTTCGGGTCAAAGAAGCGCGACACGAGTAACGCTTTTGCGTTTTCGACTGTCGGCGGCTCTCCCGGACGTAGACGCTCATAAATCTCGATGAGGGCTTTTTCCGTTGATTCCGTATTATCTTTTTCAAGTGAATTCCGGAGGTACTCATCATCACCGAGAAGATCGATGATTTCCTGATCCGTACCGAAACCAAGAGCACGTAAAAGAACCGTTACTGGAATCTTACGCGTGCGATCAATGCGAACATAAACGATGTCTTTCGCGTCTGTCTCGAGCTCGAGCCATGCACCACGGTTTGGGATGACTGTCGCGGAGAACCCACGCTTACCGTTCTTATCTAACTTATTGTTGTAATAAACACTTGGCGAACGAACAAGCTGCGAAACGATTACGCGTTCCGCTCCATTGATGATGAATGTTCCCGACTCCGTCATAAGCGGGAAGTCACCCATGAAGACTTCTTGTTCTTTCAATTCACCCGTCTCTTTATTTTGAAGACGGACTTTAACGCGTAGTGGTGCCGAATAGGTCACGTCGCGCTCTTTCGATTCATCGATCGAATACTTCGGCTCTCCGAGCGAGTAGTCGATGAATTCTAATACGAGATTCCCTGTGAAATCGGAAATCGGCGAAATGTCATGAAACATTTCACGAAGACCTTCCCGCAGGAACCACTCATACGAATTCGTTTGAATCTCGATTAAGTTTGGAAGTTCCAATACTTCGCTGATACGTGCATAGCTTCTTCTCTGACGGTGACGACCGTACTGAACAAGTTGACCAGTCAACTGATTCACCTCTCAGACCCACTTCTTCTTATAGAGAAGGACGGGTGTAATATCGAACATTGAAGCCATTTTTTGATTGATAAGCGCAAAAAAGCGACGTCTTGTCTACTCAATCATCTGTAGTCGAGAACGCCAGCTGCTTTCAAACATCTTATCCAAAAATCACTCCAATGGCATTTTATAATACTATCATAGACACAACATGAGGTCAACGACAAATCCTTCGATTTGTCAAGACCGAATTGATTTAAATATCGAGTACCCTTTATCCCGGGTAACTGTCTCACACATACCGAATACTTCTTCCATCAACTTCTTCGCAGATGGTCCACCTTGTTTCTTTTGAATGACGACCCAAAGTTCGCCGCCAACGATGAGATGATCATATGCTTCTCGGAGAATACGATGAACGACCGTTTTTCCTGCCCGAATCGGTGGATTCGTCACGATCGCTGCGAATGTCGATTCGCCTACCCCATCATACCCGTCACTCACACCGGTCGTCACGGAAACACCGTTCGCGCGCGCATTGTCTGCCGCTAGTTCGAGCGCCCGTTCATTGACATCGATCAAGTGTGCCGGACGTCCTGTCGACTTCGAGAGCGCAATGCCCATCGGTCCATATCCACAGCCGACATCTAAAATGTCTCCAGCTACAGCCGGTTCCGTGAATGCCTCAATCAACAGACGTGAACCAAAATCGATTCCGTTCTTTGAAAAGACACCGTGATCCGATGTAAAGCGGAGCGTTTGACCACGCAGGACATATTCCCACGTCTTCGGATCTCGTTTCGATGAAGGGTCATTCGTATAATAATGATCCGCCATGTTTCCTTCCCCTCTCATGTAAAAGATGAAAACAAAAGAAGCTCGCAATGCGAGCTTCTCTTGTTTCTACGGAAGAAGAAAATTACTTAACTTCTACAGTAGCGCCAGCTTCTTCAAGCTTAGCTTTCATTGCTTCAGCGTCTTCTTTCGAAACGCCTTCTTTAACTGGTGCTGGAGTTCCGTCTACGAGAGCTTTCGCTTCTTTAAGACCGAGGCCTGTCAATTCGCGAACTGCTTTGATGACGTTGATTTTACCAGATCCAGCGTTAGTAAGGATAACGTCGAATTCAGTTTGCTCTTCAGCTGCTGCGCCTGCGCCAGCACCTGCAACTGCTACTGGAGCTGCTGCTGATACGCCGAATTCTTCTTCGATTGTTTTTACGAGTTCGTTAAGTTCAAGAACAGTCATGCCCTTGAGGTCTTCGATAAATTGCTCTTTGTTGAAAGCCATTATGGTTTTCCTCCTTTGATTTAGCCCACGTTGGGGTGTGAAAATTGTGTTGGTTGCCTATCCCGCTAAGCAGAAATTAAGCAGATTGTTCTTCTTTTTGCTCTGCGATTGCGTTCGTTGCCACCGCGAGTCCACGGATTGGCGCTTGAAGCACGCTGAGGAGCATCGAAAGGAGACCTTCGCGTGATGGAAGTTCCGCAAGGGCTTTGACATCTTCTACTGAAGTGACTTTGCCTTCGATGATACCACCTTTAAGTTCGAGAGCCTTGTGCGTTTTAGCGAAGTCGTTCAAGATCTTAGCTGGCGCGATAACGTCTTCATTGCTGAAGGCGATCGCACTAGGACCTGTGAAGACTTCATCAAGACCTTCGAGGTTGCTTTGAACTGCCGCGCGGCGGAGGAGACCGTTTTTGTAAACTTTGAATTCAACGCCCGCTTCGCGGAGTTGTTTACGAAGTTCAGTGACTTCTTCTACTGTGAGACCACGGTAGTCGACGACAACTGTTCCTGCGCTCGCTTGGAGTTTCTCAGCGATCTCAGATACGAGATCCGCTTTGACAGCGATAACTTTTTCGTTTGCCATTTCTGTTGCACCTCCTGGTAGATGAAATGTACCGGTGCGAGGGGCTGCTCGATTTCAAATAAAAAGCCTCCGTCTGCAAAGCAGAGGAGGCGTAATCGTCAAAAAGGATACCTGAACAAACAGGCTCTCTGAGCAAGAACACCTCGGAAGGATTTATGCCCATATGAGCACCTTCTGTCTACGGTATGTCGAAATATATCAACGTTTTATACTGTAACAGCGTTCTTAGAACGTTGTCAAGTTCGTTTTAGACGAAATTATTTCGCGAAGTCAGCTGAAGATACTTTTACACCAGGACCCATTGTAGAAGCGATCGCGATGTTCTTAAGGTATACACCTTTAGCAGTAGCAGGCTTAACTTTTACGAGAGTTTCGATAACTGTGTTGATGTTCTCAACGAGTTTCTCGTTATCGAATGATTTTTTACCGACAGGAACGTGGATGTTACCTGATTTGTCGACACGGTACTCAACTTTACCAGCTTTGATATCGTTGATTGCTTTTGTGACGTCAAATGTAACTGTACCTGTTTTCGGGTTTGGCATGAGGCCTTTTGGTCCGAGAACGCGACCAAGTTTACCAACTTCACCCATCATGTCTGGTGTCGCAACGATAACATCGAAGTCGAACCATCCTTGTTGGATTTTGTTGATGTACTCAGCATCACCAGCGTAATCTGCTCCAGCAGCTTCCGCTTCTTTAAGTTTCTCACCTTTCGCGAAGACGAGAACTTTTTGTGTTTTACCAGTACCGTGTGGCAATACGACTGCTCCACGGATTTGTTGGTCTGCTTTCTTCGGATCTACTCCGAGACGAACAGCCAATTCGATAGTCTCATCGAATTTCGCAGTTGCAGATTTTTTAGTCAAATCTACAGCTTCTGCGAGTTCGTATGAAACCGTACGATCGATAAGCTTAGCAGCTTCTTTGTACTTCTTACCCATTTTAGGTTCCTCCTTTGTGGTTGTGCGGAAAATCCTCCCACATAATGAAAGGGTAGCAGGCTTCAAGAAACTATCCGCCTGCGACCCTCATCGTTGTTCATGGTAATCAAAAAGACATTAGTCTTCGATTACGATACCCATAGAACGTGCAGTACCTTCAACCATCAACATTGCTGTTTCAACAGATGATGCGTTAAGGTCTGGCATTTTTGTTTCAGCGATTTCACGAACTTTGTCACGTTTGACTGTCGCTACTTTCTTACGGTTCGGTTCACCTGAACCACTCTCAATTCCAGCTGCTTTCTTCAAGAGAACTGCTGCTGGAGGAGTTTTAGTGATGAATGTGAATGAACGATCTTCAAAAACCGTGATGACTACAGGGATAATCAAGCCGGCTTGGTCTTGTGTACGAGCGTTGAACTCTTTACAGAAGCCCATGATGTTCACACCTGCTTGACCGAGTGCCGGTCCAACTGGTGGAGCTGGGTTTGCTTTGCCCGCAGGAATTTGAAGTTTTACGAGTTTCATAACCTTCTTCGCCACGAGACACACCTCCTTAATTCTTTAATGTGGTTTAATTGGACGTTGCGCGTCCTCCCACTCATTCTATTCGACGAGTTATTTATCGAAATAAGCACAACATCAAACACGAAAAATTGTATCATTAAAACAAAACATTCGCAATAGGAAACTTAATCGATTTTATCGACCTGTGCGAAATCAAGCTCGACCTTCGTTTCGCGACCGAACATATCAACAGAGACTTTCATTTTCTCAGCATCTGTATCAAGCTCCTCGATCGTACCTTCGAGATTTTCGAAAGCTCCTTCTTTGATTCGGACGATTTGTCCGAGTGAGAAGTCGTAACGGCTCTTCAGATCGACAAGACCCATTGATCCAAGGATATTTTCTGCTTCTTCCGGAAGAAGTGGGGTTGGTTTTGAACCGCCGCCGACTGATCCGAGGAAGCCTGTGACGTTCGGAGTATTCCGGACGACATACCAGGAATCATCCGTCATGACCATCTCAACGAGGACATACCCCGGGAAGATCTTGACTTCACGTTCCTTGATTTTCGTTTCTCCCTTTTTGTTCGTTACTTCTTCTTGTACCGTTTCAATCGGAACGAGTACACGGAAGATTTTTTCGTCCATGTTCATGGATTCAATTCGACGTTCAAGGTTCGCCTTGACGTTATTTTCGAATCCGGAATACGTTTGGACGACAAACCATTGTTTCTCCATGGTAGGCCACCTCTTCTTTTTACTTAATCAACCAGCTCATCAATGCGCTAAGCCCTGAATCGACGCCGAAGATGAAGACACCCATGAAGATCACCATACCGATGACCGTCAATGTGTATTTCGTCAGCTCTTTCCGTTTTGGCCAGCTCGTCTTTTTCAATTCATTCCATACGTCACGCAAAAATTTCATCGTACTTTCCCTCCAGGATGTAATAAATCGGGACAGATGAAGCTTTATTTCGCTTCTTTATGAATCGTATGCGCGTTACAACGACGGCAGAATTTCTTCAATTCCAAGCGGACAGTTACGTCCTCTTTTTTCATCGTCGTATAGTCGCGGGCACCGCAATTATCACAAGCAAGGCCTACTTTCTTCGCCATCTCAAAGTCCTCCTTCTTTGCCACTCTTCTCTTCTGTTGAGGTACTTTCCTTCCGAAAAAGAGCGTAAAAAAAAACGCCTATGAGCGGCGTCTCGCTAGTAAGGCGCTAGTTATACAGTAGCATAGGAAGGGATTACGGTCAATCTACCTCTCTGTTAGACCGTCATCTTTCGTGCTTCGAGATAACGCTCAAGCTTGCGCTTGACGCGTTGCAAGGCATTGTCGATCGATTTGACATGACGATCGAGGTCGTCAGAGATTTCCTGATACGTCCGTCCGTCAAGATAGAGCGCGAGGACTTTGCGTTCAAGGTCGCTTAAAATTTCATCCATCTTCGATTCAATGTCTGCATATTCTTCCCGGTTGACGATCAAGATTTGTGGGTCAGAAGGTGCTGTCGACGTAATGATATCGAGTAACGTCCGCTCCGATTCATCGTCATAGATCGGTTTATCGAGTGAGATGTAAGAGTTCAACGGGATATGTTTCTGACGTGTCGCCGTCTTGATCGCAGTGATCATCTGTCTCGTAATGCATAATTCGGCAAATCCTTTAAACGAGGCAAGCTTATCCGTTCGGTAATCTCGTACTGCTTTATAGAGACCAATCATTCCTTCTTGAATGATATCTTCTCGGTCTGCCCCGATCAAAAAATAAGAACGGGCTTTGGCGCGCACGAAATTTCGATACCGCTCGATCAAAAATTCGAGCGCATCGCTGTTGTCGAACTCTTTCGCTTGTTCTACAAGCGCTTCATCGGTCATGCACCCAAACTGGTCGAACGAAACCAAACTCATCTTGTATCCCTCCAAGCATCATTGACGAATAGTTCAATTGTTTTTAATTATACAATAATTACCTGTCGCACGACAATGAAAATTGGCATGACCTCTTTTGTTGTATCCAAAATGTATCTTTTCATAAAAAACACCGTTCTTCCAAAGTAGGAAAAACGGTGATCTGCTCATGCGAATGGTTTATATCATGTATCTGAATTCTTTCGACGACGGATCGCTTCTAAACGTGCGACGACGTCTTCTGGTAAATCAATCTTCGAGCGCGGTTGAGCCGTCGTCTTCGCAGACGTCGTCTGTTGTTTGATGACAGCGACTGCCGCTTTCCACTCTCGCCGGAGCTCTTGCGCCGATATGCGGAGTGCTCCGAGCGTGAAGATGACCCACTGCTCCGTATAATCATTCGTCGCTACCGTTAACTTGACTCGGATATCTTGTAGCCAATCAGCAGCTGTCTTTTCAATCCATTCATCTGCCGTTTCGTTCTCCCGTGTGTAGACGATATCAATCCCGCTTTTTTGCATCCGGGATTCACGTCCCGGTTGAAGATAGGCATCGAAGACGATCGTAACGCTGAGACCTGTGACAGCTTGGTATTCCGCCATCGCATGAATCAGCCGTTCCCGTGCCAATTCAAAATCTTGCTCCCGCAACGTCCGAAATTCTGGCCATGCGCCAATGATATTATAGCCATCTACGATGAGACGATCATATTTCATCGCGCATACGGCTTTCTAGTCCGGTAGACTTCATATAGTAATAACGAAGCAGCAACCGATGCGTTGAGCGATGTGACATGTCCCGCCATCGGGAGGTGGACGAGGAAATCACATTTCTCACGGACGAGCCGGCTCATTCCTTTTCCTTCACTTCCAATGACGATTCCGAGTGGCATCGTACCATCGAGTGTCCGGTAGTCGTCACTTTCACGTGCATCCGTTCCGACGAACCAGATGCCTTGTTTCTTTAGATCCTCCATCGTCCGCGCAAGGTTCGTCACGCGAACGACAGGAATATGTTCGATCGCGCCTGTTGATGCCTTTGCGACGACTTGCGTCAATCCGACTGATCGACGCTTCGGAATGATGATCCCGTGTGCCCCGACAGCATCTGCTGTCCGCAAGATTGATCCGAGATTATGTGGATCCTCCAGTTCATCGAGTAGGATCAAGAGCGGTGTTTCGTCCTTTTGACGCGCGAGCTCAAAGATGTCTTCCATCTCAGCGTACTCATACGCCGCTACCGCTGCGACGACACCTTGGTGATTTTCCGTTCCGGCTAAACCCGTTAACCGTGAGCGAGGTACGAGCTGGATTTGAATCCCTGCTTCCTGCGCCATCGCGTGGATGACGGCAAGTGGTCCTTTTTGTTGTCCTTCCTGCAGAAACAGCTTGTTCATCTCTCGTCCGCTCCGTAATGCTTCTAGAACCGGATTTCGACCCGACAAGAAATCTTGTCCTTCTTCGAGCGGTTCGATCGCGACTGGCTGTTCCTTGACTGGAGCGGCTTTTCGTTTCTCTTGTGCTGGACGCTGTGCCTTCGTTTTTGGCTTCGCGCTTGTAGCCTTAGGATTCGTCTGTTTTTTCGGCTTCGAGTAATTCGAACGCTTGTCCGATGAGTTCTTCAAGGCGATCCCCTCCTTCTGAAAGATAAATATAACCGAGCAATGCTTCAAATGCTGTCGCGTAGCGATACGTGTGGACGTCCGTACTCTTCGGGACAGAACCGGATTTTGCGTTCTTCCCGCGCCGGACGACCGCTGCCTCTTCTTCCGTCAACGCATCCGTGTTCAACCAGTGCGTCACGACCGTCGCTTGTGCTTGTGCCCGAACGTACCGGACAGCTGCTTTGTGCAACTCGCCCGGCTTCACATAACCTTGTTCGAGCAATCGCTCGCGCACACGAATCTCATAGACGACGTCGCCCATGTACGCTAACGCGAGTGCATTCAGTTGTTTGTAGTTCTTCATCCGCGCTTCCACCGCATCCCTTGCGCTGTGTCTTCCAGCAAGATACCTTGATCACGTAGCTGATCACGGATTGCGTCCGCTCGTGCGAAGTCACGATTTTGACGGGCTGTGTTCCGCTCTTCGATCAACTGTTCGACTTCTTCATCGAGTAAGCCTTTATCAACTGTCAACGTCACACCTAGGACGCCTGATAATTCCGAGAAGAGTGCGAGGAACTGTTCGAGAACCTGTTTCGATACATGCGCTTCTCCGAGGTATAGGTTGGCTTCTTTTGAGAGATCAAACAAATCCGTCACCGCGTTCGCTGTATTGAAATCATCATCCATCGATGTGATGAAGTGTTCCTTGATTGCCGCTAGACGATTCAACCACTTCTCGTCACCTGTTCCGAGATCAGCCGTCATGTCAAGTCGGTGTTCAATGTTTGCGACCGACTCCCGGATCCGTGCGAGACCATTCGCTGCTTGGTCGATCAGTTCACGACTGTAGTTGATCGGATGACGATATTGAACCGACAACATGAAGAATCGTAACACCATCGGATCGACCGCTTGGATTGCTTCATGGACCGTCAGGAAGTTACCGAGCGACTTCGACATCTTCTCATTTTCGATGTTCAAGAACCCGTTATGCATCCAGTAGTTCGCGAACTTCTGAGAATTGCATGCTTCCGACTGAGCGATCTCATTCTCATGGTGCGGGAACTTCAAGTCTTGTCCACCGGCATGGATATCGATCGTCTCTCCGAGGTATTTCTTTGCCATCGCCGAGCACTCGATGTGCCAGCCTGGTCGCCCTTCGCCCCACGGACTCGTCCATGCCGGCTCGCCTGGTTTTGCTGCTTTCCAGAGCACGAAATCAAGCGGATCTTCTTTTTTCTCTCCGACTTCGATTCGTGCACCTGCACGCAACTCGTCGATTGACTGTTGGCTTAATTGTCCGTAATCCTTGAAACTACGCGTCCGGAAGTAGACATCTCCGCTTGAAGCGTAGGCATTGCCTTTTGCAACGAGTACTTCGATGAAGGCGATGATATCGTCCATCGTTTCCGTGACAAGTGGATGGATATCCGCTTTTTGGACATTCAAAGCACCCGTATCCGCGTGATACGCTTCAATGAAACGTTTCGTCAACGCATGATAATCTTCTCCCAGTTCGTTTGCTGTCCGGATGATCTTATCGTCGACGTCCGTGAAGTTCGAGACGTATTTGACCTCATATCCGCGGTATGTGAAGTAGCGACGGACCGTATCGAAGACGATCGCTGGACGTGCATTGCCGATATGAATGTAGTTGTACACAGTTGGACCACAGACATACATCTTGACCTTTCCTTCTTCTAATGGTTTAAATGGTTCCTTTTTTCCGGTCATGCTGTTGTACAGTTGAATCATGACGTCGCCCTCCTTTAATCCGTTCAATTTCTTGTTTTAATACTTCTAGTTCCATTTCAATCCGCTCTTGGCATTCGCTGACCGGATCCGGGAAACGATGATCAAGTGGTGCTTCGACCTTCATGCCGTCTTGAATGACGACACGTCCCGGAATGCCGACGACGGTCGCATTTGGAGGAACGTGTTTTAAGACGACGGAACTGGCACCGATTTTTGAGTATGCCCCGATCGTGATATCACCTAGGACACGAGCACCGGCAGAGACAAGTACGCCGTCTTCAATCGTCGGATGACGCTTTCCTGTTTCTTTCCCCGTTCCGCCGAGTGTCACGCCTTGAAACAACGTGACGTCATCGCCAATGATCGTCGTCTCACCAATGACGACACCCATCCCGTGGTCAATAAAGAATCGGCGTCCAATCGTCGCTCCTGGATGAATCTCGATGCCTGTCAAAAAGCGACTGAATTGCGAAATCAATCGACCGAGCAAGCGAAACTTCGCGTTCCAGAGTCGATGGGCCAAGCGATGCATCCAAATCGCATGTAAGCCCGGGTATGTCAAAATGACTTCTAACGTGCTGCGGGCAGCTGGATCTTGCTCAAACACATTGCGGATATCTTCTCGCATCCGTGTCATATACGTTCTCCTTTCCATAAGAAAAAGCGCCTCTATGCATTGCTGCACAGAGACGCTAACGAAGCGCGGTCCCACTCTGTTTGGACGATTGACTCGTCCCTCTCGACGTCCGTTAACGCCGGAGATACGTCTGCGCCTACTCTCACGGATTTCGGGCAGCACTCAGAGGGGCATTTCATGATTCGCTTCTTCAAGCCCTCGCACCATTCGAGCTTGTCTCTGGAGAAGAAGACGCATCGTTACTTTCCTCGTCTACGCTTTCGTTATTCTGCTTCAAGCCGTGCAAGCACACGGTCTTTTCCTAGTAATTGAATCGTGTTCGGGAGTTCTGGACCATGCGTCTGTCCTGTCGTCGCGACACGAATTGGCATGAACAAGTTTTTTCCTTTTTGACCAGTCGCTTTTTGCGTCGCTTTGATCGATGCTTTGATTGCTTCTGGTGTCCACTCTTCGAGAGCGCGTAACTGGTTCGCGAATTCTGCAAGTACAGTCGGAACCGTCTCGCCACTCAAGACAGTGTTTGCCTCTTCATCATACACCACTTCATCCTCAAAGAACATCTCTGAAAGCTTGACGATTTCCGCGCCATGCGTCATCTGTTCGCGGTATAGCGCGACAAGATCACGTGCCCAAGCGAGCTCTTCTTCTGAAGGTGACGCTTCGACGCGACCTGCTTCTTGTAGGAACGGAAGACTTGCTTCGAATACTTCTTCGAACGATTGATGTTTCATATACTGACTGTTGATCCAAGCCAATTTGTTTTGGTCAAAGACAGCCGGACTCTTCGAGAGACGATCCGCGTCAAAGATCTTGATTAACTCTTCTTTTGTGAAGATTTCCTCTTCGCCGACAGGTGACCAGCCGAGAAGCGTGATGAAGTTGAGTAATGCTTCCGGGAGATAACCGAGCTCTTTATACTGCTCGATGTACTGAATGATCGAGTGATCACGCTTCGAGAGTTTCTTGTGTGCTTCATTGACAATCAATGTCATGTGACCAAACGTCGGGTATTCCCAACCGAACGCATCATAGATCATCATCTGTTTCGGTGTGTTCGAAATATGATCATCTCCACGAAGAACGTGACTGATCGCCATCAAGTGATCGTCGATGACGACAGCAAAGTTATATGTCGGAATGCCGTCTTTTTTAACGATGACCCAGTCACCGAAGTCTTTTGATTCGAACGAGACGTCGTCTTTGACGATATCATTCCATGTATACGTGACATCTTCCGGTACACGAATCCGAATCGATGGCGTGCGACCTTCTGCGCGGAACGCTTCTTCTTGTTCTGCTGTCAGGTTACGGTGTGCCCCTGAATAGCGTGGTGCTTCTCCGCGTGCGATTTGCGCTTCGCGTTCTGCTTCGAGCTCTTCCGATGTCATGTAGCAACGGTAAACGAGTCCCTTTTCAAGTAACTCATCCGTATACTTTTGATAGATATCAAGACGCTCCATTTGTGAATAAGGACCGTACTCACCACCGCGATCTGGACCTTCGTCCCAATCGACACCGAGCCACTCGAGATTCTTCATTTGACTCTCGACACCACCTGCGATGTTCCGCTTTTGGTCCGTATCCTCGATTCGTAATACCATCTTGCCGCCTAAATGGCGTGCAAACAGATAATTAAATAATGCAGTCCGGGCATTCCCGATATGCAAGTGTCCTGTTGGACTTGGGGCATAACGTACTCGTACTTCTGCCATTGCCAATCACTCCTTCGACTAAAATTCGCTTATCTAGTATACCTTATTCTTCGATTCGTTTCAGTAGAATCACTGCTTGACAAGCGATTCCCTCTTCTCGTCCCGTAAAACCTAACCATTCCGTTGTCGTTGCCTTGACATTGATCTGTTCAATGTCCGCTTCGAGTAATTCTGCGATCCGAGCGCGCATCGTGTCGATGTACGGACGAAGCTTTGGTGCCTGTGCGATGACTGTCGCATCTAGGTTGCCAAGCTCATACCCTTGTTGTTTAACGAGCGCGTAGACATGCTGCAGTAATTTTGCTGAATCCGCATCCTTGAATTCAGGATCCGTATCCGGAAAATGTTTTCCGATATCCCCCGCTGCAATCGCACCAAGTGCTGCGTCGGCAATCGTATGTAACAAAACGTCTGCATCCGAATGACCGAGCAATCCTTTCGTATGCGGAATCTCAATGCCGCCTAAAATCAATTTCCGATCCTCTGCAAAGGCATGTACATCAAAACCTTGTCCAATTCGAATCATCGTCATTTCCCTCGTTTCATTAGAATTGCTTCACCGAACCATAGATCGTCCGGTGTCGTCATCTTGATATTTTCGTAGTGACCGTGGACGATCGTTACTTTTCCTCCGTCCCATTCTATCAAACTTGCATCATCGGTTCCTAGGTATTTTGTTGCCGCTTTTTCATGAACCGTGCGAATCGTTGCAAGATCAAATGCTTGTGGTGTCTGGGCTGCCATCAAGTGTTCTCGCGGAACGGTCTCACTGATGTGATTCGCTTCGATCCGTTTGACGGTGTCTTTGATCGGTACGGCGAGAATCGCTGCTTGATCCAACACTGCCGCCTGGACGACCGCATGAATCGCTTCTTGTGAAATGAACGGTCGAGCCCCATCATGAATCAGGACGATCCCTTCGCCTTCTAATGCCTCAAGACCACGGAGAACACTTTCTTGACGTTCGGCACCACCCGCAACCAGTTTGATGGCTGTCGCATAGGACGAAGTGACGTGCGTAAACCAGTCTTTCTCCATTGGATTGATCGCAAGAACGATTTCCGCACATGCCGGGTCCGCCTCGAAGACATCTAGTGTCCAAGCGATGATTGGACGGTCTCTTAGTTCAAGCATCAATTTATTACGATCTGCGCCCATCCGCTTACCGGCACCGGCAGCGGGGATGACGACGCGATATGTGGCTGTAGACATCTCATTCCCTCTTTTCTATCTCACTGATCATCGTGATCCATTCCATCACACCGAAAACGGACTCGATCATGAAATCGAATCCGTTGCGGGTCTATCTGAATGCCTCTCGATATCTCTCTAGGCATAGTGTCTCATTTTTCCTGTGGTTTCGCAAAAATCATTCGTCCAGCTGACGTCTGTAAGACACTCGTGACGACGACGCCAATCGTTTTCGAGATCAGGTGTTTTCCACCTTCGACGACGACCATCGTTCCATCTTCGAGATAGGCGATCCCTTGCTTTTGTTCTTTCCCTTCCTTGATGACAAGGACGGTCATTTCTTCTCCTGGAATGACGACTTGTTTGACCGCATTCGCCAGGTCATTGATGTTAAGGACAGGAACATGTCGGACTTCACAGACTTTGTTTAAGTTATAGTCGTTCGTGACGACGATTCCTTTAACGAGTTCCGCAAGTTTGATCAATTTGATGTCGACTTCCGGTACATCCTCGAAGTCGCCATCATAAATTTCGACCTCGACTCCAGGGATCTCTTGTAATTCTTTTAAGACATCGAGCCCGCGGCGTCCACGGTTTCGTTTCAACGTATCAGAAGAATCCGCGATGTACTGCAACTCACCGATGACGAATTGCGGAACGATCAGTTTCCCTTCGACGAAGCCTGTTTTCGTGATATCTGTGATTCGTCCGTCGATGATGACGCTCGTATCGAGCACTTTACTATTCGACTTTGCTGGAACGACGACTTCAGGTGCCGTCTTTTTTTCACTTTGGTTGCTACGTAAGAAGATTTTCGTCAATTCATGACGTTTTCGATACCCGACCGTAAAGCCGAGATATCCGAATAACGCGGTCACGAAGATCGTTAAGACATTACTGAGGACAGGAATCCCAACTAAGTCGATTAACGTACTGACGAGAAATGCTAATACTAATCCGATCAACAAACCAAACGTACCAAAAAAGAGATCTGCTACTGGGGCTTTGACGAGTCGTTCTTCTAAAAATCGGAGAAGTCGAATTACCGAATCCGTAATGAATAATCCAATTAATAAGAATATGAGTGCACCAATCGTTCCAGTTACGTATTCGCTCATCAACCATGCCGGGAAAGTCGTACTTGTCGCTGTTTCAATCAATTGGAAAAACTGAGGAAGCAACAAGATCCCAAGGGCAAGTCCGAGTAATGCAAAAAATACCCGTATGACGATTTTCAATCTTCTCACCTCCTTTGCCTATTTTAAGTTCATTGTAACATGTACTCAATTGAACTACCTACGCCGGAAGGAGGGGAAACTGTTTACATATCCATTACAGTTCCCCCATTTTTTACGTCATCCCAGCTTAAAACGGAATTGTTTCGCGTAATGCTTCGTCCACGCTCTCGACACCGACGATCGTAATCCCGTCCGGATACGTCCAGCCTCCTAAGTTATTTTTCGGAATGATCGCTCGTGTAAAACCAAGTTTGGCTGCTTCTGCTACACGTTGCTCAATGCGCGATACACGACGAACTTCTCCCGTCAAACCGACCTCACCAATCACGACATCCGTCGGACGCGTCGGTTTGTCACGGAAACTAGAGGCAATGGCAACACAGACGGCTAAGTCGATCGCTGGTTCATCGAGCTTCACACCACCCGCTGCCTTGAGATAGGCATCTTGTGTTTGTAAGAGAAGACCCGATCGTTTCTCAAGAACGGCCATCAATAACGCTACTTTATTTTGATCGATTCCGGTCGCCATCCGTCTAGGATTCCCAAATGACGTCGGTGAAATCAATGCTTGCAGTTCGACGAGGACGGTTCGTGTCCCTTCCATTGAAGCAACGATCGTTGAACCGGATACGCCGGATGTCCGCTCTTCGAGGAAAATTTCTGACGGATTTAAGACCTCTTCAAGACCAGACTCCCGCATCTCAAAAATTCCGATCTCATTCGTTGAACCAAATCGATTTTTAACAGCACGCAGAATTCGAAACGTATGGTGACGTTCGCCTTCGAAATACAAGACAGCATCCACCATGTGCTCAAGTAAACGTGGTCCAGCAATCGAACCCTGTTTTGTAACGTGACCAACGATGAAGATCGCAATACCACGACTCTTTGCAATTTTCATCAGCATCGCCGTACATTCACGTACCTGTGTCACACTCCCGGGTGCGGACTGGATGTCATCAATGTAGACGGTTTGAATCGAGTCGATGATTAAAAACCGTGGCTGTTCTTCATCAACGACACGTTCAATCATGTTCATGTCCGTTTCACTGAGGACGAACAAATCCTGTGTCGGCAATCCAAGCCGTTCCGCGCGCAATTTGGTTTGTTTAAGCGATTCTTCCCCTGAGATGTAGAGCACTTTTTCACCACGTTGGGCAAGCCGTGCACTCGTCTGCAGTAAGATCGTCGACTTCCCGATCCCCGGGTCTCCTCCAACAAGCACCATCGAACCTGGAACGATGCCGCCTCCGAGGACACGGTCGAATTCACCACTTCCGGTAAAGACACGACTCTCTTCTTGCGAGACGATATTCGCGAGGCGTTCAGGCTTTAATTGTTTTGTCGTCGTATGAACAAAAGCGGCACCGCGCCGTCCTTTTTTTTCTTCGACGACTTCTTCGACCATCGTGTTCCATTCTCCGCATCCAGAACAACGTCCCATCCATTTCGGTGATTCAGTTCCACAGCTTTGGCAAACGAATTTTGTTTTTAACTTAGCCAATCGATTCATCCTTTCTGTTTCAAAAAAAGACCAGCTTCGCTCAGAAAGTGCGAAAGCTGGCCCTGTGCTCAGTGCTTATTCCGTTGCGGCAGAACTCACGTGATTCCGGCGAACGATGAATTCGTTCTCTTCGACATCAAGCGCAACATGCTCTCCTTTTTGGATATCACCTGCGAGCAATGCTTCTGACAACCGGTCTTCCGCTTCCCGTTGAAGGGCACGACGGATTGGACGTGCGCCGTACTCTGGATCGTACCCGATATCGGCGATCTTCGAGAGGGCAGCTGGTGTCAATTCGAAATGAATTTCCTGTTCAGCCAAACGTTTTTCAAGGGTTTTCGCCATCAACTTCACGATCTCTTCGATGTGCTGTTTCTCGAGTGAATGGAAGACGATCGTTTCATCGATCCGGTTCAAGAACTCTGGACGGAACGCCCGTTTGAGTTCTTCCATGACTTTATCTTTCATGTCTTTGTATTCGCGATCTGTATCTTCAGAAACAGCGAAGCCGACATATTTATTACGTTTAAGGGCACTTGCACCGACGTTCGACGTCATGACGATGATCGTGTTACGGAAATCAACCGTCCGACCTTTCGAGTCTGTTAAGCGTCCATCATCAAGTACTTGCAAGAGAATGTTGAAGACTTCCGGGTGCGCCTTCTCGATTTCATCAAGTAAGATGACCGAGTACGGTTTCCGGCGAACTTTTTCAGTCAATTGACCGCCTTCTTCGTAACCGACATATCCTGGAGGTGAACCGACGAGACGGCTCGTTGCATGTTTCTCCATGTACTCTGACATGTCGATCCGGATGATTGCATCCTCATCTCCGAACATCGCTTCGGCAACCGCACGGGCGAGTTCTGTCTTACCAACCCCAGTAGGACCGAGGAAGATGAACGAACCGATCGGACGTTTTGGATCTTTCAGTCCAGCACGTGCCCGACGAATGGCTTTTGAAATCGATTTAACGGCTTCGTTTTGACCGATGACACGATCGTGAAGGATTTCTTCGAGGCGAAGGAGACGATCCGTCTCTTCTTCCGCGATCTTCGTGACCGGTACACCTGTCCAGTTGGCAACGACTTGTGCGATGTCATCTTTTGTGACTTCAAGTTTTTCGTTGCCTTGTTTATTCTGCCATTCCTCTTTCAAACGCTCAAGCTCATCGCGTAATTTTTGTTCCGTGTCACGGAGGCTTGCTGCTTTTTCGAACTCTTGGCTTTGGACAGCTTCGTCCTTGTCCTTACGGATACCTTCGAGTTTCGCTTCGACTTCTTTTAAGTTCGGTGGTGCTGTGTATGAACGCAACCGAACTTTCGATGCCGCTTCATCGATCAAATCGATCGCTTTATCCGGAAGGAAACGATCCGAAATGTATCGATCCGACAATGTGACGGCTTCTTGAATCGCTTCGTCTGTGATCGTCACACGGTGGTGTGCTTCATAACGATCGCGAAGACCAAATAGGATTTGTGTCGCTTCATCCGTTGTTGGCTCTGCGACTTGAATCGGTTGGAAACGACGTTCGAGTGCCGCATCTTTTTCGATGTATTTCCGGTACTCATCAAGAGTCGTTGCTCCGATACACTGGAGTTCACCTCGTGCGAGCGATGGTTTAAGGATGTTCGATGCATCGATCGCACCTTCTGCTCCACCCGCTCCAATCAATGTATGCAACTCATCGATGAAGAGAATGATGTTCCCCGCTTGACGAATCTCATCCATGACCTTTTTCAAACGATCTTCGAATTCACCACGGTATTTCGTACCGGCAACGAGTGTTCCCATGTCGAGTACCATGACGCGTTTATTGCGTAACGTCTCCGGTACTTCATTGTTGATGATTTGTTGAGCGAGACCTTCGACGACAGCCGTTTTACCGACCCCTGGTTCCCCGATCAAGACTGGGTTATTCTTCGTCCGGCGGCTCAAGACTTCGATGACGCGTTGAATTTCTTTCGCACGACCGATAACTGGATCAAGACGTGTTTCACGCGCTTGTTGTGTCAAATCACGAGCAAGACCATCAAGCGTTGGTGTTGCGACACCTGAACCTGCTTGCGACGCGTTTGCTGTTGTTTCACTGTTCCCGAGCAACTGGAGTACTTGCTGACGGGCTTTTGAAAGACTGATGCCTAAGTTATTTAAGACACGAGCAGCAACGCCCTCTCCTTCTCGGATCAATCCGAGCAAGAGGTGTTCTGTTCCGACGTAAGAGTGACCGAGTTTACGTGCCTCATCCATTGATAACTCGATGACTTTTTTCGCACGTGGTGTATAGTGAATCGTCGTTGCACCATCTTGTCCGCGACCGATCAATGCTTCGACTTCCATCTGAATTTTATCTGAACTGAGACCGAGTGCTGTTAAGGCTTTCGCAGCGATTCCGTCTCCTTCACGTACAAGTCCGAGTAAAATGTGTTCTGTTCCGATATTGTGGTGCCCCAACCGTACTGCTTCTTCTTGAGCAAGTGCCAATACACGTTGTGCACGTTCTGTAAATCGTCCAAACATCATTATGCAAAACCTCCTTGTGTGTGATCCCTGTTTGTCTGTTCGGTTAACATCGTCCGAATTCGTTTCGCCCGTTCGATGTCCCGTTCTCTAGATGTTAATTGTTTCCCGAAATGCTTTTGTAGAAAACCTGTTTGTAATGAAACGAGCAGTTGATGAAAAAGATTTGGAGGAAGATTGACTTCTAGTCCCAGACTGTCTGCTAAGCGGACATCCGATAGCCGTTCCGTTGCTTCCCGCGCTGTAATCAGTCGAGCTGATGTCAGGATGCCATAGGAACGATATAGTCTGTCCTCTAGTTCTTCTTGATACATCTCCAATAATCCTTTTCGTGCTGCCTGTTCTGCTTCAATTAATGCTTCGACCGCAAATTGATAGTCCGTGATCAGCATATCCTCGCTTGCCCCAAGCGTCCGTTGGTTCGAAAGTTGGAACATGCGACCAGAAGCATCGCTTCCCTCACCGTAACGCCCACGAATCGCGAATCCTAACTGTCGTAAGTGTTTGATATAGCCTTGAATCTGATTCGTCAGGACTAGTCCCGGTAAGTGCAACATCACGGAAGCACGAAGACCTGTTCCGACGTTACTCGGACAAGTCGTTAAATAACCAAGCGTGTCATCAAAAGCAATTTTAAATCGTTCACTGATCAAGCGATCGACTTGTTTTGCGATCCGAAACGCTTCTTCAAGCTGTAGCCCAGGTAATAACGTCTGAATTCGAAAATGATCCTCTTCGTTTACCATGACACTGATCTGCTCATCTTCACTAATGAAGAGTCCTGTCCGTGGATGACTCGCTAACGCCGGACTAATTAGATGCTTTTCTACTAAAGCGGTTCGGGTCAGGACATCCGCCTGATCGACACGACCAAATCGGAACCCTTTCATCCCATTTAGTTGGCGTTCCGTCTCTTCAATGAGTGCATTGGCTTGTGCTTCTGACAACATCGTTGAGAACGGATAACGTGTCGTATTGCGCGCCAAACGGACTCGTGTCGAAACGACGATGTCGTCAAAGGGAGAAGATTGATTCATCGATTCGCTTAAAGGGTGTTGAAGCAACTCTTCAAACATGACGCAAATCCTCCTCGACACTCTCAATCTGTTGTTTTATGACTTCTGCTTCTTCATAATCTTCTGCTAAGATTTTGCGGTTGAGTTGTTCTTTGAGTCGACTAAGCTGCTGGTTTAATCGTTTTTCCACGGATTCCTCATCAGGGCGTGAACCATAATGTTGCGTATGACCGTGTTGGAACTGACGAACCATGCCGTCGACTTCGTCTTTGAAAAATGAATAACAAGTCGGGCAACCGACTTTACGAAGATGAAGCAATTGTTGACGGGTCATACCACAAGACGGACATGCCGTCCCTTGATATTCACGTGCTAACTCCCGTACACAAACCGAGCATAAGAACTTCTCATCGGTTTCTGACTCTTGTGGGAGTTTGACACGGACGATTGCTTCTCGTTCGCCACATCGTTGACAACGCATAGTGCATTCCTCCAATGTCCGACGACTAGAGTCGCTTCATGGTTTGAAGAAGCGTCCGCATCAAGTGGGCACGCATCCGGTGTTGATCTTCGACCGCCATTGGCAAACTCTCTTTTTGCAACAGCGATTGAATCAAAATAGCTTCCCGCCGCGTCAGTAATTGTTCGTTCATCAAACGAATCAAATAATCTTCTGCAGCTTGTTCCGTCAAATGATCACCGATCCATGAACTGACTTCGTCTAATAGATCGTGACTATCGAGCACAACGATTTTTTGAATCCGAATGTATCCACCGCCGCCCCGCTTACTTTCAACAAAATAACCCTTTTCGACCGTAAAACGAGTATTAATGACGTAATTGATTTGTGATGGAACACAGTCAAAACGTTGTGCAATTTCTTGACGTTTGATTTCAATCGTCTTTTCGTCGTGTAAAATTTGCTTTAAATAGGCTTCGATGATATCTGTGATGTTTTGCATTGGCACCACCTCTCTGACCATCTTTGACTATTGTTTGATTTAATAGTAATCATCTAAAAAAAGAAATGCAACTGATAAGGCTTTTTAGAAA
>NZ_JAUTYQ010000006.1:0-41447 GCF_041945985.1 Exiguobacterium sp. PHA03
TTTTGTATTCCGTAGAATACGATTTTTGCCTCATCGTTCAGTTTTCAAAGTTCGTCGTGTCGTTTTCAGCGACTTTAATATCTTAACAAGTTATCAACCCGATTGTCAACAACTTTTTTTGATATTTATTTTTGTGTGTCACGACCATTCGCGGCACAAGAAGTAATATACCATGGCTTTTTGAATCGTACAAGCATTTTATTAGAAAAACATTTAAAAACTTTTGTTTACCCGTTTTTTGACTTGTTTATTCCTGTGTTGATTCCAAAAAGAACGCTCCGTTCCTTCTATACAGTATAGAAAGAACAGAGCTCTACTCATTAATTTTGTTGGTGACGCATCGTTGGGAAGAGTAATACATCACGAATCGATGGCGCATTCGTCAACAACATGACGAGACGATCGATCCCGATCCCAAGACCACCCGTTGGCGGCATACCGTACTCGAGTGCTTCAATGAAGTCTGTATCCATTTCATGCGCTTCGTCGTTTCCTGCTTCTTTTTCGACGAGTTGTGCTTCGAAACGTTCACGTTGATCGATTGGATCGTTCAATTCCGTGAAGGCATTCGCATGCTCACGACGGACGATGAATAATTCAAAACGATCCGTAAAGCGTGGATCTTCTGGATTTTTCTTCGCAAGTGGTGATACTTCAACAGGATGACCATAGACGAATGTTGGTTGAACGAGTGTTTCTTCTACTTTTTGTTCGAAGAACTCATTCAAGATATGTCCCGTCGTCATGTGCGACTGGACTTCAACACCGTGTTCATGCGCGAGTTCAAGGGCACGTTCGTTCGAAATCTGTTCGAAGAAGTCGACACCTGTTGCTTCTTTAACGAGATCTACCATGTGCGCTCGTTTCCAACCGACAGATAAATCGATGACGTCTTCTCCGTAAGTGACTTGTGTCGTACCGAGTACTTCTTGTGCGACGTGAGCAATCAGGTTCTCTGTTAAGTTCATGATGTCTTTATAATCCGCATACGCTTCATAGAGTTCGATCATCGTAAACTCTGGGTTATGACGTGTTGAGATTCCTTCATTACGGAATACACGACCGATTTCGTAGACTTTCTCAAGTCCACCGACGATCAAACGTTTCAAATGAAGCTCAATCGCAATCCGCATGTAAAGCGTCATGTCGAGTGCATTATGATGCGTGATGAACGGACGCGCCGATGCTCCACCCGCGATCGTATGCAACATTGGTGTTTCGACTTCCAAGTATCCGAGGTTATCAAGATATTGACGGATTCCACGAATGACTTTACTTCGCGCGATGAATGTCTCACGTGATTCTTGGTTCGTAATAAGGTCGAGATAGCGCTGACGGTAGCGTTGCTCGATATCCTTTAATCCATGATATTTATCCGGAAGCGGACGTAACGCTTTTGTCAATAACGTAAATGCTGTGACGTGAACAGAGAGTTCACCAACATTCGTCTTGAACACGTATCCTTGGATCCCGACGATGTCACCTAAGTCACATGTCTTATAGATCTCATACGCCTCTTCACCGACGTCATCTTTACGAACATACAACTGAATTTGACCTTGTACATCCTGAACATTCGTAAAGCCAACCTTCCCTTTACGACGTGTCGTCATGACACGACCTGCGATGGCAACTTCCGGTTTCAGTTCAGCCAATTCTTCTTTTGTATGTTCACCAAATGATGCACGAATGCTCGCAGTATCCGTCGAACGTTCAAAACGTGCGCCGAATGGATCGAGACCTTGTTCACGCATGGCGTTCATCTTACTGAGACGCACCTGCATTTGATCGTTCATTTCCATATCCTGACTCACTGTCTTCACTCCTTTTAATAATGGTTCACGACGATTCTCTCGAATAAAAAGCTGCCGGAATGACCGACAGCCCTTTAGAAAACCGATACGCTCATCTTCAATGCAACTAGCGTACCACAAAACGACTCTGTCCGACTATACTTTACCTGTTAGGCATACGCTACGTCTTCTTCGAGTGTCTGCAAGTACTGCTGTAACAGTTCAACGAGTCCCGTATGCGTGTCGATGTTAAATAACGCATTGCGAACGCGACCGTTCCCCTTCATTCCTTTCAAGTACCAGGCGACATGTGTCCGCATTTCGCGCACGGCGAGTTCTTCTCCTTTTAGCGCGACCAGTCGTGTAGCGTGCAAGAGACAAATATCAATCTTCTCGCGCGCCGTCGGTTCTGCCGGAAGCGTTCCTGATTCGAGATACTGGATTGTCTGATACAACATCCAAGGGTTTCCGAGAGCGGCCCGTCCGATCATGACACCGTCGACACCAATCTCATCAATCATTCGTTTAGCATCTTGTGGGGTTTGAACATCCCCGTTTCCGATGATTGGAATATTAACCGCTTTTTTTGCTTCACCGATGATGTTCCAGTCTGCGACACCTTCATATTTTTGTGAACGTGTCCGTCCGTGAATGGCAACAGCCTTCGCGCCACCTGCTTCTGCCGCTTTGACATTATCGACACAATAGATGTGATGACTGTCCCAGCCGGTCCGCATTTTGACCGTCACCGGTTTATCGATCGCTTGTGTCACCGCATGGACCATCTCATAGACCTTATCCGGATCAAGCAACCATTTCGCTCCAGCATCACTTTTCGTGACTTTCGGGACCGGACACCCCATATTGATATCAATGATGTCGGCATTCGTGTTCGCATCGACATATCGCGCTGCTTGAACGAGTGTCTCCTTTGAACCACCATAGATTTGAAGACTCAGCGGTTTTTCCCGCTCATCCACGTACAGCATCTGTAGCGTCCGTTCGTTCTCGTACAAGATCCCTTTATCGCTGACCATCTCCGCACAGACGAGTCCCGCGCCGAATTCTTTTGCGATCAATCGAAACGCGGGATTACAGACGCCTGCCATCGGTGCCAAGATGACTTGATTCTTCAATTTGACATCACCAATGTTAAATTCCATTATTGTTCCTCCGCTTCTAAAAGACCACCTAAGCGTCGCACACCGTTTCGTTCTGTCTCTGGTAACTGCTGGTACAATTGCTCGACACTTTGCCCAAGACCAGGTATGACGCATGTTGCTGCTAGTTCCCGTAATGGCGCGAGGACGAATGCCCGCTCTTGCATCCGCGGATGCGGAACGGTTAATCCTTCAAGGTCAATACGTTCTCCCCCATATAACAAAATATCTAAATCAAGCGTCCGCGGTCCATTTTTGAACAGACGCTCGCGTCCTTCTAACTGTTCGATTTCCTGCAGTCGCTCAAGTAAGACATCCGCCTCGTCCGTCGTTTGAATCCCGACGACCATATTATAAAATAAATCCTGATCGAGATACCCGACAGGTACAGTCTCATAAATGGAAGAGACCTTTACATCATGAACAGACGATAAGGCTCTCAGGCGAGCGATCGCTGCTCTTAAGTGAGCCGCTTTATCACCAATGTTTGAACCGAGTGCAATGTAAGCTTCCTTCATGCATAGTCCCCCCGGAGTCGATTGATCTCGACTGCCACATGTTCATAATGACCAGCAATCGGCGGATCCGGTTTGATAACTTTGATCGATGCTTCTTCAATCCGCCCGTCTAACGCAAAGACTTCTTTTGCAATACGATCCGCCAAGGCTTCGACGAGTTGGAGCGGTTCTCCTTCGACGACACGTTTTGTCGCTTCATACAATTCAGCGTAATTGACACTTTTCGTCAAATCATCCGTCCGACCGGCTTCTGCCAATGCAAGTCCGATCGATAAGTCGACATTGAAGCGTTGACCGAGTTTCGTCTCTTCTGCAAATACACCGTGATACCCATAAAAACGCATTCCTGTTACATGAATTCGATCCACCGTCATTCTCCTTTCGTCGCAGCTAACATGATGTCCATCATCTGCGCTGCCCGTTTGACTTCTTTGACGTCATGCACGCGCACCCAGTCACATCCTTGTTGAATCCCGTAGCAAACCGTAGCAATCGTTCCTTCAAGTCGTTCTTCCGTTGGCAATCCAAGCGCGAGACCAATCATCGATTTACGGGACGTTCCGAGTAAAACCGGATACCCGAAGTCCGTGACGATAGACAGGTAACGCATCAAGTACAAGTTCTCTTCCTGCGTTTTCATAAATCCAATCCCTGGGTCGAGCCAAATGTGCTCTTCCGCCACGCCTGCCTGTTTCGCTAACCGGATCGATTCCTCAAGGTCAGCCCGGACTTCCGCAAGCATATCTGTTCCATGCGCCGTTTCCCGGTTATGCATTAAAATGATGGGTACTTCATACTGCGCAGCGACCTTGACCATCGAACGATCGCCCCACTTCGAACCCCAGACGTCATTGATGATGTCCGCTCCTGCTTGAATAGCAGCTTCTGCGACGACCGGTTTATACGTATCGATCGACACGAGGACGTTCAGCTCTCGTTTAATGCGTTTAATAATCGGTAAAACACGAGCGAGTTCTTCTTCAACTGACACGAACGCCGCACCCGGTCGTGTCGATTCTCCACCGATATCGATCGCATCTGCTCCATCCGCGACAAGCTGACGCGCTTGCCGCATCGCTTGCTCGATATCAACATATTGTCCACCGTCCGAAAAAGAGTCCGGTGTCACGTTCAAAATACCCATGATGTAGGTCATGGTTGTTCCCTCCTTGTTGTCACATGTTCGACAGATTGATCGAAGAGTTTCATAATCTCCGCATACCCTGTTCCGTTGATTCCGGGGAAAGGGCGTCCGTCAAGTGACGAAATGGCGACCGCTTCCTGAACGGAATTCGTATAGATGATCTCATCTGACTCTTCGAGCTGTGGTAAATATGCCAGACGTTCTTCGACCGGTAAATGTTGCATGAGGAACTGACGGGTAATCCCATTCAATGCACCGGTCTCAAGCGGTGACGTATACCATGTACTTCCGTAACGCCAAAAGATATTTGACGTAATGCCTTCACAGACATGACCTTCCTTCGTCAAGAACAGCCCTTCTGCTTCTGGATTGAACAATTGACGTTTCGCGACTAGATTGTTCATGTAATGATGTGACTTTAAGCGATATGTCGTTTCCGGCGTACTGCGCGGCAAACGAATCGTCTCGAGTGCACGTTCCGCCCGTTTTCGCGGAGCGATTGGTTTCGCATAGATCAACACGGTTGGCGTATCGTAAGGGTCAATTGATAACCCAATCTCACGCGGACCAGCCGAAACATTCAACCGGATATAGAGATCGTTCGCCTCATATGCTTCATATAAATCTTGGATTGCTTGCCGTAAGGCTTCCCGGTCATACGCTAACTGTATCCCGAGTGCGACACAACTCATCCGCATACGTTCGATATGATCATCGAACAAAAACGGATGTCCGTTATACGTCCGAAACGTCTCGAATATCCCCATCCCGTAGACGAATCCATGATCAAGTGGGGAGATTCTTATCTCTTCTTCTCGTTTGATGATTCCGTCATGCCAGAGATACATAATGCGTCAACTCCAAGAAATTTTTTAACATCTGTTTACCGTCTCGTGTCAAAATCGCTTCCGGGTGGAACTGGACACCTAAAATCGGTAACGTCCGGTGACGGAGTGCCATGATCTCTCCGCCGGCTTCCGCTGTCACTTCGAGTACTTCCGGGAATGTCTTACGTTCAACGACAAGTGAATGGTAACGCGTCACCGGTGTCGCTTGTGGGATCCGTTCAAAGATCCCTTGTCCGTCATGCGTCAGTGGCGAGACTTTTCCGTGCATCAATTCCTTCGCTCGGACGACTTTACCACCGAATACTTGCCCAATCGCTTGATGACCCAAGCAAACTCCTAGGATCGGTACCTTCCCCGCAAAGTAAGCAATCGCCTCTAAACTGATCCCCGCTTCATTCGGTGTACAGGGACCCGGTGAGATGACGAGATGATCAGGCTGCAACGCTTCGATTTCTGCAAGCGTAATCGCGTCGTTGCGAAATACCCGGATGTCTTGTCCAAGTTCGCCGAAATACTGGACTAAGTTATACGTAAAGGAATCATAGTTATCAATCAATACAATCATCGTGTTCCCTCCGCCGTTTCTTTTGTCACCCATAACGCTTTGGCTTTAGTAAGTGACTCTTCGTATTCACGTGCTGCGTCCGAGTCCGTGACGACTCCAGCACCTGCTTGAACATATGCCATCCCATCTTTTGCAACGAGTGTCCGAATCAAGATGTTGAAAATGACATCATCCGCCCAACTGATGAAGCCAAGCGATCCAGTGTAGATGCCACGCCGGACCGGTTCCAGTTCTTCAATGATTTCCATCGTCCGGATTTTTGGCGCGCCGGTGATCGTCCCACCTGGGAACATTGCGGCGAGCACTTGACTCCCGGAGTGTTCCGGAGCCACTTCGCCTCTGACATTTGAGACGATATGTTGCACGTGGGAGTATTTCTCGATCACCATCAGCTCATCGACATGGACCGTACCATAACGACTAACGCGCCCTAAATCATTACGCTCTAAATCAACGAGCATCACATGCTCTGCCCGTTCTTTTTCGTTATCGAGTAAGGTTTTCGCGAGTCGTAGATCCTCCGCTTCATCCTTCCCACGTGGCCGTGTTCCCGCAATCGGACGCGTTGCTAACGCATCACCGATTTTTTCGACGAGCAACTCAGGTGAGGCTGACACAAGTGTTAAATCCTCATCTGCGAAGTAACCCATGTATGGAGAAGGATTAATTTGTCGTAATACATCATACAGATGTTCCGCTGTCGTCCCAAGCGGTTCTTGTTGACGGACGGACAAATTGACTTGGAAGACGTCACCATCCTCAATATACGATTTAATCCGGTGTGCCGCTGTCATGAACGATTCCTGTCCGAAAGCTCGTTCTCGTTCGCCGGATGAACCGGTTGTTGTAAACTGCGGTCTATTTGTCTTGACGCACCAACGTGCGACTTCTTCTTCAAGAATCTGTGTCGCTTCCTCTGCTGTGTCTCGCGTTACGGCAATGAACAACTGCTTCGTCTCCTCATCAAACACGGCAACTTCATCGTACCAGTAGAACGATAGATCAGGTGTTTGTAGATCATCCATCGCTTGCTCCGGTAGCTTTTCTAAATAACGGACAGCATCATAACTGACATATCCAGCAAATCCACCAAAGAATGGCGGCATTCCATCCGGTCGGATGGATTCACGTTCGACGCGGAGTCGTTCGAGTAGATCAAACGGGTTTGCCGTCGACGTCTCGACTTTTCCATCTGTCTCAATCGTCGTCATCCCGTCCTTTGTCCGGACGTATCCGACAGGACGAGTCGCCGCCATCGTATACCGTCCGATTCGACCGCTTTCGAGCCAGACGTGTCCCGTTGTGCCATTCGTCTGTTCGACATACCGATTGTAGAATTGTTCTTTCGTCCATGGTATTGCTTTATATTTCGTCTGTCGCATACGCGTCCCCCACTTCGCACTATTCTGCTCTCATTATACGCAAAAAAGTACACGGAAGCCGAATGACTTCCGTGTACGTATGATGGATTACTTCGATTGATCCGCTTCTTCCTCGACTTGATACAGCGGTGTACTTAAGTACCGCTCACCGTTCGAAGGAATGATCGCGAGAACGTTTTTCCCTTTACCGAGACGTTTCGCCGTCTTCAGTGCCGCTGCAATCGCAGCACCTGACGAGATACCGCCTAAGACACCGTTCGTCTTCGCTGCTCGGCGTGCGTGATCAAATGCTTCTTCCGTCGTGATTTGCTCGACACCATCATAAATATCTGTATCGAGAATCGACGGTACGAATCCAGCACCGATACCTTGCAGTTTATGCGGCCCCGGTTTACCACCTGATAAGACCGGTGAATCCGTTGGTTCAACAGCAATGATTTCAATGCCTTGGAAAGCATCGCGCAACACTTTACCAGCACCCGTGATCGTTCCACCGGTTCCGATTCCCGCGATGAACGCATCGAGTTGCATACCTTCGAACGCTTCGACGATTTCAGGACCTGTCGTTTTTTCATGAACGACTGGATTGGCACCGTTATTGAATTGTTGCGGCATGAAGTAACCGTGCTCTTCCGCTTCCGCTGTCGCGCGAGCGATCGCACCCTTCATCCCTTCAGGACCTGGCGTCAAAATCAATTCCGCACCATAGGCGCGAAGCAACGTCCGACGTTCCATGCTCATTGTTTCCGGCATGACGAGGATGGAACGGTATCCCTTCGCCGAAGCGACCATCGCTAGTCCGATACCCGTGTTCCCACTCGTCGGCTCGATGATCGTATCTCCCTCTTTAAGTTGACCTGCTTCTTCTGCCGCTTCAATCATTGATAACGCGATCCGGTCTTTTACGCTCGATCCAGGGTTCATGTACTCCAGTTTCAGATATACATCTGCATCCTCAGGACCCGTTAGATGATGTAACTTGACGATCGGTGTCCGACCGACTAAATCTAATACTGAATTCGCAATACGCATGACCATTCCTCCTCATTAGTGAACCGCTTGAATTCCAAGTAATCCGATAGATTAATTATCAGCGGACTGGATGAAATCTGTCAATCAAAGCGTTTAACTTCCGGCTTTTTTCCATCCTTTGTCTGGCGCTCGACCGCTTCTTGAATCAAACGATCGATTGTCTGCTTCTCTTGTTCCGTTCGCATCGTCTGATAGACCATTGCTCGGGTGATTTTTTCATCACCGACTTCGGCGATGACATCCTCAAGCGGACCACCAATACTGTCCTGAACGATTTTAGGAGAATCGACCTTAGGGAGCTCACCCATGAAGGCATAAGCGCCGGTCATGAAATTCGTCAACAATAAGATGAAGATCAACATCCACAAGTACTTAGGTTGTACATTCCCCATATCGGATCCCTCTTATGCTCTTTCGAGTGATTTTTCGCGAAGTTCCTCTAATTCTGGAACATCATAGTGATAATGCTCTGAACAGAAGTGACAAACAGCTTCCGCGCCACCATCTTCATCAATCATCGCTTGAATCTCATCTGGTCCAAGGGCAATAATCGCTGTTGCTAATTTGTCGCGGTCACACGTACATTCGAATGACACCGGAATCGTATCAAGATGTTCGTAGTCACCGAGAACGAGTTCTAACATTTCTTCGGGTGTTTTTTCCTCACCGACGAGAATGGAGATTGGTTTAAGAGCTCCGACACGTTTTTCAAGCGCTGCGATCGTCTCTTCCGATGCACCCGGCATCAATTGAACGATCAACCCACCTGCTGCAATGACCGATTCGTCTTCTGGGTAAACGAGAACGCCAGCTCCAACGACTGATGGACTTTGTTCCGATACAGCGAAGTAATACGTGAAGTCTTCGCTGATCTCACCGGTTTGAATCGGAGATTGACCACCGACAAAGTCACGCAACCCGAGATCCTTGATGACAGAGATGTTTCCGCGACCGACCGCTTCACCGACTTTTAATTTCGTCAGACCGTCTGCATTGACGTACGTATCCATCTCGACGCGGGGACGACTGACATATCCACGAACGACCCCTTTTGCATCGGCATCGACGATGATTTTTCCGATTGGTCCATCGCCTTCGACTTTCAATGTGACACGTGTATCGCCTTTTTGCATCGTACCCATCATCGCGCCGATTGTTAGTGTCCGACCGAGCGCTGCCGTGACGACCGGTGTCGTCTGGTGACGAAGTTGTGCTTCATAGACCGTTTTTGTCGAACGGATCGCAAATGCACGAACTTCTCCGTTGAAGCCTAACGCCCGTACTAAATAGTCATCTTTTAATTGTGCTAATAATTCTTCCCGTTTCATCTTAATCCCTCACTTATTTCGTTCGTAGATAATCCGTAATCCATCTAACGTCAAGAATGGATCGACGATCTCAATCATCGTGGATTCCTCGCTGATTAGTCGGGCTAAACCACCGGTCGCAATGACCTTCGCTTCACCCATTTCTTCTTTCATCCGGTGAACGAGTCCGTCCACCTGCGCCACATATCCGAAATACGTACCCGATTGCATCGCATGGATCGTATTTCGTCCGATGGTTGACTGCGGTTTCGCAATTTCAATTCGCGGCAATTTTGCTGCCTTATTATAGAGTGCCTCGGTCGCAACCATCACACCCGGTGAGATGATGCCGCCGTAATACCGTTTTTGTGCATCGATGTAACAGTACGTCGTCGCTGTTCCAAAATCGACGATGATCATCGGTCCCTCGTATTTCGCCGTCGCCGCTACTGCATTGACGATTCGATCGGCTCCCACTTCCCGTGGATTATCGACTTTTAAATCGAGTCCTGTCTTGATTCCTGGTCCAATCAAAAACGGACGGCGTTTAAAGTAACGCACACACATATTTTCTAGTGGAAACACGACGGGGGGTACGACAGATGATAACACGATTCCCTCGATTTCTTCCACGTTTAGCTCTGCGTCACGAAACAACGCTTTGACGAGCATACCGTATTCGTCCGTCGTCCGTGTCCGGTCTGTCGCAATCCGCCAATGCTCGATCAACTCTTGTCCTTGATAGACACCTAAGACGATATTCGTATTTCCGACATCGATGACTAAAATCATTTGCTTATTTCCCCGCTTCTTCTCGATTTTCATGCTTCTTTTTATATTCCGTTGTTTCACGCTCGGAATGATATACGTTGTGATTATACCATGCTCGTATGGTCACACCTACCGATGTGTATTCGCTCGGTCTGTAACAAAAAAGAACGGATTCGATGCGAGATCGAATCCGTTCCATCCGTTTACACTTGATCGTCGCGACGCGGCGTATCTGGTGTATCCGTATCTACATTTTGTCCTTCGTCAACGACTGAACCCATTTGCGTTGGAGACTCTGTCGGTTGATCGACGGTTGCATCTGTCGATTCCGGTGCTTTCTCTTCTGCTTTTGGAGTCGTTGCTTCTGGTTCATGTTTTTTGTATTCGCCTGTCTCTAAGAGATGGTGAATTTGTTTTTGATCAAGTGTTTCGACTTCAAGCAACGTCGTTGCAATCAAGTCGAGCTGATCGCGTTTCTCAGTCAAGATATCTTTCGCTTTTTGGTAACAGCGGTTGATGATCGCTTGGATTTCCGTATCGATTTCGTGTGCAATCGCATCCGAGTAATTCTGTTCGTTTTGGAAATCACGGCCGAGGAAGACGTTACCGCTTTGACCTGATCCGAATTGAAGCGGTCCGAGTTTTTCACTCATTCCGAACTCCATGACCATTTTCCGTGCAAGACCTGTCGCACGCTGGAAGTCATTGCTTGCTCCAGTCGAGACTTCTCCGAAGACGATGTCCTCTGCAACGCGACCACCGAGCAATCCAGTAATCTTATCTTCGAGTTCCGGCTTCGTCATGAAGTAACGATCTTCTTTTGGCAACATGACGACGTATCCGCCCGCGTTACCACGAGGAACGATTGTTACTTTGTGTACTTCGTCCGCATCGTCGAGCGTGACACCGATGATCGTATGTCCAGCTTCATGCCATGCGACGATCTTTTTCTCTTTCGGCGAGATGATCCGGCTCTTCTTCGCTGGTCCAGCGATAACACGGTCAATCGCTTCTTCGAGATCAACGATCGAGACCTTATCACGATCTGCCCGAGCGGCAACAAGTGCTGCTTCGTTTAGAAGGTTTTCAAGATCCGCACCCGAGAATCCAGGCGTCCGTTGTGCGATGGCTTTTAAATCAACCGTTGAATCAAGCGGTTTGTTCCGCGCGTGTACTTTCAAGACTGCTTCACGACCGACGACATCTGGACGATCAACCGTGATTTGACGGTCAAAACGACCTGGACGGAGTAACGCAGGGTCAAGAATATCAGCACGGTTCGTTGCTGCGATCATGATGATGCCTTCGTTTTCACTGAATCCATCCATCTCGACGAGAAGTTGGTTCAATGTCTGCTCACGCTCATCATGTCCACCACCGAGACCTGCGCCCCGTTGACGACCGACAGCATCGATTTCATCAATGAAGATGATACATGGTGCGTTTTTCTTCGCGTTTTCGAACAAGTCACGAACACGTGATGCCCCGACACCAACGAACATCTCAACGAAGTCAGAACCTGAAATCGAGAAGAATGGTACGCCAGCTTCACCAGCTGCAGCACGCGCGAGCAACGTTTTACCTGTACCTGGAGGACCCACGAGGAGAACCCCTTTCGGAATACGGGCACCGAGCTTCGCGAATTTACGCGGATCTTTTAAGAATTCGACGACTTCGACGAGTTCTTGTTTCTCTTCGTCTGCGCCGGCTACATCATCAAACGTAATCTTTTTCTTCTCTGTATCGTAGAGGCGTGCCTTCGATTTCCCGAAGTTCATGACGCGACCGCCACCACCGCCACCTTGTGCTTGATTAATCAAGAAGAAGAAGAGGATGAATATGATGATGAATGGAACGATCGTCGTTAGTAACGCGATCCAACCACCATTCGTTTCTGCTGCCTTGAAGTCCATCTTGACTCCTTGGCTTTTCAATTGCGTGTAGAGATCCGTTAGTTCCGTATCAACAGCCGGTACGACTGTTTCATACGTCGAATCTTTTGCACGCAAATCTCCTGTCACATTATACGTCTGGCCTTCATACTGGAAGGTAGCCGTCTTGATTTCACCTTTTTCAACAGACTCGACAAACTGTGTGTAATTGATTTCTTTGCTTTTGTTCACTGGACTCTGCAAGTATTGCAGAAACAAGATCAAAGCTAGAAAAATGACCCCAAACACGAGGGTATTCTTCACTGCTCGGTTCATCTTATGCCTCCTCTCCGCATCCATCTCGTTTTTCTAATGGATGAATACGAATCCTGGCGCGACAGGGCGCGCTTTGTAATTGGTTTCATCTTATCATGGGACAGACGAGATTAAAAATAATTAGCCACCGTAGACTGCAGGTTTCAAGACACCTACATACGGAAGGTTACGGTATTTCTCTTCGTAATCCAGACCATACCCGACGACAAATTCGTGTGGAATGACGAAGCCGCTGTAATCTGCATGCAAGTCATTTTTCCGTCCTGTCGGTTTGTCGAGCAATGTCACGATTTTAACGGACTTCGCTTTCCGGTACTTGAAGAGGTCTACGAGGTAACCAAGCGTCAATCCGCTGTCGATGATATCTTCGACAATCAAGATGTCGCGTCCTTCTACCGATGTGTTCAAATCTTTTTCAATCTTGACTTCACCGGTTGATGTTGTCCCACCGTGATACGTCGAAACGTCCATGAAGTCCATTTCAAGATGCATATCCATCTTTTTGACAAGATCGGACATGAAAGGCATTGCGCCTTTTAAGACACACACAAGCAACGGAAAACGATCGTGATAATCCGCTGTCAAATCGCCGGCGAGTTCGCCCACTTTATTTTGGATCTCTTCTTCTGAAATCAATACTTTTTCCATATCGTTCATCAAGGTCATGCTAGGTATTCCTCCTCCATAATAAACACTACATTACCATTCTATCATTAAATAAGATTTTGCGAGGAGTTCAAATGACCCGAATATTGCAATTCGATGTCCAATGACGGCTAAAATCACTCCATTTGCATCGACGACGACCGGCACTTGTTCCCGGAGATAACGTGGAACCTTCGCATCAATCAGAATTCGACTGACTTTTTTCGAACCAACAGCAAGTTGAATCCGATCTCCCGGACGTGGCGGACGTACCGTCAACGGAAACGTAATCGCGTCCAGTGGGATCCCGTGCGTTCCAATTGAGAAGCGAAGCATTTGTTCACCATAATGATACGTTCCCAAATTCTCCCCTACTTGAAACGGTAAATCGTCATTCATTGACCGTATCACATGATCTTGCATCAAAAAGCCATATGCACGTCGCATCCTCCAGTTTCCATAATACACTTCGTCCGAGCCCTTATCCACCCGAAGCCATGTAACAAAGTGACGAATCGTTTCGGAAGAAAACGTATCGCCCGTTAACGTCGGCAAGACGAGCCGTTGTAAATCCGTCGGCAATTCTAAAATACGTGCGACCGGAATTCCGTTTGTTTCCTTACACCGGTCGAGATAGGTCGCGACGAATGTTGCCTGCTCACGCATGATTTGCTGTCGCGCATGTGCTGCTGCTGCTGTTGCCTGTTCAAAACCAGGACGAATGTCTCGTAGTGGCGGAAGAATCTTATGCCGAATTTGATTTCGTAAATAGGTCGTTTCTGCATTTGATGCATCCTCTCGCCACGGTACCTCATGTTGCCATGCATAATCGAGTAATGCTTGCTTCGATTCATGTAGTAACGGTCGATGTAACCAGCCGTTACCAAACGGACGAATGACAGGAACCCCATCAACTTGTGCTTCTCCTCGAACGAGCTGAATGAGCAACGTCTCGATTTGATCATCTTGATGATGGGCGAGAACAAGACGCGAGCGTCCGGTCTCTTCCATGGTGCGCTCAAAAAATGCATACCGTTCCTCACGACATGCTGCTTGAGAGCTCGTACGTCCTGCCCAGTCTAAACGCGTCATGAAAAACAAAATCTTTCGAGTTGCTGCCCAGTCTTCGATAAAATGTGCTTCTTCGTCGGATGCTTCTCGTAATCCGTGATGCACATGTGCAATTGCAATGTCATACCCTTCTCGATACAACCGATCGACGAGTACCATCGAGTCACATCCTCCAGACACTCCGACTAGGAGCGGTTCGAACGGCACACCTTCCATTACGACTTCACCCCTTTCCGTTAAAACCTAAAAAAAGCTATCTCTATATAATAGAGATAGCTTTTTGAGAATGACCCGTACGGGATTCGAACCCGTGTTACCGCCGTGAAAGGGCGGTGTCTTAACCGCTTGACCAACGGGCCAAAAAAAATATGGTAGCGGCGGAGGGAGTCGAACCCACGACCTCACGGGTATGAACCGTACGCTCTAGCCAGCTGAGCTACACCGCCATATTTTTAACTCGTGCGTCTTAAGCACATTTTCTATAATACGGGCAGGTCAAATGAAAGTCAACGCTTTTTATAAAAATAATTTTAAAAAAATAAAAGATGGAATGAACGGCGTCATTCCATCTCTATTCTTATAAAGAACAGGTCAGCAAGTTATTGACGTTTTGCGCCGCGCCCGCCACGTTTTGAATCCGTTTGACGTTTCAATGTAGCAAGACGATCTTCACTATCTTTCAGGAAACTAGACATCAACGTATCGAACGATTGTTCTTTGCGCGGTGGTGGTGTATTACGGCCACCTTTGTTGAAGCCTCCACGATTACCGCCTCCACGCGGTCCTTTGTTATCGAACGAACGTGGTCCGCGATCTTGTCCTGCTGGACGTGGTCCACGATCGAACTGACGTGCTGGACGTGGGCGTTCACCTTCTGGACGATCGACGGCTTTTTTAATGGAAAGACCAATCTTACCATCGTTTTCAACACTTAAGACTTTAACGGTGATTTCTTGACCAACCGTTAATACATCATTGATGTCCTTAACATAAGAATCTGCCACTTCACTAATGTGAACAAGACCAGTTTTCCCTGTTGGTAACTCAACGAACGCTCCGAAATTCGTGATGCCTGTTACTTTCCCTTGCACTTTGCTGCCTACTTCAATCGACATAAATTGTATTGCTCCTTTTTAGTTGATTCGTTTCTTATTATACGAGTGATTCATTCTTTTTTCAATCAATCGGCAACCTTCAATTAGTCTTCAGGTGAAAAGTAGAAGATCGTTTCTCCTTTTTTCGAATAGAGCAACTCACTCCGGGCTAAGTTCGCCACATATTCTTTATCATTGAGACGATTGATTTCTTCTTTCAGACGAGCAGTCTCTTTTTTTGCTTTCGTCTGCTCCTGTTCAGCTACTTGAAATGACTGCTTTTGTTCTGCGATCAATTGCCGTTTTTCCATGTATGACCACCCCATGAGGGAAAAGATGAGCAAAAAGACGGTCAGACACAAGAAAAAGCGATTTTTGAGACGTCGACGGTTTTCAATAGCATTCTGACTCAATTGCTTCTTACGGTCATTGAGCGGCTTGATCTTTGGCGTTTGACGCCCTGATTCGAGCGGTGTTGGCATATCATCCCTCCTCTTTCTGAGTGGTCATCCCTGACACTCTTTAGTATACTTCCTTTTTCCGGTAAATTACATCGATTCTTCGGAATTCACCTTTTCTTCACGGATGATTTCATACATATCAGATGCTTCTTCTTTTTTCGCATGTTCTTTAATGCTTGAAATCGCAACTGTCACGATCTTATTTCCGAACCGAATCGTCATCTCATCACCTGCTGCTACCGTGCTACTTGCTTTCGCTACATTACCATTGATCGTAATCCGACCTTGATCAGCAACTTCTTTCGCAAGCGTCCGTCGTTTGATCAGACGCGATACTTTTAAAAATTTATCAAGTCTCATGACTGTTCCTCCTGCTTCGCTTGATGCCAGAGTAAATCTTGCTCTTCAAGCGTCATCTCAACGAGCGGTCGATCCGCTAGTTGTTCCATCCGTGTAAAACGGCGAATAAATTTATCATTCGTTCGTTGTAATCCTTCTTCTGCCGATAGACCGAGGTATTTTCCGACGAGTGTTATCGAGAACAGGACGTCTCCAAATTCTCCGAGTCGTTCTTCTGGGGCGGCTTCTTTCAATTCACGTAACTCTTCGATCACTTTTCCAAGTGCCCCCTCGACATCTGCCCACTCGAAACCGACTTTCGCCACTTTCTTTTGAATGTCTTCTGCGCGCATCAAAGCAGGTGCTCCTTTTGTCACACCATCAAGTAAAGAAGTCCGCTCCGGTTTTTCTTGTGCTTTGATGTCTTGCCAGTTCGACACAACGTCTGCTGAAGAATCAACAGTCGTTTCCCCGAAGACATGGGGATGGCGACGAATCATCTTATCGCTGACGCTTCCGATGACGTCTCGAATATCAAAATACCCTTCATCTAGACCAATTTGTGCGTGGAGCATAACCTGTAAGAGGACGTCTCCTAGTTCTTCTATCATTAAGTTATCGTCCTGAAGGTCGATTGCTTCCAGTAATTCGTAAGATTCTTCGATTAAATGTCGTTTTAAGGACTCATGCGTCTGCTCTTGATCCCACGGACAACCACCTTCACCGCGTAATCGCGCGATAATCTCTTTTAAAGTCGCGAAGTCACGATTCAACGTCTGCTCATCCGTAACCGGTGGTACATAGACCGTCGTTAAGTTACTGAGCGTCGTCACATGATCGAGTTCATATAACGGTACGTTTTGAACGGTTTGCTGACTCGTACCTGCTGCTGTGACAAGAGTGACGAGATGTTCGTCCGGATACCGTTCCATCAACTGGACTTTTAAGTCGCCAGCGACGAGCGCGTCATAGACTTGCCCAATCAGTAGATGTTGACGAATCTGTGCTTCATCGACAGCAAATGCCGTTGCATCAAGTAACTGGAATCCTTCAATCGGATCCACGCCAAGTGCAGCGAACATCGGATCGAGAAAACTTTGTCCCCCTACGACATCGACATTGTCTGTCCGTTGCAACAACTGTTGCACAGTACTCTCAGCGACTAATGGATGTCCTGGAACGGCATAGATGATATCCGTCGTTTCAGAAAGACGAAGCAATTCCTCGACGATTTCTGTATATACGTCTTCAAACCGACTATGTCGTTCATAAACTGAGTCAAATGATGTAAAGTTCATTCCCTCTGCTGCAAGTTCTGAAACGACTGGATGATCCACTGTCCGCAAATAGACAGGTTGTGTCGTGTTTTTTAATAATCGATAGATGCCAAACGGCAATTGTTCGAGTTCGCCGACGCCAAGGCCGACGATCGTAATTCGGTGTGTCATATGCTCCTCCTACGTTGGTACATCTGATATAACTTATCTCCTAAAGGCAATAACGCCCACTCTTGTTCTGATAAGGCACGAAAGCGTAACGCCATACTGCCATAAATGATGGCACCACCGACGACAAGAACGCCGACTTCGAGTGCCGCACCGATTCGTGTCTCAAGCTCAAACAGCTGGAAAAACGTCTCGATCAGATACAGAAACACACCCATGGTAAGCACAGGTAAGACCAGTCTTCGATAAAAAACAGTTCCCGCAGATACACGACCGAACTTCCGGTTCAATAAAATCCATTGTGCTGCCGCCATGACGGCAAAACCGCCAAATGTCGCCATACCCGCCCCGATCATACCATATCGGGGAATGAAATAGAGGTTCAGAGTAAGCTTCGCCCCTAATCCGATAAGAACACCAACAAGCGCATACTTCTCGGCATCAACCGACTGGAGACAAGAGACGATCATCATCGCGATCGATGCGGCAAATGCCGTCGCTGCGAGCCAAATCAATCCCGCTGTTCCTTGATCATTTTGATATAACGCAATATTGAGCGGACGCATCACACCCATTAGCCCGATCGTCGCTGCAGCGGCAATCAATAAACCGGAACGGAGTAATGTCTCGAGTTGTTGACGCATCATCTGTGGATCGTGTTTCCGGTATGCGGTCGACAAGGCTGGCACACTCGCAAGACTCATCGACGTCGCAAACAGAATCGCGAATTGCAGTAACGGATACCCACGGTCGAGTATTCCTTTTTCGATTTTTGTTTCCGTCGTATTGCCAAGTAGATTGACGAACGTTAATCCATCAATCAATTGCATCAGCAACAAGGCAAGTGACGCGATACTAACTGCTACACCGCTTGTCACCAGCACTTTTCCGACACGTCTTATATGAATACTCGAAAATACCGGACGACCGATTTTTCCTTTCGCAAAGCGTAACAAGACGAATAACGAAGCGATGCTGCCACCAATCGCCGTTAAATGAGCGCTCGCACCAATCCAGTAGGGGTCCGCCTGCATCGAGACACCGATATACGTCACGAGCAACAATAGTCCGACACGGACGGCATTTTCAGAGACTTGAGATACAGCCGTCGGTCGCATCTCAAGATCTGCTTGGAACATTCCTCGTAGAACTGCAATCACGGGTAGTAAATAAAACGTACATGTTACCGCACGCAGGGGCACAACCAGTTTTGCATCCCCGAACCACCCAGCGAGCGTCGGGGCGATCCACCATCCGAGCAGACCGAAAAAGACGGTCATGGCAAGTAAGACATAAAAAATCGACCAGAGAACTTCTCGTTTCTCATCCGGGTGGTGAAGCGTCAACTTCGCCACGATGACAGGCAGCGCATAAATGCCGAGCGCTGCCGCAATCGCAAATAATGGATAGACGGTCTGATAGACGTACAATCCGAAATCACCAGCGAGGTTCTGATACGGAATCCGGTAAAAGAAGCTGAGCAATTTTGAGATATAACTAGAGATCGCAAGCAGTGCTGCGCCTTGCGCAATCGTTCGTCTATTCATCGCGCAACGAGCCGGCGATCAAGTTCCGCCAATAATTGTTCTGCCTGCATCGTCATCTGTTGCGTCGACTGTTTGTTGCGGTTGAGGGTTAAGACGAGTTTCTGCTCTTGTTGTCCCATTCCAAGACCACGTCCCAGTGGAACAGTCCATTTAACGAAGTCCGCCACATCGAGTTGTTGTGTCGATTGGAGCGATAAGACGATCTCAATTTTCGGATCGGTTTGTTTAACACGCTCGACACGCGCCCGTTCAGCGAAAATGCGCATTCGCGTCAACTGGATCAAACGCGCGACCTCATCCGGAAACTCACCGAATCGTTCAAGCATTTCCGTTTCGAGTTGTTCGAGACTATCGACGGTATCAACATATTTCAAACGTTTGTAGAACTCGATTTTCAGCTCGGAGTCTGCCATGTAGTGCGATGGAATATAGGCATCAAGGCTGAATGTGAACTCAGGAACGAATTTCTGGATGCGTTTTTTACCTTTCATCCGTTCTTTCCGCTCCTCGACTGCTTCTGCAAGCATCTGCGAATAGAGATCGAAACCAACAGAATCGATGAATCCAGATTGTTGCGAACCGAGTAAGTTCCCGGCACCGCGAATCGACAAGTCACGCATTGCGATTTTAAAACCGCTACCGAGCTCCGTGAACTCCTTGATCGCCTGTAGACGACTTTCTGCCACTTCCGTCAATCGTTTTTGCGGACGGTACGTAAAGTACGAGTAGGCGACGCGACTTGACCGACCGACACGACCACGTAATTGATAAAGCTGTGATAAGCCCATTTGATCGGCGTCATGAACGATCAACGTATTGACGTTCGGGATATCAATCCCCGTCTCAATGATCGTCGTACTGACAAGGACGTCGGCATCTCCTTCGAAGAAGGCGATTAGCTGACTTTCGAGTTCGGTTTCCGTCATTCGACCGTGAGCCGTGACAATTCGTGCTTCCGGTACGAGGGCGCGAATCTCTTCTGCCTTTCGCTCGATGCCCTCGACACGGTTGTAGAGGAAGAATGCTTGTCCACCACGTCCGAGTTCCCGTTCGAGTGCTTCCCGCATGACGATTCCGTCGTATTCCATGACGTATGTCTGGACTGGATAACGGTTTTCCGGTGGTGTCTCAAGGACAGAGAGATCACGGATTCCGATCATCGACATGTGCAATGTCCGCGGAATCGGTGTCGCTGTCAACGTCAAGACATCGACGTTTGTCTTCAACTGTTTCAGACGTTCTTTGTGTTTAACACCGAATCGTTGCTCTTCATCAATGATCAACAATCCGATATCAGCGAATTGGACGTCTTTCGACAGCACACGGTGTGTCCCAACGACGACATCGATCGTTCCCTCTTTTAACCCTTGTTTCGTTGCCTTCAATTCTGCTGGCGAACGGAACCGGCTCATGACCGACACTCGAATCGGCCATTCACTGAATCGCTCAAGCATTGTTTCGTAGTGTTGTTGCGCAAGGACGGTCGTCGGTACGAGCAACGCGACTTGTTTTCCAGACATGACTGCTTTAAAGGCTGCACGAATCGCCACTTCCGTTTTCCCGTACCCGACGTCACCACATAATAGACGATCCATCGGACGCGGACGTTCCATATCTTTCTTGATCTCGGCAATTGATCGCAATTGATCGACCGTTTCCTCATATGGGAAGGAAGCCTCGAACGCTTGCATGTTATCGTCATCCTCTGGGAAAGCAAAACCGACGGCAGCTTCACGAGCTGCATAGAGCTTGATCAATTCATCAGCGATATCCTCGACCGATTTTTGAACCTTCGCTTTGACCTTTTTCCATTCCGTTCCACCGAGTTTATAGATTTTCGGCTCTTTCCCTTCAGCCCCGACGTACTTTTGAATCAAGTCGATCTGATCGACAGGAACATACAACGAGTCCTCTCCTGCGTAGACGAGATGGAGATAATCCTGATGATTACCGGCTACATCAATCGTCTTGATGCCATGGTACCGCCCAATTCCATGATGAATATGAACGACGTAATCACCTGTCTTCAATTCTTGGTAACTCTTGATCCGTTCAGCGTTCGTCAGCTTCGTCGTCTGCTTCCGGCGACGCGCCGGTTGCTTGAAGACTTCTTCTTCTGTGATGACGACGAGGCGCGCATTCGTCATCTCGAATCCACCATGAATTCCGCCAATCAGGATCGCTGGTTGACCACGAGTGATGCCCTCTTTAGTTACGATCGAGGCTTCAACCCCATAATCGGATAACGTCTGGCGCATCCGCTCGGCACGTTCTCGGTTACTCGCTAAGAAGACCATCCACATGTCAGCACGACGATATCGCTCGACTTCTTGCTTCAGGCGTTCCATCTGACCATGGAACGGTGCAATCGGTTTGATGCTGAAATGGATTGCCGCACTCTCCGGTACACCGCTCCGACGAGTCGGAAGGAGCGAGAGGTACAACAATGGTTGTCCTTCAAAGACATGTGTCATCGGAACGGACAGAACGTAATCACTGACGCTTTGTCCGCGTTCAATGAGCGACGCCATCCATTCTGCTTCCTCTGCATCCTGGACTTCTGCCGCTTCTTCAACCCGCGCGACTTCATCGACGATCAAGACGCTGCCCGTCACGTCTTGACGTAACGTCGACGTGTAGAGGATTGGTGCATACTTCGCGAACTGTTTCGGACGATCGCCGTTTTCTAACAACTCGACGTCGTAAGCGATCCCCTCTTCGAGTGCCGCGAGGACTTCCGTACTTTGGACGCGCTCTTTCGTCACCTCATAAAGACGACGGACTTTTTCGCCAGCCTCCTTTAACTGATCCTTGGTCGCGAAGTGTTCGGCTGCTGGCATCAAACATGCTTCTGCGACAACACCGAGCGAACGTTGAGTCTCCGCATCGAATGTATAGATCGAGTCGATTTCCTCATCGAATAGATCGAGCCGGTACGGGCGTTCAACCGTGAGCGGATAAATATCGATGATACTCCCGCGAACGGCAAACTCACCTGGTGTCGTCACGGTCGCTGTCCGCTCATACCCCGCATCAACTAAATCCTGGACGAAGTCTGGAATCGATAAGATGTCGCCTGGCTTCACCTGTTTAACGTGCGACAAGAACGTCTCTGCACCCGGAACATATCGGCGTAAGCCAACGAGCGGAATGATTAGGATCCCATCGTCCGTCGTCAATAAACGATGACGGGTTTCGATCCGCGTTGCTCGCAGTTCCGGACTCGCCCCGTAAGAAAGTTCCGCGGCTAATGTCTCATCGACCGGATAGAGCATGACGTCTTCTTCCGGCACGAGTTCAATCAAATCATCGTACAACTTTTGCGCTTGGAACATATTATGTGTCACGAGTACGAATCGACGTTTCGTCTCCTGATAAATCCCGGCGACGAACAATGCCTTTCCACTATTCATCAGACCAGTGATCAACTGAGCGTTGACACCGTCCCGGAAGCGTTCCCGAACCGTCTTGATTTCAGGAATCGCTAATAAGAGTTCTTGTAATTGTTTCATCTTCTTCCTCCTAAAACACGACAGCAAAAACGCTTTGGAACCCCCAAAGCGTTGCGTTCAGTTATACCGGTTCATCAAAGCGAGAAACGGTGTGTCTATAAAGTCCGTCGCTACATCGACAGACGCATTGAGTACGTGTTGCAGACTTCCTTGTTCCGCCTTCGAAAAATTCATTAACACCCAGTCGATGACTTGGATTGGTGCCGGTGGTCGACCAACACCGAGTTTAAGACGCTTGATTTCCTGCGTACCGAGGTGCTGGATCAACGACTTGACGCCGTTATGACCGCCTGCACTGCCTTTCGAACGCAAGCGCAATTTCTCAAGTGGTAAATCCAGATCATCATAGATGACGAGCACATCCTCGACCGCGATCTTGTAGAAATCAAGTAACGGTCGCACCGCTTCACCTGATAAATTCATATACGTCAATGGCTTGACGAGCACGACACGTTCTCCGTTTATCATTCCCGTTCCGAAGAGGGCTTTAAACTTCGATTCTGAAAGCGTGATTCCGTGTTTCTCCGCTAAGGCATCGATCGCAAGAAAACCGATGTTGTGGCGCGTATTCGCATACTTCGCGCCAGGATTCCCTAATCCGACGATACATTTCATATCGATTCCTCATTTCTGTTTAAAAAAGTAAACGAACAAGGGTCCGATTTCAATAAACCGGACCACATCGTTCGTATGCATAAGCAATCAGCTGAAGAGCGGGCTGATTGATTTCTGTTCGTGTACACGGATGATTGCTTCTGCAAGCAAGCGTGCCACAGAGATTTGTTTGATTTTGCTTGCACATTCGCGTTGTGTTAAATCGATCGTGTTCAAGACGACGAGTTCTTCGATCGCTGAGTTCTCAATTCGCTCCATTGCCGGACCTGAAAGAACAGGGTGTGTACAACATGCATAGACTTGTTTCGCTCCGTTTTCGATCAAAGCGTTCGCTGCAAGTGTGATCGTACCCGCTGTATCGATGATGTCATCGATGATGATGGCAATCTTGCCATCGACTTGACCAACGATGTTCATGACTTCTGCGACGTTCGGTTTCGGACGGCGTTTGTCGATGATCGCGATTGGTGCTTTTAATTGCTCTGCTAATTTACGTGCCCGTGTGACACCGCCATGGTCTGGAGAAACGATGACGAGTTCGTTTGGATCGATGTTCTTTTTCTCGAAATATGAAGCGAGAAGCGGTACACCCATCAATTGATCTACTGGAATATCGAAGAACCCTTGGATTTGTGCTGCATGGAGATCCATCGTCACGACGCGTGTCGCCCCTGCTACTTCAAGCAAGTTCGCAACGAGTTTCGCCGTGATTGGCTCACGTGAACGTGCTTTGCGATCTTGACGCGCATAACCGTAATACGGAATGACGACGTTGATCGTCCGTGCAGACGCCCGTTTCAGTGCATCGATCATGATGAGAAGTTCCATCAGGTTTTCGTTGACTGGTTGGCTTGTCGATTGAATGATGTAAATATCATCCCCCCGGACACTTTCTTCGATGTTCATCGAAATTTCGCCATCACTGAAGTGTTTGACTGAACTTTCGCTCACCGGGATTCCGATGACTTTAGCGATTTCCTCTGCCAGTGGTTTGTTCGAGTTGAGTGCGAAAATACGAATTTCATGTTCTAAGACAGTAGACATGTGTAGGTGGCCTCCATTTGTTTGGGTTTAGACGAGTAGAGCGACAAGTAATGAATTAACGATAATCGGATTTCGTCGTTTGACGTTCCCTTGCGATCGCGAGACCGTTTTCCGGCACATCATCCGTGACGGTTGATCCGGCAGCAACAAGGGCATTCTTGCCGACCGTGACCGGTGCAATCAAGTTGACGTTACAGCCGATGAAGGCATCGTCCTCAATGATCGTCTGGAATTTATTTTTTCCATCATAGTTGACCGTGATCGATCCACAACCGAGGTTGACGTTCGCTCCGATTGTTGCATCTCCGACATAGCTCAAGTGGGCTGATTTGCTACCTTCGCCAAATGTTGATTTCTTGATCTCAACGAAGTTTCCGACGCGTGTGTTCGCACCGAGAACCGCTTGCTGACGTAAATGCGCAAATGGACCGACTTGTGCCGCTGGACCAATCTTGCTATCCGTGACGACGGATTGACGAACAATGGCGCCATCTGCCACTTCACTGTTACGGATATCCGAGTTCGGACCAATCGTACATTCTGAACCAATGACCGTCTGACCGAGCAACTGCGTACCAGGATAGAGAACAGTATCTGAACCAATCGTGACGTCTGGTCCGATGTACGTCGAAGACGGATCAACGAACGTGACACCTTGACGCATCCAGTACTCATTCGTTCGCTTGCGCATCGATGTTTCTGCTTGTGCAAGTGCGACGCGGTCATTGACACCGATCGTCTCTTCGAACGTAGGTGCCGCATACGCTGCGATCGTCTCGCCTGCTGCCTTTGCAATCTCAATCACGTCTGGTAAGTAATACTCACCTTGCGCATTATCATTCTTAACCTGCTTCAGCGTCGCGAACAACATCTCATTATCGAATACATACGTACCGGTATTGATTTCACGAATCGCGAGCTCTTCTGCATTCGCATCCTTATGCTCGACGATTTTCGAGACGTTTCCGTCTTCGCCACGAACGATACGTCCGTAACCTGTCGGATCGTCAGCGAGTGCCGTCAAGACGGTCACTTTTGCGTTTGTCTCCGCATGATGTTGTAACAATGAAGCCAGTGTGTCACTCGTCAAGAGTGGTGTATCGCCACAGACGACGAGCGTTGCTCCCTGTTCGTTCCCGAGTACGGGTTCTGCCATTTGAACAGCATGTCCTGTGCCAAGCTGCTCACTTTGAAGTGCGTATTCCACCGATGTGCCAAGCACTTCTTTGACGGATTCCGCACCGTGACCGACGATGACGACCTGTCGCTTGACGCCGAGCGTCGCTAATTGATCGACGACGTGCTGTACCATAGGTTTCCCAGCGACTGGGTGAAGTACTTTGTAAAGCTTAGATTTCATCCGAGTTCCTTTACCCGCTGCTAGAATTACCGCGAAATGATTCATCCTTGTCGCTCCTCCACGTAAATTAGTGTTGATTTCGTTCTGAAATAGTACACTCGTTCCAACTATAACGAAAATGGCATCGTTATTCAATGATGGGACGAAGCGGAATCGATGAAAAAACGAGAAAAAGACAGGTTTTCCCAAGAAGAGAAACCTGTCTTTTTCTTATGCTTGATCTGTCGTTTGGGCAGAAGAGACTTCGTAACAGACGCCTTCTTCTTGATCCTCACGTGCCGCATAGGCTTCGAGTACTGAATCTTCGACCTTTTTTCGCATTAATGCATTGATTGGATGAGCGACATCCCGGAAGATACCTTCTTGCGTTCGTTTGCTTGGCATGGCGACGAAGAGACCACTGTTCCCTTCGATGACACGCAAATCATGTACCACGAATTCGTGGTCGAGCGTAATAGAGGCAAGTGCTTTCATTCGACCCTCTGCTACGACGCGACGAATTTTAACGTCCGTAACGTTCATTTTGTCCGCACCCCTTTAACCGTTGTCACAACTCTTCGTTGTCTACTTCTACTTACGGCTTAAAACAAACAAAGGTTTAGTCTTTCCCAATCTTTTTACGCATAATTTCCAAAAGTTTGATAATTACAGTATAGTTACAATCCATGCGGCTGTCAATTTCAGGTAGTCTCAGCTTCCGAGAAATAGTGGTCGACGTTTCCACGCTTGACTTGGATTTGACCAAGATCGACGTCGACGTCCGCTAATTTCATTAAGCTGACGTATTCGTTGACCATCTTCTTCTCAGCACCTTCTGCCTCGATCAAAACACCAACACCTGCGACCTTTGCTTCAAACTCGCTTAAGAGACTCATCATTCCGCGAATCGTTCCGCCGGCTTTCATGAAGTCATCAATCAATAAGACATTCGCTCCACGTGGTAAACTTCGACGCGCGAGTGCCATCGTCCGGATCGCTTTTGAAGAACCCGAGACATAGTTGATGCTGACTGTTGATCCTTCCGTAACACGACTATCTGAACGCACGATGACGAACGGTACACCAAGTTGCTCAGCGACTGCATAAGCAAGTGGAATCCCCTTCGTTGCGATCGTCATGACGACATCGACTTTCTTTTGGCTAAAGACAGATGCAAACACTTGTCCCATTTGTTTGACCATCTTCGGATCTCCAAGTAAGTCCGTCAAATAAAGGTATCCCCCCGGTAACAGTCGGTCTGGACGAGCGACACGTTCACATAGATCATCGATGAACGGTAACGCCTTCTTACTGCTCCACGTCGGTATGAACATGACGCCACCCGCAGCACCTGGTACTGTAACGAGACGACCTGTTCCCTCATGTTCTAACATCTCGCTGACGATATCTAAATCTTCACTGATCGACGATTTCGCCGATTTATAACGTTCTGCAAAAATCGTCAATGAGACGAGATGATGGGGATGGTCAAGCAAGTACCGCGTCATGTCGACCAATCGACCACTTCTCCGAATTTTCATTTGTTTCGTTCCACCTCTCCGTAATTCCGAATATTCAATAGTGAATATATCATTTTCATACGGATATTATCAATGGTTTTCGCCTAAAAGACGAACGACGTAGACTTCGTTACAAAAGCCGCGTAATCCATTATAGAGACGTTGTGCCCGATTTTCATGCTCCGTTAGAGCAAAGACCGTCGGACCACTTCCGCTCATCAAGACGCCTTCTGCGCCACAACTTGCCATGAATTCCTTGATTTGCTCGACTTCTGGGTGCATCGGCAACGTGACCGCTTCGAGAACATTACCGAGTGATTGGCAGATGGCTTGGAAATCTTGCGCCTTCACCGCATCAATCATTGCTTCGACGTTCGGACGTTTTGCCGTGTTCAAATCGAGGGCACCATAGACGTCAGCTGTTGAAACACCGATCGTCGGTTTAGCAAGAACAACCCAGCATGGGGGTGGTGAGACAAGTTTTTCTAGCTTCTCTCCGCGACCCGTTGCAATCGCTGTTCCACCCATGACACAAAACGGGACGTCAGAGCCCACTGCTGCGCCGACTTCCGCCAACTCTTCAAGCGTCAAACCGAGTTGCCACAACTCATTTAATCCGCGTAACGTCGCTGCCGCGTCACTGGATCCACCAGCGAGTCCGGCTGCAACTGGAATGTGTTTCTCTAAGAAGATCTCTACTCCTGTCTTGACGTCGTATTTTTCTTTTAAGATCGCTGCTGCTTTATAAGCAAGATTACGTTCGTCGTTCGGAACGTAAGCATGCTGGGCATTCATTCGAATTTCTCCTGACGGCAGCTCCGTCAATTCTAGACGGTCTGCCAAATCGACTGTCGTCATCACCATATGTACATCGTGATAGCCGTCCGGGCGCTTTGCCGTCGCATCCAGGACTAGGTTGATCTTGGCCGGAGCCTTTACAATAATCGTCATCGTGCCGTTCCTCCTCTAGTTCGTTTCCTGTAGGAATTGTATCAACCTTTCCACAAAAAAAGAAGCGAACATTTTGTCCGCTTCGGAAGGTAAGTTTACGAATTCGCAAATTCGATTTGTACGGAGTCTGTTAGCACGTCGGCGTAGCTATAAGAAACTCGCTCGACATTGTGGCGCTCTGCGTCTAGCTTGACTACAAACACCGAAGGATACGTCTCAACGAGCGTTCCGATTCGGGTTACGACCTTTTTACGACCGCCGCTTGCTTTTAGCGTCAGTCTTTCACCAACATGTGTTTCGAAAACATGTCTGATTTCGTTCAACGTCTTTGGCATACGCTTCACCTCACTAATATTTATTATAGCATATTAAATAAATATTAGAAAGGGGAAATATTATATCTGTTCTACTCGTATCCGTCAACGTTTTTTAATTGGCAAAAGTGCATCCGCTAACTGTGCGAATTCCTGCAGGCTGAGCGTTTCTCCGCGACGACGCGGTTCGATTCCAGCTTCTAACAACGCTGCTTCGACCGCCGCTTTTTCCGTTTTCCCGAAGTGTGTCGTCAAGTTGTTTAAAATCGTTTTCCGACGTTGTGCAAAACTTGCTCGGACGATTTCAAAGAAGAGTGCCTCATCCTGTGTCTGTACCGCCGGCTCTTTTCGAATGTTCAAGCGGATGACTGCTGAATCGACGTTTGGTGCTGGAATGAAGACTTGTTTTGGGACCGTGAAGCAGACTTCAGCTTCCGCATAGTATTGAATCGCGATCGATAGAGATCCATATGCTTTCGTGCCTGGTTTTGCACCGATTCGTTCAGCGACTTCCTTTTGAATCATCATGACGAGCGTCCGAAACGGTGCTTTCGCTTCAAGGATCCGCATGATAATCGGTGTCGTGACATAATACGGGAGGTTCGCGACGACGGCAATGTCGGTGATGCCTTCTTGCGTGAACTCTTCAGCAACGATCGTCGAAAGATCGAGTTCAAGAGCATCACCGTGAATGACCTTCGTATGGGGATATGGTGCAAGTGTATCATCAAGAATCGGTAACAATCGTTGATCAATTTCAAGAGCAACGACTTTTTTCGCCTGTTTCGCCGATTGTTCCGTCAATGAGCCGATTCCTGGTCCGATCTCGAGTACACCACTCTCAGGCGTTAATCCAGCTGCTCCGACGATGTTTCCTAATACATTTAAATCGATTAAAAAGTTTTGCCCTAACGATTTTTTAAACGAAAAGCCATGTTTCGCTAAAATTTCTTTCGTCCGGTGCAATGTAGCAATGTCTTTCAAACTTCTTCCTCCTCTAGTTGTTTCAACGCTGCTTCCCATTCCGCCAGCGTGATTCGGATCGATGCGACACGTTTGACGAGTTGTTTTGCATTCGGTTCACCAATCGCAAGAATCTGACCGAGACGACGACGACGGATCGAGGCTGCTGGTCCACCAATCAAATCAGCTGCCAAAATCATCTCACGTGTCACTTCGGCAACCGGTGCTTCTTCCGTCTCATAGACAGCAGCGAGCGCCTCTTCGATTGCGGCAGGTGAGGCATGTTCAACACCAATTTTACCGCGCTTATCTTTTGCTTGAGCACGCGGAAGATAGGCATGTTTACAGCCTGGTACACGTTCATTGATTCGGGCACGGATACGATCTCCTGGAAAATCAGGATCCGTGAAAATGATGACACCGCGTCGTTCGAGGGCCTTCTCAATGCGTTGCATCGTCTGTTCATTAACGGCTGAACCGTTCGTTTCAATTGTATCGACATCAAAAACTTCTTGTAATCGTGTCGTATCATCTCGTCCTTCGACGACGATGACTTCTTTTAAGCGTTTCCGCATGATCTCTCCACCTTCTTCAAACACTCTCGTAATTGTACCTGTTTCCACGAAAAAAACAAGGAAGCGTCACGTGTCCGCTTCCGTTGCACTAGGAATGACCCAGACTTGCAGTTGTTTTCGACCGAACGTCTTTGCTTTTTGTTCACCATCGACTAAAATATCAATCTTATTGCCTTTAATGGCACCACCTGTATCGAGAGCGATCGCAAGACCAACCCCTTCGACGTAGACCTTCGTGCCAAGCGGAATGACCTTCGGATCAACCGCGATGATCGGCAAACCTTGATAGGTGATCGTATCGGTCACGTCATACCCGGTCGCTGTCAAGGCACGACCATTGTACAAACGACTGCCGTTCGAAGCTGGGTCGTTCGTATACGCTGTCGCTTCGACCATCAAGCTCTTCGCACTCTCAAAATCAAGATCCGCATCGGCTTTCGGTGTTTCAGTTAGCGGATTGGTCGCTTGTTTTTCGTTGAAGACGGGCGCTTCGATTGGTGTCTCAATCGGTTTTGTCCCGACTTTGACGACTTGTTTGATCGGCGTCCGTGTCACTTGGTCATCAATCAGTTTTTTCTCTTTACTAAGACCGTCAGCTAACGTCAATTGATACTTTTTCGTTCGGACACCCGGACGACCTGATGTCGTCACCAGTTGCTCGCCTTCCGGTAAGGTCGGATCCTCGACTTCTTCGATCTCAAACGGAACGAGTTGATCCTGAGTCAACATCGCACGACGTGTCGTGTTGACCGTAATCAACGTCCCTTCCGTCACGCGGGTATCGGGATTTGGAGCGACCCGATCTTCCTTTTGAAGACGGATTCCTTCCCGTCCTAACAATTCGCGGACCGTCGTTTCATACGTGTAGAGTTGTCGGGCTTTTCCCCCGACGACGAGATCAACGGGAAAAGCTTCGCGGTACCGCACCGTCATACCACTCGTCAATACAGAGTCAGAAGACGGATAGATATCATCCGTGTCGGCTTTCTTGATACCGCGCTCTGCAAGTAGATCCTTTACTTGACGCGCCTGCGTCCGGACGCGACGGGACTCACCGTAGCCCATGATCAATGTGATTTCTTTTGCCCGCTGAATGACGATTAATCGTTTTTTCGGCAGGTCGGCACTAAGAGCCGGTTCAATCACATCATTGTCACGCGTCGTAATGCCGGCTTCTTTGAGAACGCCATAAACAGAATCAGCCGTTGTCTTCACCTGCTGCTCTTGTCCATCAATCAAAACTGTCACGGTTCGTGGATGATCCATCATCCCATAGACGAGTGCAGCCGCAAGTAGCAGGCTGCACCCGATTGTAATGAACGTCAACGAACGCATCATGGCAAACGGAAGACCCGTTTTGCATTTTCCGTCGTTGCTGCTTCCACATCGGCATACATCATGCCACGGAGCTGCGCAATTTCTTCAGCGACGAACCGAACGTAAGCCGGCTCGTTGCGTTTACCGCGGTGTGGTGTTGGTGTCAGATACGGACAGTCCGTCTCAACGAGTAAACGATCGAGCGGTACTTCCTGTGCAACACGTTTTGGCATTTTCGCGTTTTTGAACGTAACAGGTCCACCAAGTGAAATATAGAAGTTCATCGCTAGGCAACGCGGTAACAATTCAGCACTCATACTGTAGCTATGCAAAATACCACCGACTTCTTTTGCATCCTCTTCTTCAAGGATTCGTAACGTATCTTCTGTCGCTTCCCGGTTATGGATGACGATCGGTTTTTTCTTCTGCTTCGCGAGACGGATCTGTTTGCGGAAAGCTTCCTGTTGGACGTCTTTCGGTGACGTATCCCAGTGGTAGTCGAGTCCGATTTCTCCAAGCGCAACGACTTTTTCATGATCCATCAATCGTTCGACCTTTTGATAGGCTTCCTCATCAAAATCAATCGAGTCGACGGGATGCCATCCGATGACCGCATAAAGATCATCGTACGCTTCGACGAGTTCCATCGCGCGGTCGATTGTCTTATGATCAAATCCGACGACGATCATCGGTGAAACGCCGTTTGCACGTGCCCGCTCGATCGTTTCATGAACGTCTTCCGCGAATTGGTCTGCATTCAAGTGAGTGTGTGTATCGATTAACATATCTTATTCGACTCCTTCTTTAAAAAAATGCCTGTGACATGAAGTCCACAGGCATCGGTTTTATTTTACGCTTGCGCCGTTTGCCATCGTTGATGGGACCGTCGCGAGTTCAAGTTTTCCTGCTTTCTCAGCAGCAAGGACCATTCCTTGTGAGAGTTCGCCACGTAACGTGACCGGTTTTAAGTTCGCTACGACGATGACCTTACGTCCGACTAAATCTTCCGGCTCATACCACTGCGCGATACCAGAGACGATTTGGCGTGTTTCTTTGCCCATATCGACTTGTAACTTCAGTAGTTTTTTCGCCTTCTTGATCTTTTCAGCCGTCACGACTTCACCGACACGTAACTCGATCTGATCAAAGACATCGATCGTCGTTTCCGGACGAATGTCTTCATCAGCCTCTTCGACTTCCTCTTCCTCCACACGTGCTGCAGAAGCTTGATGCATCATGTCGACGATTGCTTCGACCTCTTCTTTGACATCAAGACGTGGGAAAATCGGTGTCGCTGTACCAACTTTTGTTCCTGGTGTGATGTCTGCGAATTTCTCGAGCGCTGCCCAGTCCATCGCTTGTCCGGAGAGACCAAGTTGCGCGAAGATCTCTTTTGGTGAACGCGTCATGAACGGTTGCAACATGATCGCCACGTGACGTAAGACGCCGACGAGATGCACCATGACCGAACCGAGTTCCGCCGTTTTGGATTCGTCTTTTGCAAGAACCCACGGTTGTGTCTCATCGATGTATTTATTGGCACGGCTGATTAATTGCCAAATGTTCGATAGCACGACAGAGAATTCCATGTGTTCCATCGATGCTTCGACTTTCGTGACCGTTTCTTTTGCAAGATCCGAGAGTGTCGCATCAAACGGTGTCACATTGCCTGTATAGGCTGGGATCTCACCGTCAAAGTATTTCGTGACCATCGCGATCGTTCGGTTGAGTAAGTTCCCAAGGTCGTTTGCTAAATCGTAGTTCATCCGCTCAACGAATGCTTCAGGTGTGAACATACCATCTGAACCGAATGGAACTTCGCGTAACAAGTAATAACGAAGGGCGTCAAGACCGTAACGATCCGTCAATGGGATCGGATCAACGACGTTCCCTTTTGATTTCGACATTTTTCCGTCTTTCATCAACAACCAACCGTGTGCGAAGACTTTCTTCGGTAATGGGAGATCAAGTGCCATCAAGAGTGCCGGCCAAATGATCGTGTGGAAACGAACGATTTCTTTTCCGACGAGATGAACATCTGCTGGCCAGTACTTATCGAAATTACCATGATCGTCCGTACCATAACCGAGTGACGAGATATAGTTCGTCAACGCATCGATCCAGACGTAGACGACGTGCTTCGGATTCGATGGGACTTGTACACCCCAGTTGAATGTCGTCCGTGAGACCGCTAAGTCTTGGAGACCCGGTTTAATGAAGTTATTGATCATTTCGTGTTTACGTGATTCTGGCAAGATAAATGACGGATTCGCTTCAAAGTACTCAAGCAGACGGTCCGCGTACTTGCTGATCCGGAAGAAGTAACATTCTTCGCGAACGAGTTCGACTGGGTGTCCACTATCGGGGCTCTTTCCGTCGACGAGTTGTGATTCCGTATAGTACGTCTCATCCGGAATCGAATACCAACCTTCGTATTCACCTAGGTAGATATCGCCTGATTCAAGAAGTGTCTCGAACACTTTTTCGACGACTTTCTTGTGACGTGGTTCTGTCGTCCGGATATAATCATCGTACGAGATGTCGAGACGATCCCATAAGACTTTAATCTGCTCGACGACACCATCGACGAATGCCTGTTCCGAGATACCTGCTTCTGCTGCTTTTTCCTGGATCTTTTGACCGTGCTCATCGCTACCTGTCAAATACCGGACGTCGAATCCTTGAAGTCGTTTGTACCGTGCCATTGCATCTCCAGCCACCGTCGTATACGCGTGACCGATATGTAGTTTTGCACTTGGATAATAAATCGGGGTCGTGATATAAAATGTCTTTGCCATGTTATTCCTCCGTTCTCTTATTTCCATCTTCATTATAGGCTATTATACGCTGTTACGGGACTGATGTCGAAATTCACTTTTTGTCGAATCGAAACATTTTTTGACATCAGACATCAAATTACAAAAAAACACACTCTATAGTTTCATTTCCTTTAAAAAGGGAAAATATATTAATAAATCGTTTCAAATATGGGTTTTTTGAGAAATAAATGACATTTTGATTTCAAGCTATTCAGATTGGTTGACTACTTTTGGAAAGTCTAGTATTCTACATTCTATAGAAACGATGTCGAATTTTGACGATTTTTCAAAAGAAAAAGAGATCCATGACATCAAAGGAGGAACAACAAAATGAAATCAACAGGTATTGTACGTAAAGTAGACGAGCTCGGTCGTGTCGTAATTCCAATCGAATTACGCCGTACACTTCAAATCGCAGAAAAGGATGCCCTCGAGATCTATGTCGACAACGAACAGATCATCCTTAAAAAATATAAACCAAACATGACTTGCCAAGTGACAGGTGAAGTATCAGAAGATAACTTCAAATTGGCTGATGGTAAATTGATTCTTTCACCAGATGGCGCACAACGCGTTCTCGTTGAATTAAAAGATTTCCTCGATCGTCATTACGCAAGCAACGAATAAACAAAAAAGGAAGCTCCTTAACGGGGCTTCTTTTTTTAATCTGCTTCGTGAAACGCGAGGTACAGTTCCTGACGATCCAGTCCTCGTTCTTTTGCGACACGCTTCAACGCTGCATTCGGCTTTTCGCCCTCTTCGATATACCGACGGATTTGCTCGAGCGGATCACTGTCTTGAATGACGGCATCCGGTCGTTCTTCGTTTGATCCTTCGACAAGGACGACGAACTCACCTCGAACGTCTTCTGCTGCCCAAGCGCGTAATTCACTCACACTTCCACGAATATACTCTTCATACCGTTTCGTTAGTTCTCGGGCTAACGTCACCTGGCGATCACCAAGTATTTCTTCGATCCCTTGCAACATCTCTTTCAATCGATGCGGTGCTTCATAAAAGATGAGTGTTCCTGATTCGTATTTCAATTGCTCTAACGCTTCGCGGCGTTCTTTTTTCTTTCGTGGCAAAAAACCATAATACAAAAAGCGTTCTGTCGACAGACCGGACGCGACAAGGGCTGTCAATGCAGCGTTCGCACCCGGAAGAACGATGACAGGAATATCTGCTGCGATCGCTTGGCGGATCAAATCGCTTCCCGGGTCCGAAATACCGGGCATCCCGGCGTCGGAGACGAGGGCAATTTGCTTTCCCGCCTCTAAATCAGCGAGTAGTCGTTCGCCACTTGTTTGTTTATTGTGTTCGTGGTAACTGACCAGCTTCGTCTCAATCGAAAAATGCCGAAACAGTTTCATCGTCTGCCGGGTATCTTCTGCTGCGACGATATCAGATTCCTGTAAGATCCGGACAGCTCGATACGTCATGTCTTCTAAATTGCCGATTGGTGTCGGGACGATATAGAGACCGACTCCTTGCTGTTGATAGCTACTTGTCGCTTTCATGAGGTTCCTCCTTGAATCAAACGCTCTTTCTGTGAACGTGTCAATTGTTTAATCGCGTATTCCCGCTTCATCGCTTCTGATTTTGTCGCGAAAATTTCCTCATGAACGAGGACGACCGGCAGACGGGCACGTGTATACTTCGCCCCCTTGCCTGCATTATGTGTTGCGATGCGTTGCGTGACGTCTACTGCGTAACCCGTATAATACGTATCATCTTGGCAACGAACGATATAGACTGCATGCTCAGACATCGAACAGTTCCTTCATCTGAGCCGCATACGAGTTGTCCGCTTCATAGACGATGAACGGGGAAAGAACCTTCAGTCCAGGTTTTGCATCCTTGATCCCCTCGATCAAAAGCATGTTCGCTTCCTTCCCTGCCTTCGGATAAATCAACTGCATCCGTTTCGGTTCCAAGCGGTATGTTCGCATCAAAGTGACGATATCGAGCAGTCGTTCCGGTCGATGGACGAACGCTGCCTTTCCGCCTTGTTTTAACAAATCAGATGCACCACGAATACAGTCTTCAAGTGTACAGAGGACTTCATGCCTTGCGATCGTATAATGTTCACTTTGGTTTTGGTTTGATGTCTCGTTGGCTAAAAAATAAGGCGGATTACAGGTGACAGCATCATAGATGCCGTATCCAAGACGTGCCCCCGCCTCTTTGACGTCACCATCAATCATCTCAATCTGATCGTTCAGTTCATTCAAGTTAATGCTACGTCGCGCCATCTCCGCTAGTCGCGGCTGAATTTCAAGACCCGTGATCTGCCCTTTCGTCCGGTAGGATAAAAAGAGTGGGATCGCACCGTTCCCAGAGCAAAGATCGGCAATCCGCCCCTGTTGAATTGGAACCCATGCAAATCGTGCGAGCAATGCCGCATCGAGTGAATAGGAGAAGACGGATGGACTTTGAATGATTTTCCCTTCTTGTCCTAAGAGATAATCAAGTCGTTCGTCTGGTAATAGTTCAAACATGTCGTGCCTTCCTTTCCGAAAAAAAGACTGACTCATGTAGAAGTCAGCCTCTCAATGTTTCGTTAACATGGATAAGCAGAAGAGACAATCGCCGTCTTTTCGCACTTGTCCATAATGCAAGTTACAGATGTGGAACCCTTCCTGGTACAATCGTCCGAGATTGTCATAGCCCGCACCAACGCCTGCTTCCGCTTCTTCCGCTTCCGTGACCGGCTGTTGTTCATCGCGTTCGACTTTTTCCCGAAGATGATGATTCTCCAGATACAGATGTTGGTTCTCTTCCATCATGTAAGCCAGCTGATCCTTTAACACGCTCAGATGCTCAGTCAGCAAATGAATCTGTTGCTCAATCGCATCGACACGCGTAATGATTTCTTTTTTATCGACTCTCTCCACGCGTATGCACCCCGTTATTCTTTTGGTCGTTTTGGTTTTACGGCACCAACGGATAATAGTTCTTCCATCGAATACGTCAAGACGCGGGAACGATCCTTCAGTTCAATTTGAACGACTTGATCGAGGATGTTCAAGCCAACGACGCGTCCTTCGCCTTCAGGTACCGTCAAACGTTTTCCATAGTCCGGCAAGTCACGGCGCATCTCTTCATACGTATCGTTCTCATATTTTAGACAGCACATTAAACGACCACACACCCCTGAAATCTTCGTCGGATTCAACGACAGGTTTTGATCTTTTGCCATCTTGATCGAGACCGGTTCGAACTCACCAAGGAAAGATGAACAACATAAGACACGACCACATGGACCAATGCCTCCAAGTAACTTCGCTTCATCTCGAACACCGATTTGACGGAGTTCGATGCGTGTCCGGAAAACAGCCGCTAAATCTTTGACGAGCTCACGGAAGTCAACACGTCCTTCTGCCGTGAAGTAGAAGATGACCTTATTGCGGTCAAACGTGTACTCGACATCGACCAATTTCATATCGAGTTTATGTTCACGGATTTTTTCGACACATACCGCATGCGCATCAAGCGCTGCGACTTTATTTTCGCGGACGATCATTGCATCTTTATCGTCAGCAATTCGAAGAATGGATTTCAGTGGCAACACCACATCTTCTTCGTCCATTTGTTTATCGGCGATGACCACTTCGCCATATTCAATGCCCCGTACCGTCTCAACGATGACTGCTTGTCCTCGTGATAATGACTCTTGTCCAGGTGCAAAATAATAAATTTTGCCCGCTTCTTTAAAGCGAACGCCTACTACTTCTAGCATGTCGCTCTACCCTTTCTGTAAGTCAAACATGAGACGCTCAACTGTTAATTGGGGATTAACATTCGCTTCGACCCGTCGGACTGCGGCAAGCACAGCTTGTAACCAGCGGGTGATCGTCGTCTGGCTCTTGGACCCCATCTGTTCAAGTTGGGGTTTACTATTCGTATAGGTCATACCTTCCCACGCCGGATTCAGTTTCAGGCGTAAGACATCCTCGAAGAAACAAGTGACGAGTTCAAGGCCAATTCGGACATCCTGACGGTTCTTGAATTGTCCCATCCATTTCTCTTGTACGAACAGTGGTAAATCAGCCGGACGATTCGCTAATTCCTCCATCAATTGTAACACTGACGCTCGCGCATTTACAAACCAGTCTTCGAGTAATGCTTCTTCTGCATCCTCGACTTTTGGATAGACACGCGCTGCCAGTTGCGTCAACTCGTGGTCCCGTCCCGTTTTTTCAGATAAAACCTCGCCAATCATTTGACGATCCGCTGGACGAAAACTTAATAACTGTCCCCGCGATCGAATCGTAGGTAAAAGGAGTTGAGGTTGATTCGTCAACAATAAGGCCACTTTTCCTTCTCCTGGTTCCTCAAAGAACTTCAGCAAACTGTTCGCTGCTTGGGGAGTCATCTTATGGGACTGTGTAATGACATAAATCTGACGATCGCCTTCAAGTCCTCGGAGTGAGAGATCATGCATCAATTGTTGAATCTGTTCTTTTTTGATGGTCGCGCCATCTGGTTCGATTTCATAATAATCGACCAAGTTACCACTTTCCATCCGCCGACAGCTACGACAGACACCACACGGCTCTACATCGACCGGGGTCTCACAAAAAAGGCTTTTCGCGAACAAGTGAGCCGCTTCAAGTAGAAGCGGCTCATAGTCTCCAGTGAAGATATAAGCGTGATTGATTCGATCGTTTCGTAACGAATTTTGAAGAATCGTCGAAATGACCGATTGTGTCTGTTCCAGTTCATGAAACGTCTGCATTAGAATTGGTGAAACCCTTCGATTGGCAAGACGAAGACCGTTGCCCCGCCTACCTGGACTTCAACAGGGTACGGGATATAAGAATCGGCATGACCACCCATTGGTGAGATTGGAGAGACCATCTGTTCACGACTCGAACAATTCTTTTTGATCAATCTTAACAGATCATCGAGACGCTCACTCTGTACACCAATCATGAACGTCGTGTTTCCCTCTTTAAGAAAACCACCTGTCGTTGCTAGTTTCGTTGCTCGGAAATCATGCTCGACAAGCGCTTCCGCCAAACGTAAGCTGTCTTTATCTTGAACAATCGTAATGACCATTTTCATGAGAATCTCTCCTTTTCTTCTAAATACGTAATGACATCTTCCACTAAGTCCTGATGAATCACTTCAATCGATCGATTGGCTTGTACAATCTGTACCCGTTCTGGGTCCGATGCCGCAATCTGTTTGAAACCATCATAGACACGGGCACGAAACGCATCATCTCGTTGCTCGATTCGATCAAGTGCTCCCCGGTCCATCATTCGTTTTTTAGAATCCGTTACCGTTAAATCAAATAAATACGTCCGGTCTGGCGCTAATCCACCTGTTGCAGAATCATTAATATGACGCACGAGATCAATCGGATGTCCAAGCCCATATCCTTGATAGGCAAGTGAGGCATCAACGAATCGGTCACATAAGATGATTGTGCCTGCCTCTAACGCCGGTCGAATCAATTCTTCGACATGCTGGGCACGAGACGCTGCATACAGCAGAATTTCCGTCATCTCTTTCATTTCTTCAAAATCAGGATTTAAAATCAATGAACGAATTTCGTTCCCAACGCGTGTGCCACCTGGCTCACGGGTCATCATGACATTATAGCCCTTTTCTTTTAACACATCATTAAGCAATTGTAGTTGTGTCGTTTTCCCGGCACCATCCGGTCCTTCGACAGTAATGAACGTACCTTTCATCTTTCAAACCCTTCCTCTATGACGCGTAACGCTCCTTGTTGCAATTGTTCGCCCCCTTGCAAATGAACGGCTACGGTTTGATAATGTCGTAAACGTAGTACCTGTTCCGCCGTAATGCGTTCGCCTCTGACGATCAATGGAATGCCTGGCGGGTACGGAATAATGGTTTCGAGTGAAACATGACCGATACACTCATCCAGCTGACGGAACGTACCTGTTGCTTGTTCTAACTGTTCATAAGAACAAGCTAAAGCAGATACCTGTATTTTACCCATAATTGGTTGCTCGATATACCTTTTCAAAGGAATTCCTTCTGATTTCATCATTTGAATAGCGCGTTCGACACGATGAACCCAGTCATCCTGCTCAGACTTTGCTAGCGGACGAAGTGGCAAAATACAGACGACGTGATCTCCTAGAGCAAATTCCGCATCGAGTTGAACAGCTCGTAACGCGTGCAACAACGCATCTCCTGAATATCCCTCATACGTTAATGTCATCCGTGACCAATCATCAAAGCGAAGGACGGTCATATGATCGAACCGTTGAAGTGATTCGATAAACGCATCGTGACTAACCTGAATATCTGACATACCTTCAACTGTCCATTGTTCACGATAGGAACGGGCATAGTCTAATGAAGCCAGTAACAAATACGAAGGACTTGAGGTTTGAAACGCTTGGAGCGCTCGCTGTAACTTTCTTCTCATCTTTTCCGAAAATCGCTCGTGCATCCATGCTCCCATCGTCAGTGCAGGAAGCGTTTTATGGGCAGACTGGACAACAGCGGTTGCTCCTAATTCAAATGCAGAACGAACACCAAATGCTTTACCGAAGTGTGCACCGTGTGCTTCATCCACTAATAAAGGGAGTCCGTGCGACGTCGTGAGCTGAACGAGTGACGTGATATCAGCCACTTCTCCGTAATATGTCGGTGAAGTGATAAACACGCCAACTCCTCCTGGATATTTCGTAAACGCTTCCTTTAATGTTTCACGTGAAACATGACCACTGATTCCCGTTTCTTTATGGGTATCTGGTTCAAGAAAGATCGGTTCGATTCCTAACCATTCGAGTGCATTAAATACCGATTTATGCGAATTACGCTGTACATAAACACGCTCTCCTCTTATTGCTACAGCTGCAAGCATCGCCCAGTTCCCAACAGTCGAACCATTCACAAGGAAATGACTCGCTTTTGCATCGTAGACTTTTTGAAGCAAAGCTATTGCGTCTGCAATAGCCTCTTCCGGATGATGAAAATCATCTAGACCAGGTAATTCTGTGACGTCCCATTTAAAAAAGTCAGGAAGAGGTGTCAGAGTTCCATTCTTATGTCCAGGAACATGCCATGAGATGGGCGTTCGATCTAAGTGACGTTGAAGTGCATGTACAATAGGAAGTTCGTGTTTCATGAAAAAGCTCCTTTTCCTTTAAAATAATT
>NZ_JAUTYQ010000007.1:0-13972 GCF_041945985.1 Exiguobacterium sp. PHA03
AAAACAAGAAGTCAACAACTTTTTTGAAATTGTTTTTTACTTGTTTGCCGTAAGCGCTCGTCCTCTTAAGGACATGAATTAATATATCACGATAATTAGATAGGCGCAACTACTTTATTAAAATAACTTATAGTTTTTTTAGAGCATGTAAAAACCGCAGACAAGAATGGCTGCGGTTTACTTCATCATCAATGAGACGCGTCTTCTTTTTGCTTCGCTTATATAGAAGAAATACAGTGATTCCGCTAACTTCATTTGCGCTTCTAAATCACCATAGTCATCATAGCTGATTTCTAGAAGATGGCGTTTAATCAAATAATCTTCTTTTGCTTTTGCTAATTCTTCTAACAAACGCTCGTCGTACTCACTGCGAATCTTCTTTCGAAACCAACTCATAGTTCGCGACGTCCCTCCATTGCACGAGATAACGTCACTTCATCTGCGTATTCTAGATCTCCACCGACCGGAAGACCATGGGCAATCCGAGTGATCCGAATACCCGTCGGTTTTAAGAGACGCGATAGATACATCGCCGTCGCTTCTCCTTCGATGTTCGGATTGGTTGCTAAGATGACTTCCGTAATCGCTTCGTCCGCTTGAAGACGTGTCAGTAGACTAGATACATTGATATCCTCTGGACCGATCCCTTCCATTGGACTGATCGCTCCATGTAAGACATGGTACAACCCTTGGTAATCTCGCATCTTTTCCATTGCAATGACATCCCTTGAATCTTGGACGACACAGACGATCGTACGGTTTCGGTGTTTATCTGTACATACATAACAAGGATCTTGATCCGTGATATTCCCGCAGACGCTACAGTAGGCAATATCGCGCTTCGCACTGACCAATGCCTTTCCGAACATCAAGACATCGTCTTCTTCCATATCAAGGACATGAAACGCTAGACGAACTGCTGTCTTCGGACCAATCCCCGGTAGTTTTGTAAAACTTTCGATCAAACGACTAATCGCTTCAGGATATTGCAAGTGGTTTCCTCCTACGAATTAAAACATTCCCGGCAGATTCATACCTTGTGTGAATTTCCCCATTTTACTTGAGACGAGTTCATCGACTTTCTTCAAAGCATCGTTCGTTGCAGCTAAGACGAGATCTTGAATCATTTCAACGTCATCTGGATCAACGACTTCTTCTTTAATGATGACATCTACGATATTTTTATGACCATCGGCGACGACTGAGACCATTTCTCCTCCTGCTGTACCTGTCACTGTCAAATCTTTTAATTCTTCTTGTGCTTTCGCCATATCCTTTTGCATTTTCTGCATCTGTTTCATCATATTATTCATGTTTCCCATTCCGCGCATCTGTATTCCTCCTCGAATTTAATCTTCGAACTCTACGATATCACCAAAACGACCAAGCGTCTCGGACAATAACTGATCGCTCTCCGATTCTTGTTTTGTTTCCTTCTCTTCTATACTACTACTATTTCGCTTAGCAACAAACTCTGCCTTCAGTTCATGCCAATCGTTTGAGAGAATCGCTAAAATTTCGCGTTTGACGCCGCATATTTCATATAATGCTTCCTCAATCACGAAACGTGTTCGTTCATTGGTCATGACTTGCTCGAAATGCCATCCCTTACCGTCATCGAATTCGATCAATAGCGTATCCGCAGAGCAGAGAACCGGTTTACTTTCATGAAGCAACGAGTAGATTGGTCCATCTTCTTTTAGAATCCACTTTAGGATATGATCCCAGCGTTCCTGAATCTCACGCAACTGGGCTTTTTCTGCTCGTTCTAGCATTTGGCGAATCCGCTCTTTGGCGATTCGAACGGTTGGTCGTCCTTGTTTCCGCTTCGGCTGCGCTTGTGGTGCAGCCGCTTCTTGAGCTGGAACACCATTCGACTTCCACTGATGCATCTGTTCCTTCATTTCGCGGACTTCCTGCTGCAACGCTTGGACGATCTGCCCCGTCGTTCTTCCTTGTTCCGCGATTTGAATGAAGGCAATCTCAACGAGGACCCGCGGATGATTCGTCAACCGCATCTGTTGTTGGCAGTCATGTAACTGATCAATGATCGTAAAGCATGTCTCTGCTTCAATCGATTCAACGAATTGTTTGAACTCATCCGTCGGGCGAGCACGCTCTAGCAAGTCGACAGCTGTAGGAGAGGCTTTCAATAATAAGGTGTCTCGGTAAAAGAAGACAAGATCCTCAACGAAACGTTTTAAATCTTTTCCCGCTCGTTGCATCGTCTCAAGCGTCTGTAACAACTGGTCGACTTGATGTTCATGCAAGGCACGGGCAATGTTTAGTAATGCTTCATCTTCTACTGCCCCTGTTACTTCAAGAACAGCAGCATCGTTCAAATCACCGTTTGAAAAAGCAACCGCTTGGTCGAGTAGACTCAGTGCATCACGCATGCCACCATCCGCTGCACGGGCAATCAATCGTAAGGCCGTATCCGAATACTCGATCGATTGATCTTTTAAGATATATTGCATCCGTTCTACAAGTTGATCGACTTCATGCCGCTTTACATCGAAACGTTGGCAGCGGGAGATGATCGTCGCTGGGATTTTATGTGGTTCGGTCGTTGCTAAGATGAAGATGGCGTGTGCCGGCGGTTCTTCTAGTGTTTTAAGCAGTGCATTAAAGGCGCCTGTCGACAACATGTGTACTTCATCAATGATATAGACTTTATAGGCTGCTTCTGAAGGGGGATATTTGACTTTATCCCGGATTTCCCGAATTTCATCTACGCCGTTATTGGAAGCGGCATCGATTTCGAAGACGTCTGGACTTGATCCTTCCGTGATCGCAAGACACGTGGGGCACGTATTACACGGTTCTTTGACCGGAGCATGCTCACAGTTGATCGCTTTAGCGATGATTTTGGCAAGACTCGTTTTTCCCGTTCCACGAGGACCCGAAAATAGATAGGCGTGGGACATGCGTCCCTCCATCAATGCATTTTGGATCGTACGGGTGATATGCGCTTGTCCAACGACTTCGTCGAAACGTTGCGGACGGTATACGCGGTATAGTGCTTGATAGGCCAAGTTTGCGCCTCCTCTTTTTAAGTTCCTCATTCTATTTTACCTAAAAAAGTCTACAACCGAAACCGGCTGTAGACTTGTCTTTAAAAATTAAACTGCCGCGCACCATATTCTGAAATATGTTCAACATGCGTTACTCACGCAGCCTGCTCAGTCCAAGCACCCCTGCAACACACAGAGAGCACCACTTAAGGCTGCTTCCTTCCGGACCTGACCTGGTTCATGGGTATCTGTTGCGCAGGACTCAAACGTCAACGCTACTTACGTGAGGCAGACCACACCAATCATATCCCTCGACATGGAATTCAGTCTCGCTATAGCGGATTGCGAGTGACAGGGAACCGCTACATCCCCACCTAGCACGGCAAATGGTTTATCGATTTTTAGTGGCACCTTGTTTCAGTGCTTTTTCATTATACTGTTTCATCTGGTGTGATGCAACCCATTGCCCGCTTTCGTGCTTTCTTTTTCGCACGTAGTTCCCGAAAGAACGTCGTTAGCATCTCCCCACACTCTTTTTCTAATATACCGCTCGTCAACTGTGAGACATGATTGAACCGATCGTCTTGCACCAAGTTCATCAGTGTTCCACAACATCCACCCTTCGGATCGACGGCACCAAAGATGACATGTTCGATCCGTGACAGCATGATGGCACCCGCACACATCGGACACGGTTCGAGTGTCACGTAGAGCTCACACCCTTCAAGTCGCCAGTTCCCGAGCTTTCGGCAAGCTTCCTCAATCGCGATCAACTCGGCATGTGCCGTCGCCTGTTGATCCGTTTCCCGGTGATTGTAACCCGTCGCGATGACTTCATCGTCTTTGACAATGACACATCCAATCGGAACTTCTCCAATCTGTTCTGCCTTTTTTGCTTCTTCGATCGCAAGTCGCATATAGTGTTCCTGTCGTTCCATCGATGATACTCCTCACTCTAAAAAAATTCTCCTTTTGAAACTTCAGCAAGTCGTACTTCTTTGTGCTAAAATATAAATTGCACTTTGCTGAACGGAGGGTCATTGTATATGTTCATAACGGTTGAAGGACCGATTGGTGTAGGCAAAACATCACTTGCGAACGCCATCAGTCACCATTTCTCTTTTTCTATGTTACGCGAAATCGTCGAAGAAAATCCCTTTCTTGGAAAGTTCTATGAAGATATCGAAGAATGGAGCTTCCAGACGGAAATGTTCTTCTTGTGCAATCGCTTCAAACAACTCGATGATATCGAACGTCATTACCTCAGTAAACAACGCTCTGTCGTTGCTGATTACCATATCTTTAAAAACTTAATCTTTGCACACCGCTCTCTCAAGGTAGAGCACCTCGAGAAGTACGAACAAATCTATTCGATCCTGACGACGGACATGCCGAAACCGGATGCTGTCATCTACTTGAACGCAAGCATCGACACCTTGATGAAACGTGTTGCGCTACGCGGACGAGAAATCGAAGAAAATATGTCACGTGCTTATCTCGAACAATTGGCAGAGGATTATGAGACATTCGTCACGGAATATCAAGCCAAACATCCGGAAGTCAAAATCATCCGTTTCGACGGGGATGCACTCGACTTCGTCAAGCGACCGGAAGATCTCGAGTACGTCTTGACGACGATCCGGAACGAATTATATGAAGGAGCGAACCACGTATGAACTTGAAGCTACGCGAACAATACAACATCCCGGCAGATGCCGTCATTACGATCGGCGGTATGGTTGGGATCGGTAAATCAACGATCACAAACGGATTGGCAGATGCCCTTGGTTTCCGGACGTCACTCGAAAAAGTCGATACGAATCCTTACTTGGATAAATTTTATCATGATTTCGAGCGTTGGAGCTTCCATCTCCAAATCTATTTCCTGGCTGAACGCTTCAAGGAGCAAAAACGGATTTTCCAATACGGTGGTGGTTTCATCCAAGACCGTTCAATCTATGAAGATACAGGAATCTTCGCTAAGATGCATTTCGAAAAAGGAACGATGTCTCCAACGGACTATGAAACGTATTCAAGTTTATTTGACGCGATGGTCATGACACCATTCTTCCCACATCCAGATCTTTTGATCTATCTCGAAGGTTCGTTCGAGCAAGTCCTTGAACGGATTCGTCTTCGCGGACGTGAGATGGAGCAACAGACTCCAATCGAATATTGGGAAGAGATGTATGAACGCTATACGAACTGGATCAACAACTTCACGATTTGCCCGGTACTCCGCTTGTCGATCGACGAATACGATTTACTGAACGAGCCAGAATCGATCGATCGGATTCTCGCGAAGATCGAAAAACAACTTGAAGTTGCGCGCATTGCCAATACACGATAACTGATCAGATCTGCCTCTTAGGCAGATCTTTTTTTGCGCAAAAAAAGGAGACGCGTTTCGCATCTCCCTCCTATTAACCAATCACTTGATTGATCTGTTCCATATGGTGTAAATCATGTTGAGTCATCGCTCCGAGGAACTGACCAATCGTCAACTCTTTGTCTTTAATGACGACCTTGTCCTGCAGGCGATCTTCTGGAATCAATTCGACTGCACGGCGCAATAAGTCACGGCTGACTAAAAACTCATCAATCGTCAAGATCCGTTGTTGCTCACGGCTCATCTTCGCTGCTTCGTCATTGACGGCTTGGCTATCCGGCGCAACACGGAATGGTTCACCCGCGAGCAAGTACGGAATACGCTCTGCGACCATGAAACGATCCCATGGTGATAAGTGACCAATGATCTCAGCAACCGTCCACTTACCTTCCGCATACGATGTCCGCCATGCTTCTTCTGAAATCTGTTCTAAGTCTTTTACATATGTCATCGTCATCGCATAATGCGAAAGCAACGATTCTTTTGTTTGTTCGTTCATTTCGTCCACCTCTTCTTCGTTTTTCACGTAGGCAACCATAGCATGCACGAAGAAATCGATGCAACAAAAAAGCACCTCAGAATTGAGATGCTTTATAAAAAGCGGAGTCGGTGGGATTCGAACCCACGCGAGCCTTGCGACCCCTAACGGATTTCGAGTCCGTCCCCTTCAGCCGGACTTGGGTACGACTCCATGATTACATTTATTTTTGGGTAAAAAAAAAGAAGTGGAGGAGGCGGTGGGATTCGAACCCACGCACGGCTTTCGCCGCCTGACGGTTTTCAAGACCGTTCTCTTAAACCACTTGAGTACGCCTCCAAGCTATAAAACGTGCATGTCGTTGTCAAAAAATAAAAATGGAGGAGGCGGTGGGATTCGAACCCACGCACGGCTTTCGCCGCCTGACGGTTTTCAAGACCGTTCTCTTAAACCACTTGAGTACGCCTCCGTACTTCTTACCAGATCATGATGACCTATCTGTTTTCCTGACATTAATTATGATAGCATCTGCCTTTTAACGTGTAAAGACCTTTTCTAAAAAAACTTTTTAAAATACAGAAAGGGGGATTACTCCCCCTTCTGACTTAAGCTTGAATCACTTCAAGACCACCCATGTATGGACGAAGTACTTCTGGAATAACAACTGATCCATCCGCTTGCTGGTAGTTCTCTAAGATCGCAGCAACTGTCCGACCGACTGCAAGAGCAGAACCATTCAACGTGTGAACGAATTCTGGTTTCGCGTTCGCTTCGCGGCGGAAACGGATTTGCGCTCGGCGTGCTTGGAAATCTTCAAAGTTTGAACAAGAAGAAATTTCACGGTAGACGCCTTGACTTGGCATCCAGACTTCGATGTCGTATTTCTTCGCAGCCGTGAATCCAAGATCAGCTGTACACATGCTCAATACTTGATACGGCAGTTTCAGCTTTTTCAAGACTGTCTCTGCTTGTCCCGTTAACAATTCAAGTTGCTCGTAAGATTCTTCTGGTTTGACGAAACGAACGAGTTCAACTTTATTGAATTGGTGCTGACGGATCAAACCGCGCGTATCGCGTCCGGCAGAACCAGCTTCTGAACGGAAACATTGGCTGTATGCGGCATAGCCGATCGGTAACTGATCAGCAGTCAGGATTTCTTCGCGGTGCATGTTCGTCACTGGAACTTCTGCTGTCGGTACAAGGAAGTAGTTCGTCTCTTCAATCTTGAACGCATCCTCCTCGAATTTCGGCAGTTGTCCTGTTCCTGTCATTGAATCGCGGTTGACCATGAGTGGCGGCAAGATTTCTGTGTAGCCGTGCTGATCTTGATGGAGATCCATCATGAAGTTGATCAATGCCCGCTCAAGACGTGCCCCTGCCCCACGATAAAAGACAAACCGGCTACCTGTGACCTTTCCAGCACGCTCTACGTCAACGATCTTTAATTGCTCCATCAAATCCCAGTGCGGAACCGCTTCGAAATCAAACGCTGGTTTATCACCGACTTCACGGATGACGACATTGTCATCTTCAGAAGAACCGACCGGTACGCTGTCATGTGGAATGTTCGGAATACCGAGGAGAAGTTGATTCAATGTCGCTTCGACGTCACGTAATTCGTCGTCAAGCGTCTTGATCTCGTCCCCGACACTACGCATCGCAGCAATCGCTTCATCTGCATTCTCTTTATTGCGTTTCAGTTCAGCGATTTTTTTCGTCGCTTCATTTCGTTCTGCTTTCAACACTTCTGTCCGCGCAATCAATTCTCGACGCTTCTCATCAAGTGCAAGGAAACGGTTCATGTCCGTCAAGTCCTCTCCTCGGTGCGCTAACTTTTCTTGAATGGCGTCAAAATCTTGGCGTAATCGTTTAATATCAATCATCTGCAATTCCTCCTTTATGTCATAAAAAAAGGCGACTCGTCTCTTTCCGGTATTCCTACCGAAAAGGGACGAATCACCTGGATCCGCGTTGCCACCCTCATTGCTAGACACATCTAGCCAACTTAAGACGCGATAACGGGCGTACCCGCACCTTGTTCGCAAGGTGTGCGATCCGGCTCGATTCAATCCATCGATCTGACTAGTTCACACCACCCACTAGCTCTCTTAACAGTATCGATACATCTACTTGGTCCGTTCATAGCATCTTTATGAGATTAGTCTTACTTTACACCATCGTCTTGGAAGTTGACAAGAGCCGATTGTTGAATCGCTTGTTCAATTTGCTTCGACCAAGCCGTCCAAGCGCGGACGAGGCGTGTCGGAACACTCGCAAGTGGAACGGCAGTTGCGCTATACAAATTCACACGCGGTGTCTCAAAACCTGGTAGATAGACCCCATCGTCCGCGACCTGTACCGTACCGACGACTTCTTGTTTCGTCACAGGAGCTGTTGTTTTTGAGAAGTCGAACCGTGGTTCCCGCGTCTTCGCTTGTTTTAAGACCGTGATGTATAACGAACCGTCCGTGACGACGTCTAACTGCCGGACGGTTGCCCCTTTAATCGGAAGAGCGTCTTTGATCCGTTCCCCTTTTCCGTAATACGTCAACGGCTCAAACGTCGCAAAACCATAGTCGAGTAGCTTTTTCGTTTCCTTGAAACGGGCTTGATCGGAATCCGTTCGCATGACGACCGTGACAAGTGTCATATTATCCCGCGTCGTTACGCTCGCAAAGCAGTAACCTGCTAAATCGGTCGTTCCTGTCTTCATCCCCCGCATGCCAGCATATGCGAATTTTTCCTTCGCCAGCATCTTATTCGAGTTATTCAAGACCTCTCCATCAAGTTTCATCTGTGTTTTATTCGTCACATCCAGTACATCCGGATAATCCTTGATGTAGCGGATGACGAGTAACGCGATATCCGTCGCTGTCATCAGATTTGTTCCTGGAAGCGTCGCATCGACAGCATCTAGACCAGAGGCATTCGCATACTCTGTATCATTCATCCCGAATAACTTCGCTGTCTCATTCATTTCTTCAACGAACGTCGCCTCTGAACCGGATACCGTTTCGGCTAGCATGACGGCTGCATCATTGGCTGATTTAATGAACGCCGCGTTATACATCTCACGAACCGTATACGTTTTTGCTTTAACGGGAACACGAGCGATGCCGGACGTGTTCGCAAGCTTTAATACTTTTGCACTCGGTTTGATTTTTTGATCCCACGTCAGCTTTTTTAATTCGATTTGTCGTCGAACGAGGTAAAGCGTCATCAGCTTTGTCATCGAAGCCGGTGGTAGAGAAACATCCGCTTCCGATTGAAGGAGGATTTTTCCTGTGACCGCATCGGCCATTATGTAAGACTCTGCTTGAATCGAAGGTGCCGCTTGTCCAGTTGTAGGAAAACCTACGACCAGCAGGACACTTAAACAGAGTAGCAAGATTCGTTTCATCGTGTCTCTCCTTCACTCAATCATTCATTTTACAAATAGTGTAGCACAAAAGAAGCACCCGACAGTAGAACCTGTCAGATGCTTCCACGCTTTACGAACGGATCGATTGACGCTGTTTAATCTTTTGTAAAAAATACTGATGTAAGCGATCGTCCTCTGTCAATTCAGGATGAAACGAGCACGCGAGGTGAAGTGATGTCTCGACAGCGACGATTTGGTCTTCAACCTTCGCGATCACTCGTGTTCCTTCTCCGACAGATAGAATCAATGGCGCTCGAATGAAGACTGCCTCAATCGACTCCTCAATTCCTTCAACCGGTAGCAATCCTTCAAATGAATCGATTTGTCGACCGAAAGCATTCCGACGGACCGTCATCGAAATCACGTTGAGATGACTCTGACCTGCTTCGACAGCGGTTGCGAGTAGAATCATTCCGGCACATGTTCCGAACATCGGTAACGTCGTCGCTTTTTCCCGAAGCGGTTCCAGCAAGGCATAACGCTCAATCAATCGACGCATCGCGGTCGATTCGCCGCCGGGTAAGACGAGTCCATCCAGTCTCTCGAGATCACTCGCATGTTTGACGAGAACGACCTCTACACCAAGACCTTCAAGTTGCTGTCGATGCTCACGGACCGCTCCTTGAACATCAAGAATACCGATTACCATCCGCGTGTCGCCATCCGTTCTTCAAACGGCATCGAAGTGACATCGATTCCCTTCATCGCTATTCCGAGCCCTTTGGATAAAGAGGCAATCCGTTCAAAATCATCTTTATACGTAACCGCCTCAACAATCGCGCGAGCCACACGTTCTGGGTGTTCTGATTTAAAGATCCCCGATCCGACGAAGACACCATCTGCCCCTAAATGCATCATGAGAGCGGCATCAGCTGGTGTCGCAACTCCTCCGGCTGCAAAATTGACGACTGGTAGACGTCCCTGTGTCCGAATATCTCGTAATACTTCGTACGGAGCACCCCACTCTTTCGCAAATGTCATCAATTCATCTGAACTGACATGCAAAATCTGATTCAATTGCGCTTGAATTTGTCGCATATGGCGAACGGCTTCGACGACGTTCCCAGTTCCAGGCTCGCCTTTTGTCCGAATCATCGCCGCTCCTTCGGCAATCCGGCGAGCGGCTTCCCCAAGATCACGTGCGCCACAGACGAATGGTACGGTGAACTCCGACTTCAGTAAATGATATTGCTCGTCTGCCGGAGTCAGTACCTCGCTCTCATCGATGAAATCGACCCCCATCGATTCAAGGACACGCGCTTCGACGATATGACCAATTCGGCATTTTGCCATGACGGGGATCGAGACTGCCCCAAGTACTTCTTCCGTGATCAACGGATCTGCCATCCGTGCCACACCTCCGTCACGACGAATATCCGACGGGACACGTTCGAGTGCCATGACTGCAACAGCTCCTGCTGCTTCCGCAATCTTTGCTTGTTCCGCATTGACGACATCCATGATGACGCCACCCTTTTGCATTTCAGCCATTCCACGTTTGACACGATCCGTTCCTTGTTGACGTTCCATATCCATTCCCCCTTGGTTGACTTTCACCCCTTTAGTATACGGAACGTTGACACTTTTAAAAGTATCAGTTTATAATGATTTTAACAGGTCAGTTTATTATGAAGGAGTCATACGAGATGGACATGCTATCATTTCAACTTACACGCGATCAAGAGAAACCTCTTTATGAACAACTTTATCAACAGATCCGAAACGAAATCATCGCCGGACGTTTAGCGTACGGCACGAAACTGCCTTCTAAACGAAAGCTCGGTCAATTCTTGAACTTAAGTCAAACGACGATTGAGCTTGCTTATCAACAACTTGTCGCAGAAGGTTATGTCGAATCCATCTCGCGTAAAGGGTATTTCGTTCTTGCCTATGAGGAACTTGCTTACGTCAAAACCTCACCCGTCATCGAACCGCGTGTGACTAAAGAAAAACCGGTCATCACGTATGACTTTCATCCAAGTAAGATTGAAGGGATCTCTTTCCCGTTCACCCGTTGGCGAAAGTATGCCAAAGACATCATAGATACCGATCACCATCCACTCGTCTCGCTCGGTCATCCGCAAGGCGATCTAACGTTGCGCGAAGAGATTGCGACTTATCTCTATCACTCACGTGGTGTCGTCTGTTCTCCGGAACAGATCGTCGTCGGTTCAGGTATCGAGCAACTGTTGCCCATCGTTCTTTTCTTACTAGGACGAAACGTCACGTACGGCATCGAAGATCCCGGTTATCATACGACACGCCTCTTGCTTGAAAATCATGAACGAATGATTGAACCGATTCGTGTCGATGCGAATGGATTACGCATCGATCAACTGCAGGAATCAAATGTTGATGTCATGTATGTCACACCGGCACATCAGTTTCCGTCCGGTAGCATCCTATCCGTCAATCGAAGACACCAGTTGTTGAACTGGGCGGCGATGGATCCGACCCGTTTTATCATCGAAGACGACTACGATAGCGAATTCCGCTATAGCGGTAAATCGATCCCGTCTTTGCACAACATGGACAGCAATCGTGTCATTTATATGAGTACCTTCTCAAAATCGCTCATGCCTTCACTACGGATTGGTTATATGGTCTTACCGGAAGTCTTACGCGCACAGTATCATGCCGAATTATCCCATTATACTTGTAGTGTCTCACGCTTTGATCAAACGATCTTGACACGTTTCATGAAAGAGGGCGACTTTGAACGACATCTCAATCGGATGCGTAAAGTCTATCGTCGTAAACTAGATGTGCTGATCCAATCGCTTCGCCGGATCCCTGCCTTACGGTTGACTGGCGAAAGTGCTGGACTCCATGTTGTCGTTTCCGTAGCGAACGGAATGACGGAGCAAGAGCTAGTAAAGCGGGCACAACAACAAGGCATCCAAGTATACGGTCTCTCTCAATACGCCCAGTTACCGCTTCTCTCCAATACGCCTCAAATCGTTCTTGGATTTGCGAGTCTCTCTGAGCATGAGTTGACGGAAGGATTACAATTATTGATAGACGCATGGAATCTGCATAGATCATCATAAAAAAAGCCTCGCCTTTCTGCTAGAGAAAGACGAGGCTTTTGTTTATTGACGTGTGTAGTTAGAGGCTTCTTTGGTAATTTGAATATCGTGCGGATGGCTTTCTTGCAAACCAGCGCCCGTCATACGGATGAACTGTGTCTCTTCACGCAATTCTTCTAACGTCGCAGCACCACAGTATCCCATACCTGAACGAATACCACCAACGAGTTGGTACACTGAGTCACCGAGTTTACCACGGTAAGCGACCCTTCCTTCGATTCCTTCTGGAACGAACTTCTTGTCTGCTTCTTGGAAGTAACGGTCTTGGCTACCGCGTTTCATCGATGCTTCAGAACCCATACCACGGTACGTCTTGAATTGACGTCCTTGATAGATTTCCATCTCACCTGGGCTCTCTTCTACTCCTGCAAGCAAGCTTCCGAGCATGACAGCGTGACCACCAGCAGCAAGTGCTTTCACGATATCGCCAGAGTACTTAATGCCACCGTCAGCGATAATCGAAACGCCGTGTTTACGTGCTTCTGTCGCACAATCGAAGACGGCTGTGATCTGTGGTACACCGACGCCTGCAACAACACGTGTCGTACAAATCGAACCAGGTCCGATACCGACTTTAATGACAGATGCGCCGGCTTCAATCAAATCGCGTGTTGCTTCTGCAGTCGCAACGTTGCCCGCAATGATTGGTAAGGTTGGATATTCTTCACGTAATTCACGTACCTTGACGAGAACACCTTCTGAGTGACCGTGAGCTGTATCGACGACGAGTGCATCAACACCTGCATCGACCAGGAACTTCGCACGTGTTGAAGCGTCTTTCGTCACACCGACAGCTGCTGCGACAAGTAAACGACCAAATTGATCTTTCGCAGCATGTGGATACTGTTCGACTTTTTCGATATCTTTTGTCGTGATTAATCCTTTTAACACACCGTTCTCATCAACGAGTGGTAACTTTTCGATGCGATGCTTGTGGAGAATCTGTTCTGCTTCTGCGAGGGACGTACCAACTTTTGCTGTCACGAGTTCTTCTGTTGTCATTACTGTTTCAATGACAGTCGAATAATCCTTAACGAAACGAAGATCACGGTTCGTCAAAATTCCTACTAATTTACGCTCTGTTTCGTTGTTAACGATCGGAACACCTGAGATGCGGTACTTACTCATCAAATACTCAGCATCGTAGACTTGACGCTCTGGCGTTAAATAGAACGGATTCGTGATGACACCATTTTCAGAACGTTTGACGCGATCGACATGTTCTGCTTGTTCTTCCATTGACATGTTCTTATGAATGACACCAAGACCACCTTGGCGTGCCATTGCGATTGCCATCGGAGCTTCTGTGACTGTATCCATCCCAGCACTGATCAACGGAATATTAAGTGTGATCCCTTCACATAGCGTGACAGATAAATCAACGTCGCGCGGTAAGACACTCGAACGACGGGGTACGAGTAAGACGTCATCAAACGTCAAACCCTCTTTAGCAAATTTGTTCTCCCACATGTTATCCACTCGCTTTCTCTTTTATAAAAGAATATTGATGTTATGGTAACAAGCAGAGGGTGTCATGTCAATGACTCGACCAATAATCAGAACAGTCTGAAGTTTCACATA
>NZ_JAUTYQ010000008.1:0-2608 GCF_041945985.1 Exiguobacterium sp. PHA03
GCATCTGCTAGAACAAGGCCTCGACCGATTAGTATCACTCAGCTCCACATGTCGCCATGCTTCCACCCGTGACCTATCTACCTCATCGTCTCTGAGGGGTCTTTCTTGATTACTCAAAGGGAAATCTCATCTTGGAGGGGGCTTCATGCTTAGATGCTTTCAGCATTTATCCCGTCCGCACGTAGCTACCCAGCGATGCTCCTGGCGGAACAACTGGTACACCAGCGGTGCGTCCATCCCGGTCCTCTCGTACTAAGGACAGCTCTCCTCAAATTTCCTGCGCCCACGACGGATAGGGACCGAACTGTCTCACGACGTTCTGAACCCAGCTCGCGTACCGCTTTAATGGGCGAACAGCCCAACCCTTGGGACCTACTCCAGCCCCAGGATGCGATGAGCCGACATCGAGGTGCCAAACCTCCCCGTCGATGTGGACTCTTGGGGGAGATCAGCCTGTTATCCCCAGGGTAGCTTTTATCCGTTGAGCGATGGCCCTTCCATGCGGAACCACCGGATCACTAAGCCCGACTTTCGTCCCTGCTCGACTTGTAGGTCTCGCAGTCAAGCTCCCTTCTGCCTTTGCGCTCTACGAATGATTTCCAACCATTCTGAGGGAACCTTTGGGCGCCTCCGTTACTGTTTAGGAGGCGACCGCCCCAGTCAAACTACCCGCCTGACACGGTCCTCCAGCCGGATCACGGCTGCGAGTTAGAGACTCTATGCATGAAGGGCGGTATCCCAAGGGTGACTCCTCCGAAGCTGGCGCTCCGGGCTCGACGTCTCCCGCCTATCCTGTACATCATGCACAAAGCCTCAATATCAGGCTGTAGTAAAGCTCCATGGGGTCTTTCCGTCCTGTCGCGGGTAACCTGCATCTTCACAGGTACTATGATTTCACCGGGTCTCTCGTTGAGACAGTGCCCAAATCGTTACGCCTTTCGTGCGGGTCGGAACTTACCCGACAAGGAATTTCGCTACCTTAGGACCGTTATAGTTACGGCCGCCGTTTACTGGGGCTTCGGTTCAAAGCTTCGCTTGCGCTAACCCATCCCCTTAACCTTCCAGCACCGGGCAGGCGTCAGCCCCTATACGTCATCTTGCGATTTAGCAGAGACCTGTGTTTTTGCTAAACAGTCGTTTGGGCCTATTCACTGCGGCTCTACATGTGTAGAGCGTCCCTTCTCCCGAAGTTACGGGACCATTTTGCCGAGTTCCTTAACGAGAGTTATCCCGCGCGTCTTAGAATTCTCATCTCGCCTACCTGTGTCGGTTTACGGTACTGGCGCCTTCCCCCTCACTAGAGGCTTTTCTTGGCAGTGTGAAATCGTGACCTACGTCCCTACGGGACTCCGCGTCGTTCCTTGACTGTGATGCCTGACGGATTTGCCAATCAGACGGTCTTGAAACTTGCACATGCACTTCCATCCGCATGCGTCACTATCCTCCTGCGTCCCCCCATTGTTCAAACGGTGGATCGGCGGTACAGGAATATCAACCTGTTATCCATCGCCTACGCCTTTCGGCCTCGGCTTAGGTCCAGACTAACCCTGAGCGGACGAGCCTTCCTCAGGAAACCTTGGGCTTTCGACGGAGGGGATTCTCACCCCTCTTTTCGCTACTCACACCGGCATTCTCACTTCCAAACGCTCCACTGCTCCTTCCGGTACAGCTTCACAGCGGTTTGGAACGCTCCCCTACCATTCCTTACGGAATCCGCAGCTTCGGTGGTATGTTTAGCCCCGTTACATTTTCGGCGCGGCGCCACTCGACTAGTGAGCTATTACGCACTCTTTGAATGGTGGCTGCTTCTAAGCCAACATCCTAGCTGTCTAGGCAGCGCCACATCCTTTTCCACTTAACATACACTTGGGGACCTTAGCTGGCGGTCTGGGCTGTTTCCCTCTTGACTACGGATCTTATCACTCGCAGTCTGACTCCCGAGTATAAGTTGCTGGCATTCGGAGTTTAACTGAATTCGGTAACCCTGTGGGGGCCCCTAGTCCAATCAGTGCTCTACCTCCAGAACTCTCAACCTCGAGGCTAGCCCTAAAGCTATTTCGGGGAGAACCAGCTATCTCCAGGTTCGATTGGCATTTCACCGCTACCCACACCTCATCCCCGCACTTTTCAACGTGCGTGGGTTCGGACCTCCAGTCAGTGTTACCTGACCTTCATCCTGGACATGGGTAGATCACCTGGTTTCGGGTCTACGACAACGCACTGAACGCCCTGTTCAGACTCGCTTTCGCTACGGCTCCGCCTCATCGGCTTAACCTCGCGCGTTATCGTAACTCGCCGGTTCATTCTACAAAAGGCACGCCATCACCCGTTAACGGGCTCTGACTACTTGTAGGCATACGGTTTCAGGATCTATTTCACTCCCCTTCCGGGGTGCTTTTCACCTTTCCCTCACGGTACTGGTTCACTATCGGTCACTAGGGAGTATTTAGCCTTGGGAGATGGTCCTCCCGGATTCCGACGGGGTTTCACGTGTCCCGCCGTACTCAGGATCCACTCTGGAGGGAAAACAGTTTCAGCTACAGGGCTGTCACCTTCTTCGGCCGACCTTTCCAGGTCCTTCACCTACTGTCTTCCTTTTTGACTCCGT
>NZ_JAUTYQ010000009.1:0-974 GCF_041945985.1 Exiguobacterium sp. PHA03
GTATTTCGTATGAAAATAATGGTCGGGAAGACAGGATTCGAACCTGCGACCCCTTGGTCCCAAACCAAGTGCTCTACCAAGCTGAGCTACTTCCCGAAAAGTGCACCCTGAGAGATTCGAACTCCCGACCCCTTGATTCGTAGTCAAGTACTCTATCCAGCTGAGCTAAGGGTGCATCATATGGTGCGGTCGAGAGGACTTGAACCTCCACGATGTTGCCACCACTAGGCCCTCAACCTAGCGCGTCTACCGATTCCGCCACGACCGCATAATGCTATTCAAATATAAATGGAGCGGAAGACGGGATTCGAACCCGCGACCCCGACCTTGGCAAGGTCGTATTCTACCACTGAACTACTTCCGCATATAAATGGTACGGGTGAAGGGACTTGAACCCCCACGTCAAAGACACTAGATCCTAAATCTAGCGCGTCTACCAATTCCGCCACACCCGCATAAAAATGGTGTGTCATGCAGGATTCGAACCTGCGACCCTCTGATTAAAAGTCAGATGCTCTACCAACTGAGCTAATGACACATAAATAATATGAAGTTGAAAAATGGGGCGACTGATGGGAATTGAACCCACGAATGCCGGAATCACAATCCGGTGCGTTAACCACTTCGCCACAATCGCCAAAATAAAAATGGTGCCGGCAACAGGAGTCGAACCCGCGACCTACTGATTACAAGTCAGTTGCTCTACCAGCTGAGCTACACCGGCAAAAGAAATGGTGGCTTTGGACGGAATCGAACCGCCGACACAAGGATTTTCAGTCCTTTGCTCTACCAACTGAGCTACAAAGCCGATATTAAAATGGCGGTCCTGACGGGATTCGAACCCGCGATCTCCTGCGTGACAGGCAGGCATGTTAACCGCTACACCACAGGACCGTTTTAAGTATAAGGTGACGACTTCTATAATGATAAAACATCTATGTAAGTCTGTCAATTGTTTTATTAAAAAAACAAAA